>WRBK01000041.1 GCA_009784575.1 Defluviitaleaceae bacterium | reverse complement strand
CTCGAGCAAGGTCAGGCTAAACTCGAGCAAGGTCAGGCTAAACTCGAGCAAGGTCAGGCTAAACTCGAGCAAGGTCAGGCTAAACTCGAGCAAGGTCAGGCTAAACTCGAGCAAGGTCAGGCTGAGATTAGGCAAGAACTAGGCGATGTACGTCAAGAACTAGGCGAGCTAACTACCCTTGTCCACGGTGTAATCCATCATCAAAACGAAGATTTTGCTGTTACGCAAGGTATCGAAAAGACTGTGAAGCATCTCAAAGAGGTCACTTCTGAACACGATATTGTAATCCAAAAACTTAAAGCATTATAATACTCCAAGCGGCTAGTGACTAGTCGCTTTTTACGTAGCAAGGATTTTCGTATTGCTTACCAACCAACCAAGCTGTTGATGCCTGCATCAACTGACATCTGCATTTTTAAACGAAATCGAAGCGTTGCTCATTCAAGAATTTGCTGTTACTGTTTTCGGGTAATATTATTGTGTCACCCCTAAAACCCACTTTGCCATATCCTCAATCACTTGCTTATCCACCCAAGCTCTAGCGCGGCTCTGACTAAACCCAAGCTCTGGTACATGCGGCGCAAAAAAGTGGTTAAGCCCTTCGTAAAGTATAAGTGTTATACCTTCTCGGTCATGCAGCAGCTCCTGCCATGCTACAAAGTCTTGGTCGGTATATATCTGCAAATCTTCTTCGCCTTGCAATATTAGAAAGGGAATCTGTACATAGTCTATGATGTCGGCTATACTCAAGCTATCCATACTACGCAAAAAACTTATAGGAAAGCCAAAATGTATGGCTATATTATTAAAAGTCTCAAAGGTGTCTGGCATTGCCGCCTCATCTAAGGCCATTATTTGGCGCAAAAGCCCCTCGATGGATATAAAAGAAGGTATGACTAAACCGCTAGCCACCCCTGTGGCACGCAAAAAGTCGCTTTGTGATACTACAATCTCAAAAAAGCCGCGCGGCGAGCCAGCAAGAGAGATTATGCCTGCAACCTCTGGTCGTGCGTAAGCTATATGCGGCGCAACGATGCCGCCATTAGAAAAGCCTACGAGGAATATCTCGCTTAACCCCTCATGAGCAAGCGCAAAATCAATGGCATAGTACACATCATCTATGGTTTCGCCAAATATGGTGATGTCTGATGGCAATGGCGAATGCTGATAATGCCTCTTGTTAAAGCGTATAGATGCTATGCCATGCTCTGCCAATCCATGCGCCATATCATAAAACATAGCCATACCACCAAAAGCAGAATTGTAATTCCATTGACCGGAGCCATGTATGAATATGACCACAGGCGGATTTTCGGTATTCTGTGGCACAATTAAACGACCATAAAGCTTGTATGAGCCTATGGTTATGGAATATTCCGCGGCAAAAACTGTTGATTGTCCTGCAAAAATCAGTAAGAATGCTAAGCAAATAGAAATAATTCGTTTTTTCATGATACTACTCAAGCCAGCGCACTTTTTCTGCCTCGTAAAACCCACGCGCCTTTGGCTCATCCTCTGCCTTGCCTATTGCTATTATGTTAAATGGAATCTCATCATCAGGTAGGCTTAAAATTTTGCGTACAGCATCCACGATAGGTTCCTTGGGATACACGCCGCACCAACAACTAGCAAGCCCCATTTCTTGCGCCTGTAGCAGGATATTTTGTGTTGCTGCACCTGCATCTTGTTGCCAAAATCCTTGCGCTATCTCGTTTTTCGACTGCTCATCTGCCAAAGAGCAAACAACAATAGCAACAGGGGCTTTATATAGCATTTTCGCGTAATTATGGCTGTCGGCGAGCTTGCTAAGTGTCTCGCGATTTGTAATAACAATAAAACGCCATGGGCGGCTGTTGCAAGCCGAAGGTGCCAGCATAGCTGCCTCCAGCAATGCTTCTATTTTTTCGCGTTCCACTGGCGTTTCTAAATACTTGCGCACGCTTCTGCGGTCTTTAATTGCTTTTAAAATCATCTATATCAGCTCCTTTTCTTAATTTTATCATTTATCACAACTTTGTTCAAGTCTCACATTGACTTTTTTCCTAAACCAATTTATAATCTACTAAGAGGTGAAATTATGATGATATCCAAGAATAAGCTGTCCATACGCGACCTATGCCGCATTGCTATATTCACCGCTTTTGTAGCCATTTGCGCTCAGATAGCCATACCCCTTGGCCCTGTGCCGCAGACCCTGCAAACATGGGGGATAATGCTGGCGGGTCTTGTGCTTGGTGCAAAGCATGGCACAATGGCTATTATCGTCTATGTGCTTCTTGGTGCGGCGGGTGCGCCCGTTTTTGCGGCATTCAATGGCGGCATTGCTCATATAGTTGGGCCATCTGGCGGCTTTATTTTATCTTTTCCTATTATGGCTGCCATTGTTGGCTTGGCGGCAAAAAAAGATAGCCATTTATGGTTGTTTTGCGGCATTGTTTTTGCCCTTGCCATAAACTTTGCGGCGGGTGCTTTGCAATTTTCACTTGTGACGGGAAATAGCATGGCGGCGGCATTTGGGCTTGTTGTATTACCATTTTTGCCAAATGCGGCGATGCAGATTGTGGTGCTAACCACAGCGGGAAAGCGTATACGGACTTTAGGAAAGATGATAATCAGAACCTAAAATGCGTGTGGGTTATTTTATATGTATTAATTAGCCTAGAAGTTGAAGGGTAGACCGTGGCGCGTGGCTGCTTTGCTAATGGCTTGTTGTAGCACGTTAACTTGTGTCAATCTCATCATTTCTGCTGCCATGTCAGCATCGCGGATACGGTAATCAGCTTGTGGAGTGTGTCAAATTATGCTATAATTGTAGCTATCCTACTTGAGAGGAGGTGGGAGAGTGAAAAAACGCATCTTTACTAAGCGATACATATGTGATTTGCATAGAGTTGCGAAACTCGCAAAAACAATCACGATTATCGTTAAAAACTTAGTTGAATTATTCAGCTAAGTTCAAAGCCCCCAAGTTGTGACCTTGGGGGCTTTGTTTATCCTACTAGAAAGTTAGTGTGAGTGAAACGCATCACCTAAATAAATTGTATCACATTGACATTGCTGTGTCAAGCAATTTTACACAAAAAGGGCGGCTAAGAGCCGCCCCTGTGTTTATTATACATTTTATTGTATGTATTAATTAGCCTAGAAGTTGAAGGATAGACTGTGGTGCTTGGTTGCCTTGTGCTAGCATAGCTGTTGCAGCTTGCTGTAG
>WRBK01000040.1 GCA_009784575.1 Defluviitaleaceae bacterium | reverse complement strand
TAAATGAACTTGAAGCTCAGTACATTGCCTTTGGCAATGCGCCCTACGGGCGGCGGCCTTCTTGCCGCTACATATTGTTCATTTATGAATTTGTTGTTACTGTTTTCAGGTAATATTACTATACCACAACGCAAAATTTATAGTCTAGGAGAATATATGAATATTATACAGACACTAACCGACGAATTTTCGCTGGCATTATGGCAAGTGGAAAATACTGTTAAACTAATTGATGAGGACAACACAATCCCTTTTATTGCCCGCTACCGCAAAGAGGCGACGGGGTCTATGGATGACCAGCAGTTACGCGCATTGCATGAGCGGCTGGTGTATCTGCGCAATTTGGAAGAGCGCAAAGAGCAGGTGCTACGCTCGCTGGAGGAACATGGACATCTCACGGACGAGATAGCCGTCGCCCTGCACGATGCGGCAACACTAACGGCTGTGGAAGACATTTACCGCCCATACAAACCAAAACGCCGTACCCGCGCTACCATAGCCGAAGAAAGGGGGCTAAAGCCGCTGGCGGAGCTTGTCTTTGCGCAGGAGCTGGATGCAGATATATATGCCGCTGCCGCACAGTTTGTTGACCCTGAAAAGGGCGTAGAAACGGCGGAGGAAGCTTTGGCGGGTGCAAGCGACATCATAGCGGAGCGCATTTCTGACGACCCATTATGCCGCTCGCTGGTGCGTAACATGACCCAAAAAGAGGGCATAATACGTACATCCATAGCAAAAAAGGCAGAGGAAGCTCTTGATAAGGATAAACGTGCTGGCGTATATGATATGTATGCGGAATTTCATGAACCCATTATCAAAATGGCGGGGCATCGCATATTGGCAATTAATCGCGGCGAAAAGGAAAACCAGCTAAAAGTCGCGCTGGAAGCTCCTACGGATGACATCATAGCAGGCTTACAAGATTTGTTTATCAAAAATAATCCCAACACATTGTTAATAATGCAAGATGCACTAGCAGATAGCTACAAACGCCTAACAGCCCCCGCCGTAGAGCGTGAAATACGCACAGAGCTTACAGAACGCGCAGAAGAAGGGGCTATTAAGGTGTTTTCTGAAAATTTACGCCAGCTACTTTTGCAACCGCCGATAAAGGGGCACATGGTGCTTGCTATAGACCCTGGCTTTCGTACTGGCTGTAAACTGGCTGTGGTAAATGACACGGGCAAGGTGTTAGAAACGGGCGTGGTGTACTGCACAATAGGCAACCAAACTGCCGCCGCAAAAAGCAAGCTGGCGCAGATGGTGACGACACATGGCGTAAATATCATAGCCATAGGCAATGGCACGGCATCGCGTGAAACGGAAGCTGTGGTGGCGGAGCTATTACGAGAAACCGACCTAACCGCGCAATATATCATTGTAAACGAGGCGGGCGCATCTGTGTATTCTGCATCACCGCTTGCCGCGGAAGAATTTCCTGATTTTGACGTGTCCCTGCGTTCTGCCGCATCCATTGGGCGCAGATTGCAAGACCCCCTTGCCGAGCTGGTTAAAATAGACCCAAAAAGCATTGGGGTGGGGCAGTACCAACATGACATGAACCAAAAACGCCTTGGTGACACGCTTTCTACCGTGGTGGAGGACTGCGTAAACAGTGTTGGCGTTGACCTTAACACGGCATCGCCTAGCCTGCTATCCTATGTGGCTGGTGTTAGCACTGCCATAGCAAAAAATATCCTAGAATATCGCGAGGAAAATGGCAAGTTTGAAAGCCGCAAGGAATTGCTGAAGGTCAAAAAGCTGGGTCCCAAAACATTTAAGCAATGCGCGGGCTTTATGCGTATACCTGATGGCACAAACCCGCTGGATAACACAGGCGTACATCCAGAATCCTATGATGTGGCGCAAAAATATTTGGCGCAAGCCGAAAAATCGCCACGAATTGAGGATATAGCAAAGGAACTAGCCGTTGGCGTGCCTACGCTAAAGGATATTATTAAGGAACTAGCAAAGCCAGGGCGCGACCCAAGGGAAGACCTACCGCCACCCCTGCTACGTAGCGATGTGCTTGATATGAAAGACCTAACAGAGGGCATGACGTTACAAGGCACTGTACGCAATGTAATAGACTTTGGCGCATTTGTGGACATTGGTGTGCATCAGGATGGGCTGGTGCATATATCGCAATTAAGTAATCGTTTTATCAAGCATCCCTTGGAGGCTGTTAGCGTGGGGGATGTGGTGACGGTGCGGGTGCTTTCTGTGGATATAGCGAAAAAGCGGATTGCGCTGAGCATGAAATTGGGCGAGGGCAAGTAGGGCGGCTTTTGCGCAAAGAAAATAATATAACAAAAACAATTGCTCCAAAACGCAAACAAGGAGCGCGTTTGCGTTTTTCCGCAAAGAATGACCACCCCTGTTTTCGGTCTAAAACGACCGAAAACATCCCCTCCATGGAGGGATGGTTCTGCATTCCCCCAACAACCAATACTTTAAAAAGGTGATGCTATGTATTACAAAAACGACTTTCTACAAAAACTACAGCGCAAGCTAGGTAAATTTGCCATCAAAAACCTTATGCTATATATTGTCGGCACAATGGCGGCTGTGTTTGCTTTTAGCATCGTTATGCCTGAGGTTAATCTTGTTAGCTTGCTGTGGTTTGACCAAAACGCCGTCATGCAGGGCGAGGTTTGGCGTGTCATCACATTTATTTTCATCCCGCCCAATTTTAGCATAATATTCATCGTCTTTGCCCTTTATCTATATTGGATGATAGGGCGGACTCTTGAGGGGCAATGGGGTGCGTTTAGGTTTAATATGTTTTATCTATGCGGCATTCTAGGTTCAATTGCGGCAGGGTTCATAACGGGATTTGCTACAAATACTTATCTAAATTTATCACTTTTTTTAGCTTTTGCGTTACTTTTTCCAAATTTTGAGTTGCGCTTATTTTTTATACTACCTGTAAAAATGAAATGGCTTGCCCTTTTAAATGTTGCATTTTTGGTATATGATTTCATTATCTCTCCATGGCAACTTAGAGCGGCTTTGATTGCATCTGTTATTAATATCATCCTATTTTTTGGCAAAGATTTGGTTATTTTGCTTAATAATAAGCGCAGGAGGGCGCAGTGGAAGAGGGATATGCGGAGATAGGGGGTAATGGTATAATTATTTTTTAGCCAAAGAAATACCAAATCCGCATCCATGCATTTTTGGTCTTTCTTTGGCTAAACGTTGATTTTATAGGGTTTCTTGTAAAAAGGCTTGGTCTTTCTTTATAGTAATATTACCTGAAAACAGTAACAACAAATTCATAAATGAACAATATGTAGCGGCAAGAAGGCCGCCGCCCGTAGGGCGCATTGCCAAAGGCAATGTACTGAGCTTCAAGTTCATTTA
>WRBK01000039.1 GCA_009784575.1 Defluviitaleaceae bacterium | reverse complement strand
GCACTGCTGCCTTCTCCGAATGGCTCATATCCGAAAATGAACGCTGAAGCAGATTTGTTTCGATTACAATTACCAAGGCAGCAGCATCCGTCACATTCTCCAAGATGATGGTTGGAATTTCGGCAAGCCCCACAACCTTTGAGGCTTCCACGCGATTGTGGCCAGATAGTATCTCCAGTATGCTATTAATGCGCCGCGCAATAATCGGTATAAACACGCCATTTACCCTAATGCTCTCAACCATGTCATCAAGGCGCTCTCCATCATATAAGCGAAAAGGGTGGCTTCTGAATGGAGTTAGCTGCCTTATGGGTTCATAGGTTATTTCTTTCCTATTAAGCGGCGGCGGTTTAACCTCAGAGGCTTGCCTTTCAGCGCGCACCACATTCTCCGAAGGAATTGTAGCGGCATTTTCATAGAGCGCATCAAGGTTTTTAAGTCTTGACTTTGGCTTGGCATTATCGCTCACATGACATCACCACCAGCGTAACTACCCTTGCTGCGTTGTGGTTGCAATAGGCTATAGCGGCAGCTTTGAATTTTTCCATATTTCAAACCCTCCCATGACTTTTTTGAAATGTTCCGAGTTAGTCCGATAGTTAATAAACTTAGGCGTAACTACGAAATCTAAAAGATATGCCTTGGGTATGAGATATTTGGGGTAGGTTTCAATGGATTTGATAGCGCCTTGCTTCAGCAGTCTCAAAACCGTGCTTTTTTCAAGCCCTGTCATATCAGCTATGTCAACGGTCGTGAGAATGTCGTCACAATCCGTATATATAAAACTGAAATACTCTGCCACATACGCCTCTTGTCCTGGCTCAACCAACTGGGCAAAGCACTTGCGGATGCTCATTTTGCGGGTCTTAGGTGTGACACATGACGAAACCGCGCCAATCGGTATCATGCTGCCCACTTGCTCACGGCGGCGCAGGTAGCGGATCACATCTTCGAGTGCAATTTTATACCGCCACGTCTTATTGCCAGTGTCGGTGGCAGGGATAATCCCATGTTCAATGAGGTACTTAGCACTGCGCTTGGCAATCTTGCATATCTTGCTTAACTGCTCAAGGCTGATATGCTCTGGATAATGCTTTTTAAGCGATTCATATTTTGGTTGTCGCATAGCGTCCTCCAAATTCTTTTATTTGCCAATAGTAGGCGGACGCTATTCTGGTCATAAAAACTGATGTTTTGTTTTCTTTGTGCTGCACATATTTTGCTGCACATATTTGGGTCATGTTTGCCCGATGTTTGCCCAACGTGCAAAAATTTTTGCGAAATTGCCGATTACCGCAAACCCGCATGGTTACTGCTCAAACGCAAAAAAGACGGTGAAAAGCAAGATTTCTCTTGGCTTTTTACCGTCTTTATGGTATACTTAATTCTGTCCAGTTCTTTGAAATTCCTCGGAAGGTGAGAAACTTGAAAACCGTTAGGGTGCAAGCCCACGGGGGTTCGAATCCCTCACCATCCGCTCAAACCCCCACAAATCACAGATTTGTGGGGGTTTTTAACATACGAGGAGGCAAGCATGAAAAAATTATTCGGAGTTTTGTTGCTATCTGTGGTCGCTTTTATGTCTGCTTCATTGACTTTGGTAGCATCCGAAGTATCTGTATATATAGATGGCGTGGCTGTAGATTTTGATGGTCAGTCACCCATAATTGTAGACGACAGCACCCTTGTACCCGTGCGTGGAGTTTTTGAGCATTTAGGCTTTGATGTAGAATGGAATCAAGAAGTACAAGCAGTAGCTATGACGCGTGGTAGCAGCGAAGTCTTTATTTTAATAGGTAGCAACACCTTCATTACAAATAGTGTAGTATACACATTGGATGTTCCTGCACAGATAATTAACGGCAGAACAATGTTGCCCATACGCGCTTTGTTGGAGAGCGCGGGCTATTCTGTAGATTGGGATGCCACAACCAGCACAGTGCTGATAAATCGCTCGACTTGGTCACCTCAAACAACACGCCAAATTTACATTGATGTCTTGCTATGGTATGATTATGAGCATAACAGCATTTTGAGGGATGCTTTTAGAACATTTATGGATATGTATCCAAATATCACCATAGTAATATCTACCATAAATTTCCTTGATTATCAGAACTTGCTTATAGTGCATATGGCAGCAGGAGCATTGCCAGACCTAGCCCGGATTACAGGCGAACTATGGCATGAACTAGAGCCATTTGGTGTCTTTGATGAGGAACTGAGTTACTTGGCATCAACTCATCCGTATTTTGATTTTGCAGTGTCAAATTACATTAGTGTGCCAGAAGTTGTAAAATATTTGATTAATTTTTTGTTGAATAATTGACTATCATAAAGAAAAAACGACTATCATCATAATCACTGTGAGATAGTCGATTTTTTTATTGAATTACCTTAATTTAAGTCGATTAACTGAGCCATTTCAATTATGGATTGCTTTGACACTCTTTTGCCTTTGTATTCAACCAAATCATCCATACTGCCTGTAAAAATGTCGGCTGGCTCATACTTTTGAAGAACAATTCTGCCTTCATCAACAAAAATTTCAAGGGCATCGCGCACCTCTATATGCAGAACCTTTCTTAGTTCTATTGGCAATACAACGCGTCCCAACTCATCAACCTTTCTTACAATACCAGTAGATTTCATTTTGTTTCCTCCTTAGAATTTTATTTTTTTCTCTTGTATGGAAATATTATATAATATCTTGCAGAATTTGTCAACCCTTGTAATTAAAATGTAAAATATATAATTTTTTCCCATAAAATGTCAAATTATGCCAGTCTTTTATTGCCCTATACTGCATAGGCTTGTATATCAATGTAGTGCAAATAACTAATTCGGAGGCGAGCCATGCTTAATTATCTTTGGGCAGCAATGATACTAATAGGTATTATTGTAAGTATATTAACAGGCAATTTGGAAGGCATAACACCAGCCGCACTTGATTCTGCTACAGAAGCCGTAACGGTAGCTATAACAATGCTAGGTATTATGGCAATGTGGACAGGACTAATGCGTGTAGCTGAAAATTCAGGCATGATATCGGCCATCTCAAAAAGAATGGGACCGCTTTTACGATACCTCTTCCCTGCCCTGCCAGAAAATTCGCGCGCGCTTACATATATATCAACAAATTTAATAGCTAATGTACTAGGACTGGGCTGGGCAGCGACGCCAGCAGGTCTAAAAGCCATGGAAGAACTACAAAAAATAAATCCCGATAAAAAAACCGCATCTCGCGAAATGTGCATGTTTATGATAATCAATATGTCTAGCTTGCAGATAGTCACAATTTCTGTGCTTGCATATCGTGCGCAATATAATTCCGTAAGCCCTTCCGAAATAATAGGCCCTGGCCTTTTGGCTACGCTTATATCCACAGTATTTGCAGTAGCCTATACAAAAATTATGGAGCGGCGGGTGTTTGGTAAATGAGCATTATTCTCTTTATATCTGATTTAATGATACCTCTTACCATTGTCGCCATAGTCGCATATGGTCTTATAAAAAAAAGCAATGTTTATGATAGCTTTTTAGAAGGCGCAATGGAAGGCATGAAGATTACCTTCAATATATTGCCTACGCTTGTGGGGCTTATGGTTGCTGTTGGTATTTTGCGAGCTTCAGGTACACTTGACATTCTCGCCACTCTCCTTGCCCCCGCAACACGTCTTGTAGGCTTTCCAGAGGAGGCCTTGCCGCTTACATTAATGCGCTT
>WRBK01000038.1 GCA_009784575.1 Defluviitaleaceae bacterium | reverse complement strand
GTCTGCTATTTGGTAGGAGTATCCTTGCATGGCTTTTATGGATTGTTGTCTTATGTCTTCTGCTTGTATTTCGTTCCATATGAAGTCCATGGGGTTATCTCCTTTTTGTGTGGATTGAATATTGTGAATTATAAATTGTAAGTATAATCGTAATTATAACACATAAAGCAAAATGTGTAAACGATAATTTTGTCTATAAAACAACTTGCAAACATGTTTATTTTGGAGTATAATGGAGAAATATATTCATGCAAAGTTCATAGAAGGGAGGCGAAAGAATGTTTGGAGAAGATCCGAAATTACTAGACAGCGCGGCAACTTTAGTGCCATCGCAAGAGCAAGGCAACACGCAGGAGAACTGCAAACAATTAATAGCGGCTGAAATACCAGCACCTGCCGCATGTTTTGACGACCCCGACGAGCTTTTTGCCGCCCTGCTTTCGCGCATGAGAAAATACCATCCATCCACCGACTTCACGCTGGTTACAAAAGCCTACGACCTAGCCAGAGAGGCGCACGAGGGGCAAAAGCGCAAGTCTGGCGAGCCATATATTATACATCCTGTTGCTGTGGCTACTATCTTGGCGAATTTGGAGATGGATAGGGAGACCATAGCGGCTGGCATACTTCATGATATAATAGAGGATACCGACTATACCTACCAAGACCTAGCAAAACTCTTTTCCGAAGAGGTGGCCAATCTTGTGGATGGCGTAACAAAGCTTAAAAAATACGCGGCAGATAAGCTGGATAAAGCCGAATCTGAAAAAGGCAAGGAACAAGGCAAAAAAATTAGAAGAGAAGCAAGCAGAGAAGAAGAACAAGCAGAAAATTTCCGTAAAATGTTTCTTGCTATGGCATATGACATCCGCGTTATTATCATCAAAATTGCGGACAGGTTGCATAATCTGCAAACGCTTAATTTTATGCCCGAGCATAAACAAAAGCGCATAGCGCAAGAATCGCTTGATATTTACGCGCCTTTGGCTGGTCGCCTTGGTATTTCCACCTTGCGCCGCGAGATAGAAGACATTGCCTTTCGCTATTGCAACAACGAAGCATATCTTGAACTTAAAGATAAAATTAACATGAAACGCAGCGAACGTCTTATTTATGTTGAAGACATCGTTGGAAAAATCAAAAAAGCCATGAAAGACCATGGCTTGGATGCTCGTGTTGAGGGTCGTCCGAAGCATTTCTTTTCTATCTACAAAAAAATGAAGCAAAAAGAGCTGGAAATAGACCAAATCTTCGACCTTTTTGCTGTACGCATTATTCTTAATACCGAGGATAAAAACCAATGCTATATCGCTATGGGTGCTGTTAATAGTGTCTTTATCCCTGTTTCCGAACGCTTCAAAGACTATGTAGCTGTAGCAAAAGGCAATGGCTACCAATCTTTGCATAATACTTTGGTAGGGCCTGGCGGCGAATTTTTTGAAGCGCAGATACGCACAGAGGAGATGCATAGGGTAGCGGAATATGGTATAGCCGCCCATTGGAAATATAAAGAAAACAAAGAAGGTAGTGACGATGGTAGCGAAGTAAAGCTGGCTTGGTTACGCCAAATTTTGGAGCTACATGTAGAAAATCCTGAAAACGAAGAGTATATGGAAGCTTTGAAAGATGAGCTGGATGTATACACCGAGTTTGTAAACTGCTTTACACCGCAAGGCGAGCCAAGGCAGCTTGTAAAAGGCAGTACATGCATAGACTTTGCTTTTGCCATACACACAGCAGTAGGTACACGCATGACAGGTACTAAGGTAAATGGCAGGATGCAAACGCTAGACTATGTGATACAGGGCGGCGACCAAATAGAAATTCTGACGAGCAATGTAACAAAAGGGCCAACACATGATTGGCTAAAGATGGTAAAAACCAATCAGGCGAAAAGCAAAATAAAACAATGGCTGAAAAAAAGCGACAAAGAAGAAAATATAGGCAAGGGCAAGAGTATGCTGGAGGCCGCCTCAAAGCGCAAGGGCATAACGCTAGCCAAGCTGCTAACGCCCGAAGCCGAAAAAATGATACTGGATAAACATAGCTACCACGACATAGAAACCCTCTTTGCTTCCGTGGGGCGAGGAGCTATCAGCGAAAACACTATCGTAAATCGCCTATGCGCCGAGTATTTGCTAAAAAACCCAGAAGAAGCACCAGACATACAAGAAGTTATAGACGAGATAAATAGCTCGCCTGCCGCCGTCCGTCCAGAAAAAATACACACGGGCGATGTGATAGTGCGCGGTGAAGGTGATGTGGCTGTTAGCTTTGCCAAATGCTGCGGAGCTGTACCTGGCGATGAAATAGTAGCCCTTATCACCCGCGGGCGCGGTGCATCTATACACCGAATAGATTGCAAAAATATCATCAATATGAACGAGATAGAAGCAATGCGCCTTATTGATGCCGAATGGAATGCGGCAAAAGCCATCAAAAACAACTTCCATGTGGAGCTAAACATCATCTGCGACAACAGGGAGCTTTCGCAGAAGGTGTCTAAGATAACAGAAGTCCTTAGTAAGCTAAAGGTGGGCTTAAAAGGTATGCAGGTGCGTGAGGTGGGCGAGGAAGCCGTTGTCACCGCCGCCATAAATGTAGGTGGGCGCGAAGAGCTAGAATATGTGACGAACAAGCTATCTACCTTGCGTGGCGTGCATGAGGTGAGCAGAGTGACGGTACATTAGAAATTAAAAGTAGCGTTATTACGAGTAACATAATATAAAATCTCGGCTATTGCACTCGCGATGCTTCTGTTTTGAATGCCCCTATATTGACACTATCATGAGCTTGACCTAATAGAACAAAATGAAAACATAGGATGCAAGCTGTGCAGGGCGGAAATAACGCAGTTAGGGAGCTTCGTCACAAAAACACCAAAGTTGTGATGAAATGATTTTACTAGCTGGATAACCAAACAAAGGGTATACTTAATACCATAATGAATATGGTATATGCGGAAAATTTATATTATCGGGGGTTAAGAAATTGATAGAACTTAAACCAATATCCATACTAAGCCACAATGTTAAAGAGTGTATCGAACTTGAAGTAGCACCAGAACAAACAAGGCTTGTATCACACAACGCCGAAAGTTTAGCGCACGCATACGTCACAAACAGCCCAAGGGGACTTGGCAGCCATGCCGTTGCTTATGCTATTTATGCAAATGATAAGATGGTTGGCTTTGTGATGTATGGTTACTTTATGCCTGAATACGATGATGATTGCAACTTAGGCAAGCCCCACTACCATTTCTGGCGTTTCATGGTGGATAAGAACCACCAAGGCAAGGGATATGGCAGGGCGGCTCTTACAAAAATCATTGAAGAAGTGAAAACAAAACCCTGTGGCGAAGCAGAGATTTTCTACACCTCTTACGAGCCTGACAACCCTTATCAAAAACTTTACCACAGCCTTGGCTTTGAAGAAACAGGGCAAGTGTCTCCTTATGGCGAAAATATCGCAATAGTGAAGATTTAAAGTCATACAGTTTACATGGATATAGTGTTTTTACTTAAAAAAGGGTCTTGTGTCGAACTCGCATCGCGCGGCACCAGGCGCGATGCGAGCGATGGCAGAAGCCCATTTTAAGTTAAACAACTATACACTAATTTAAGGAGACCTCCTATGACCCTAAAAACCATGACCCTAACAATACCCGTTGGCTTCGCCCACACCAATGCCCACATCTGCTACGATGATACCACCCGCGAGGGTGTGCTAATAGACCCAGGCGGCGAGGCGGCAAAAATATCTGCCAAAATAGCCGAACGCGGCATAACCATAAAGGCTATTTTGCTGACGCATGGGCATCTTGACCATATAGGCGCATCAGATGAATTGCGCGAGGCATTAAAAACGGAGGTGTATACCTCCAAAAAAGAAGCAGCACTGGCAAATGACCAAAACATGAATGGAACTGCATTTTTTCGTATGCCGCCCATTACTGCAACTATCGACCATTTTTTGGAAGATAAGCAGGAGCTGGAGTTGCCTTGCGGCAAGATACGCGTGCTTTCCACGCCTGGGCATACCCATGGGCATTTAAGTTATTATCTGCCCCATGCCGACATTTTGTTTTCTGGCGACTGCCTTTTTCATGAATCATATGGTCGCTATGACCTGCCAACAGGCGACTTTGCTGTGTTAAGAAAATCGCTTATGTCGCTATTTGAGCTGCCGCCACAGACCATTGTGTATTCTGGTCATGGGCAGGCGACTACTATAGAGCATGAGATTGCGCATAATCTTATTCATAAATCGTAGGAGCATTACCATGAGCACACGCAAAACCCAAATCCTAGAAAAAATATCCCGCGCAAAAGCACCCATTAGCGCCACCACCCTAGCCACCACATTTGGCGTTAGCCGTCAGGTTATCGTTGGGGATGTGGCTCTTTTGCGCGCTGTGGGTCATGATATTATGGCTACGGCACGCGGATATGTCATGAATACAAATGACGCCTTTGGCTATATAGGCAAAATTGTAAGCTGTCATGGCTCTGATGATACGAAAGATGAGCTGTATACCATAGTGGATTTGGGCGCGACAGTGGTTAATGTGATTGTGGAGCATGACATATATGGCGAGATAACGGGTAGCCTAAACCTAAAGACCCGTGCAGATGTGGATGATTTTATGGGCAGATTAAAATCCTCACAAGATAAGCTTCTTTTGGAACTTTCTGACCGTGGCGTGCATATGCATTCCATAGCTTGCCGTGATAAGGGGCATTATGAGCAGGTGATTGAGGCATTGGAGGCAAAGGGGCTTTTGCTTGGCAACGGTGCATAACCAGTTTCGCACTGTTGCCCTTAGATAAAGTGCTTGACAAAAACAAATTAAAGCTATATACTTTACATATGTCAAGACACATGTAAAGGGAGATGGAAGACCATGCCAAAACTAAACCGCCGCACGGCAACATTTAAAATAACTGCCGCCGCATTGCTAACCGCCATAGGTATATTAATACCCATGGTTTCACCGCTTAGGATAGTAATAGAGCCAGCATCATACACATTGGCAAGCCATGTGGCAATCTTTATTGCTATGTTTATATCGCCAAAGGTGGCTTTGGTCGTTACCCTAGGCACAACCCTAGGCTTTTTTTTAGGCGGCTTTCCGCCCACAATCGTTGTTCGTGCCGCCAGCCATATTGTGTTTGTGGTTTTAGGCTCTATGTATCTCCAAAAAATTGATAAATTCAATATGTCCTTTATGCACCTGCGCATATTTTCGCTTGTTATGGCACTAATTCATGGTGCTTTTGAGTTTGTGGCCGTTATGCTTTTGTATTTTGGAACGAATGTACCTATAACGCAGGAGACTTTCATATTCTTTGTGACCATGGTGGGCGCGGGAACAGTGGTACACAGCATCGTGGATTTGGAGATAGCCAATGTGGTTCGGCTTGCTTTGCAAAAACAGCCGACATTTAGAGAACTGACATCGTAGGGGGCTATATGAAAATCCTAATAGTAGTGGACATGCAAAAAGACTTTATAGATGGCGCGCTGGGTACGCCAGAGGCTGTAGCCATAGTGGATAATGTGGCTTCGCGCATAAAAAGCGGCGAAAATGAGCTAGTGCTTTTTACACAAGACACCCATGGTGATGACTACCTGACCACGCCAGAAGGCAAAAAGCTACCCGTGGTGCATTGTATAGAAGGCACGGAGGGCTGGGAGATAAACCCTGCCATAATGGTAGCATGGAAAAATCATCCAGACACTATAATAGCACCAGAGCTAAAAGGCAACACCTTTACAAAGCCCGTATTTGGCTCTGTGGAGCTTGTGGAATTTCTTAAATCCAAACAAAATGAAATTGAGAGCATAGAGATATTGGGCATCTGTACGGATATCTGCGTGGTATCCAATGCCATAATGATAAAAAACACATTGCCGCATATACCCATCGCTGTAAATGCTGCTTGTTGCGCTGGTGTTACGCCGCAGAGCCACCAAGCCGCGCTAGATGTTATGAAAATGTGTCAGATAGATACAATTTAGAGGAGCTGATAACAAATGAAAAGCGAAATTTACCTTGCTGGCGGCTGCTTTTGGGGCGTGGAAAAATACCTTGGGCTACTTGGTGGTGTGATAGAAACCGAGGTGGGCTATGCAAATGGGCATACCCAAAGCCCAACCTACGAGGATGTTTGCAAAGGCGATACGGGCTTTACGGAGGCTGTGCGTGTGGTTTATGATACCGATGTTATTAGCTTTGATAATCTTCTATCGCATTTCTACAACATAATAGACCCCACAACGAAAAACCGCCAAGGGGCGGATATTGGAGACCAATATCGCAGCGGCATATATTACACAAATGCCAATGAGACAGATGCTATCGCAACATCGCTGGCAAATCTGCAAAAATCCTACGAAAAGCCAATAGCGGTGGAAAATCTGCCGCTAAAAAATTATTATAAAGCCGAGGAGTATCACCAAAAGTATTTGGAGAAAAACCCTGGCGGGTATTGTCATATACCTGAGCATAAGCATGAAGAAGCACGTAAGGGATAGTTGGAAGAATAACCATCATAATCCCGCACCACACTTTACTAAAAAAGTCAAGCACAAAATACGAGGAGTTAGACAAGACTAATGCAGCAGTATTTGCAATTGTTTATTCTGACAAAATGTGATATTATTCTTAATAAACTATCGGTTGTATTTTGTAAGATTTATTGCAGGAAGGTTATAAGATACACATAATATATACCATCGAGCAAACAACAGAGGATTTGAATCATTGGCAAAAACGAGATTCATAATACATATAGGGGTACGGCTTCCTTTTGTTTTTCCGTTGCCTAGCTGACCATATTTATTACAACCCCAAACCCATAAGCTGCCATCTTTTTTAATAGCCATTGTATGACCAGCTCCTACTGAGACATATACTGCATTATACCTCCAGGTATGGTATGGTCTTGGAGTATCATTATTATTTCTAGGCTTGGTATGGATACCAAGGTGAATTCGGTTTCGTTGGGGAATAGGGAGGGGCCTGGGGAGGCTAAAAAGTTAG
>WRBK01000037.1 GCA_009784575.1 Defluviitaleaceae bacterium | reverse complement strand
TTTGTCAACGACAAAAACTAGCTATGAGGAGGAGGTATTCTATAAGAAAATAAATCTATTAGTCCATTAAGAAATGAATAGAGCCTGATTGAGAGGCATAATGTTTTGTGAATTTTAACCCCCGCGTGCTTAATGCGGGGGTTAAATTGTGTCGAAATTAATCCTATTGTAGCCAAGAGCCTCCAAGGGTGTCATTACGAGAGCGGGGAGGATTATACATATGGGGGATATCTAGCCCGCAGTAACCTAATGTATCATCAATAATATTAACATCATTAGATAATTACGTTAATGGATTGCTTCGGGTCATGCATCTCCGTCTGCGCAATTCTCTTAGCCCTCGCAATGACGTTGCTTGCGGCGCGGGGGGGGTTATAGCATTTCACTTACAAAACTCATCCACTTTGGCATCAATAAGTTTAAGCGATTGTGTCCAGAAATCTTTCTTACGCACATCTATACCAGCCATATCGCCTACTGTTTCTAGCGAATTGCTGCCTGTTGCCGCCAATAGCCTATTATATTTTTCTGGGAAGCTATCGCCTTCTTCAAGATATTGCGCATACAGACCCATAGCAAAAAGCTGACCATAAGCATATGGGAAATTATAGAAATTGCGCTCAGCATAATAATAATGCACTTTGTTTACCCACATGTATTTATGCAGACAGTCGTGGTCTAGCCCGTCGCCATAAGCATCTTTCTGAGCTTGCAGCATAAGGTTATTAATTTCTTCTACAGAAAGCGAGCCACCCTTGCGCGCCTCAAAGAAGCGGCTTTCAAACAAGAAGCGCGAGTATATGTCTATGATAATTTGCATTGCATGGCTTAGTTCCGCCTCTAGAATGGCGTATCTCTCGTCACCATTGGCTTTTTCCATTGCCGCTTCTGTGATGATAGCCTCGCAGAATGTAGATGCAGTCTCGGCTATAGGCATGGTGTAGGCTGTGTTAAGGTATTTTTCATTCTTCAAGCAATGACCATGGTAAGCATGGCCAAACTCATGCGCCAATGTAGACACATTGGAGAAAGAGCCGTCAAAATTGGACATAACGCGGCTTTGACCAATCACATGCAGATTAGAGCAAAAAGCACCGCCGCGCTTGCCTTCGCGCACCTCGGCATCTACCCATTTATCTTCAAAAGCCTTCTTTGTAAAATCGCCTAGCTCTTGGGAATAGGCATAGAAATGCTCAAGCAAGAAATCCATTGCTTCTTGATAGCTAAAGTTCATTTTTACCTTTGCGGCTGGCGCAAAAAGGTCATACCAAGGCAGACCATTTTTGTGTCCTAGCATTTCTGCTTTTTTCTTGAAATAGCGGCGGAAGGATGGCAAGAAATCCTCCATGGAAGATATCATGGCATCTAGCGTGCCTTTTTCCATACGTGCGCCCACCAATGTCATATGTATTGGCGAATCGTAGCCGCGCATAGCTACTTGCGTTAGCACCTCGCCTTTTATTGCATTTAGGGCAGATGCGGATGCTTTTTCTACATCTTCGTATGCCTTCATTTCCGCAAAATATGCAGCTTTGCGCGTTTCGGCATTTGCGTTAAATGCCAGATTGCGTATGGCGGCAAGCGGCAATACTTTTTCTTCGCCCTCTACAGTTACGGGTATTTTCATTGTAGCTAATAGCATGTCTTTCATATCTCCCCAAGCAGAAGAGCCAGTAACGCGCATTTTCGCTATAGCCGTCTCTTCCTTTTCAGAAAGCAGATATTTGTTTTGTGCCACAGCCTCACGAAGAATAAATTCGTGCTCTTTTAGCAATGGTGATGCCTCAATAAGGGCATCCAGACTTGGTACTTTGGCAACAAAAGTCTTGAATAGCACGGATGGCTTTGACATGCCCGCCATCAGTACGCGCAAAAGGTCTGAATACTTCTTTGCTGGCTCATTGCTTTCGTCCACAGAGCGTGTTAGCGAGGCATAAGCAAACAATCTCATGAATTTTTTGCTGTTGTTTACCCTTGTCAGGTATGCCTCTATCTTTGCTCCCGCATCTTCGGTGCTAGCAAAGGCTTCTTCTGCCCATTTGCCAAATTCTGGCACGTCTTTTTGTACAAACTCAAAATCAGCTAAAAACTCGGCAGATTCGAATGATGTGTACAGGTCATCTAAACTCCAACGCATGTCCATTTTGGGTTATCCCCCTTATAATGTTATTTTGGTAGTTTTATTGTATCATAATGATTTTTGACTTGCAAGGGTGGTATTTTTGTGGTATAATGGGGTATACAAAAAAGGAATAGCAGATGCATCAACATCTACCATTCCTCGGCTTGACCACGATTGAGCGTGGAAGGGCTTGCTAGTTTAACTGTACGAAAACAACCAGCTTACCTTTGCTTGGGGGGCTGGTTTTTTTCGTTGTCAATATTTATGTAAACAAACACAACGAAAGTTGCAATACGAATTAATATTGAAATCATTTCGTAATCCGATAGCATCATAGGTCTCACCTCCTCTCCAAAGGAGTTTCAGCAAGCCCTGCCAGCAGCCCAATCGCCCAAGCCATCTCCAATTATACCATATTTCTTCAAAAAGTGCTTGACAAAATCATTGTATTACTGTACTATATAACTAATACAATAATACATAATAGGGAGGTGAGTGTTTAGCATGAAAAATAACTTCGACAGCAAACAGCCCATATATCAACAAATAATAGACCGCATATTGACTTCTATAGCCAAAGGCGATATGCCTTCTGGCGAAAAGGTGGCAAGCGTGCGCGTTATGGCTTTGTACTACGGCGTTAATCCTAATACTATACAGAAGTCCCTGGCAAAGCTAGAAGAGATGGGGTATCTATATTCCGAGCGCACATCGGGGCGTTATGTTACAAATGATGCCGCCAAAATAGCCTCTTTGCGCCAGAGCATACCAAGTAGCATTATAAGTGAATTTGTAGATGAAATGCTGGATTTCGGAATAGCAAAGCCCGAAATACCAAAATATGTACGAGATTATATCGAAGGGATGGATAATTAGAGATGGATAAAATACTAGAAATAAACAATCTTACAAAAAGCTATGGTAAAACGGACGCCGTGCGGGGTGTGAGCTTTGATGTTCCAAAGGGCAGCATTGTTGGGCTTCTTGGCCCAAATGGCAGCGGCAAGACGACAATAATCAAAACTATAATGGGCTTGCTTTCAGATTACGGCGGCAATGTGTCTATTGGTGGCAATACGCCTGGACCTTTAGCAAATGCCAATATCTCTTATCTGCCTGATGTGGCGCATATACCCACATGGTTTAAGGTAAGCCAAGCCATAGCGTTTTTTGCAGATTTTTATGAAGACTTCGATGCGGCACGCGCCGAGACCATGCTAACCACAATGAAAATTCCGCTAAACAAGAAGATAAAGACCCTCTCTCGTGGTATGCAAGAAAAGGTACAGCTTTCGCTTGTTATGAGCCGCCGCGCCAGCTTGTACATATTGGATGAACCCATAGGCGCGGTAGACCCTGCCAGCCGCGAGTTTATAATAGACACCATTTTAAAGAACTTCGACGGCGAAGGAGCTATATTGCTTTCTACCCACATAATTGCGGATATTGAGCCTATACTTGATGTGGCTATTTTCCTACGTGAAGGCGAGATTGTGCTGCATGATGATGTGGACAAAATACGTGAGGAAAAAGGACAATCCCTTGACCAGCTCTTTAGGGAGGTGTTTAAGAATGTTGTTTAAGCTAATAAAGCACGACTTTATGTATAGTGCCAAGCTATTTTTCGCACTTGGGGCTATAGCAATTGTCATAGCTATCATCTTTGGCGCGGCGGAATATGTGCAAGTTAGCGCATATCTTGACCAGTTGGCAGATGGTTATGCACCGCTTGCAAGAAATAGTCTGCCAATGTGGCATTTTGGTATAATGAACATGTTGCAGAGTATTCTCATAATTCCTATTGGCGTTGCTGCCATTATTCATATCGCACAATTCTACCGCAAAGGTATGTTTGGGCGTGTGGGGCATATGGCTATGACATTGCCTGTGGGGCGCGGCGCATTACTTGCCTCTAAGCTTGCTGTAGCCTTTACTTGGTTTATTTACGTAATAGGCATTGCCTTAATAATGATGGCAATGATCTATCTTTGGTCTCCATTTATTGGAAACCATGAGGTTTTTGGGCTTTTTCGTGCGGATAATATTAAGCTTGGTATAGAATTTGGCACTATTGGTTTTGGCGCAATAGCCGTGTTATTTTTCTGCATCACGTTAGCGCATTCTGTGTTTTTTGGACGGCGCGTAAATGGTGTTTTGACTGGCTTTATTGGTTTTGTTTATGTTGGTATTTACACATGGATAGCGGATATGTTGACACGCAGAGCGCAACCTAACGCCCTTATCAACGAGGGAATAAATCCTGATGGCACTACATGGGCGCATTGGGAATGGCAACCGCCGCTAACAGGTTTGGAGTATGGGCGTATTGTTATAGGTGAAACGCAGTGGGGGCGCGAGGTGTTTGTTGATATATGGCTTGTGGCTGTGACTTTGGCTATGGCAGGCATTGCCATTATCGCCACGAGATACTTGTTGAAAAAACGCGTGTCTTTGACGTAGAATACATGAAAGGGGAAACAAAAATGCTACTAAAACTAATAAAGCACGACTTCACCCATAGCGCGCGTACCTTCTTTGTGCTTGGGACCGTTGCCATAGGAATGTCTGCTCTTTTGGGCAGTATAATGTCCTCGCCCGAGATAGCCCATGAGATACAAGACCTTGCATTTTTCATGTTTTTGCTTGCTTTTGTAACGATTGCCGTTGCCGCCGTTATGCAAATCTTTATGTTCTACCAAAATGGTCTTTTTGGCAAGTCGGGTTATCTGGCTTTCACTCTGCCTATATGCCGCAGCAAGCATCTTATTTCTAAGCTCGTGGTGTCTTACATTTGGTTTGCATATGCGGGCATAATCGCTTTTGCATCGCTTTGCATTATTGCTATGCAGATGCCAAATACAAATGTTACTTTGGGTAATCTTTTAAGAAATACTTTCGATACAATGATGGTTATGCAAATCTTTAATATGGGACTTGTAGCTGTTCTGACCATTGCCTACCTCCTTTTCCTTTTAACATTAAGAAATTCGGTCTTTGGCAATAAAGGGGTTGCTTTTGGCGTTATTATTGGGGCATTATTTGCCTTTGGTGCTGCTGCACTTACAAATAGGTCTTGGGGCATGCAAGAAATTGAGTTTAACATATATAGCCATCTTGACCCCAATGTAGTTGTAGAAACCCACACAACTTCGATACATCTCCCACTTACTGGTTTGCAATATGGACGCATAGTGGTTAGCGAGGTTTGGTTGCCTTGGCATTATCCGTATATTGATATATACTTTGTGGCATTGATTGTGATAGCTACCATTTTAACCATTATTGCCACGCGGCGTTTGCTTAATAGGCATTTGTCTTTGTCGTAAGTTTGGGTTGCAAGTTTGGTGGGTATGTGGTATAATAGAGTATATCAAAAAAGATATGGCAGATGCTCTAACATCCGCCATATCTCGGCTTGACCACGATTGAGCGTGGAAGGGCTTGCTAGTTTAAAGGGTTGAAAATAACCAGCTTATCCTTGTCGAGGGGGCTGGTTATTTTCGTTGCACAAAGATATGTACAGATACACCATAAATGTTGCAAGTCGTATCAACAACGAAAATGTCTCATAATCAGACATCATGAGCCTCACCTCCTTTCCGAAGAAAGTCAGCAAGCCCTGCCAGCAGCGCAATCGCCCAAGCTAGTATTTATTATAGCATATTTTGTCAAGTCATGCAAAAAGGGCGACCCGTGGTCGCCCTTACGAAATACATGCATCTACTTTGCTTCTTTAGCTCCCTTTTCCTCTGGCAAAATAAGATTTAGTACAACACCCAGCACAACAGCAATAGCTATGCCAAGCCTGCCAAAAGGCACATCCATTCCGCCTATTGTGAAGGTTATGGGATTTGCAAAGCGCAAGCCCAAGCCTGCAACCATCATAACTGCTATTATCGTAAGATTTTTTGTTTTGCTTACATCCACCTTATTATCAACAAGATTACGAATACCAACAGCGGCTATCATGCCATATAGCATAAATGATGCGCCGCCAATTATAGCATCAGGGATAGAGCGTATAACCACCTCAAACATTGGGGAAAAGCCAAGAACAATGGCATAAACAGCCGCAAGCTGAACAACACGCGTGTTGAAAACCTTTGTCAAAGCCACAACGCCTACGTTTTCTCCATATGTTGTGCTGGCTGGGCCGCCCATAAAGCCAGAGATAATACTTGCAACACCATCACCTAAAAGGGTACGGCTAAGGCCTGGCTCTTCTACGAAATCTTCGCCTGTGATGGTGCTTAGAGCCACCATATCGCCCACATGCTCGGCTATGGTAGCTATTGCAAATGGTATCATAACCAAAATGGCGGCAATATGGAATCTTGGCAGCATAAATGGCGGCAAACCAACTATGCTCGCTTCTGCCGCGCCATAAAAGTCTATTATTGCAGAGCCATCCGCATTGGTCATTCCAAAGCCATTCATAATAAGCGCGATTAGGTATGCGCCGACAATGCCTAACAATATAGGGATAATCTTTACCATGCCTTTGCCCCAAGATGATGCAACTATTACAATACCTAGCGTAATAGCCGCCAACATAATATTGCTTGAGGATTGGTTTATTGCAAATGGTGCTAGCATTATGCCGATAAGGATAACTGTAGGTGCAGTAACAACAGGCGGCAAAAACCTCATGAAACGCTTAACGCCTACAAGTTTAACTATCAACGCAAAGAGCAGATACAAGAAGCCAGAAACAAGTATACCACCTGTAGCATAGGCAAGTTTTTCTTGCATGGTTAAGGTTGTGCCAGCAAACAGACCATAGTTTTCCTCGGTTATTAGCTGAATACCCACCAGAAATGCAAATGACGAACCCAAAAATGCAGGAACACGCCCTTTAGCAAAAAAGTGAAAAATCAATGTACCGATACCCACAGATATCAGTGTAACCTGCACGCTTAGTCCGCTTAATAAAGGCACAAGTATGGTTGCGCCAAACATAGCAAACATATGTTGCAGACCAAGGATGGCGGTTTTGCCTGGACCTAGCTTTTGTGCTTTTGTGCTCATAAACAAATCCTCCTATTATATGTAAAATTTAATTTGAATAGCCATTGTAACGGTCGCCCGCATCTCCCAGCCCTGGCACTATGTAGCCGCGCTCGTCCAAAATCTCATCAATAGCCGCAACCACAAAATTAACATCTTTATGCTTTGCGGCCAGCTCCTCTAAGCCCTTGCGAGCGCAGATGATGCTTGCTACAGAAAGTTTTTTTGGGTCAACTCCTTCGCTTATAAGATATTCTATGGTACAATCCAGCGTAGAACCTGTGCCAATAACAGTTTCTAAAAGCACAACACGATAGTCAGCCAAATTTGGCGGCAGATTGCGGTAATACATGTCCGCGGTAAGGTCAGGCAGGCGTTTAATGCCTATGTAGCCACATATGGACATGGGCAGAATTTTGCGTATAGGCTCCAACATGGCCAAGCCCGCACGCAATATCGGTATCACCAATATTTTATCAAAAAAATAAGCGACTGTTGCTTCGGCTACGGGAGTATTAACTCGCTTATAACCTAGCTCAACATCGCTTGTAATATGTGATGACATAAGATATACAATATTTTCAATAGCAGTAGCAAAATCGTTTTTATTTGTCAACTCATCTCGAATAACACCGACATAATGGTCGATTAGAGGAGTTTTAACTAGATGTACATTTGTCACTATTTATCATCTCCTGTCAATTTTTACATCTGTATCTAACCGTGTATTTTATCAAAATATTTATCCGCTGTCAACACTTTTTTAATGGAATTATATGGAGATTATCATGGATAATACGTCTGTATACAACAACGGGCGGTCACAGACCGCCCCTACAAGCTACTTAAATATAGCCATCTTCTCATCCACATAATATATCTCTACAGCTTTTCTAATACCCCAGCCCATTTCTTCCATAAGCTCTATAGGGAATTTTATTCTACCTAGTTCATCTATTTTTAATGCATTTGGGGTATCTTCTTTA
>WRBK01000036.1 GCA_009784575.1 Defluviitaleaceae bacterium | reverse complement strand
TTTACGTACTTCTTTAGCTCTTGTTTCTGTTGTTGTTATTTTTCCATGATAAATCAAATTCGTAGCAAGGTTACGCAACATAGCTTTTCTTTGAGAGGATGTGCGCCCTAGCTTTCTGTATCCAGGCATAATTTTGCCTCCTTCACTTTATAGTACTTAAAGACCAATTTAAAAACATTGTTGAACAAATTTCTTGGCGTGATAGGCGATAGGTGTTTTGCCCCGATTTTGGGCAAAGTAACGTAAGCCGTGCGCCAAAGAAATTGTGTGAAACAGTTTTTAAAGGTCTAATTCTCTTCGCTTGGACGTAGCGATAAGCCAAAGTCCGTTAAGCGGTTAAGCACTTCTTCCAAGGACTTGCGTCCCAAATTGCGAACTTTCATCATATCTTCTTCTGTTTTGTTTGCCAAATCTTCTACAGTGTTGATGCCAGCACGCTTTAAGCAGTTGTAACTACGCACAGACAAGTCCATTTCTTCTATGGAAAGCTCAAGGATTTTTTCTTTGTTAGTATCTTCTTTTTCCGTTAGAATTGTGGCTTCTTTAGCATTTTCTGTCAAATTAACAAACAAATCTAAGTGGTCATTGAATATTTTTGCACCAAGACTAACAGATTCATCTGGTGTAATTGTGCCATTTGTCCAAACCTCTAGCACCAGCTTATCATAGTCCGTTACCTGCCCTACACGTGTGTCTTCCACTTGGAAGTTCACGCGCTTAACAGGCGTGTAAATAGAATCTACAGGTATAATCCCGATAGACTGGTTTATTGATTTGTTTTTTTCGGCACTAGAATATCCTCTGCCTTTTGTAATGGTCATTTCTGCGGTCAATCTTGCATCTTTACCAGAAAGCGTAGCTATGTGCAGCTCAGGATTTAGTATCTCTATGTCTGCATCAACTTTAATGTCGCCAGCTCTTAGTTCGCCATCTTCGCTTATCTCAATGTATGCCTTTTTAGGCTCGTCTGTAGATGCACTATTTTTGATAGCGACATTTTTAAGGTTAAGGATGATTTCGCAAACATCCTCTTTTACACCCTCAATAACACTGAACTCATGCAAAATACCGTCTATTTTAATATTAGAAATTGCAGCACCAGGGAGAGACGATAGCAAAATTCTGCGCAAAGAATTACCCAGAGTTGTGCCATAGCCGCGTTCCAAAGGCTCTATAACAAAGCGACCATATGTGCCGTCCTTGCTCATTTCTGCAATTTCAATATGAGGCTTTTGAAATCCTACCAATGTTTAAACCTCCTTCTAAATAACTTTCCATATAAATGGAAAACAATACCAACTATAAGATTATTTAGAGTATAACTCAACAATGAAGGTTTCATTCACTGGTGTGTCAATTTGGTCTCTGGTTGGTTGCGCCAAAATGCTACCTTTGAGGTTATTTGTATCAATATCCAGCCAGCTTTCCACACGTCTGCCATCTGTGGATGCCAAGATGTCCTTAAAGCGAACACTATCTTTGCGAGTAGGCGTTACTTCGATGATATCGCCAACTCTTGTATGATATGATGGGATATTAACTTTTCTACCATTTACGGTAATCAGTTTGTGACTAACCAGTTGGCGGGCTTCCATACGCGTACGAGCAAGACCCATGCGATACACCACATTGTCAAGACGCATTTCTAGGAGCATAAGCAGGTTTTCACCTGTTGTGCCAACGCGTACTTTTGAAGCCCTGTTGTAGTATGCTTTAAATTGCTTTTCTTGCACACCATAGCAGAATTTAGCCTTTTGTTTTTCTTTCATTTGCTGCCCATATTCACTAATTTTTTTGCGCGTCATGGGCGGCTTTTTCTTGCTTTTTTTGCTTGAGCCTGTGAAGGCGGCTTCTATGCCAAGGCTTCTTGACCTTTTCATCACAGGTTGTCTATTAATAGCCATATACTAACCCTCCAATCAATCCAATATCAGATACGGCGACGTTTAGGTGGTCTGCAACCGTTGTGCGGTACAGGCGTAACGTCTTTTATCATTGTAACATCAAGGCCAGCCGCAGAAAGTGCTCTAATAGCTGCTTCACGCCCACTGCCAGGACCTTTCACAAATACCTCTATGCTCTTTAAGCCAAACTCTTTTGCGGCACTTGCCGCAGAGTCAGCCGCCATTTGTGCCGCATATGGTGTAGACTTGCGCGAGCCACGGAAACCGAGACCACCAGCACTAGCCCAGCAAAGAGCATTGCCATTAGCATCTGTGATAGTTACTATTGTATTGTTAAAGGTAGATTGGATATGCGCCTGTCCAAAATTAACGACTTTCTTTTCGCGCCGCCTTCTGGTGGTGCCGCGTTTAATAACTTTTTTCGCCATTTAGCCTAATCTCCTCCTTGCGAGCGACCACAGGTCACCCTACGCTATACTATTTCTTCTTATTAGCAACAGTACGTCTTGGACCTTTTCTTGTGCGGGCATTGTTTTTTGTACGTTGTCCGCGCAAAGGAAGACCTCTTCTATGTCTTATGCCTCTATAGCAACCAATTTCTGTGAGACGCTTGATATTAAGAGCAATCTCGCGGCGCAAGTCGCCTTCAACCACTTGGTTTTTGTCTATGGCATCACGAATTTTTGCTATTTCGTCGTCTGTCAAATCTCTGATGCGTGTATCAGGATTAACACCAGCCACATCCAAAAGTTTTTTTGAGCTAGAACGCCCTATGCCGTAAATATAGGTCAGACCGATTTCAACCCGTTTGTCTCTTGGCAAATCCACTCCTGCAATACGAGCCATGCCATACCTCCTTATCCTTGTCTTTGCTTATGTTTAGGATTTTCACAAATAACCCTTACTGCGCCCTTTCGGCGAATAATTTTGCATTTTTCGCACATAGGCTTTACAGATGGTCTTACTTTCATGTGTATCACTCCTTACTTATCACGCCAGATAATTCTGCCTTTGCTAAGGTCATATGGTGACATTTCTATAAGAACCTTGTCGCCAGGAATTATCCTGATAAAATTAAGTCTCAATTTGCCCGAAATGTGGGCTGTTATGACATGCTTGTTTTCTAGCTCCACCTTAAACATAGCATTGGGGAGCTTTTCCACAACAATACCTTCAACTTCTATTGCATCATCTTTCGCCATTGGCATTTTCCTCCCTTTTTTCCATGAATATCTTCAAGGCGGTTCTAAAATCCGCATTTTTTATATATTCTTTTTCTAAAATCATTCTGTGTAAATCCGCATTGATGGTTTTGGTAGGTTGTATGTGCTTTATTTTCTTTTTTTTAGGACTTTTCAGCGGACGACTTCTGCCATCTACTAAATATAGATATTCCTCATCAATATTATAGACAATAAACACATTACCTTTATCCCTACCCGCTTTAGAGATAACTACTTGACCAATAGCAAATTCCATAGTTTCCACCTATATCGTCAAGATTTCTGGGTCGCCATCAGTTATTAGCACTGTATTTTCGTAGTGCGCACTGGGCTTGCCGTCTGCTGTAACCACTGTCCAATCATCATCTAAAAAGACAACTTCATGTGTACCTGCATTCACCATAGGTTCTATGGCCAATGTCATGCCTGGTCTCAGGCGCGGTCCCTTGTTTTTTTGACGAAAATTTGGAATTTCTGGGTCTTCGTGCAATGCAGCACCCACGCCATGCCCTATCAGTTCGCGCACGACAGAAAACCCATTGACTTCTACATAATCTTGTATAGCCGCAGATATCTGGTACAAAAAGCACCCTTTGCGCGCATAACGCATCCCTTCAAAGAAGCTTTGCTTTGTTACATCAAGTAGCCGCGCGTTTTCTTCAGAGATGCTACCTACCGCATATGTTCGTGCGGCATCGCCATGAAATCCACCGATATAAGCACCAATATCTATGCTTACAATATCGCCATCTGCCAGTTTCCTGGCACCAGGTATTCCGTGGACAACCTCGTCGTTGATAGAAATGCAGACAGACTTGGGGAAGCCCTTGTAGTTCTTAAAGCTAGGTGTTGCACCGTTGCGTTTCAGAAATTTTACGATGGTCTCGTCTAGTTCTCTTGTAGAGATGCCCTCTGTAATCATATTATCCAGCAGCTCGTGGGCTGATTTCACAAGACGGCTAGCGCGACGCATCTTATCTATCTGTTGTGGATTTTTAATAATTATCGCCATATTCCCTTTTCCATCTTCTTTTCTAGTTTTGCCACAAGCAGTTTGGCTTCAAGTAGGTCTATCAAGTTTTTTGTGATTTCGCCTACATCACCCTGACCACTAGTAGATATCAAAAGACCCTGCCTATCATAAAAATCTATGATGGGAACTGTTCTCTCATGATAGATTTTTAGGCGATGGCGCACGGTGGATGCGGTATCATCTGGTCTTTGCTCTAGTTTTCCTCCGCAATGGTCGCATATAGACGAATCCTTCGGAGGGTAGAAAATAATATGAAACATAGCTTTACAATCTGGACATACCTTACGTCCTGTGATGCGCTGGATAATGTCATCGTCAGGCACATGAATATTTAGAGCCATATCAATAGGACTACCCAGCTTGCCACAGATTTCATCCAATGCTAATGCTTGCGCAAATGTACGCGGGAAGCCGTCGAGGATGAAATCATTGCCCTCCAAAATCTCATGGACCACAGAAAGCATTAATTCATCTGGCACCAAATCTCCTCGGTCTATTAGCCTCTTAACAGCACGACATAATGCGGTATTAGGTTTTATTTCCTCCCGCAAAAAATCGCCTGTGGAAATATGGCGTATACCAAAATGGCTTGCAATAGCTTGTGCTTGCGTACCTTTACCAGCACCTGACGCTCCTAGAATTAGCAGTCGCATATATTCATCCTCCTCATTCTAAAGCCTAAGTGTTCAAGAAACCCTTATAGTTACGCATAAGAAGTTGCGATTCTAGCTGTTTTACTAACTCCAATGCCACACCAACTACGATGAGAAGTGTAGTACCGCCAAAGCCTACGGCTATGCCGCCAGGTACCCATATGCCAGAAACCCATTCTATAATAACAGGTATCAAGGCAATAACGGAATAGAATACCGCACCAATCCAAGAAAGCCTGTTTACAGTACGTGCAATATAGTCGCTTGTTGGCTTGCCTGGACGTATACCAGGGATAAAGCCGCCATTTTTCTTTAGATTTTCTGCCATTTCGACGGGATTAACCGCGAAAGATGTGTAGAAGAATGTGAAGGCAAAAATCAACAGAACATATATCATGGCACCAAATGGTATTGGTACAGGACCAATATACGTAAATGATGTCATGTTCAAAAAGTCTGTGATGCGCATAAGCGCTGTTGGTTCAGCTATGCCAGCCAAAATATCTTCCATGGCAGGTTGCGGGAAAAACATAGCAATCTGCTGAGGAAAGCCTAGTATTGCCATAGCAAAGATGATGGACATAACGCCTGCAATATTAACCTTTACAGGTATAAAGCTAGACTGACCACCGTATGTTTGGCGACCTACCATCTTCTTCGAATATTGCACAGGGATTTTGCGCTGACCATCTTGCACAAGTACAGCAAAGCCCACAACAAATACGAAAATTATCAAAATAGCTACAACAATTATCGGATTCATAAGACCAGGTGCAGAAGCTGCCGCATAAAGTGTCATCACACCGCCAGGTAGAGCCGATAATATGTTTGCAAAGATGATGAACGATGCGCCATTACCAATGGCTTTTTCTGTGAGTAGCTCAGACATCCACATGATGAACATAGTACCAGCAACCATTGTTAGAGCCGCCACAGACCAAACAAAGATGTTTTGGTAGCCTTCAAAGAACATAAATCTTTGACTAAATACCGTACCACCCGCCTGTAATACCGCCATCACAACCGCCAAGATACGGGTGATTTGGTTTATCTTTTTGCGACCTTCTTCGCCTTCTTTTTTAAGCTGTTCTAACTTAGGAATGGCGACTGTCAATAGTTGCATGATGATGCTGGATGTGATGTATGGACCAATACCCATAGCGAATATAGTACCCATTTCGCCACCAACAATCATACCAAGAATACCTTGGTCTCCTGTCATCATCGCGGCCAAAAGTCCCATATCCATGCCAGGCACAGGTATGCGCGCACCTATTCTGAAAATCAGAAGAACAAGCAAAATGTACATAAGCTTTCTTCTGATGTCTTTAACTTTCCATGCGTTTGAATACACACCTAACATTAAATCACCTCAGCCCTGCCACCTGCGGCTTCGATTTTTTCTTTAGCAGATGCGCTAAAGTAGTCAACTTTAACAGTTAGTTTTTTTGTTACATCACCTTGACCTAAAATCTTAACGCCATCGCGTGGATTTTTTACAAAACCTTTTGACTGCAAAGCTGCAATATCAACTGTATCCCCATCATTAAAAACATCAAGATGATATACATTTAATGTAACTATATCCAATGTATTTCTATTTTTGAAACCTCTTTTTGGCAATCTGCGGAACATAGGAAACTGACCACCCTCGAAAGTAGGACGTACACCGCCGCCACTACGAGATTTTTGACCACCTTGACCGCGTCCACTCCATTTGCCATTACCACTGCCGTGTCCGCGTCCTCTGCGCCATGCTTTGAACTTAGAACCAGCAGCTGGTTTTAACTCGCCTAATTTCATTTTCACACCTCCTGTAAGTGATTTATACCTCTTCCACCGTCACAAGATGGCTTACTTTTCTTATCATGCCTCTGATGGCAGGGTTATCCTTTTGAACCACAGAGGAATTCATTTTTCCAAGACCAAGTGCCTTAACAGTTAGCCTTTGATCTGGCTTTCTGCCTATTGGCGACCTTGTTAATGTAATTTTTAATTGTGCCATTTTACGTTCCTCCTACACAAGTTCTAAGTTTTCTACGCTAGTAGTTCGTCTACGTCTTTACCGCGCAGTCTAGCAACTTGTTGCGGTGTTTTTAGCTCTTTAAGACCTTGCACAGAGGCATGAACCACATTGTGCTTGTTGCGAGAGCCGATACATTTGGTTATCACATTTTTGATGCCTGCAAGCTCCATTACAGCACGCACGCTAGAACCAGCGATAATGCCAGTACCAGCAGGAGCTGGCTTTAACAGCACACTAGCAGCACCAAAACGACCAATAACCTGATGGAACAAAGAGTCGTTTTCGTCTCTTTCTATATAAATCATATTTTTCTTAGCGTCTTCGCGTCCTTTGCGGATGGCTTCTGTGGTTTCTTGCGCTTTACCAAGCCCAAAACCAACATGACCATTGCCGTCGCCTACAACAACAAGTGCAGAAAAGGACATTGTGCGACCGCCTTTAACAACTTTGGTAACACGCTTGATTGTAACAACTCTGTCTTTTAAGTCAAGTGCGTTAGCATCTATCTTAGTTCTCAAAGCATTACCTCCTCTTAGAATTCGAGTCCCGCTTCTCTGGCGGCATCAGCTAAGGCTTGAACCTTACCTTGGTAAATATATCCATTTCTGTCAAAAACCACTTTCTTGATACCTAGCTCAACTGCCTTTTTAGCAATAAGTTCACCAACTGCCTTTGCAGCATCTTTATCTGAGGTTTTTTCTAATTTGTCCGCTAAAATTTTGTCTTGTGTAGAGGCCGCAACAAGCGTGTGACCAGCCACATCATCTATAATTTGCGCGTACATATGCTTATTTGAGCGAAAAACAGAAAGTCTTGGCATGGACATGTTGCCAGAGATTTTATTTCTGATTCTCAACTGCCTTTTCTTTCTCGCTATATTGCGAGCAGGCTTTTTAATCATATGGCTATGCTCCTTTTAACATTGTTTGCTTATTACTTCTTGCCAGATTTACCAGCTTTTCTGCGGATGCGTTCTGTAGAATACTTGATACCTTTGCCTTTGTATGGCTCTGGTGCTCTTTTAGCACGGATATCGGCGGCGTATTGACCTACCTTTTCTTTATCTATGCCCGCCACATGAATTGTGGTATTGCCTTCTACAGTAGCCTCTACGCCTTCTGGGTCTGTCATCTCAACTGGATGAGAGTAACCAAGTGTCAGCGTAAGTTTGTTGCCCGCTTTAGCCGCACGATAACCTGTGCCTACTATATTGAGGGTTTTTTGATAACCCTGCGTTACGCCCACCATCATATTAGAGATAAGCGTGCGCGTTAGCCCGTGAAGGGAGCGAAACTTCTTTAAATCGTTAGGTCTTGTTACATTAATAACAGCACCTTCGATAGCAACATCTATTTCCGTCACTAATTGACGTGATAGTGTACCTTTTGGCCCCTTCACTGTAATGAAGTTTTCAGGGGTTAAATTAACATCCACCCCGACCGGAATCTCAACTGGCATTTTTCCAATACGAGACATGTTTTCACCTCCAAGTTTATTTTAGTTAAAATTACCAAATATAGGCAATTATCTCTCCACCAACACCTGCACTTCGTGCTTGTCTGTCGGTTACGATGCCTTGGTTTGTAGATACGATGGCGCATCCCAAGCCATTAAGCACTCTTGGTATGTCTTCTGCACCTGCATATACACGCAAGCCAGGCTTAGATATACGCTTAATGCCAGAAATTACCTTTTCATTTTTATCTTTGCCGTATTTTAATGATATACGGATATTCTTTTTAACCGCATCGCCTACTATCTCATATCCCTTAACATAGCCTTCGTCCACCAAAATTTTGGTGATGGCTTCTTTTACGCGGGATGATGGTATGTCAACGGTATTATGCCTTGCAGAGTTTGCATTTCTTATTCTTGTAAGCATATCTGCAATTGGGTCACTCATTGCCATGTGCGTAAACCTCCTTGCTAATAATCGTTGCTAGTAATGGTCTTACCAACTAGCTTTCCTCACGCCTGGAATTTGCCCTTTGTATGCCAATTCTCTAAAGCAGATACGGCATATGCCATATTTGCGTAATGTAGCATGAGGTCTTCCACATATTTTACAGCGTGTATACGCCCTTACTTTAAATTTAGGCTTCTTTTGTTGCTTTAAAACCAATGCCTTTCTTGCCATATTCTCCTCCTTATTGAGCCCGCTTAAAGGGCATTCCAAACAGTCTTAGAAGCTCGTAAGCTTCCTCATCGCTGTTTGCTGTGGTAACGAATATAACATTCATGCCCCT
>WRBK01000035.1 GCA_009784575.1 Defluviitaleaceae bacterium | reverse complement strand
TTTCCCCCCCCCCCCCCCGAATCTGATATAATGCCTTTTATCACTACTGTACTAGGAGGTATTATTTTTATGAAACGAATTTTAATATTTTTATGCGCTATTGCATCAGCGATATTTGTTTTTTAGCATGTGGCAACGATGCAAGCGAACCAAGCATTATAGGCAGATGGCAATGGGCTTCTGGATATGATATTAACCAAGGTAGCTCCCCTTGGTTTTTAACACTCGATTTTTTTTCTGACGGAACAGTTATTCGTACTGCTGAACATGGCGCGCGCAGCCTCAGCGGCACATGGTCTATTGATGGCAATAGATTAGGCTTGGCTTTTAGAGACACCACTTGGGAGAATGATGTCTTTACCTTTACAATCCAAAGCGATACGCTAACCCTAACAAAAGATGATACCCCACGAAACACAAATGTTTGGCGGTCATATACAAGGATGCCATAGCATCACTCATCAAATATCAATGCACCCACGAATAATTTTTCCCTCTTTTGGCAAAATATATATCCATAGGAAAAATTTATAAGAGAGGTGCATTTTTTATGAAGAGAATAAAATGGCTAACCGCAACAGCAATGGCAGGTATGCTGACTTTATCCGCCCCGCCCATCTTTGCAGATGAGCCGCAAGTCCCAATTGCTGAAGAAGAGGTTAGAGACCAAGTTATCCAAGAAGAGGCTTCAGACCAAGCCGCTCAAGAAGAAACGCAAACGACCACAGAGCATCACGAATATTACGAACCATACGAACCATACGAAACAGAGGATGCCCAAAATGAAAAAACTATCCCGCCCTTCCTGTCCTTCACAGGCAAGGTAATTGAAATCATCCCTGTAGTCGGCAACACAGGTCGCCCCATAGAGCATCAATATTTCGTTAAGTTGCAAAGCGAAGAATACGGCACAGCCATTTTGCGCACAGACCACAACACATTCTTTATAGGCGAGGCAATAGGCGAAGGCGACACGATAACAGGCTGGTACAGCTCCGACACCCCATGGGTTTTGGTCTATCCGCCGCAGCATCTGGCAAGGGTTTTAATTAATGGTCACAAAGAAAACTTTAAGTTGTCTCATTTTCACCTAGACCCAGACCGCGGCATGCTGGTTTCAGAAGATAATCAGCTAGTGCTAAATTTCACAGATGTAACCCCGCTAATCACACAGGATGGCGAAAAATTTCAAGTGCCGCGAGGCTCTGCCTTGCTAAATGAGTTGGACGGCCGCCTGCTGATTGTAACATATAGCACCACAGACAGAATGCTGCCAGCAGGCACAATGATAAGCGACCCAGACCTTGCAATAACAGTATTGCGCAACGAAACCGACGAACCACAAGCAGCCCAAAGCAACCCAAAACAATACCCAAATGACGGCATATCTGTAAATGGCGATAGACTAGATGTGGCGTGGAAGCAGATAGAGGAAGCATATTATGTGCCATTTAGGGCAGTGGTAGATGCGCTGGGTCACGGCGAAACCATCATTTGGGACAGCCTAAACCAAACCATCTCCGTAAGCAATGGCGCAACCAAAATCCACTTCCCCATCAGCTCCAGCGCGTTTATTGTAGGGCAAGAGGTAAAATCTCTGCAAAGCAAAGTGGTGCTAGATGGCGGCACAACCTATGTACCATGGCAATTCTTTAGAGATGTATTTGGCGTAAGCGCGTGGTTTAGCGAGGGTCAAGTGTTTATTAGTTCTCAATATGAAATAGAACAGTAATCAAATATATAACCCCGCGCCAGCCGCGGGGTTATTCACTAAATTCCCCTCCAAGGAGGGGATGTCTTTTGCTCGTTTTAGAGCAAAAGACAGGGGTGGTTATACCCTCCAACACCGTCATTGCGAGGAGGGCTTTAGCCCGACGTGGCAATCCACATAACCTACGAAGGTCGTAAATATAGCCTTTAGAATGTTTCGCAGATTGCTTCGCCATCAGTCTGACCCGCACACCTTATGATGCAGGGTTATATATTCTTTAAGCAGGGTGAGCAACAACATAAGTCATCAAAATAGCCGTCTTACTATCCGCATGATAAACAGATACACCAATTTTAGAACTCTAACCCATAACCTTCCTCTGCTTTATACATAACTACTATACTACTTATTTTTTGCACTGTATCTTTCCATTAAAAAAATACCTCCTTCTCTGGTCTTATTGACCTTTGGCTGTTTATTTGACGTTGACAAATAAGCCTGAGTGGGGTATAATGGTCTCAGGCTTTAAGGGCTGTGGGGTGCTTGTCCGTTCATGTTTTCCGACGGGAATCGGACAAGCACTTTTTTAGTCGGTCCTTATTTTGTAAAAGGAGATGGCAAACGAAAGAAACCACCCTTAATTACATCTACTATTCTACAATATTTTACCAAATGTGTCAAGGCTTTATTTCCAAACAATAAGAAGTATATATACTCGTAGTGGCGAACTGTGTTCGCAATCTTCAAATTCCCCCCGTCTCAATAGCATAGCAAAAACAAGTGTTCTATTACATCTACATTAAATTTACAAAATTTACTTGCTTTTTATGCAATGTTGTTATACTATACACATAATGTCTTTTAAATACATTACCCAAGGGCATGTAGGATAGATTTTGGAGGATAACGCATGAGTGCAAAAGTTAGTATAAAACAATTATTATTAGATTTAGAAGGAATGGATTTTAAAACCTTTGAAGAAGCGGAGCTTGATGCGCTTATCTACGAGATGCTAGAGCATTTGGGCGATGAAGATTCTGAGCTGCGCGAAGGCTTAATATATCCCGTTTTATCCAAAATTATCCAAGAAAATATATTGACGACACAGCAATATATCAGCTTTCTAGAAACCTGCATGGGCGAACGCCACCTTTTCCTCAAGTTAGGCGAAAGAGGCGATTCTGTTCTTATGCGCTCATATTCTGCCCTCTTGATAGCAGCACTGCTTAACGCAGATGCAAATATATCCTTCCTAGCAAAGGCAGATTATGCCACTGTTATGGACAAGTGCATAGAATATATCGAATCTGAAACAGATACCAGAGGTCATATAGAGGGCAAAGGCTGGGCGCACGCCATAGCCCATGCCGCCGATGTTTTGCTTGCCCTTGTAAAGCATCCAATGTTTGATACAGAAAGCTTTGGGCGCATATTAGAAGCCATAGAAACCTGCCTTTTCAAAGATGCCGCCTATGTGGATGCAGAGGACAAAAGATTCATCTTTGTACTAAAAGCCATGCAGGATAGAGGCTTTGAAAACGAGGCTCTAGGCGAATGGGTAGAAAAGCTATTCGCAAAGTTAAGTAATAAATACAAAATGGAGGGTTTTTCTTACAGATACCACCGCGTAATGACAAATGTGGAAAATTTCATGAAGAGCCTGTATTTTAATTTTAAGTCAGACAGAAATGGCTTGTACCTCAGGGTACTTTTGTTTGATAATATTAAGGCTCTGCCCTATAGTCGCCTAAGCGATGGCGAGGCAAGAATTTTTTAGGATATCAAGAAAGGGTAATATAGTGAAGTTTGAGGTCAACCAAAACGGCATACGCTTAATTAAGCCCCATATGTCCTATATGTCTAGCTATCGCGCTGCCATCAAGGAATACGCTAAGCGCAATATCGTTGATTTCGCCTACCCAAATGTATCAACCAAGCGAAAAGCCAAGGCTTATCTAAAAGAGCTAGAAAATCACCGCAGAGGCATAAATATACCCAAAGGGCGCGTTCCTTCCAGCGGCTTTTGGCTGGTAGATGGCACGCATTATCTAGGCAGCGGCGATATTCGCCATTATTTAACGGACGGTTTGCGCAGATTGGGTGGCAATATCGGCTATTCCATAAACCCGCTATTTTGGCAACAAGGCTTGGGCACATTGCAACTAAATCTGCTTTTAGAAGAGGCAAAAAAATTGCGCATAGCAAAACCAATCGTCACTTGTTTTGATGATAACGCCGCCTCAGCCAAGGTTATAGAGAAAAATAACGGAATACTCTTGCGCACTCAGGATAACGATTTTCGAGGCAGCAAGCGGCTTACAAGGATATATGAAATAGATTTGACAGCACAGTTTTGATATGGTAATATTAATTAAGTTACTATTTAATTATGCAAACATCGGAGGGAAATTATATGATGAAAGTAGTAGGAACAAACGATTTTCAAAACGAAGTTATAAAGTCTGAAATGCCTGTAGTTGTGGACTTTTTCGCTACATGGTGCGGTCCATGCAAGCTAATAGCTCCTGTGCTAGACCAGCTAGCAGAAGAGTTTGATGGCACAGCAAAAATCGTGAAACTAGACGTAGACCAAGCAAAAGAAATAGCCATAGAATACGGCGTAAAAAGCGTACCAACCCTCATTTTCTTCAAAGATGGCGAAATAGCAGACAAGGTAGTAGGTGCGCAACCAAAAGCCGAGTTAAAGAGCAAAATATCAGCAATGATAGGCTAATTTTCAGAGGAGAAATAGGCATGATAAAAACAGTGGATACAAATACTTTCCAAAACGAGGTTATACAATCAGATGTGCCTGTAGTAGTGGACTTTTTCGCCACATGGTGCGGTCCATGCAAGCTAATGTCTCCTATACTAGACCAATTAGCAGAAGAGTTTGAAAGCACAGCAAAAATCGTGAAGCTAGATGTAGACCAATCAAAAGAAATAGCTACGCAATACTCCGTAAAGGGTATGCCAACCTTTATTTTCTTCAAAGACGGTGAAATTGTAGATAGAATAATGGGTTCACAGCCCAAAGACGAGCTGAAAAGCAAAATATCAGCAATGATAGAGTAATAATTAAATCGTAGACCGAATTTCCAAGAGCCATCTCGGCTCTCTTGGGATTCGGTTTTTCTAATTATGCAAAACAAAGGAGGATGCACCATGCCGCTTATCGTTATAAGTTTTGACGGCGTAAAGGATGCAGAATTTCAGGCAATGGCGGCCGATACGCGCCGCTACCCAAATATAGCCGCCTTTATGCGCGATTCTCGCTACACAGGCGGCGTATACACCACCTTTGTATCCAACACATATCCCATACACACCTGCATCTCCACGGGGTCGCACCCGAAAGACCACGGCATTATCTCCAATATCCTAGGCAGACAGCGCGAAACAGATGTCTGGGCGCAAGAAGCAAATCTCATTAAGCAACCCACCATTTTCCAAGCCGCTGCCAAAAAAAGGCTAAAAGTAGGCACTATAGCTTGGCCTGTTACCTGCGGCGCAAATATCACTTACAATCTGCCTGAGGTGCATCTTTTGCCGCGCCAAAACCGCTTATTGCAACATATGCGCCATGGTAGCGCACTTTTCCAAGTCCAAGCAATGCTCAAGCATGGCAAAAAATTAAAAGGGCTTGCCCAGCCATATCTGGATGATTTTCTAACGTCCGTAATGGTTGACTTATTGCGCAAACACAAGCCAGACCTAACCATGATACATCTGCTGGCATACGATGATATCTGCCACCGTGTAGGCATTTGTGATGAACTAGACACCGCCCGTGCCGCCTTGGATAAAAACCTAGGCAGAATCCTAGAGGTCGCGGGAGATGCCACCATCATAGTCTTTTCTGACCACGGGCATCTCAATGTTACAGAAAATATAGACCTAACCAAAATCTTCGGCAAAACCCTTCATGAGCAATGCGGCGGCTCTGCTTTCTTTACCTCCAAAGTCGAAATAATAGAAGAATATCCATGGTTTGGACGCTTCTTGACCGACCACGAAATGGAAGTAAGCGGCTACGCACCCCACGCCGCCTTTGGCATTGGTGCTGCCCGCGGCTATAGTTTTAGCAAAGGCACACATCGCGCAAACCATGGCTACCCACGTGATTATGACGAGTATCGCGTTTTTCATGCCATAAAAAATGCCAAGCATAGCCCACACAATCTACTTTTTGATGATATTCGTAATGTTACTGCACTTATTAATCAGGAGCTTGAGTTGGAGATGGATTTATAGAAATAACTACAAAGAGTATCCAAAGCACTTATGTTGCTTTTGTTCTTCGTCTTTCTTTTTCTGCGTACATAAGCGCATCTACGCTCGCAAAAAATTCTAGCGGTGTGTGTGGGTCGTCGGCTTTGTATATGTCTCCACCACAACTAAAGGCTAAAGAATACGGCTTGTCCGTGCTTGCATTAAATTTTTCTAATTCCGATTCTAGGTTACGTATCATGGCATCTACATTTTCGTTTTCAGAGATAACCACAAACTCATCTCCCCCATAGCGAGCCACATAGTCTCTTCGCCTTACCGAGCTACGGATAACTTCAGCCGCATTTCTCAAGGCATTATCTCCTTCTGCATGACCAAAGTTATCGTTTATATCTTTGAAATGGTCCATATCTATAATAATAAAAGAATAGGTCTTGCGGCTGACAGCCTCAGAAAGAGCTTGAATGTATTCGTCCAAACCATGTCGGTTATATACCTTGGTCAGGCTGTCAATTTGCGAATTTTGGCGAACTATGAATAAATAGAAAAACAAGAAAGAAATGAAAAAGGCAGGCAAAGTGATTAGCGAAAAGCTTAGCAGAACGTCAAATGCCAAACCAGCAATAACAGGGGTGGTTGAAAATATAGCAAGCACGAGAAGCTTTCGTGTTACATTTTTACGGCTAAGCGATATATTTATAAACATTAGTGCCATAGCAAGAAATGGTATGGCAAATACCACAAAATAAAGATTGCCACGAACATAGTCACCTTCATATGTTATATAAAACAATGTGCGCGTAAAAATATTTTGCACAAACACAATGACATATATCACTAGGACAGATACCATTATTTTATTCATTGTCAGCAACCGAGCCAGATTATTATTGAGCTTATGCTCATAGAGTACAATTAAGCCACAAAGCGAAGAAATTATAGCTATAAAGTAAACCGAGCTGGCAGTCCAGTTGGCGATACGGGGGATATTGCCAGACATCCCATTAATAAAGACGGAAACAAGGTCGCTGAAAATAGCAATCATAGCGACAACAATTACCTGAAAAAGCACTTGCTTCCGAATTTTATCAGGTTCTCGCATTTTAATATAATCTATCAAAATCATAATAAGCCCAACGGCTGGCACGAGCAATATGCTAATGTGATAAAGATACTCATACATAAATACACGCCCTTTCTTTCCTCTCATCCTTCTAAGATATCTTAATTATAGCACCTACACAAAATTATTTCAAGACAGCTTGCAAAAAGTGTCTCGTCAGCGATTCTTAAACTCCCTCTTGCCAGATAGTGCTAATCTGATATATAATAGATTTGCTTTAGACAGCTTTTGAATAACTATAAAACCAATTTACGAGGTCAATTAATGAAAAACAAACTATCAACAACGCTGAAATACATGACATTAGCCATCTTAACCGCAACGATTTATGGCTATGCTGCCTATACCGTCATTTACCAAAACCTAGCAGATGGGTCTATTTTACATGCCTATTTATGGAATGTCGTTTTTATCATCATCTTGCTAATAATCGATAAATTACTGCACGCAGAACTATTATCAGATAAATTTAAGGTTACAAAACGCAACTATTTTTATGCCATATGGATGTATTTTGAAAATCTAATTTCTTTCAAAACAACAATATATGTTTTCTATATTTTCATACTAATAACATCCCGCGTAACCACAATAGACCCAACGCTCGTCAGTGAGGATTTTAGAAATTTTGTGCTATCCATAGAATATGGCTTGATACTCGTTGTGGCATTCGATAAACTAATGGAGCATCTATTCAAAGACATAGTGCGAGCAAAAGTGTTTTCTAATAAACTTAGAGAATACAGGCGCAACAGCAAAAAGTAACTTACATATTCCGCCTAAACAACATGCGCATCCTCTCCGTAAGTTCTGTACGTCGTCTTTGTGAAAGCGCGAGGTCTATGATGTATTCCGTGTCGCCTTCTTTTCGCACAACATCCCCCTCCCTAATATCTTCAGGGAGGTTTTTTATATCAACTTCAATCCTCTCGCTTGTTTCCATATTTTCAAGCGCAGCCACACCAGATTCTATCCTATCAATCACATAAACCATAAGTTCACCCCTAATCATGCACAATCCGCAAGCTCATCCCATCAGAAACCACAGCAATATTCCCATGCAGGTCAGTGCGGTATATCTCTGCACCTGCCGTACGCAATCTACTCATCACAGCATTATGCGGATGCCCATATCTATTGCCCTCGCCAACGCTAATCACCACCACGCGCGGATTTACAGCATCCAAAAACTCTTGCGCCGTGCTTGTGTTGCTTCCATGATGCCCAACATATAGCACATCCGCCGAAAGCCTATGCCCCGCCGCCATCATCTCAAATTCTGACACCACCTCGGCATCGCCAGTAAAAATAAAGCTAGTGTCGCCAAAATCCAAACGCAAACCCACAGAATAATCATTAAGATTTCCATGACCTTCGCTATTTGGCGCAATTATAGTAAATACAGCACTCAAGCCCATGCTCGTATCAATAGAAAAATTGCTGCCAACCACAGGCTCACGCAAAGGCACATTATTATCCTCAATCGCATCCAAGAATCTCTCAAAGGTCAAGGTTGTATGCGCCACAGGCGGCATAATAAGCATCCCCACAGGCATTTGGTTAAGCACAGCGATAAGCCCGCCAATATGGTCAGCATGAGGATGTGTGGCAACAACATATGCAAGCTCTGTCACGCCAACACTGCGTAGATAGCCCACAACCCGCTCGCCCATATGGTTATCGCCACCATCAATAAGCACGCTGCCATATTGTGTCTGCACCAGCACAGAATCCCCCTGCCCCACATCAATGAAATGCACCACAACCTCGCCACCATCAGGCATCACAGCCTGCCCACCCACAATAGCAACAACCTCGATATCATCGTCTACACCAGTGACAAAATCCCAAGCAGAATCGACAGTATCCATTAAAAAATCCCAGCCTTCAGGATTTGTTGCATATGTATAACCCAAGACCCCACCAATGACTAAAACAGCAAAAAGCACCAGAACTAACACGGGCTTTCTGCTGTTTTTCCGCGCATTTTTGCGCTTTCTGCGGGCGGGGCTTTTCGCTTTTTTCTTAGCTCCCAAACTACCTCGCTCCTTATGCTATCGTTATGCTAGCTATTTTTTGCTCTTCTTGCGGTCTATCATTCATGCCTGTTTCGGTAGTCGCTATAGTATCCACCACATCCTGCCCTTCCACCACACGCCCAAAAGCGGCATAGCTACCGTCCAAATGTGGCGAATCTTCATGCATAATAAAAAATTGGCTACCAGCAGAATCGGGGTCGCCGCTACGCGCCATGGAAATAACACCCTTAGTATGCTTTAGATCATTTTGATGCCCATTGGATGCAAATTCACCAGTTATATGATGCCCAGGACCACTCATGCCGCTGCCATCAGGACAGCCGCCTTGTATCATAAACCCGCGTATAACCCTATGAAAAATCAGACCATCATAAAAGCCCTTTTCCACCAAGCTTACAAAGTTTTCCACTGTCTTTGGCGCAATCTCTGGGTATAGCTCCACCATAACCACGCCGCCATTTTCCATCTCAATCTTGATTTTCTGGTTTTCCATAATATCCTCCTAAAAATGATTTATCAACTAACCCAACTTGCTCAAACCCCTAAGAGATATCCTTGATGAGCAAGTCACTATAAAGCTGATGATACAGGCGTTTATCGTGACTTGTTCATGGTCAAGTCAGAAATTGATTCTATTTATAATTATAATTCGCCACAATAGCAGGCAACGGCGAAAAATCTAAATATATCCTGCCTATTATACTATCTTTGCATATAGCCCCCCACTCCCGAGAATCGCGAGAATAGTTACGGTTATCGCCCATCACAAACACTGTACCCTCAGGCACAACAACAGGCGCGAAATCCCTTCGCATATCCTCCGCCAAATAGCTTTCTGGCAGCGGTACACCATCTATATGCACAATGCCGCCAACAATTGCTATCTCCTCACCACCAAGCGCAATAACACGCTTGATAAACGGCTCATCAAACTCATCTGGCAAAGGCGATTCAAAAACAATAATATCACCGCGGCTCGGCGCATCCATAAAGCCCGCACGTAAGCCAAAAACGCGGCTCTGTGTCATTATAGTACCCTCCATAGACCCCGTTAGCACCTGCGCATTAACAAGCACATGATTATTTAGTAAAACAGATGCCACAATACCTATACCAAGCCACATCCCCCAAACCACAAGCTCTCCAACAACTTTCTTAGCAATACTCATGACAAAACCTCCTTCGTGGTAATTGTTCCCAAAAAGGATAATTTTATCCATCTTTATACATGTCTGTATACAACAATGGGCGGCTAAGAGCCGCCCCTACAAGCTACTTAAATATAGCCATCCTATCATCCACATAATATATCTCTACAGCTTTTCTAATACCCCAGCCCATTTCTTCCATAAGCTCTATAGGGAATTTTATTCTACCTAGTTCATCTATTTTTAA
>WRBK01000034.1 GCA_009784575.1 Defluviitaleaceae bacterium | reverse complement strand
CTAAAATAGCACTCAAATTAATTATCAAAAATGGCTTCCTTGTGAGGCTTGTTTGCTATGCGCTTTTTAGCCATCAAAAGTTTTCTTAAAAAAGACTTGACTTTTGATAGTTAGTCACCTCCACGTAGTCCAAATCTGTGTAACAAAGCCAATACCTGTATAGCCATTGCCCGCAATAAACATTTCTTGTCCCACACGCACAATCTGCCCATTGGACATTATAGCGGATTCGTTTTCTGTGCCTACGCCACGTATCAAGACATATACGTCATATCTGTCGGGTATGGTCTCCAAGATAAAAGTTTCAGATGTATTATCAAATGTTACCAATGTTGCAGGTTCGCTCCATACATCCCATGCATGACCCAAGAACAAATTGCGGATAGAATCGCGTACTTCTGCCTCTGGCGCAAAGCCCGTTCTAGCCCTCACCCTATCTTCAAAATCTGGTAACTGCTCCTGAAATTCTACCACAAAATAGACATATCTCTCATTTCCCGCGCCTGATGATGTCAAAAACCATATGCCAGCGGCAATAACGACTAATATAACTAAGATTACTAAAGCATCTATAATGTTAAATTTGGGTTTAGATTTACTCATTTTTTTGTCCTCCGTTTTTATGCATATTTATCATTGCGCTGCCCAGTGCTAAGATAAGCCAGAAAAACGCCAGCACTCTATAGTTAAACCATATATTATCCGTCATACCTTGCAACAAATAGCCTAGCATAGCCGCCGCAAGCACCGCCGCTATAGTTTTTATATGCTTATTAGAATTTTTCACAGTTTCAACAAAGAGACCTTTTGTAAATGCGATTGGTATAATCAAAAACGTCACAAGCCCAGCTATGCCTAAGTCTATAAGCAATTGCAAATACAGGTTATGCGAATGAAGGGCTCGCGCCGCACTAAATGCATATAAATTATATATCATATTAAAATTCTCTGTGCCAAGCCCAATGCCTATTGGCCAAAAAACCTGCGCCATATCTAATGAGCCAAGCCATATGGATACGCGGAAATTCGTAGATGAATCTGCGAGGTCACCTATGGATAAGAATCTTTGCAAAACTTCAGGGGATATGATAAAGGGCGCGGCCAAAAGCCCAAGCAAACCAAGGATTACCAGACGTCTGTCGCGTAACAAGGCAAAAACGCCCATCGCCAAAATAACACCAAGCCATGCCCCACGAGACTGCGTAAAAATAAGGCAAAGCCCCGCAACACTCATGATGCCTAACGCGGCTATCTTGTGTAGATAATCCTTAAAATAATATATCATACCAAATGCTATCATTACAATAAAAATAAGATACTTGCCCAGAACATTAGGATTTTCGAGCGTTGAATATATCCGCACCATGGTAGGATCAAAAAAGTCAGTGTCAAGCCACGCTTCCGTCATCACAAAATTGCCAGTTAAGCGTTGCCATACGCCAAAAGCTGCCACGGCAAGCCCAGATACAGCAATGATAGAAAGCACGGCAAGCAGCTTTTCGCGTGTATTTATTGTGTTTTTTGCCACAAAGTAAAACAAAATGTACAAAATATATACCATTACCACAGGCGCGCTGGAGGCGAAGTAGTAGGTGAAAACCAAGCTATATGCCACAATTCCGCCAAAAACTAAAACAAAAAGGTCTATGGCATTAAATTTCAGCGTAGCTTTGCCTGTGATAAAAACCTTTATTAAAAGCGATACGATTACAAGAGCAAAAAGCCCCAGAACCAACATCGTAGGTACTAAAGGAATCAAAAATGCAGCGACATAGATGCCAATTTCTGTTTTGTATAGCACCAAAACAGCACCGATAATGCCGCCAAAAGCCATAATAAAGGTCTGCAAATCTAGGAGCGATGCTAGCACACCAAAAATTATGCCTAGTGCGATAAAAAGCGGCAGATGATGTCGTGTTTTTTTAGCATCCTCAATCTTGTCTACAAAAAAGAATCCCAAAGCCTTTTGCAAAAGCCAGCTACCATTGTATATCCGCACAAAACTACGATTTAAAAGGGTAAGCGGAAGACCAAGTGCAGCTATTGCCGCAAGCAAAATCGGCACATATCCAAGTGCTACAAAAGAGATGATAGTAGGCACTGCACCTGTAATCAGCAGCATTACACCAAAACTACGTATGCTAACATATTGCAAATTGTCGCAAAAATCCGAAAAAAATGATAATATACGTGATTTCGCAAAAATGGGTGCAAGAACTGCAGAGGATTTGCTTGCAAAACTTCCACAGCCTACAAAGCATTTGCTTAAAACCCCCTTACTGAAGCTACTTTGCATTGCAAAGTCACCCAAAAACACGCCACGCAAGCCACTGTCGCCCCATATTCTATTTAATAAAGCAATAACGCATGTAAAAAATCGACCAAAAATGCTGGCGACAAAGAATTGCGCCAGCCCAGTCTTTGCTCGCATAACTAGCCAATAAAAAAAGCTTCGCTCTACCAAATTTTCACTTCCTTTGCAATAGCATGTCCACCCAGTCATTAAGTTCTTTTGCTATGTTTATGGCTTCTTCTGCCATTTCTTTTGTAAGCTCTATATTAATTTCTTTAGGATTATTTGTATCAAAGTAGTAATTGGTAAGCTTAGACAGGTCTCCTCTTGTCGCTCTCTGGGTTTTCATCCGCTACTGCACATACCCTCTCATACAGTTTTCCTAAATTATGGGTTGGGAACATTAGAATATCATCATAATTTCCATACAATTCCAAGTAATACTTGAAGTGCTTTTCAATACTCTACTGACAAAATCCGCCGCATAGGTCGTAAAACCCAATAGAAAAGTTGCCTTTGGCATACTCAAAGTCACGTTTTGAATACTCCAAATAATTTATAGAGGCCATGGAACGACCCCCCCTCTTCTCTTAGCGCATATCAATCTCATCACCCAAGGCATCGCAAATGCCCTCTGTCTTGTGACGAAAGACTTTCTTTCATAACAACAGAAATGTCGATATCTGAAGATACCATAGCCGTACCCCTTGCCTGCGAACCAAACAAAATTATGGAATCGACATTTATATTGGAAGCATTAAACAATTCTAAATATCTGCCAAGAAAATCCTTCACATACGGCCTCATTCACCGTTGCTCCTTTTTGCTTTCCTAGCTTCTTTCGCCTTTTTAATCCCCTCTTCTTTTTCTATCTTTGCAATCAGTTCTCTATAGATATCCTCCACACGGCGTGTCATCACCTTGGAATCAAACTTTTCCGCAAAAATCTCTTTTGCACGTTTGCCCAGATGCTGAACCTCTTTCGGATTTTGCCTTAGCCCCAATATAGCTTTGGAAAGAGCTATATAGTCATTTTCCTCAAATAAAAGCCCATTTACACCATCATTTATCACAAAAGGATTTCCCGAGCAGTCGCTAGCTACGGCAGGCACACCAAGGCTCAAGCCTTCTAACAGAACCAAATTCGTTGTTTCTGTGTGAGATGCATTTATATTCAGGTCAATCATGCCCGTAATAAACCTAACTTCTTCTACAAAGCCAGTAAATATCACATTATCAAGCTCTAATTCATCCGCTAGTTTTTTCAAAGCCTCCTCTTCACTACCAATACCCACAACAAGTATTTTGATAGACCTATCCTCTTTTTGCAGCAGTTGTGCTGCTTTTAACACATACTCTATGCCTTTTACCTTTTCAAGGCGACAAATGATGGCGCATATAAAATCATTATCTGTAAGCCCGTAATGTGCGCGACAGTCCCTGCGTTGTTTTTCAGTCAGGGGTTTGAGCGCATCTATCCCATTATATACCATTATCGTCTTTTTTTGGTTTGTGCCTGTTTCTACCATAGAAAGCTTGGCTACAGGCGATGTGGCTATTATGGTATCAGAGAGATAGTTATTTAACGCACCCACAAGATGTTTGTAAGGAAACACCTTTTTATACTTTGGCTCTTTGGTTAATTTTTGGCTGGTATGCACACTATGGCGCGTATGCACCACCTTGAGCTTACCTAGCTTTGCTGCCACACGTGCAGAAAGAGCCGCATGAGTGTGTACAATATGAGGTTTTTCTTCTTTATATAGCTCCGAAAGCTGATTTATAGCAGAAAGACTAAAAGATTTATCAGCAATTCCCTCTACCTCAATTGTACGAATACCCACTTTCTCTATTTCGGGTATAAGAAGTGAATCTTTAGGCAAAACCACGCTTACATCAAATTCCTCACGGTCTACATTGGCAAGAAAAGTGAGCAGCAACTTGCCCGCGCCGCCTATGTTTGAATCCGATATAACATTCAAGATTTTATAAGCCATTACACTGCTCCTTCCTATTTTTTACTTTTGAACTTCCTAATTATAACAAAACATGTTATAATATTCAAGAAGTTTTTACGAAAGTTTTACGAAAGTGGGATAATCTATGTATAATTTACTTAAAACAGAAGGCGAAGCAAAGCGCGGTCGCCTTATCACGTCTCGCGGAACAATCGAAACCCCAGTGTTTATGAATGTTGCTACAGCCGCGGCCATCAAAGGCGGTCTTTCATCTGACGACCTTAATGCCATAGGCTGCCAAGTGGCTTTATGCAACACATATCATCTTCATATACGACCAGGCGACGAAACTGTAGCAAAACTGGGTGGTCTGCATCGCTTTATGTCTTATGACAGACCCATTCTTACAGATTCTGGTGGCTTTCAGGTTTTTTCTTTGGCTTCTATGAACAAAATAACAGAAGAAGGTGTGCATTTTTCTTCGCATATAGATGGTCGCAAAATATTTATGGGCCCTCGCGAAAGTATGCAAATACAGTCCAATCTGGCATCTGATATAGCCATGGCTTTTGATGAATGCCCTCCCGCCACCGCTGAGCGCGCATATATTCAAGCAGCCGTAGACAGAACCACGCGCTGGCTACATGAATGTATAGATGAAGTGGATAAACTTAATGCCGCAAAAGGCACAATGAACTCACAACAGATGCTTTTTGGCATTGTTCAGGGCGGCATTAGCCACGATATCAGAGCGGCACATGCACGCCAGCTTGCAGCTTTGGATATGGCGGGATATGCCATTGGCGGCTTGGCGGTAGGCGAAACCCATGCCGAGATGTATGGTGTGTTAGAAGCAACCGTGCCGAATCTGCCAAAAAACAAACCAACATATCTCATGGGTGTAGGCACGCCAGAAAACCTGCTGGAAGCCGTTGCTCGCGGCATAGATTTTTTTGATTGCGTGCTTCCTGCTAGGAATGGTCGTCATGGTCATGTTTTTACTAGCCATGGTAAAATTAATTTATTCAACGCAAAGCATGAATTAGATGACTCGCCAATTGATGCTAATTGTACTTGCCCAGTGTGTACCAAGCATTCACGCGCGTATTTACGCCATTTGCATAAGGCAAAAGAGATTTTGGCTATGCGGCTTTGCGTAATCCACAATCTATTTTTCTACAATAATTTGATGAAAGAGATAAGACAAGCTCTTGATAATGGCAACTTTGCTGAATATAAAGCACATATGTTGGAAAACTTTAGACAGAACTAATATTGACATCTATCTCGCTATGTAGTATTATTAAATTATTAATTCTGAGGAAGTTGGTAGGATATGTCGAAAATATATAATAATATAGCAGAAATTGTAGGCAACACACCTCTTTTAGCATTAAATAACATATCTACAAAATATGATGCAAGGGCACGAATACTGGGCAAGCTAGAGAGCCAAAACCCTCTAGGTAGTGTAAAGGACCGCTTGGCTCTCGCACTTATCCTTGATGCCGAAGAAAAGGGGCTTTTGCATAAAGATTCAATAATTGTTGAACCTACAAGCGGCAACACAGGCATAGGACTTGCAGCTTTGGCAGCATCACGCGGATATCGCTGTATCCTCACTATGCCAGACACTATGAGCATAGAGCGGCGAAAGCTACTAGAATTTTTTGGCGCAGAATACGTACTCACCGATGGAGCGAGAGGCACAACAGGCGCAGTAGAAAAAGCTAAACAAATTGTTGAAGAAATACCAAATACAATTATCCTCGGACAATTCACAAACCCTGCAAACCCTGCCATGCATATAAAAACCACTGGTCCAGAAATATGGGAAGACACAGGCGGAAATGTTGATATCTTTGTAGCTGGTGTTGGTACAGGCGGAACAATAACGGGCGTTGGTGCATATCTTAGAGATAAGCAGCCAAATATACAGATAATAGCTGTCGAACCTGCCGCCTCGCCTGTGCTTTCTGGGAAGCCGCCCGCACCGCACAAAATTCAAGGAATAGGTCCTGGCTTTGTGCCTGATATTTTGGACACACGGATTTATGATGAAATTATCACTGTTTCAAATGAAGATGCAATACAAACCGCAAAAGAGCTGGCAAAAACTGAGGGTCTCTCGGCTGGCATATCCTCTGGCGCGGCTGTGTGGGCATGTTTACAAATCGCTTGTCGCCCTGAAAACACAGATAAAACCATAGTAACCATAATACCAGACACAGGCGAACGCTATATGTCCACCGCTTTATTTTTGTAATGAAATGAGGAATTATCATGGGAATCCGCTATCTGGCGCGGTTTATAAGAAAAAATGACCCTGCTATACGCTCAAATATAGAATTGTTGCTATATCAAGGTCTTTGGGCAATCATTTTTCATCGTATAGCCCACCAGCTATATAAAATGCAATTCTTTCTTCTATCGCGATTTATCTCGCAAATCTCCCGCTTTTTTACTGGGATAGAAATACATCCTGGTGCCATCATAGGCAATGGTGTTTTTATTGACCATGGCGCAGGCGTTGTTATAGGCGAAACATGCGAAATAGGTGATAATGTTGTTATATACCAAGGCGTGACACTGGGTGGAACAGGCAAGGATACAGGCAAACGCCACCCAACAATAGAAAACAATGTCATAATAGGTGCAGGAACAGCCGTGCTTGGCCCTATAAAGGTAGGGCGTGGCAGCAAGTTGGGTGCAGGCACCGTGGTATTGCGCGATGTACCGCCAAATAGCACCGTAGTTGGCGAACGGGGACGTGTTGTAAAATAAATATATGGGCGACCATCACTTGGTCGCCCATATATTTATTACTCAAATGTCGTTGAAGAAAGCTCATTTACAATCACGAAATCGCCGATATTCAGCGTTATGCTTGCATATTCAAAAATATCGCCGTCTATATGTGGTCTCATGATGTCGTAAGCATCTGTAGTCTCTGAGCCAAAAAGCCATAGCTCATAGACATTTTCTGGGCTGTCATCCATTGCAAATATCGTGATACGCCCCCAGTCATCATTATATGTCGGTCTCACAGTATAAACACCAGGCAATATATCCAGTCCAACAATCCACGAGCCTGTAGTAAGCACATTCGAGAGTTGCCTTTCATCGTATGGTTCAAAAGTATGCTCATCTGTTATGCCAATAAGCACATCTCCTTCAACCAAATGAACAACGATATTAGTTACACGCTCGCTCCAAGCCGTGTTATATAGCACAGAAACCCCTCTAGCCACCATTACAGCTCCGCTACCCTCTGTTGCCGAGATTATGTATCTGCCTACAGGTATGTCCACGCCAACATTGAAAGTTCCATCTGACAAAACGGTGTGTTGAGCCTCCATGTTATTCCACACTGGCACAGCCCCTGCATCCATAAGTTGTGGTGTGTCTATCAGCTCTGGCAGCGGAACAATGCCTATCACTTCATTTTCTTGACCATAGTCTTCAGTGTTATCAATTGTGTCATCATCCATATCACCAGAGCCGCAAGCTGCCGCAAAAACCAGCATCACAACGAGCATTATAGTCATTACCCATATTCTTTTTTGCAAGAATATCACCTCCGACGATAAGTTTACTATATCAAGCCATCCCTGTCAATCAATATTTAAGCCAAAAACGGAAATATTTTACATAATGAACGAGTACAAAAGCAACGACAACAACCGCTATCCACATTGTTATATCCGCGGCTATGAGCAAAAAATCCAAGCCATGGCGAGCCGCCAAAAAGCCCGCTCCAAGCCTAAAAGCAATGGCACTTATAACATAAGGAAATGTAAAGGCGGCATATGTAGGATAAAATTTTATCCTAAGCAACTGAAGCATCATGCAAGACACATAGATGTAGCTTATGGTAGCTATAGCAAGCATAACATACACAAGCACCTCATTGCCCTGCCCCTGCGACACAAATGAGCTAAAATAACCAACTACAAGCAGACTCATTGGTGCTGTAAAAATGGCTACTGTCTTGCGGACAGGCTCAGGGAACACCCGAACTTTGTTCATTCTTAACACCACAAGAGGTAGCACAGCAAAATACAGCACAAAACCAACGTAAAATGCCGCCTGCCCTATTACAACAGCACCCATAGCAGGCGCGGTTACGCTAGCAGCAACTATGCCAACTCCCGCTATAAACCAGCTAGGAAACACTGTACCCAACTTAAATCCAAACACAAAGCGTTTACAAAAAACAAGCATAACGCAAACATGAACAGCAAGTGCCGCATACCACACCACCAGAGCAACTTCGGGCATATGTGGTCTAATATATGTACCAAGGAGCATAATTGCCATTGTAGCTGTGGGTAACACACTTAGTGGAACTGGGGTTTTCAGTTCTTCTTTGGCGTGCGACCAATCAAAAATAAGTTTAAGCGCGAAAATCGCCAGCACAATAGCCGAAAGCACGCCGCATATATATCGTATTGTTTCGCCGTGTTGCAAGGACAAAAGAAGATTGCCAAGGGCAGCAAGAGCAAGAGAAATTCCGCCCGTAGCCATGGGTATAGCCTTTATAAACTTTTTCATTTAGCGCACCTCCACATCATCATATACCAATTTTATTTTTAATTCGCGTGCAATAATTTCAGCGGCTTTTTGCGCCATTTCTCCCGTAAACGCCACACACTGCTTTTTATGTTCGCCGCTTAGAATATCCATGCCTTCAATATGTATATAGCAACACAGAGTACCTTGGTGATTCTTTCTAAAACTCTCTTGTAGTTCGTGAGATAGAACCATTGTCTTTTCCCTGTCCTCACCAAAAAAATACCCCAAAGCCACAACTGCGCCAGATATGGCACCGCACATACATCTTGAACGCCCTACGCCTATAGGGAATCCAGATGCCGCCTTGATAAGCTCTTTTGGCATAGAGGGGCCAAAATTTTTGCGTATGGCAGAGACAATAGCCTCCGAGCAGTAAAATCCTCCTATACGAAAAACCTCTTCTGCATCATATCTTACTTGCTGTATACTAACTTGCGATTCTACTTTCATTATGCTACCCCCTCTTTCACAATATTCAATTTCAGCTCTCTAGCGATTATTTCTGCTGTTTTTACCGCCATCTCCCCAGTAAAGCTTACGCATTGTTCAACATGCTCGCCTTTTTCAATGTCTTTGCCTTTTAAATGCACATGGCAGCACAGAACCTTAAATTTTTTCTTAAAATCTTCTTGTAGTTCAAATGACAGCATGATGGTTTTCAGGCTTTGCGGGTCTGTAATTGCCGTTGGAAAATCCCGCCCAAAAAAGTAACCCAAAGCTATAACAGAGCCAGACACACTACCGCACATGCATCTAGCACCGCCTACCCCCTGCGGAAAACCTGATGCAGCAGATATTAGTGCCTCAGGCATGTTGGGGTCTACATTTTCGCGTATAGAATGCACTATCGCCTCAGCACATATATATTTGCCACTTCTAAAGACCTCCTCCGCATCAGACCGCACCTTTGCGATATTAATTTCTTTTTTCATTGTAACTCATCCTCCTTTTTGAAGGCATCAAAAAAGATGCCTATTAGCAGCGTTTTGTTATCCGTGGCACAGCATCTAAGCGCGAATAATAACTGCCAAGCATCTTATGATTCTAAAATAAGCAAAGAGAGCGGCTAGGTTATATGCGCAAATATGCATTACGTAGAAACGCACGGTTTCTGCCTAAGCCCGCTCAAACATGATAAAAATTACGATTTTTGGTTGTTTGCATAGTTTTCAACCACCATTCTCAAATTTTTACACGTATATACTATCACAATTTCTAATCAATTTCAACATATTTTTCTTGATTATTTTGTTGATAATGTTTATAATGAGAAATGAGAAATCTAAAAATTGGAGGTACGAAATGAACAAACTGGTTAATTTCAGAGATTTGGGCGGCATCGTAACTGCCGATGGCAAAAAGATACGCCCAAAGAGACTTTTACGTGCAGGGGCGCCGCATAAACTTATGCCAGAAGAAATAAAAATGTTGCAAGACCATGAACTGGCTCTAATTGTAGACTTTCGCTCAGAGAAAGAGGTCGGAGAAGAACCTGCCGATGAAATAGAAGATGTGCTTTATGTTAATCTTGATGTTATGGCAGATAAAATGTCGAATTGGGCAGACCCAAAAGAATGGATGAAGAAGCTTAATCCCGATACTGCCGATGCAGAAATGATGAGCAATTACAAAGAGTTTATACACACAAACTCGTCAAAAACGGGCTTTGCTGAATTTATACGCATCTTAGCCGACCTAGAAGAAGGCTCTGTGCTGTTTCATTGTGCCGCTGGCAAGGATAGAACAGGCTTTGGTGCAGCAGTTGTGCTAAAAATCCTTGGAGTTTCGGATGAGGATATCTATATTGACTATATGAAAACCCTAAAAGAGCGCGAAGAAGCCAATAAAATCATTATCGATAAATACCGCGCTATGGGTTTAAATGAGGAACAGCTAACCGCCCTGACCATGATGTATGGCGTAAAAGAAGATTATCTAGCCGCCGCCTTTGCCGTTGCAGAAGAAGAATATGGCAGCTTCGAAAATTATCTTTCGCAGGGCTTGGGTGTTTCACCTGCTGATATTGCACGTATACGTAAGTTTTATCTCGAATAATTCGGTCTTAGAGACTGTTCAAAATCTAATCTGAACCGATTTTTAAGTGTCACTTCTCATTATAAATGGTGCAAAGAGCGCACGATTTATAATGAGAAGCGTTGTAGCGGCAGGTGTTTTTGTGTGGTTTTTTTGTAAAAACAACGAGAGCATTAAGCGAAGAAAATCGTGTGAAGATAGGTTTTAAACGGCTCTTACCGATTATTATACATTATTTTTAAAGGAGGGTTTTCAAACCTATGAAAAAAACCATAAAAGGCTACATAGCTGGTATCCTAACCATGCTACTATTATCTGGCACTGTCCTTATAGCTAGCCCAGTAGCACGTGACATCGTCTTTGG
>WRBK01000033.1 GCA_009784575.1 Defluviitaleaceae bacterium | reverse complement strand
TGTAGCGGCAAGAAGGCCGCCGCCCGTAGGGCGCATTGCCAAAGGCAATGTACTGAGCTTCAAGTTCATTTAAGAATGCAGATGTAGTTGATGCGAGCATCAACAGCTTGTTTGAAGTTATATTACTATAGATAGGTGCGCCCCTTTATTCGTTCATGATTTTTTCGACATAGCTAAGCAATATAGGAATATCGTTTTTACAAGATTTCCAAATGGCATTAAAACTAACACCGTCGTAGTCATGCCCCAACACATTTCTAAAGCGATAAGCCGCATCCCAAGCAAAATCAGGATACCTAGTTTTCGGCTCGTCACTCAGTTTGTCGGAATGCTCACCTATTTGCAGTAATCTAAAGGCACAAACATCTCTTGCATCAACACCATCTACAGACTTGAAATAATCTACCGTAATGTCTTGAATGGTGTTTCGTATGTTGACACAATGTGTCTTAATTTTTCGTAGTCTTTCTAAATCAGCTTCTTTCATACAAAAGCACACCATTCCTTTTTATTTCAAGGTCAATTTTGCCGTTCGGAATAATATCGTTGGCATACAAAAAATCTACGTTTTTGCCCAACTCGTTAATTACTTTGTCTGCTATATCACAAAAATTCAAAATGGACATTCCATCGTCAACCAATGCAGCTATATCAATATCGCTATCTTCTGTAGCTTCGCCCTTTGTATATGAGCCAAACAAAACAGCCCTTATAACATTTTTTTCTTCAAATATTGGATGCAGTTTGTTCTTTATTTCTTCAACGGTATATAGCATAAGCGAAACCTCCTTAATATATTAAGACAGCATTAACCGTCAAACCCACCCTCCAAATAATTATACCATGACCCAGCCGTAGTTTCAACCCCTACTAAATTACGCACCACCCGCACATTATCCCAGTGCGGCGGCATTATCCCCCTATATTTTGCGGTATCATAGCGGCTATCAATCAGCATAACTATTCCCGCATCCTGCTCTGTCCTTATCACGCGCCCAGCGGCTTGCAGCACTTTATTCATACCAGGGAAGGTATAGGCGTAATCATAACCCAGCCCATTTTCTTGGTCATAATAGCCGCGTATCAAATCTTGCCGCAACGATATCTTAGGTATGCCAACGCTAACGATTATAGAACCTATCAACCTATCGCCCTTTAAATCAATGCCCTCAGAGAAAACGCCGCCAAGCACAACAAAGCCAACCAATGTCTCTTTATTATCTGCATCAAACCGCGCCAAAAAGCCCTCGCGCTCCTGCTCTGTCATGCTTCCAGTTTGCATCATGGTAGCAACATCAGGAAATTCTTGGCAAAACAGCTCATGCACTTTATGCATATATTCATACGAAGGAAAAAAGCACATATAGTTTCCCATCTTATGGCTAACAGCCGCATTTAGCGCGCTCACAATAGGCGCGTAACTGCTTTCTCTATCCACATATTTCGTGGAAATACCAGCATGAGCCATAACCAGCAGTTTTCGCGTATCAAAAGGAGATGGCAAAGATATCGCCCTATCCCCTTCGCCACCACCCAAGATATCTCTATAATACGGCAATGGTTGTAGTGTAGCAGAAAATATGACGGATGCCCTAGCCATATCAAGTTTGCCAGCTATTATACTGGATGGATTAAGGCAAAACAGCGTGATATAGGCGGTGCGGCTTGTTATCTCCGTAATATTGGCATAAAATGTCTCATCATACATTTCTTGGGAAATAAGCAGATAGCGCGAGGTCTCGAAGTATAGATTCAGTATGTCCTCATGCAAGCTATGCCCGCTGGCTTTCTTAGCATTAAGCCACTGACCAGCCGCAAAGGAGAATGCTTCCACAAGCTCCGCAAACGCCCTATCCTGCTCTCGGGCTACATACACCTTGGTTTCCTCATGTTCTTTACGCAAAGATGTATAATGCGCACCAATGTCCCTTAATGTCTTTTTCAAATCCTTTGATTGCGTGTCCTTATCCTTTAGCTCCTTACGAATGTCTGCAAAAGCCCGTTTGTCAAGCGACACAGAGTACATATCTCGCACGCGCTCCGCCAGATTATGCGCCTCATCTATCAAGAATATATGGTCGCCATTACTGCCCGCCTCGCCGCCGAAAAAGCGTTGCAAATACACAACGGGGTCAAAAACATGGTTATAATCGCCCACCACAAGGTCGCAATACAAAGATGCATCGAGTGCATACTCATGCGGGCAAACGCGGTGCTTCTTCGCGTATTCCACAGTTACATCAGGGATAATTATGTCACAATTTTCCAAAATATCCAATATAGCATCGTTTATACGGTCATAATGACCTTTCGCATATGCGCAGCTATCAGGATTACAGACAGTCTTCTCGCTATTTTGGCATATCTTTTCCTTGGCGCGTAATGTGATATGCTTTAACCGCAAGCCGCGCTCCGCCATCTGCCGTACTGCATCTTCCGCCACCACACGCGCCACCGTTTTTGCCGTTAAGTAAAACAACTTGTCCGCATTGCCCTTGCCCAAAGCCTTAATGGACGGAAAGAGGGTCGATAGTGTCTTGCCTATGCCTGTTGGTGCAGATACATACAGCTTCTCCCGCTCGCGTATAGCGTGATATACAGCCACCGCTATCTCCCGCTGACCTTTTCGGTATGTATCATAAGGAAATCGCATCAATTCTATGGATTCGTCCCGCGTTATCTTTAGGTCTCGCTCAAGGCGCAACCACACAGCATAGCCTTCGATAAGCTCGTTAAAAAAGCCAGCAAGCTCTGCATCGGCAAACTCCCATGTCTGCCGCTGTGTCTCCTCGCTTTCTAGCTGAAAGTATGTTAGCTGTACAGATATAGCCTCTGGCGGGTTCTCCAGCGTTTGCAGGAGCATATACGCATAGCATTTGCCCTGCGCCAAGTGTTGCCCCTGAAGCTTTGTCAAAAGCTCCAAGGGCATTGTGCTTGATTTTATCTCATCTATCGTTATCTTGCCATCTGCATCTGTTATTATGCCGTCTGCTCTGCCCTGTAAAATTATGGTGATGCCATCAATCTCTATCTCATGGCGCAGTGACACCTCTTGTTCATAGCCCGTTTGCATTTCTTTTTGCTTTTTCTGAATTTTGCGATGCGCCGCCGCTCCCTTGTGCATGGCAGACGGGTCAGCGAAGCGGCTATCTATGTCGCCGCAACGCATCACCATTTCTACAATTTTGCTGACGGATATTTTTATTGCTGGTTTGCTATTTTCCACAGCTATACACAATTTTGCCGTCTATAATCGTGTGCAACACTTTACCAGTTATATCCAGTGGGTGTTTATCCCATATAACAATGTCCGCATCCTTGCCAACAGCGATTGTACCCACGCGGTCTTCAAACCCTAGTATTTCAGCGGGATAGATGGTTATCGCCTTCATGGCTTCCTCCTCATCCATGCCGTCCTTCACAGCCAAAGCCGCGCATACATTAAGATGATGCAAAGGTATCACGGGATGGTCAGTGGTTATACAGACCTTTACGCCCGCTCTTTGTAATATGCCAACAGTCTCAAAGGTTTTGTTCTTTGTTTCTGGTTTGCCGCTAAAGCCTAGTGTGGGCCCTATAAGTAGCGGCATATTTGCCGCAACAAGGTCATCCACAATCAGATGCGATTCGCTGGCATGAATGATAATGCCCTTTAGGTTAAACTCTTGTATCAGGCGCACGGCAGTATGTATGTCATTTGCCTGATGCGCATGGATATGCACGGGTATTTCGCGCTCCAAAAGAGGTATCAGAGCCTCGTGCTTCATATTAAAATCTGGCATTTTGCCATCTTCGCTTGCCTGTGCCGCTTTTTTCTTCGCCAAATATTCTTGCGCCTTCATGAATGCCTCTCTAAAGATGGCAGCTGTAGCCATACGTGTCATTGGTGCGGCTTTTTTTGCTTGTCCGTGCGCCCCTTTTGGGTTTTCGCCTAATGCACATTTCATAGCAAGCGGTGCTTTTATCACTAAATCTTCAATACGGTTGCTACCACCTGTTTTCATGCCCGTTAGCTGACCGCCAATGACATTGGCAGAGCCAGGGGATGTAGCAACTGTGGTAACACCGCCCGCCAGCGTGTCTGCGAAAGATTGGTCAAATGCGTTTATAGCATCCAAAGTGCGCAGATGAGGGGTTACATTGTCCGAAGTCTCGTTATGGTCTTGAGCCTCCCATCGCAAGCCATGCCCGCTAAGCCCTAGATGCGTGTGGGCATCTATTAGCCCTGGTGTTACATAGCATCCCTTAGCATCAATGATTTTTGTGCCATCAGGGGCTTGCCCTACATCTCCAATGGCTTCAATCTTGCCATCTTTTACCAGCACAGATGCGCCCTCGTAAATCGCGCCCTCCATGGTCATAACCTTGCCGTTTTGAATTAATAATGTCATTTTATCTCCACCTTTCTTTATTTTTTTAAAGTGATTTGAGTCTATTTAATTTAATAGACTACACAAGTAACCTCGCGCCCTGCTCCTGCACCTTGCACAAATCTTGATAAATCCCCTCTTGCGCTATCAAGCTTTCATGCGTACCCCGTTGCGCTATTTTGCCATCTTTTAGCACCAAAATTAGGTCGGCATTGCGTATGGTTGATAGTCTATGCGCTATAGCAATGACGGTTCGTGAGCCTGATAGATTTTGTATTGCCGCCTGTATTTGCGCCTCGGTCTGCATATCTACAGATGCTGTGGCTTCATCTAAGATAAGTATAGGCGAATTGCGAAGTACAGCCCGCGCTATAGCCACACGCTGTTTTTGCCCGCCAGATAGGCGTATGCCGCGCTCGCCTACCTCTGTTTCAAAGCCTTGGGGCATGTCCATTATGTCATTGTATATTTCTGCTACTTTAGCCGCCGCATATACCTCTTTTTCGGTAACATTTGGTCTTGCATATGCTATATTTTCAGCTATCGTGCCGTTAAATAAAAATGTGTCTTGCAATACCATTGATATCTGATTGCGCAACGAATTTTGCGTTACATCCCGCAGGTCGTGTCCATCTATGGTTATACGCCCATCGATTGGGTCATAAAACCGCGCTACAAGCTGTGTCATTGTAGTTTTGCCCACGCCTGTAGGTCCTACAAGAGCTATCATCTGCCCTTGTTGCGCCTCAAAGCCCACATTTTGAAGCACTGGTGTGCCATCTATGTAATGAAACGAAACATCTTCAAAGGCTATGTGACCCTTTGCTGGCGGCAACTCTATAGCATCGGGCTTGTCCACCACAGCTGAGCATTGGTCTAGTAGCTCCAGAACGCGCTCGCTACCCGCAAGGGCTTGTTGAGCATTTTCCACCAATGTAGCAAGCCCAGTGATAGGTGCGTAAAACAGCGTAAGGTAAAGCAAAAATGCCACAATATCTTGCACAGGCAAGCCCGCGCTATATGCTAAATAGCCACCATAGCCCACCACGATAACAGTGCCGAGGGATGTAAGAAACTCCACGGAAGGATGAAAAACAGCCGAAAGCTTTAGCGCACGTAGCATATATGTAGTATAATCCTTAGCTTTTACAAAAACGCGTTTGCTCTCCTCTTCTTGCTTGCAAAAAGCCTGTATCTCCTGCACACCACTAAAATTATCTTGAAGACGCGAATTAAGCTCCGCTAGAGACTTTTGCACCTTTCTAAACTGCGGGCGTACCTTTTTCATCAATATACGCCCTGAAATAAGGATAAACGGGATTGGTATGCATGTCATTAACGCAAGGCTTGGGTTTATTGAGAAAAGAATGATAGTTACGCCTATTAGCGTTAGGATATTTGTGATGGTTTCTGGGATTATATGGGCGTAGAGCAGTTCAAAGGTGGCCGTGTCATTTATCGTTCTGCTCATTAGGTCGCCCGTTTGCTTGTCATGAAAGAATTTCATAGAAAAGCCCTGTATGTGGTTATAGACCTTCATCCGCACATCCTGCACCAGATTCCACGCCGCTTTATGCGGTATGTAGCTAGCCAGAAAACGAAAAATAACCCGCGCACCGTAAAGCCCAAGGAGCATAAGGGCAAGTCGCATAATATCGCTTAACCCCTCTTGTGTCATGCCGCCGTTTACTATGCCTGTCATCTCGCGCAATATTTGCGGCGCAAGCAGGTTTAGAAAGATAAGTGTTAATGTTGCCAGCCCGCCTAAAGTCAGCAGGCCTTTATAGCGTTTTGCCTCTTTGGCTATTCTCCATAGCAGTTTCAATTTGCAAATCCCCCTTTGATATGTCATTATAATGATTATACCATGTGCTTTTGTAAGTTTCAAGACAACAAAAAGGGGCGAATACAGTTCGCCCCTATGTCAGTCAAATATAATTATCTTTCTGCGCTCCACATATCAAAGAAATACATTGCGCCAGCAATTTCGCCGCGTGTTGCGTTTTGTTGTGGTCTTGCATATCTGTCAAAGTCATCTTGTCTAAACAATACACCTGCATCAAACATGAACATCATAGCTTCCAAAGCCCATTCGCTTACTTCGTCTTCATCACCAAAAGCTATTAAACGCATTTCTTCTTCAAGATATATTGTTAGCCCTGCAAAATCCATATAGCGATACAAAATTGTGTACATTTGCTCACGATTTACAAAATCGGCAGCACCAAAATGCGTTTCACTAATACCATTAACTATACCATTTTCTTGCGCCCAAGCTACAGCAGCAGCATACCATGCATCTTCTGCGACATCATCAAAGATTGATGCGCCAGCATCAGGAGAGCCAGCATAACGCCACAAGATAGTAACAAGCATAGCGCGTGTCATTTCTGATTCTGGAGCAAAGCTTGTATCGCTAACGCCATTCATGATATTATTTGTATATGCCCATACAACAGGCATGAAGAACCAGTCATCAGCTTGAACATCTGCAAAAGGATTGATTTCGAGAGGTAATGTTGTAAAGCCAGCATATTCGCTATCAATGCCCTCTATTGTCTCATAGCCATTGCCATAAAACGGTTCATCTATCTCTATAGGCAAATGAACGGCTGTCTCAAATAAAATTGTGATGCTGATAGGCGTTGTTTGCGGCGGTATGCTACGTGTTGTAATTGCATATTCTACAGCAAGGTTTCTGCCTTCAAGCACTTCTGCTAGAGTGCGACCAAATAGCACTTCGCGTGCATTACGTGTTTCGCCAGCATCTTCTTCATCGCCTTTTGGTACATAATCTTCAAAATATACAGGCACACCATCATAGATATGAATGACAAGCTCGCCGTCTTCGCTAATCATAGAAAACTCCGTCTCTGTATGGTCTGCATCTTCCATTACATAAAAGCGTGCTGTTTTTGTGAACGAAACATCGTCTGCCTCGTCGTTTGATTCTTGTGCGAAAACAGCAAAAGCACCAAATGCCATTAACACCGCGATTAATAGTGCCACAATTTTAAATCTCTTTTTCATTTTAATTCCTCCTTGATTTTTCTCTTTATTTTTTAAGACGCTAATCGCGCCACATTTGTTCCATTACAGTTATGTGACACAATTATGCGTTAGCCCAAGATGTCCAAATATCGGGCTGATAGCCTATTGTAGCCTTTTTGCCATTGCGCACTATTGGCGTTTTAAACATGCCAGGATTTTCTAGTAGGCGTTCTTCCACATCATCTTGCCTAGCCAGATGTGCTATGAATTGGCTTTCGTATTCATTGGATTTTTCATCTACTAGCGCATCCATACCACCAACAGCCGCCTTTACGCTGGCATATTCGCCTTTGCTCATGCCATATTTACTAACATCTATAAGCTGATATTTTATTTTGCGCTCTTTGAAATATCGCTCTGCTTTTTTCGTATCAAAGCACTTATTCTTACCAAAAATTTGAATGTTCATTCGCCATTCCTCATTTCTTACTCACTCTGCCCCTCATCCTTTGCGTGGCATCTAGCACCTTTTTACGTATACGTAAATTTTCTGGGGTTATCTCTACCAGTTCATCGTCTGCAATAAACTCAAGGCATTGCTCTAGGCTCAAAATCTCCGCTGGTACAAGGCGCAGAGCATCATCACTGCCAGAAGCGCGGATATTTGTAAGCTTTTTTTGCTTGCATATATTTACTTCCATGTCATCACGCCTTGCATTTCGTCCTACCACCATGCCTGCATACACCTTTGTACCTGGTGCAATAAACAGGCTGCCGCGCTCCTGTGCATTATACATGCCATAAGGAATTGCCTCACCTGTCTCAAAAGATATCAGCGAGCCTTGCGGGCGTTCTGGGATGTCCCCTTTGTATGGTGCATATCCGTCGAATAATGTATTCATTATACCGTTGCCCTTGGTATCTGTCAAAAATTCTGTGCGATACCCAATAAGCCCACGGGCAGGTATGGCAAAATCAAGGCGTGTATAGCCGCCTTTGGATGTTGACATCTGCATTAGCTCGCCGCGGCGGCTTCCTAGCTTTTGTATAACCACACCAGAAAATTCCTCTGGCACGTCTATCGTTACAGCTTCTATTGGCTCATGTCGCTTGCCATCTACATCTTTGTAAAGCACAACAGGCTTGGATACCTGAAACTCGTAACCTTCACGGCGCATTGTTTCAATCAATATTGAAAGATGCAGCTCGCCGCGCCCTGTCACCTTAAAGACATCGGTGTTTTCTGTATCTTCCACGCGTATACTAACATCGGTATTAAGCTCTCTATATAGCCTTTCGCGTATCTGGCGGGATGTAACATATTTGCCTTCAAGCCCAGCAAAGGGGCTATTGTTTACAATAAAATTCATAGATAACGTAGGCTCAGAAATTTTGCTAAAAGGCAGTGGTGTTGGGTTTTCTGCACCGCACAATGTATCTCCAATCTTGATTTCTGGTATGCCTGCAATGGCTATGATAGAGCCAACAGATGCTTGGCTTACTTCTTCGCGCTCTAGCCCAGCAAATTCGTATAGTTTAGATATTTTGACCGTCTTTTTGCTTTCTGGCTCGTGGATGTTTACAATCGTTAGCGCATCACCAACATGCGCCGTGCCATTTATCACCCGCCCAATGCCAATGCGCCCAAGATAACTACTATAATCCAGATTATACATCAAAATCTTTGTGGTAGCTGATGGGTCGCCAGTTGGTGCAGGTATATGCTCTATCAAGGTATCAAACAGAGCAGTCATGCCATTCCCATCGTCCTCTGGCTCTTTTGCCGCCCATCCCTTTTTGGCAGAAGCATATACAAAGGGCGAATCTAGCTGTGCCTCCGATGCATCCAGCTCCATAAAAAGCTCCAACACCTCGTCCACCACTTCATTTGGGCGTGCCTCTGGTCTGTCCACTTTATTTATGCATACAACCACGGGCAAATCAAGCTCCAGCGCGTTTCGCAGTACGAACTTGGTCTGCGGCATTGGTCCTTCAAAGGCATCCACTAAAAGCACCACGCCATCCACCATATTAAGCACGCGCTCCACCTCGCCGCCAAAATCAGCATGGCCAGGGGTATCCACAATATTTATTTTCATACCATTGTATAACACAGATGTGTTTTTTGCCAAAATTGTAATGCCGCGCTCGCGTTCCAAATCTCCAGAATCCATTACGCGCTCAGATACCTCTTGGTTTTCGCGAAATGTACCGCTTTGCCATAAAAGTTGGTCAACAAGCGTGGTTTTGCCATGGTCTACGTGAGCTATTATCGCCACATTTCTTATATTTCCATTTGTTGTCATTTATTATCCTCATTTCCGCCTATGCCTACCATACGCATAAGATATTCGGCATTGGTCGTTATTGATTTTCCGCGCTTCAATTTATAGTCAAAATGAATTTCGCCATTATGATATTCTTCAGAAAAGCTGTAGTTTTCTATGCGCACATGGTTATCTGCTATGTCGCATAGCTCTAGGTCATGGGTTGTTATTATCCCTGTCGCTCCAAGGCTTTCTAGCCTTGATATCACAGTTTTTGCGCCGCTTAGCCTGTCCACAGAATTTGTTCCTCTGAAAATCTCGTCTATTAAGAAAATCATATTATCGCGTGAATGTTTTGCTAGTTCTATAATTCCCTTGATGCGGCATAATTCAGCATAGAATGTCGAAATGCCTTCGCTTAGGTCATCTGCTATGCGCATTGATGTCATTATCTCTAGCGGCGAAAAACGCATATTTTCGGCACAAACGAAACTACCAGCGCGTGCCAATACAAGGTTTATACCAATTGTACGCATAAAGGTTGTTTTGCCAGACATATTTGAACCAGATATGATAAAGATATTATTTAGGCAGTTTACACCATTGTTTACGCGTATATCAGCATGTATAAGCGGATGCCCCATTCTTTGCGCCATGATTGCTTTTTCATCAGAAATGGTAGGTAGGCATGTATTTTCACATATATTAGGCAACACAGAAAAACTCAATAGGCTTTCAAATTCACCCAAAGCCACAAACCATTCAGAAACCTTATCTGCGTACTTGCTTTTCCACCTCTCTAGTTCGATGGCACATTCTATATCCCATAGCAATATAACATTAGCCACAAACCAAACTATTGCATTGCTACGTACATTTACTTTTTCAGATATTTTAGCTAAATCCTTCATAGCTCGTGTAGCGGAGAACTCTGATATTCCGAGGGTTTGCTGTGCCTCTACAAGTTTATCAGAATCAAGTTTTGTGGTCGTTATTATATCAATCGCTTTGCTGTACGCGCGTAGCTTATAAGGCAAACTGACTATGCCGCGCAAATATGGTTGGGTCTTTAGCATGGCAATTATCCATATGATAGCCTGTATTACAATAAGCGGAAATACGATAAAAAATGTACGTTCCACACCAAATAATACTGCCGCACCTATCGCAATAACGGTAGCCAAAGGCATATATTTCAGAAATAGTTTTGCAATATGATTCTTGATAAAAATTTTTCTATCCGAAAGCTCATCAACCAATGCTTTCGCAGAATCATGTGCACCTATCTTGGAAAATGCATATTCCATTTCATTCGCAAAATCAATATTGCCGCTTAATTCCGCTATGGCATTTTGCCTTGCATATATTTCATCATCCGTAAATTGCGGCTCTAGCAGACTTTTTACAAATATCTGTCTTCCATGCCATGTATGTGTGGTATTAAGATATTGAAAAAGCGACTTTTGACCCACTATATCGAGGTCTCCAGAATATGGATGGTCACGATTTATAAATTCTTCGCCAATATCACCAAAGCTCGTCCAGTCACCTGAAATTCTAGCCAGATACCGCTTATTTATTGCTAGCAAGCCTTTTGCGCGGTCAATTTTCTCACGTATTTTGCTGTGATACACCCACAGCCAAATTAGGCCTACTAACATAAACAAACCAGTTACAGCATACCATAGGTCAAAATTATTAGAAAATAAAAAGTAGACATTAACCCCTACGAGTACCACAATAGCCAACTTAACATATCCAATAGTATCAGATTCTCTAGAAAGCTCGCTTAGTGACGATTCGTGCTCATATATTTTGTTTTCAAAAGTTTTCGCCATAAGCCCTCCCACACAAAAAACCCATCTGCCAATACGCAGATGGGAAATTATGCTATACCAGTTCTATAACAACCATTTCAGCAGCATCGCCTTTGCGCTGACCAATTTTGATGATGCGGGTGTAACCACCCTTGCGCTCTTCATATTTTGGCGCAATTTCATCAAAAAGCTTTTCTGCCAAATTGACAGACTTAGAAAGTGCACGCTTTTTGCGGCCGTCTGCTGGCACTTCTGTAACAGGATACAGCACAGAGAGGATTTTGCGGCGAGCATTAAGGCGAGAAGGAAGGTCTACTTTAACCTTGCGCTCCACAGTGTCATATATAGTAACGCGCTTGCCATTCTCATCCTTTTTCACGCGGTTGCCCTTCGCATCCTTTTGAGGAACTTTGAAGGATTTTGTTACCTCAGTGTAGTTATCCTTTTCTTTAACAGCCAAAGTGATAAGCTTTT
>WRBK01000032.1 GCA_009784575.1 Defluviitaleaceae bacterium | reverse complement strand
TGATGTTTTGGAGCAATCGTTTTTACGTTTTCATTCTTTATCCTCTTCCTCAGGAGCATCTATAATATAGCCGCAGGTTTTATCATCTGGACAGGCTATTTTTTTGCTGTTTTTTGTGCCTTTCTCTACCAATGGCTGACCACACTTAGGACAAGGCTTGCCTGTGGGCTTATTCCACGACATATAATCACATGGCGGCTCTGCCGTATTATTTTCGCATCCATAATAAAGACGACCCTTTTTAGTCTTCTTAATTTGTACCCTTGCGCCATTTTTGCAGATAGGACAATCGCAGCCAGCATCCTCAAAAAGCGGTTTTGCATTACGGCAATCAGGGAAGCCTGGGCAAGCTAAGAAACGCCCATAGCGACCGAATTTAATAACCATGTTGCGACCGCAGTTTTCGCACAGAATGTCCGTTACTTCATCCCGCACCTCTACCTCGCCTATGTTTTCCTCAGCAATTTTCAGTTTTTCAGCAAAAGGCGGATAGAAATTGCGCATAACGTCTTTCCATGCTATTTCGCCATCTTCTACGCGGTCTAGGGTTTCTTCCATATTTGCAGTAAAATCTATGTTCACAATTTGGTCGAAATGTTCTTTCATAATGTCGTTTACGATTGTGCCTAGCTCTGTGGGGTACAGAGCCTTTTGCTCCTTCGTCACATAGCCCCGCGTGGTGATGGTGGATATTGTAGGGGCATATGTGGAGGGGCGACCAACGCCATTTTCTTCCAGAGCCTTAACGAGGGATGCCTCGCTATAGCGCGGCGGCGGCTGGGTGAAATGCTGGTTCGGCGTAATTTTAACCAGCTTCAACTTTTCGCCTATCTCTAGCTCTGGCAGGGCTTTGCCTACCTCTTCCTCATCCTCTTTGCTAAGATAGACTTTTTTGTAGCCCTCAAATTTTAAGATAGAGCCGTTGGCATTAAAAATATGCCCGCCAGATTCTATCTTTGCGGCTACGGTGTCAAAGAGAGCGGGGGTCATTATGCTTGCCAGAAAACGTCGCCAAATAAGGCGGTACAGGCGGTATTGGTCGCGGGAAAGATGTTCTTTAATCAGCTCTGGGTCGAGGTTCACATTGCTTGGGCGAATTGCCTCATGGGCATCTTGCGAACCGCGCTTTGCCTTTACTTCTGGTTTTTCTTTAAGGGCATATGCCGCGCCGAAGGTTTGCTCAACATATTCTTTGCCTGCTATAAATGCCTCGTCTGCTATGCGCGTGGAATCGGTACGGATATAGGTTACAAGACCTATTGTGCCATGTCCACCTACGGTTATGCCTTCGTAAAGTTGTTGCGCTATCATCATCGTTTTGCGGGTGGCAAAATTAAGCTCGCGCCCTGCCTCTTGCTGTAGTGTAGATGTGGTAAAAGGGGGGTTTGGGCGGCGGCTACGCTGGGATTTTTTGACATCCTGCACAACAAAATCGCCCTTTTGAGCGGCTTTAAGCACTTTGTCGGCATCTGCCTTATTTGTCAACTTCTTTTTCTTGCCATCTTTAGCATCGCCATGATATTTTGCCTCAAACTGCTTTTTCTTGGCATTTGCAAGCATGGCATCTATTGTCCAATATTCCTCGGGGATAAAATTATCAATTTCATCTTCGCGGTCGCAGATGATTTTAAGTGCGACAGACTGTACGCGCCCCGCGGAGAGACCTTTTTTGACCTTTTTCCACAAAAGCGGCGATATTTTGTAGCCCACGACCCTATCTAGCACGCGGCGGGCTTGTTGGGCATCTACGAGATTCATGTCTACTGCCCGCGCTTCTTTTACCGCTTTTTTAACTGCTTGTTGCGTTATTTCATTAAATGTGATGCGAGCTGTTTTTTCTGGCTCTACTTTCAACGCATGCATGAGATGCCAAGAAATTGCCTCGCCCTCTCTATCAGGGTCAGTTGCGAGATAGACTTTTGTGGCATTTTTGGCTTCTTTGCGTAGCTTGGCTAGCAACTCGCCTTTGCCGCGTATTGTGATGTATTTCGGCTCAAAATCCTCATCGGGATTTATGCCTAACTCGCTCTTTGGTAGGTCGCGCACATGCCCCATGCTCGCCTCTATTGTGTAGCCAGAGCCTAGGAATTTCTTTAGGGTCTTGGCTTTGGCGGGGGATTCTACGATTACTAGGTTTTTGGGTTTTGATTGGGCTTTTGGCATTTTGGGTTCACTCTCTTTTCACGATTTCATATATCTTTGTCCTGATAATTTCTTTATATGTCCTGACAATTCCATATTTAACAATATTGTATTCACCTGTGCTATGTTTAGTCCTGTTTTATGGACTATGTATTCCACGGATGTGGGGTCGTAATTTAAACAATCATACACCAAAGTTTCTTCATATGCAAGTGAAATTTGTGTGTCATTTGTTTGCATGGTGTCCTGATGGTTGATTTTTAGGGCTGTTAGCACATCTTTGGATGATGTTAATATATGCGCGCCTTGTTTGATTAGGTTATTTGTGCCTTCAGATTTTTTATCTGTAATTTTGCCTGGCACGGCAAAAACCTCTTTTCCTTGGGCTAGGGCGTGGTCAGCGGTGGTTAATGTGCCGCTTTTTGCTTCTGCCTCAATGATGATTAGAATATCTGCCATGCCTGCTATTATGCGGTTTCTGGCGGCAAAAGCCCAGCGGCGCGGCATATAACTTGGCAGAAATTCCGTTATTAGGCAGCCGTTTTCTGCTATTTTGCGATGGAGTTGAAAATTTTCCGCGGGGTAGCAGATGTCTATGCCGCTTGGTAGGATGGCGGCTGTGTAACCACCTGCAGATAGGGTTGCTTCGTGGGCTTTTGTGTCTAGCCCACGCGCCATGCCGCTAATGATGTTTATGCCTTTAGCGGATAGCTCTGTTGCCAGCATTTCTGCTACTTTGCTACCATAGGCAGTGTTGTCACGTGCGCCGATTATGGCTACGGCTGGCGTTTTTGGGCTTGGCAAAATACCTTTTACAAAAATTCCCAGAGGTGCGGATGGTATGTCAGCGAGCCGCGTGGGAAAGTCCTTATGCTTGTATGAAATAAAGCGGGCATTTGATTTTTCTAATGCATTTTGTGTGTTGCTTACAAGCTTTTCAAGATACTCTGTGGTTGTGTGAGACACAGCCTTTGGGTCGTTGGCATTACGGAAAAATGCCTCGGCTGAGCCGTGGTGCGTTAAAATATCCCAAGGCTTGCTTAACTCTAGGGACATAAGCCATAGGATGAAGGCATCTTCGCGGGTCATTCTGCATTCCTCGCATTTTGCAGGGCAGTCTCGAAGGCTGCTAGGTTTCTGGTGGCTATTAGATGCTCTGGGAAGTCTATTTCTTTTAGCATATCCATCGCCAGCCCAAAATCGCCCACATTAAAACAAACATGGGCATCGGAGCTTACGGCTATAGGCGCATCGTGCTTTGCGCAAAGCTCCATAAGCTTGCGGTTTATGTCCGTCTGCTTTGGGCGTGAATGCAGGGTGGCGTTGTTTAGCTCTATCATTTTGCCATAGGATTTTGCGGCGGCTACGACTTCTTCCCAATCAAAGGCAAGACCGCAACGAGTGGGGTGACCTAGAATGTCAACTCCTTTGCGGGCAAGCACATTGATGTACATTTGTGTGTTTTCGGCTATGCCCTTGCTACGGTTGCCGTCAAAATAATGCATGGAGGCTATAACCACATCTTTTGTGGCTAGGATGTATTCGGCATATGTTTTGCATTCGGGGTGGCGAAAAAAGGATAGAGGCATCTCGTCGCCTGCCAGAGAGCCGTCAAAGCCTGTTATGTCCACCTCTGCGCCCATAAATACGCGAACGTCCCGCATATATTTTGGCATAAGGGCAGGCTTTAAGTGGTTTTCTAGGGTGTATTCGCGCTTATCCATTAGCCATGGCAGTTGTAGTCCGAAATGGTCTGTTATGGCTATGGCTTCCAGCCTTTTTTCTGCGGCTATTGTTATGTTTTCGGCTAGGGTGGAGTATGCGTGGTGAGTGTGTATTGTGTGGGTGTGTGGGTCTATTAGGTTTTGCATTTTTAAAGCTCCTCTGTAATCAGATTTATAGCAAACTCTATTATTTCGTCGCCGTCGGTTTCGTATTCTATATCTGGTGTGATGCCTATATTATGCACCGTTGCGCCTGATGGGGTTTCAATTAAGATGACTGTGGCGCGTACTGCAAAGCCGCCGCGCAGGGGCAGGGTGGCTTGCCCTATACCTTTGCCATAGCTTAATGTGCCTATTGTTGTTACATTATCCAGATTGTCTTTCAGAGCCATTATCAAACCCTCGGCGGCAGAGGCTGTGCGGTGGTTTTGTAAAAATATAATTTCATCGAATTCGAAGAACTGCTCGCCACGGGATGTGCGGTGGTTTGTGAAAACATTCCAGCCGAAAAGTCGCCAGCGAGCGGCTTCTGTGCCTATTATGTCGCCTCTTGGCAAAAACAATTCTGCTATTGTATGAAAATCATCCAGAACGCCGCCGCCATTGCCGCGCAAATCTATTATTAGGTTATCGAATTGATTGATTTCATCGCGGTTGTCAAGAACAAAGTCGCGCACAATGGGCGAGATGTTTGGCAGGAAAAGATAGCCCACATTTGGGGCAATTTCGTAAAATTCGACTTCAGCGGCGCGGGTGGCTACGCGCTGAATTTGAGCCTGCCTTCTTTCGGGGGTGTACTGATATGTGTAAACATCGCCATCCACTAGGCGGATTTGTTGGGTGACTATGGCTATTACAAGATTATCAAAATTGCGGGAATAGCTTGTAGGCTCTATATCATGGGCGGCAAAAAGCTCGTCCAATGTGCCTGTATGGACATAGTGGTGGGATATTAGGGTTTTGAAAAGGAGATAATCGTAGTTTTGATAGATTAGCGCACCTAGGCTTAATAGAAGCAGGGCTATGATGGACAATGAGATTATCCTAAAGCGCAGATAGCTGCGCCGTACGCGGTCTATGGTAGAGAGATATTGCTTTTTGGATTTTTTGAACATGCTTTGTCACCCCTTTTCTCTTTACATTATAGAGCATATGTGATATTATTGCAACATGTACTATCTGAGGAGTTGATAAATCTTGGAAAAAGAACGTAAATATAAATTGATATCACAAAACAGAAAAGCGCGGCATGACTATTTTGTGGAGGAGACCTTTCAGGCAGGCATTGAGCTTTTTGGCATGGAGGTAAAGAGCCTGCGGGCTGGCAGATGCAATTTGGTGGATAGCCATATAGAATTTAAGGATAACGAGGCCTTTGTGGTTAATATGCACATTAGTCATTATGACCATGCAACCGTGGAACGGGATAAAAAAGACCCAACGCGCCGCCGCCGCTTGCTTTTGCATAGGCGGCAGATAAACAGGCTTATTGGGGCTGTGACAAGGGATGGCTATACCTGTGTGCCGCTGAAGATATATTTTTCTGGGCCATTTGTGAAGGTGGATATTGCGCTGGCTAAGGGTAAAAAGATGTATGACAAAAGGCATGATATAGCGAAAAGAGATGCTAGGAGAGAGACGGAGAAGGAGTTTAAGATACGGAATTTGTGAATTTGCTTGACATTTATCGTTTAATGAGGTATAATACGAGTGTGAGTTGGCTCAGCTTCTCATATTACCAAACTTTCAATGAGAATGAAAAACAACGCCCCCAAGCTGGTACTTGGGGGCGTTGAGCTTAACTGAATAAATCAATCAAGTTTTTCACGATAGATAAAATCGTTTTTATGACTTTCGTCATTATGTAGACCTTATCCATTTTGCTCAGCCTGCTCATATATCCTCACCTCCTTTGCGATGAGAATATATGCAGTGTAACATAATGTGACACTTTTTGCAAATTTGATAATCTTTTAGGTGTTGTGGACTTTGGTTTCTTCATAATCGCTAAACTTTCAATGAGAATATATGCATTATAGTACCACACGACATTTTGTAATTAGTCTATCTTCTTCTACTTCGCCTATATTGAATAACGAGCCACACAAGCGTAATAGCGAGTAATACTGGTAGGGTTAGTAGCCATAGATAGCTTCTTCCAGAGGTTTCTTCCTCTGATGTATTTTCATTTATACTATCTGGCTGTCCAATGTCTGTGCCGATATTTTCCGAATCCTCTAGTTCCTCTGGTTCTTCCGTCTCTTCTGCATCAAACACTTCTGGTTCGCCAAGTATTTCATTTACATCAACGCGCATGTTTCCGTTTGGGCTTGGCGTTAAATTTTCGTGCCAATCGTTGCCAATTCGCCATAGCGAATAATAGTATACCATGTCGTGTTCTGCTGTATTATCTATAAATTCAAAAGCAATGCGGTCGTGCGGCTGCACTCCTGTCTGGTGATGCAGAAGCTCCATGGTGCTAAAGTCAATATCACTAGAATGAATAAACCCAGTTTGCCCAACAGGTATTCGAGAGCGATATACCCTTAGTTCTATATCATTATGCTCTCCAATAGCCCATCTGTGCAGAATATACTGTATAATAATGCCGCCATCATCTGCGGGTTGTACCTCATATCTTACAGGGGCTTCAAAAAACTGCCATTCAGTCCAAAATCTGCGCATAACATGTGGTGTGTCGCCGATAAACAATGTTAGGTTATCGATTTCCTCTCTGTTGGGGTCTATGATAATGCGATAGCCACGAAACGGCGCGATATTACTCACTGTTTGCTCGTATTCTGTCACGGCATTCCACGCAATCCTAGGAAACATGTGATGGGATTGCTCGATTATAGTCAGCTCCACAAGTCCATTTTCGAAATTTTGCATATGAACAGGATACCACCAAAACCGCTCCCATTCCCAAATCTGCTGTGTCCATTCTGGACGGATGGGTGCTACTGACCGCCAGACGGGCTTGTTAATTCCATGGTAAGAAATAACAAATTCTGCGGGGAATACAACGCTTTCATCGATTGCGGGGCTGTCAAAGTATCTTGCATCTACCCAATGCCCCGCTAAACGTACCATGAGCCTTGCAAACTCTGGCGATTGTATAGGCAAATCCGCTGGCTCATGCCCTGTGGTTGTGAGAATGCGGTCTATGCCCTCAACAAAATCATCATGCCAGCTACCAGGATGCCATCTATCGGTTGTGATTAGCGAATGAAAGCCTAGTATTGGGGCTAAATCTACTACCTGTACGTAGATATTATCCACGTCCTGAATTGTTCTAACGGCTAGGGTTGTGGCGGGTTCGTCTATGCCGTCTATGCCAATGAGCAGGGTTTGCTCAGGATAAGCGGGAAAATTATCATAAGTCCAGCCGAAAAGCCCGCCAGCATCGCTTCTTGTAGCCCATCTTTCTGGTATGGGTGAAAACTCTGTGCCATTAGACGTATATACTTCGCCGCGTATTATCCAAAAATCCCAGCGGTCATCCAATGGCTCGCGTATGGCAAATTGGGATGATGTGCCATTTAGCATATATGCCATGTCACGCAGGCAAAGGTATAGTATTGCCATGTCGGTGGAATAGCCCCATGGCTCGAAGATTTCGCCGTCTACCTGTATTACAAATTGCCCTGACCATACGGAATCTACTGTAGCATTAAGCGTTAAGGGTGACTGTGCTAAAATCATTGATAGTATTAATATTAGGACGGCAAATCTTTTTATTTTTTTCATAAAATACCCCCTGATGCACAAAGGCGACCATTGGCCGCCTTTGTGGGTTATTTATCTTTATCTTTTTTATCTTTCTTGTCCTTTTTATCTTCTACTTCCTTCACCACTTCGCCGTCCTTTGGCGGAGGTGTCATGACAGGAGACCTAACACCAGCGATATCGCTTTTGCGTACCCATACCTTGAAGCCGCGGTCTTGACCAAATTCTACTAAGAAAGAATCAGTACCAACGCCAACGATTTTGCCGAAAAAGCCGCTGGTTGTGACTACATTTTCGCCAACGCGCAAGCCTTCTTGCATTTCCCTTGCTTGTTTTGCCTGTTTTCTTTGCGGGCGTATTAAGAGGAAATACATAATAGGAATCATAAGTAAAAGCGGCCACATTGCGCCAAGTAAGCTACCTTCGACTGGTTGTGGTTGTGGAGCAGTTGCGCCTTGATTCTCTCCAGTAGGAGCAGTTGCGCCTTCGACAGCAGTGCCTGCTGCCTGTGTTACTTCGCCGCCGATGGGCTGACCATCAACGAGTACCGTGCCGCCGCCAGCAGGTGTGCCGCAAGCCGCAAGCAAAGCCACAATGGCAATCATAGATATCATCCAGATAAACTTCTTTTTCATAAAAAACCTCGCCTCATTTTCGTTTGAATTATTTCCCATGTAGCCAATGATATCATAGAATATAGTGGCTTGTCAAGCGTGTAAATGCCATAGCGACATCAGCTGCCAACATGAAAATTATTCCAGAAAAGGCGTTGACACACTGTGGTTTCGAGGGTATAATCATAGTGTAGCAATAGCGATATTTATTTTTCGGAGGTCATAATGGCTATACGCTTTAGCAATGAAGAATTCGATAAACTAAAAAATATTTTGACCACATATGATTGGGGTTTGCGCACATTGATGACCAAGCTAAATATTATTCATGAGGATTTGCGCAATTTTCAAGATAATAGCGCGATAGATTTTATACACAGCCGCATAAAAGCCCCAGAATCTATAGCGCAAAAGCTATATGAGATGGGGCTGGATGTGACGGCGGATAATGCAAGAAAGCATCTGCGGGACATAGCTGGCATACGCATTATATGCCCTTTTGCTAAGGATATATATTTTTTGGCGGGCATTTTACGCTCCATGCCTGATGTACGGGTGGTCACGGAAAAGGATTTTATAAGCCAGCCAAAGCCCAGCGGGTATCGAAGCTATCATCTTATTATGCAGATTCCTGTCTTTTTTTCGGGCAAAACTGAAGATGTTACGGTTGAAATTCAGATACGTACAGAAGCTATGAACTTTTGGGCGACCTTGGAACATAAAGCACGATACAAATTCCGCGAGCATGTGCCAGAACATCTTAGTAATGAGTTGGCTGTTATTGCTGAAACAATATCTGCGCTGGATGAGCGCATGTTTAATATATATGAACTTATTTCATTGATTAATGAGGGACCGAGCAATGGTGGTATCAATAGACAAGCAAAAGACCTGTAGCTTTTCTGGTCACAGGTCTATGTACTTTGATATGGATGATTCTTACATGGGCAATATGTTGAGGCTGACCTTGCAAATGTCTATATCGATGGCTGTAACTGCTGGTTTTACCACTTTTTTGAATGGTATGGCGAGGGGTTTTGATATTATTGCGGCAGAGGCTGTGCTTAGGGAGAAAGAGCAGAATAAAAGCAATGAAATCAAGCTGATTAGCGTGTTGCCGTATAAAGACCAAGATGTGCGCTGGGGCAAGAAATGGCGCGACCGCCATGATGCCATCCTGCGCAAGGCAGACCATATAGAAACATTGAATGTTGGTTATGTAACGGGCTGTTATTATGAGCGTAATCGGTTTTTGGTGGATAATAGTGATATGTTGATTGCTTTGCTGAATGATGAAAAGAGTGGTACGAGCTATACTGTTAATCTTGCTGTGAAAGCGGGGGTGAGGGTGATTAATCTGATTCCGTTTTTGGAGGCGCAAGACCCTATGCGGAGGGTATGTGTAGATTGATTAGGTTAGGGATGACCGCCCGTTATTGTATAGATGTATTCTTAAATAAAGAATGTTTTAACATCAACAGAAGGCGACCATGTTGATGTTTTTCCGCAATATCCATTAACGCCAATTCTATAGCTATGCTGATGCCTGCTTCCCCTCAAATATCCCCTTGGCACAAGTTCTAATCTATGCTATAATACCCACATGTACACATCTCAAACAGACGAAACCCTAGCTGCTATATCTTCTACAGACCCCGCCGCCGCTGAGGCCCTGTTGTTGCGCTACAAAAACTTCGTAAAAAAAATAGTCCGCCCTTATTTTATAATGGGTGCAGACCAAGAGGACCTTATGCAAGAAGGCATGGTAGGGCTTTATAAAGCCATACGCGAATATAAAGCCGATAATGCTGCCACCTTTGCCACTTTCGCTGCCACCTGCATCAAAAATCAGGTTTTCACAACAATAAAAAATGCCTCCCGCAAGAAGCATAGCCCACTAAACACATATATCTCCATAGATGACAACAACAACGATACCATAGATATAACCGACAATAGCCAAAACCCAGAAAGTCTCTTAATAAACCGCGAAAGCAAAACCCATCTGGAAAAAATAGTAAACACATCCCTAACTCCTCTAGAATCAGCCATCCTAGAGCATTTCCTCCTAGGGCTTTCCTATGCAGAAATAGCAAGTGCATTGGGCATCGCGCCAAAATCCGTAGACAATGCCCTTTTTCGCATACGCCGCAAAGTCGCCAAACATCTCTAACAAGCATATTGTTCTAAAACATCAACAGATAGGCTTTAGCCGAAGAATCACGTTGATGCTTTTCTGCAAAGTTATAAAATCTCGCCCCAAATCTTCTCCATCAACTCAGGCGAGGTCGTGCTATCCTCAATCCTTTCAATTACCAAATCCAAATTATCAATGCCTGTCAAATCCAGTGTCCGCCCGCTATCAATCATCTGCAAGGTAGGCCGCAAAGCGTTAAGGTTGTTTGTAACAACCCCTACGCGCTCATTGGAAAGCTTTACAGCGGTACCAATAGGATAAAACTCCACCGTCTTAGCAAAAGCCGCAACAATATCATGCTCAAAAGCACGCCCAACATCCCCCACAACCATCTCAAAGGCAGCAGAAGGGCTCATGGGTCCGCGATATGGTCTAAAGCTCGTAACAGCATCATAAACGTCCGCCACAGTAATAATCTGCGCAAAATACGGTATCTCATCGCCTTTCAAGCCATCAGGATAGCCTGTACCATCAACCTTTTCATGATGCGCCCGCACCGAATCCCACATATTCTCATCACCGATGCCCATTTTCTTCAAATATCTAGCACCCTTAGCCGAATGGGTCTTCATTATCTCAAATTCATCCCGCGTTAGCTTGCTAGGCTTGTGCAATATAGAAAGCGGTACTAATATTTTGCCTATATCATGCATAATGGCCGTGCGCCCAAGCTCCCGCAAGCCGCCCCTATCAAGCCCCAAAGCCTGTCCAATAGCAATAGATAGCATAGCAACAGAAAGCGAATGATGGTATGTATAGTCATCATAGCTCTTTAGCTGAGCAATATGAATAAGCCCCTTGGATTCACCAGAAACAGTCTCCACAAGCTGGTCAACAACATCGTCAAGCTGCTTAACAGCTGTATATGCCGTTGTGCCGCTCTTTTCGCCAGAGGATGCTGCCGCAAAAAGCCCCTGTATCCCCTCTAATGCATCATTTGTCAGCTCTTCGTTAAGAATCTCTTTAGGCTTGGATAGTTGATTGGGCATCCTAAATTTTGACGAAGGCAACTGCCCAGCTATATCAGAAATAATAGTAACATTCTTAACCCCATGTTGCTTCATCAAATCAATAGCCGCCCCAGAAAGAGCCGAAGCTGCCTTAATAAATTCTATTTGTTCGCCATCTTCCCCGCGTATAAAAACAGGGCTAGCCGTAACCATGCCAGCCTTAATATTTTCAATACTCGCAAGCACCTTGTAATACTTCATAATCGCCTCCCGAGGTAAAACACTTCAGTGTTTATCTTACCACAAATCACACCTCATTTCAACAGTTATTTTTTTCATAACCCTACCTTAATATCCCATTAAGGGGTGTATATCTTTTGTTTGTCTTAGAAACTGTTGACTGTCTATCTTCACACGATTTTTTTTGCTTAACGCTCTCATGATTTTTTCAGAAAATCACTGAAAAAATCACTGCTGCTACAACTTCTTTCGGATATACCTATCCACAATTGCTACTACTATACCACGCAATCGCCCTGTTAGCGGCACATTCAGAGGTTTGCGTTGACCGCAGAAAGGAGGATGGAATGAAGGAAGATGCCATGCTAAATATTACCTGCTCGCAGATAGGGGATTATCTTCTGCCTGATATTGTTTTGAGTGAGCCATCAGATGCTGAACCATTAACCAAGTATGGGATGATGCCGAAGAACCTCTTAGAACCTGTATTCAATAATTATCAAAATCTGCCGATATATACCATATAACAACAAATGAGGTGTGAATATGGGGTATATAACAGATATTACTGATACACAATGGAAAATCATAGAGCCAT
>WRBK01000031.1 GCA_009784575.1 Defluviitaleaceae bacterium | reverse complement strand
TTTGTCAACGACAAAAACTAGCTATGAGGAGGAGGTATTCTATAAGAAAATAAATCTATTAGTCCATTAAGAAATGAATAGAGCCTGATTGAGAGGCATAATGTTTTGTGAATTTTAACCCCCACAATTATTTGTGGGGGTTTTTCGTAGCGGCAAACTGTGTTCGCTTATTTTGGCGGCATTACCATAGCTTCGCCCGCTATAACCTGCGTACCATCTTGGTTTGTTACTGCACAATCTAGGATAAGGCGGTTTTTTTCCTCCAGCTTTTCTTTTACGGTGCATGTGGCGGTAATGGTGTCGCCAAAGCGCACTGGGGCTATGAATTTCAGGTCTTGCTTTAAATAAATTGTGCCTGGCCCTGGCAAATGCATACCCAATGTAGCGGATATAAGGGATGCGCCAAGCATACCATGGGCTATGCGCCCTTTAAACATAGTGTTTTTCGCGTATTCTTCATTTGTGTGGGCAGGGTTAAGGTCGCCTGTAATGCCCGCAAACATGTATACATCCGTTTCTGTGATGGTTTTTGCCATGCTGGCACTTTGTCCCACTTCTATTTGGTTCATGGTTAGTCCGTTCATAATGCCCTCCACTTTAAATTACTATCTTTATTACTATCTTCATTTAATAGATTTGTCTAATAACCTTTATAGTAATTTAACTTGAAAACGGGCTTGTACCCATGTCGATACCTGCATCAACGAGGCTTGGAATGCGCCTGATGCCGCGCATTCCAAGTCTTTTCAACTAAAATGACTATAAAGAAAAATTGTGCAAAACAGGTTAGTAGACATGTCTAATATACCACTGATAATGCTTGTACTCAAATGACCTTGGCAATTAGTTGGATTGTATTAAAATACTTTCCATCTTCTGCTGCTTTCATATCCAGTGTCCATTTGTCGTCTCCCCAATTATCTCCACCACTTGGGTCAAGGCTTGCGATGAATTCATCCCAAGCTATATCATTGCAGCCCTGTTCGCTGATGTCTATAATTTCTATGCCCCTAGCTTTGCTCCACAGCTCCCTCCACCATTCAATTCCACGAACATGCCTCGCAACTTCGGGAACATCCCAGAAGGGTTGCATTTCTTGTGGAATATTGTCACCAAAATCATATTTCAGCCCAGGAAATGCAACGGCAATGTAGCCGCCTTTTTTTACATAGGGAATGAAATTTGGCAACATTTCTTCGTTATCGCCAAACATATTGTATGCCCCTACAGAAAAAATCACATCGAAATAACCCTTTGCAAACGGCAGTTGCTGTGTTGCGTCAAGTATCATCGGAATGATTTTATCTGCAATGCCAAGAGATTGGAAATTTTCGTGATTTTGGGTCGGGTCAGCATATAGGTCGGTAGCAAAAACCTCTGCACCGTATGCCTGCACCAAATACACTGCTGACAAACCCATTCCGCAGCCCAAATCAAGGATTTTCATATCTTTTGTGATTGTGAAATGTGAAGCCAATTCCTCGGCTTGCCGTATTCCATTGGGTCCCCACATCGTGGTATTCAAAAACTTTAGATTTTTTTCATCCGACATAAATTTGTTCGTAAACGTATTGTTCATCATTTCATCTCCTTGAAGCCTTGTTGTTACGATAGCATTTTCTTTGCTTATATGGCGTGCTGTTTTGCATGTCAGCATCGATTTTCAGAGCCTCATTCCGCCATTTACGCTTAGGTTATGCCCTGTTATGTATGATGCATCGTCGCTTGCCAAAAAGAGGATGGCTTTTGCTATTTCTTCTGGCTGACCAAGGCGGCCAAGCATGGTTTGTTTTGCGAATTTATCTAGCAAATCTTGAGGCACAGTTTTTAGGATATCTGTCATTGTGTAGCCTGGGCTAACGGAATTTACGCGCACAGCCGCACCCTTTCTAGCAAATTCCTTTGCCCATGTTTTTGTCACGCCATATATGGCGGATTTTGTTGCGGCATAGTTAGCCTGACCAATATTGCCAAATTCGCCAACAACGCTAGAAACATTGATAATGCTGCCACTGCCCTGATGCTCCATAAGAGGTCCAATATGGCGCACAAGATTAAATACACCCTTGAGATTAACCGCCATAACATCATCCCACTGAGCATCCGTCATCTTAGCTGTCATGGCATCGCGCGTTATGCCTGCATTGTTTACCAAAATATCAATTGTGGGATATTCCTCCGCTACATATTCATAAAATTTAAAGCACTCCTCGGCATTGGCGATGTCCAGCTTGTATGCCGTCATGCCATCTAGCTCATATGGGATTTCTGCCACATCGCAAGCCAGCACCTTCGCGCCTCCTTGCACAAAAGCCTCGGCAACACAGCGACCAATGCCCGCCGCCGCACCTGTAACAATAGCGATTTTTCCGTTTAGTCTCATGTTTTCCTCCTTTGGGATTGTAAGTCCCTTAACCCTTATACTATGATTTACAATTCCCCGACCATATCAAAAACCGCATCCGACAGCGCATCAATGCGCATCTGAGCATCAGCCTCATTGCTACCCTTTATGCCCATGTAAAACTTAATCTTTGGCTCTGTGCCAGATGGCCGCACACAGAACCACGCACCATCCGCCAATACATAATACAGCACATCGGAAGAAGGAAAACCAGCCACCTTGCCGCCCTTGTAGTCGCGGAAGTCAGTCAAAGCTACGCCGCCTACATCTTTTGGTGGGTTCTTGCGCAGTTTTGCCATGGTTTCTTGAATTTTTGCCAGCCCATCCATGCCTTTTAGCGTAATGGACTTTATATTCTCTTTGTAATATCCATATTTTGCATAAATTTCATCCATCGCATCATAAAGTGTCATGCCACGCGATTTATAATGCGTGGCAATCTCGCATATTAGCATAACGGCAGAGATTGCGTCCTTGTCGCGGCATGTGTTGCCAGCAAGGTAGCCAAAGCTCTCCTCAAAGCCAAAAACATAGTTATGTTCGCCGCTTTGCTCCCATTCGCGTATTTTTTCCGCGATATATTTAAAGCCCGTTAGCACCTCATAATACGCCGCACCGTAGGCTGTGGCTATCTGTTGTGTTAGCTTGGTAGAAACGATAGTGGAGATAACCGCTGGATTTGGCGGAAGGCAACCCGCCGCCTGTCTTTGTGACAAAATATATTCTGCTAAAAGAACGCCCGCCACATTGCCCGAAAGCAATTCATACTCGCCAGCTTTGTTTTTCACCATAGCCCCCATGCGGTCAGCATCAGGGTCGGTAGCTACTATGATATCAGCGTTTTTGGTTTTGGCAAGCGCAACACCAAGTGCAAAAGCATCTGGGTCTTCGGGGTTTGGATATTTTAGCGTGGTAAAATTAGGGTCGGGATTTTGCTGCTCTGGCACTACATGTATATGTTTAAAGCCTGCATCACGTAAAGCGCGGCAAACAGGCACAAGCCCCGCGCCATTAAGCGGCGTGTAAACAATATTAAAATCATCTGCCATTTTTTGTATACAAGCAGGATTAAGGCTTTGCGCAAGCACAAGGCGCATGTATTCCTTGTCAATACTAGCATCAAGGATGGTGAGCATACCAGACTTTATGGCCTCCGCCTCATCCGCTACTTTCAGTCCTGCTATGTCATCAATTTTATTTACATATGCGATAACATCCTCGTCCTGCGGCGCAACAAACTGCCCGCCATTGCTCCAATATGCCTTATAGCCATTGTATTCTGGCGGGTTGTGGCTGGCAGTAACCATAACGCCAGCTATACAGCCAAGATGGCGTATGGCAAAAGAAAGCTGAGGGGTAGGGCGCAAATCCTCAAAAACATAGGCTTTTATGCCATTTTGAACCATGATGAGGGCGGTTTCTAAAGCAAATTTGCGGGAATATCTGCGGCTATCATGAGATACCACAACGCCGCGTGCCTTGCCATCCGTGGTATTTTCCAAAATATAGTCCGCCAGCCCTTGGCTTGCCCTGCGTACTGTGTAGATATTCATGCGGTTCGTGCCAGCACCCAAAATGCCGCGCAAGCCGCCCGTGCCAAAGGCAAGGTCTTGGTGAAAACGCTCTATAATCTCGTTATCATTATTTGCTATGGATAAAAGTTCTGCCCTTGTGTCGGCATCAAGGGCAGGGTTGTCGCGCCATAATTCGTAGCGTTTGATATGTTCCATGGTATTCCTCCTCTATCTCAAATTAAAGTTACAGTTTTATCCAATCATCTCCGATTTCAGAGTTTTTGATTGTCTCATAGTGTTCTGTGCGCTTAAAATCTGCGATATCGGCAGTAGTTTTGCATTCAGATAAAACCCTAAAGCCATCAACATGCTTTTGGGTGAACCGTAAAGCAAGCCTTGCTATTGCTCCGCCTATACCCCTGATATTTCGCACTTCATCAACTTTATCAAGCTCTTTTAGGCGGGCGAGATTTTGAATCTGCCCTTCATTTTCGGGCTTTTCAAGATAATTTAACACATCAGAAACTGTTTGTTTCATTAATAATCCTCCCGTGCTAGCGGCTCGCTCAAAAAACTAGGTTTAAATACGCCAGTCTCAATAAAAGCCATCAAGCTATCATGTATATGCGGTACATACTTAATATTTTCCAAATTTTCTATGGGCATCCATACTGCCTGTGATGTTATGGCAGGGTTATCGGGATTTTGGTCGGGAATAGTTGCGGGCTTGATATCGGTACTGCCAACTACTTTGCACTCAAAAACAATGCTGATTTGCGGGGTTTCACCATGCAAAAAATCACAACTAACAGGCTCATACTCAAGAATATAGAGCATGTCGCCAACCTCAACAGATATGCCAACTTCTTCCATAACTTCGCGCGCTACGGCATCTCTGATTAGCTCGCCATCATCCACACCGCCGCCAGGGAGGTTGTAATACAAGCCATCACCAAATTCGTTGAGCAAAATCGCGCCATTATGGATTACAACGGCTCTTGAGCCTACTCTGTGTGATGCTTTAAGCTTCATAATTCTGATGCTCCTATTTTATATAGCGATATCAAGCAACATACCAGAGCCTATCAGCCCAAATGTACTCTCGCTTGTCTTGCCAATTGTATAGTTATAGTAATAGTTTAGCCCCTCAAACTCCATATGATGGGCTAAAGGATGCTCCAAAAACTCACGCGTAGCACCATATGCAATTTTAAAGGCATCCACAGCCTGTCGGGCGGTTTCTCTTGATGGGGTTTCGCCCAAACCATGGTATGTAAGACTGCTTTCGTTAAATGTTATTACGCCAAGATGAGAGAGAATTTGGCTGTCCTGCCTAGCAAAAGACCGCATGTAATGCGCAAAATTCGTAAGTTCTGGGCTGTGCTCATAGCGAGATGTTATGTTTTGAATATTATTATAAGAATCAATAAAGCTTTGCAAATCTTCTTCAATCCATTGCAGATGGCTTTCAAAAGATGCAATGCCGCCATCTATCAGATGCATGTCGAATATATACATCTTTGCGGCTTCTTTAAGATTTACAATATTGGTAGATAGGTTTCTGGCATAATCAAGCACGTGGCTATTTTGCGCCTTATTAAGCAATACTGTGTTGCTACCAGTCATGGCACGACTAGCATTAGAGCCTATAATATCTACAGGCCACGCGCGGGTCATGGGGTTTTTGGCACTTGCCATACCCTCTGCTCGATTGACATAATTGCGATAATGGTTATAATAATACATAGATGTAAGCAAACAAATCCCCCCATTTCCTGTATTTTATGGATATATTATAACATAAGGCTTGCAGGTTGTGCAATAGTAAAGTTGTGGAGAAAGTGAGGGGGATTATGTTGAATATTTGCTTATGCTAATCAAATTTCTCATTGACATTATTTCTGAAAAGAAATAACCGCCCCTGATGACAAGGATAAGCGGTTATTTTAACTTCCAAAATTATTATGTCAACCGATTACAAATCTACGCAATCTAGCAAGCATTTTTCATACAAGAAAATGCCCTACAAAAACTCCGCAAATACAGTATTCGCAAGGTCTAATCCCTGTGCTGTCAATGCAATTTTCGCGCCATCTATATATATCAAGCCTTGCTTTGTAAATTTCTGTATTTGTGCGCCATATACATCAAAAATATTGCGCCTAAAGCGAACAGCAAATTCTGTGGAATCTATACCCTTAATCATACGCAGCCCAAGCATCATAAACTCTGCCATCTCCGTCACTTCATCTATTTTCTCTATTACACGGCAAGAAAAGTCCCTGTCAATGTATTTAGCAATATTACTCGTCTTGCAAACCCGCCTATTATTAATAAATCCATGTGCGCCCACGCCGAATGCTGCATATTGCCTATGTGTCCAATAGCCCACATTATGACGGCAGGCATATCCAACCTTTGCCCAATTGGATAGCTCATAATGCTCAAAGCCGCGCTGGGTTAGCATCTCGCGCGCCATATGATACATTTGCCTATCCATAATATCATCTGGCATGGCGGCAAGTAACGAAGGATTTTGCGCTAATGGCGTATCCTCCTCCACTGTTAAGGCATAGCAAGAAATATGGGCGATGGGCAGGCTGGTAGCTACATCTAGCGTAGTCGCAAAATTATCAAGACTTTGATATGGTAGGGCATATATCAAATCCACATTGATATCGTCAAAGCCTGCGGCAGATGCCATATTCACAGCATCTACAGCCCTCTGTGCCGAATGAACACGACCTATGGCGGCGAGCAGGCGGTCATCAAAGCTCTGCACCCCAAAGCTAATGCGATTAAAGCCCGCATTACATAACTGCGAAAGATAGGAGGCATCAATGGTCTCTGGATTTGCCTCTGTGGTAACGCTAACATCCTTTGCCAAGCAAAATTTGTCCGCTAAAAGCGCGAAAATACGCGAAAGTTGTTTTGCTTCAAGCATTGTAGGCGTTCCACCGCCAAAAAATATGCTAACAACCTCATAGTCTGCGCAATCAGGCGCACTAGCCGAAATGTCTGCGCAAAGCGCATCTACATAGGGTTGTATAAGGTGGTCTTTGTTGCATACAGAAAGAAAGTCGCAGTATATGCACTTTTGGCGGCAGAAGGGGATGTGGATGTAGAGGGATAGGGGGGTCATGATTGTATACCCCTCTTTATCAATGCGCCCTTCATACCGCTGGTATTATTGCACCATTCAAATATGGTCTCAATCTCTTCATCGGTACATCCGATTAAAACTTTCATTTCAGAATCACGATTTATCAAGTCCACGGTGCAGATGACGGCAACCACCTCGCGGGATGACATAGAGCCTAGCCATATGTCGATGCCCTCGCCATCTGTTGATGCTGTGTTGCTTAGGTAGCCATAATCTAATGGGTATATCAAATCAGGGTAGCGTGGGTGTGCGCTACCCCTTGGGCGGTCTATAATAATTTTAGATTCTGATACAAGGGTATCGAGTGCTTGCCAAAAATCTGCCATTATGTCAAATCCTTAAAAACTTCATTAATATCGTGTTAGTTTTAACCACCAAAACCACCACCAAAACCACCACCAAAACCACCACCAAAACCACCGCTATAGCCACGGTATCCGCCACCACTATAGCCGCCAAAGCCCCGAAAGCCTCGAAAGGTTCTGAAATGTCTATGTGCAACGAAGCCTCCGCCAAAATTATCATGGTCAATGGTGTCACCACCGCGGTGTTCATCATGGTAGGCATCAAGTCTATCAAGTGCTTTAAAATAGTCACTTCCGCCTACGTCTTTCAAGTCTGCATATGCTTTTGCGCCCTTAATTTAATAAGTAAGGAAAAATATTGGCAAACCAAATACAATAATGCCATAAAGTGCCGAATGACCTGTGAAAGCCCATAGACCATAACTGAATGCGTATATGTAAAACACTAGTAAATCTATTCCAAAATAAGCCAGCGCAACAATCATTATCCAGCGTCTTTTTTGTGATAGGATATATAGCAATAGGTATGATACAGCCATTGCTACGGCTATGACATCGCCTACCGCTTCGCTTACCCAAAGATAAGTCATCCACATAATGCTTGGCGTTGTCCAAAAGGCTGGCTCATGCCAGACCAAAAACATAAAAAACAAATTGAGAAAAGCCATCACTGTAATTAGAAATAAGCCAGCCCTAGCTGTCTCAAACTTGCCTACATTATCTCTTCTTGAAATAAGCACATACACATCTTCTTTTTTGCTCGTTGTCGCTGTTGCGGCTATGGTTGCTGTTTGTACCGCTTGGCTAATCGCTACATTTTCGGGATAGCTAATTTTGCCGTCGCTAAAGGTCAACACCTCTATGCCAGCATCACGATAGCTATGAATAACCGGAATTAAATCTTCCCGCATATTTTCTTGTGTCCAGACAATAAGACGGTCAATGCCGCTTGCTGACATAAATGCGGCATCAGGCATATCCTCAAGCTCTATGCTCCATCTGTTGTCAAACATGCCGTCGCTGTTATGAACCTCTTTTAAGCGGTTATGGTCCAGCAAAAAAGCAGGAGGTGCATCATTGTTTATTTTTTGATATCTCAATGCCTCGGCACCAGATACTAAAGCATCTATAATCGGGGCATTGTCAATAATATGGCTCAATCCCCCAATTTTTGTTTCATGTATTCCATTAAACATCGGGATAGGTCTAAAGCCAAGCTTGGCTAACCCAAGCCCCGTGCTAACGCTGGCTACATCTGGCAAATCCACAATAATGGCAGTTTTGCCATTATTTAACTGTGTGACATCCGTAGGTATATGGGGAGCTTGAATAAAGCCCTTTGGCAAAGCAAATTCTCCTATATGCACAAAAAGAGATGGCTTTGCAAATCTTGTCCAAAGCTCGGCACTATCTGTTGGTGCCCAAATCTTAAATAAATCTTTTCGGTTCATTCATCATTCACCTCTCTTACTAAAATAGGAATCTCGCTTGCATTCTCATCTATTTTCGGCGTTTCGCTTGCTCTGGCATAAAAGCCAGCGAATTTGCCATTTATTACAAAAACACCCATATTCAAGTGTAGCCCACATATGGGCATACTTTCAAACATTTTTTGTGCAACCCACTGAAGAGGGTTTTGGCTTGCGGCTCTGCGGATTTCTTGCTCCTCCTGCTCGGATACGGTGCCAGGGATGTTGATGCCTTCCCCGACACGCCCAAAGGCAGGTTTTAGTATCCAGCCGCCGTGACTTCTCAGGGTGCTGGCGCATACCGTTTTAGGCAATAGCTCTTTCCATGTAGGTATATTAATATCCAGCTTATCCCAGACCAGCGGCAATCGTTTAGATTGGGTTAAAAGAGCTATGGGATGATTGCAGGACGGCGCTTTGGAATTAACAAAGCTCATCCAGTCCACATCCTTAGCAAACTCCATCCATTCAACAGGAAAATATCTAACAATGCCGTCAATGTCAACCGCCTTGCCATCTTTCCATTTGATGTGCTCTGGGGACAAATACAAAGAATTATTACCCTGCTTCTCCATCAAATCGCCAATATAATGCAGGATTTGGTAGTCCTCAACTGTATGCGTGTCATGTAAATAAGCAATGGTGGCAGCTTGCGGCAATAGCTTGGTTAGCTCATGAGCAAATATATCACCAAAGCAACCATACTGACCATAGCCATCAAAATATGCTTGCGCTAAAGCGGGTAAGACAGATGCCTCGGGGTAGCCAGCGGGTACATCACTATTAACCTCAGAAATCCGCCAGCCATCGGTTGTGGGATGGAAGTCAAAACGCATAAAGCGCAGATGTTTTTGCGGGTCATACTCGCAACTGCAAAGTGTGTCGGTCATTTTTTGAGAAATCCCCATGCCTAGCACAAGCTCTGGGCTTTTTTGCAACAAGCTTTCCATTGCTATTGTTTCATGATACAGCTTAACGGCATAATCAGCTAACAGCGATGCGCAACTAGGCTCAAGCAAAACAACTTTATCGCTGATTGTGCCCTGCTCGCTCGCTTGCAAATCCCACTTATATCCATCAAACATCACATTAATTCGATATTCTTGATAATGCTGCGGAGGTATGCTTTTAATGCAAAGGTCTGTCATCATGTCAAATCCTTAAAAACTTCATTAATATCAATCACCAAATCGTCAAATAGTGATGTTTTAAACTTTGTGATAACGCTGGCTTTCTCTTGTTCTGTCATTTCTTGCAAGTCAAATTCTTCGTGGATGATGTAGATGCTGGCTGACGAATATTTATCGTTTTCAAGCACATAAATCTCAATCATTCGGCTTTTTGTGTCTATAATCCAGTATTCTTTTACGCCAAACCGCTCATAGAGATTCTTTTTGTCCACCTTATCCCTTGCGGCAGTGCTAGGCGAAAGAACCTCGACAACAAGGTCGGGTACGCCATGGATACCATTTTCTTTTACGAACTCAGGATTACAAACAACTGAAATGTCAGGGGCTACTTTATTCTTTTTGGATAAATGCACAGGCACATCACAAAATACCTCGCAAGACTTGTCTTGGAAAAAATTATCAAAAATACTGGATATCTTTTTTGAAACTCTCCAATGGTTGGGTCTTGCGGGTGTCATAGCAACGACATTTCCGTTGATTATCTCTTTACCTCGCCTATCCCACAGGATAGTTGGCTGTTGCAATGCGATGTTTGACATAATATCAACCTCCTTATACCAAACTGCAAGTTATATTACTATACATCAATCCTCATCCAACTTTAGTACACTCATAAACGCTGACTGTGGCAACTCCACATTGCCCACTTGGCGCATACGTTTTTTACCTTCTTTTTGCTTTTCTAGCAGCTTTTTCTTACGTGTGATATCGCCGCCATAACATTTTGCTGTTACATCTTTGCGCAGGGCGCGTACGGTTTCGCGCGCCACTATTTTTGACCCTACGCCCGCCTGGATAGGTATTTCAAATTGGTGACGTGGTATCTCAAGCTTTAGTTTTTCTACAATTTTACGCCCACGCTCGGCGGCGGAATCTTTGTGTACGATAAAAGACAGAGCATCCACGATTTCTTTGTTGATATATGTGTCTAGCTTAACAAGCGCGGATTCCACATAACCCATTAGTTCATAATCAAAAGATGCATAACCGCGTGAGCGTGACTTTAGCGCATCGAAGAAGTCATAGATAATCTCATTGAGCGGCATGTGGTATATAATTTTTGCGCGTTCTTCCTCTATATAGTCCATAGAAACAAATATGCCGCGGCGGTTTTGGCAGATTTCCATAATAGCTCCGATGTATTCGGATGGCAGTATGATTTCTGCTTTTACAATAGGCTCTTCCATTTTTATGATATATGTTGGCTCAGGAAAATCTGCGGGATTGGCTATTTGCTTCACCGTACCGTCTGTTAAGTGGATTTTGTAATTAACAGAAGGGGCAGTGCATACCAAATCCAGATTATATTCGCGCTCCAGCCGCTCTTGGATAATTTCCAGATGCAAAAGCCCCAAGAAGCCGCAATTAAAACCAAAACCAAGAGCCATGGACGTAACAGGCTCGTAAAATAGTGAGGCATCGTTGAGAATAAGCTTTTCTAGCGCATCCCGCAGGTCTGTATATTTGCTACGGTCAGCGGGAAATATGGAAGAATATACCATGGGTGTAATCTTTTTATAGCCAGGGAAGGGGTTGTCGGTAGGGTTGTCGGCATGGGTTACGGTATCACCAGGCAAAGTATCTGCTACATTTTTGATGCTGGCAGTGAAATATCCTACCTCGCCTGCAGAGAGCTTATCCGTAGCGATAAAGTTACCAGGCGCAAACATGCCAACCTCTACGACCTCGTAATCTTTCGCACTACCCACAAAGCGTATGGTTTGACCCTTTTTCAATGTGCCATCAAAAACGCGTATAAAAACAATAACGCCCTTGTATTGGTCAAAAAGCGAATCAAAAATTAAGGCACGCAAGCTACCATCTGGCGTACCTGATGGAGGCGGCACATCTTTAATAATCTTTTCAAAAACATCCTCGATATTAAGCCCAGTTTTGGCGGAGATAAGCGGCGCATCACTGGCCACAATGCCGATGATATCCTCCACCTGCTTAATAACGCGCGGCGGGTCGGCGGCGGGCAAATCTACCTTGTTGATAACAGGCACAATCTCCAGATTTTCGTCGATAGCCAGATACACATTGGCTAGCGTTTGCGCTTGCACGCCCTGTGCGGCATCTACTACAAGTACGGCACCTTCGCAAGCCGCCAAGGAGCGGCTAACCTCGTAATTAAAATCCACATGCCCAGGGGTATCAATTAAATTAAGCGTATACTCCTGCCCATCTTTCGCGCGGTAAATAAGCCGCACCGCCTGCGCCTTTATGGTTATGCCGCGCTCGCGCTCAAGGTCCATGTTATCAAGCACCTGTTCCTGCATTTCGCGCTCGGTGAGCAGCCCGCTATTTTGTATCAGCCTGTCAGCAAGCGTAGACTTGCCGTGGTCTATATGCGCTATTATAGAGAAGTTTCTTATGTTTTGCATGATGTTAATTTCCTCACATTTCTTTTTCTATATTTGTATTAGGTTCATTCTACCAAAAAACTTGGAAAATTACAATACATTTCATACTATAGTCATTTAGTGTATCAGTGAAAATGGGGGATATTTCGGTGAGCAAAGTTAAATATAAGGAATTAAGCAAGGATGTTAAAGATTATGTATTTGCTCTTTTGGAGAAGTCGGAGGAGGCTTACTTGATGGCTTTGGAAATAATTAATAAACCAACCATCAAATACAGAACTGAAGGCTTTTGTTTTTTTATATGCAACGCTTAGGAACTGGCTCTAAAAGCTTATATTATTCAGCGAGATAATTCGATAAACGCAATTAGTTTTAAAAACAAGCCCAATCAAACATTGGGTTTGGCAGAGTGCATGGAAAGTGTTTTTACAAGCACTACTGACCATACGAAAGCAAACCTTAGCTTCGTTCGCGGAATTAGAAATAAGGCAACGCATAATATTTTACCTGATTATGACTTCAAATTTTCTGCGTTGTTTCAATGTTGTGTGTATAATTTTAATGCTTTTGTTAAGAAACATTTTATCGATTACAAGATGAACAATCAAATTACGGCTTTTGTAGCCCTATCAAACGTTCCCGACGAACTCAATACGCCCCTTTCTCTTAACCCTGCTAGCCTGTTTCATTTATCAAACTTAGAACCTGTGTTCAATAAGCTGTTGCACGTCCTTTCGGCTGATTATTCCGCCACTCTTCGTCGGCTACTCCTAACAGAAGCTTTGGCTTTGCGTCGTCGCAGCCTCCTCGATTGGCGAAAAATCAGCTCGAAAATACGCACAACCCATTATTGAACACAGGTTCTTAGAAAAAGAGTTGAAAGACAATGATGTTGATGGTGCAATAACCCAAACAATTAAGCTGATGTCTACTAAGAAGCCGAAGGAAGCTGATATAACATTTAGCCTAGCTGACAATGCAGAAGATAAAGTGCATTTTATCTCAATTCCAAAAGATACTAATATTGCCCATCCATATTTTGCGACAGATGTTGTGAAAATGGTTCAGGAATCCTTAGAACTAAATGGAGACATGCAGATTTTTAACATGTACAAATTTAATGAGTTTGTGAGAGAAAAGAAGGTCAAAGAAAATGTAAGCTATTGTTATAAGGTAATGCTTGGCAGAACAACACGATACAAATATTCACAACAATTTGTTGAATACATTACATATATTGTTTCACAGAAATAAAAAAAGATTAACCCCAGGCAAGACGAATTCTCGGCTATCAAAATAGCCTTACTGGCATAGCCAACGCATTGTTAGTCCTTCACAAGTTAATCTTCTATGTTTTTATTATATGCTGTTATTTGAATATTGTCAATGTCAATTTTTGTAAACAAAGGATGACTTCTTCAATGATTCAAATTGAAAAGTTAAGCAAACATTTTCTCCAAAAACCCCTCCGTCATCTCATCCACAAGCCCAAAATCCATAGCCCCAATATAAATTCTTTCAATTTTTGTATGCAAGGCTTTTGCGTGGCTTAATTGTTCCGCTGCTTGCTCTATCAGTGCATTTAACAGCTCATTATCCTGCTCCATATTCACCTTTATACGCTCAAACATAGCAGGATTTATACATGGCGTAAGGTCTATGGTCTCGCTTATCTTGCCATTGTAACCAAAGATGGCGCAAGACGTTATAAAAGCTTGTTTGTGGTCTGGTATGTGTAGATGGCTTATTTGCGAGGGGTCTAATGGGTGATGGAAGGTCTCGGTATTTATGCCATTTGCGTTTGCGGTTTGCTGTATGTCTGCTAAGAGCTGGCTCGCGCCTATTTGCTCTTCGGTACGGATATCGTATACATGGCAGTCATCGAAAGCATTATCAGCGTAGCTTATTAGACCTTCGGGGGTTATGGTGGATAGGAAGAGCTGGCGGTTTTTGCTGATGCATTGCGTGTTCGAAATGGGCGAACACAGTTTGCCCCTGCGGGTTAGGGCGGTTTCTGCGGCAGCCTTGTCGGCATTATAGACTTTTCCTGCGGCGGCTAGATAGCCTTGTGCCTTTGCCATTAGCACTTTTTTGTCATTAGCCAAATTCTCTAATTCTTGTTTATAGTTTGCCAGCTTGCTTTTATCCAAAAATTGCGCGAAGTCTATAATGTGGTCGGTAACGGCGGGTATTTGTGGGTCGCGGCTATGCGGGGCTGTTGCATCCATGATGCACAACCCTAGATGCGGCGCAACCACAGCATCTAAGCTATTTGCATCATTTGCGCAATGAAATAGCTCTATTTCATGACCATGCTCTGCAAGCCTATCTGCCACACGCCGCATAAAAGTTCCTTTGCCGCCGCCAGATGCCCCTTTTAAAAAATACCTTGACTGCGCCTTTTGTGTGGGCAATATGGCATGGTCAAAAAAGTCCACAAACCCAAGGGGGGTTAAAGCCCCCGCAAACATATGGCGCGTCATTGCCCTGCACCAATTATGGCGGGCTGTATCTGCCTACCATCCAGCGTATAAAGTAATGATTCCGTTAGCTGTCCCAAATCTGCCGCCATGCTCGTTGGTTTGGCTATAGGGTCATCCTGTCCAAAAGGCACAAAATACACATTTTTAGTATTATATAGTTTCATAATATTTTCGCCATTCATACCAAGAGCATCATTTGTAAACAATGCCACAAGTACAGGTGCGCCATTGCGCAATGTAGCCTTTGCAGCCATAAGCACAGGCGTATCCCATATGCCATGCGCCATTTTGGCTATTGTATTGCCTGTGGCGGGGGCTATAACCATACAATCCAGCGGGCTTTTTGGGCCAAATGGTTCTGCGCCCGCTATAGTTGCTATAGCTTTTTTGCCCGTTATTTCAAAGATATTTTCCAAAAATTCGTCACCATCATGAAAGCGCGAGCTATTAGCAAAAACTTCATGTGAAACCACGGGATACACATCTGCCCCAGCATCCACAAGCCCTTGAAGAGGCGCAAGGATTTCGGGCAGGGTACAAAACGAAGCCGTTATGCCAAAACCAATTTTTCTTCCATATAATGTCATCATAATTATCTCCCCTTCAAAACTGCATCTATGTATGCGCCCAATATCTCACCAGATGTTTTTAAAGCGTGCTTGCCTGGTATACCCGCTAAAAGTGCGGACTTTTCATTTAAACTTTTTGCCAATTCCATATTAAAACCGTATGGAGCGGATGCTATATCTATAAGCATTGCAGAGTCACCCAGCCGCCGCACCATCTCTTGTGTCAGCACCTCTTGCGGCACAGTGTTGATAATCATATCAAAATCATATTCGAAAAGCCCATGCAGATATATGGTCTTCATACCATCTTCCGTTGCCGCAAACTCCTTTTCGCGATTACGCACAAGGGCATAAACATCTGCATCAAGTGCCTTTAGCCTACGCGCCAAATCGCGCCCGCATATGCCATAGCCAATGATAAGCACGCGGCTATCTGCAATGGTGCTTTCACGATTACGAACAAGATGAGCAATAACGCCCTCGGATGTAGGCACGGCGTTTTTTGTCGCAATACTCGTATCATCCATCATTACATGATAGTCCAACCCATTTTCTTCACACATCTGAGCAAGATAGGCATTGCGTATGCCAGAAAATATGATGGCATCCTTGCGAACAGCGGTAAAATAGGCGGCATTGTACATATCTACATCAATTTCGCCCGCAAAAGGAAAAATCATAAAGTCTAGGATATGCGGCATCGTGTCTGTTTCGCAAAAGACGTGTTTCTTCTTTTTGAGATAGTTTTTTGTGTGCAAATACCGTCTGTCATCAACTAAAATCATACCTAGCATCTGAAAACCTCCAGACCTTGAAATTACATAAAACATAATATGCAAGCGCAGGTATTTTTGCCTTTTACCGTGTCAATAATAATTTAAAACACTTATTTTGAGGCGGTGATTCCATTGGGGAAATTTGTGATAGAAGAAAGTGGCCGTTTGCGCGGCAAGGTACGCATTAGCGGCAGCAAAAATTCGGTGCTGCCCATTATAGCAGCAACATTACTAACAGATGAAGAATGCGTAATACATGATGTACCAGCTCTAACTGATGTGCTTGTAATGCAAAACCTAATAGAAGATTTTGGCGGAACAACCAAATGGGATATGGCCCGTGAGAAACTAACGGTATCTGTAAAAAGCATAACCAAGACAGATGCAAGCTATGAACTATGCGCAAAGATGAGAGCATCATTTTTAGCGGCTGGTCCTGTTTTGGCGCGGCTAGGCGAGGTAAAGATGTCGCTGCCTGGCGGCTGTGCCATAGGCAGCCGCCCTGTGGACTTGCATATAAAGGGTTTGGCGGCTTTGGGCGCAACCATCACGCAGGAGCATGGCTATGTACATGCAAAGGCGCGTCGGCTACATGGTGCAAATATTTATTTAGATTTTCCATCTGTTGGGGCTACAGAAAATATAATGATGGCGGCTGTGCTGGCAAAAGGACAAACCATCATCCAAAACTGCGCTGTAGAGCCAGAGATTGTGGACCTATCCAATTTTCTAACAGCTATGGGCGCGCAGATACGCGGCAGCGGTACGGACACAATACGTATTAACGGTGTGGAGAGGCTTTCGGGTGCTACCCATACTATCATCCCAGACCGCATAGAAGCGGGAACATTCATGCTTGCTGCCACTATAACAGGCGGCGATGTGGAGCTGGCAAATGTGGTAACAGACCATTTAAAGCCCACCATGGCAAAGCTACGCGAAGCGGGTGTAATAATAACAGAAACAGATGACGGCATACGCGTAGAAGCAAGCAACACACGCCGCGCCATAGACATAAAAACCCTGCCATACCCAGGCTTTCCAACGGATATGCAGGCGCAGTTCCTCTCCATGCTGGCAACAACCCCAGGTACAAATATTGTTACGGAAACAGTGTTTGAAAACCGCTTTATGCATGTGCCAGAGCTTGTGCGCATGGGCGCGGATATCAAAATAGACAGCCGCTCGGCTATAATAGAGGGCGTGCCAAAGCTAACAGGCACGCAGGTAAAAGCAACAGACCTACGTGCGGGCGCGGCATTGATACTGGCAGCGTTGGCGGCGCAGGGCGTGACGGAGATTCATGATATTTACCATGTAGATAGAGGGTATTTTAGGTTTGATGAAAAATTGCGTAGCCTTGGGGCGAAGATTTTGAGGATAGATGGGTGATTGCAAAAAAAACATCAACATGTTGATGTTTTTTTTGCAATGGTTTTATCCCTTTTGGATGGGAATCTCATTAACACTTACACCCCTGTGGGGTGTAAGTGTTCCTTATCCTTTAGAAATAACCCCTTGACATATATGGTAAATTATTGTAGAATAAAAGAGCAAGAAGGGTAGCAATCGATTCCCACGATTGCGTTCTTACAACAAAATAAGGGCAAATAAAAGAGTGCTTGTCCGCTTACCAGGTGTCCCAACCCAACGGACAAGCACCACACAGCCCTTAGGCCTGAGATAATTATACCCCAACTCAGGCTTATTTGTCAACGACCAAAACAGCCAGCAGAAGAAGGTATTTTTAATGGAAAAATACAGCTCAAAAAAG
>WRBK01000030.1 GCA_009784575.1 Defluviitaleaceae bacterium | reverse complement strand
ACCTTTCAAGAAAATGTAAGTTTCTTCATTTTCCTTGTGGGAATGGAGAAAAGGGACAGCTTGCCCAGCAGGAATTATTCCAAGTGATACCTCGCTGCCTGTTAGCCCTAGCTGTTCTCTTAGGAAAAACTTCCCCTTTGCTCCAAAACTTTCTTTTTCCCTCACATTGCCCAACGAACCTAACTCGACAATGCTGAAATTGTTCTTGCTTGCCATAAAGCGCATCCTCCTTAAATTTTCCGCTTGATTATTTATTGCTGTAACATTATAATAAACCTATAAGGATTTATTGTAAAGTAGGCACTTCAAAGTACTATAGTTACTAAAAAGAAACCATTGGAGGAATACAGCATATGACAAGAAAAATGGAGCTTCCGCAATGTCCTGTTGAAATCGCTTTAACGCTGATGGGCGATAAGTGGAAAGTGCTAATTGTCCGTGATTTACTGACTGGCACTAAACGATTCGGGGAATTGCGGAAATCCCTCACAGGAATATCCCAAAAAGTTCTTACCCAGCACCTACGCATTATGGAGGAAAATGGGCTTGTTAATCGTGAAGTTTTTGCAGAAGTACCGCCAAGGGTTGAATATTCTCTTACTGATTTAGGTCGTAGCCTAAAACTAATTCTTGATGTTATGTGGCAATGGGGAGAAGAATATAAGGCGAAGATGGCAGAGTAAACATCTTCGCCTTTGGTGGCATGACGGTTGACTGTTATTCTATCGCCAGCCCCTCAAGTTCTTTCTTTAAATCAATGCGAGGGAAAACAATATCACCTTTGCTAATAACAATTTCGCGCCCTAAAAGCCCAAATTCCTTGGTACTCCCCCAAGTCTTCATATTGTCATCGCTCATATTCAACTGCTCGTAAACATATCTAGGTGTATTAGGCATCACAGGTTCAATAAGCACAGCAATAATTCTTAAAGACTCCGCAAGCATATATAAACTACCAGCGAGCCGCTCCTTTTGCCCACCTTCTTTGAATAGCACCCAAGGCATAACCTCATCTATATATTTATTGGCTCTGCGCACAAAATTCCATATCTCATTGAGAGCATCGGAGAACTGCATATTATCATAGGCATCTTCAGCTTTTTGAACAGCGGTAGCCGCCACTTCACACAAGCTTGTATCAAATTCTGTTTCGGCTTGCGCGGCTGGTAGCTTACCGCTGAAGTATTTATCAATCATACCCACAGTGCGGGATAGCAAGTTGCCTAGGTCATTAGCAAGGTCAGCATTTATGCGCCCCATAAGTGCTTCGTTTGTAAAATTGCCGTCCTGCCCAAAGACAACCTCGCGTAGTAAGAAATAGCGCACGGCATCTACGCCGTACCGCTCCACAAGCATATTTGGGTCTACTGCATTGCCAAGCGACTTGCCCATCTTTTTGCCATCAATATTAAGCCAGCCATGCCCAAACACTTGCTTTGGCAGTGGTTGCCCAAGAGCCATTAAAAGTGCTGGCCATATTATGGTGTGAAAGCGCACAATATCTTTGCCCACAATATGCACATCTGCTGGCCAATATTTTTGATACTCTGTATCATCATCGCCCATATACCCAAGAGCGACAGCATAGTTTGACAGCGCATCTACCCAAACATAAGTAACATGCTCTGGGTCAAACTCCACAGGTATGCCCCATTTAAATGATGTGCGTGAAACGCACAAATCCTCTAGCCCAGGGCGCAAAAAGTTATTAAGCATCTCGTTTTGGCGGCTTTTTGGCTGTATAAAGTTTGGGTTGTCTTCTATATGCTTTATTAGCGCATCTTGATACTTGCTAAGTCTAAAGAAATATGTTTCCTCTTTAACGGGCTGCACCTCGCGCTCGCAAACAGGGCATTTGCCGTTGCTTATTTGATGTTGTGTATAAAAGGTTTCGCAGGGTACACAGTACAAGCCCTCATAGGCATCTTTATAGATATCCCCTTGGTCGTACAGCTTTTTAAAGATTTTTTTTACAGCTACTTTATGGGCATCAACTGTTGTGCGCCAAAAGATATCGTAATCAATGTCTAGCGTTCCCATTAATTCTTTTACCAAGTCAGCAATATGGTCAACATATTCTTGTGGCGATTTGTCCTTTGCTTCTGAGGTCTGCTCTATCTTTTGCCCATGCTCGTCCATGCCAGTCAGCATTTTTACGTCATATCCGCGTGCGCGTTTGTATCGTGCCATGGCATCTGTCGCCACTGCTTCGTAGGCATGGCCAATGTGCAGATTGTCGTTGGAATAATATAGTGCTGTGGTTATATAGAATGTCTTTTGTGCCATGGTGTTGCCTCCTGTTTGTTTGTGGGCGCGACCACAGGTCCGCCCCTACGAGTTGTTTTTTAGCATTTCAGCTTGTGCTGATGTAATTAGTGTATCTGTTACTTCGTCAATGTCGCCATCAAGAAAGGAATCTAGCCTGTGTATAGTTTTGTTGACCCTGTGGTCTGTTACACGGCTTTGAGGAAAATTGTATGTGCGTATCTTTTCGCTTCTGTCGCCTGTACCTACAAGACCGCGGCGTGTTGCGCTTTGTTCGCTATGCTGCTTTTCTAGCTCTGCTTCATAGATACGAGCCCGCAGTATCTTTAGGGCTTTTTCTTTATTTTTTAGTTGCGACTTTTCGTCTTGGCAACTAACCACTATACCTGTTGGTCCATGTGTTACGCGTACGGCAGAATCTGTGGTATTAACGCTTTGTCCACCATTGCCGCCAGAGCGGAAAACATCCACGCGTACATCATTCATGTCTAGTTGAACATCCACTTCTTCTGCCTCTGGCAGTACAGCCACCGTAACAGTGGAAGTGTGTATACGCCCTTGCGACTCTGTTGTTGGTATGCGCTGAACCCTATGCACACCGCTTTCGTATTTTAGGCGGCTATATGCCCCTTTGCCCGTTATCATAAAGGATATTTCTTTTATGCCGCCGAGGTCATTTTCATTAAGACTGAGGACCTCTGTTTTCCAGCGGCTTCTTTCGGCATATCTGCTGTACATTCTGTGTAGGTCAGAGGCAAAAAGAGCCGCCTCGTCGCCGCCAGCACCACCGCGTATTTCCACAATCACGTTTTTGTCGTCATTTGGGTCTTTTGGCAGTAGCAATATCTTCAACTCTTCGCTATATATTTCCATTTTTTCTTTGCTATCATTCAGCTCTTCACGCACAAGCGCGCGCATATCTTCATCCATGCTTTCATTGAGCATTTCTTTGCTTTCGTCATGAGATTCTACGGCTTGCTTGTACTCTCTATATTTTTCAACAATCGGTGTTAATGCCGCATGTTCTTTCATTAGTTTTTGCCACTGGCTTTGGTCGGCTATCACCTCAGCATCATTAATTTTTTCTGCAACTATGTCATATCTGCTCTCTATTTCACCTAGTCTATCAAACATCTTATACCCTCCTTGCCTTTACCGCGCGGTTTTTGTCCGCATAATCATTCAATATTTCTGTATCAACATAACCCTCGTTAGCTAGTATTTCTTGTACGGCTCGCGCCTGATTATATCCTATTTCAAAATATATTCTACCTCGTTTTCCTAAATATTCCTTGCCTTGCTCTGCAATTTTTCTATAAAAATCCAGCCCATCTATTCCGCCATCTAAAGCCCCTCTAGGCTCATAATCTTTTACATTGCATTCTAGCCGCTCTATCTCATCAGTTTCGATATATGGCGGATTTGAGACGATAAAGTCGAATAATGTTCCACGTGGAACATTATTGAACAAATCACTGATAATAAAAGGGCTTTTTTTGCCTAATACGCGCTTATAATTTGTGCCAGCAACCTGTACTGCTTGATGGTTTATATCTACACCATGCATTGAGATGTTTTTGGCGTAATGCTCCAAAGATATGGATATACAGCCGCTGCCTATGCCTATTTCAAGACCTCGTGTACTCTCGCCTTTTTCTGCTGTCAGTATGGTTTCTACCAGAATCTCGGTGTCGGGTCTGGGGATTAATGTGCTGCTATCCACAAGAAATTCTAGCGACATAAATTCACATTTGCCTGTTAGATATTCGATGGGGGTGTTTTTTGTCCTGCGCTTGATAAGATGCATGAATTTAGCGGAGCAATCGTTATCTACTGTTTGGTTAGGGTTTGTGAGCAGTGTATTTTTATCAATTTGTAGTACATGCATTAGCAGCACATCTGTATCAATTGTATAGCTTTTTATCCCGACCTCTTTAAGCGGGTTGCGCCCCATCATTCTCAAGTTGTTTATTGTCAAGCTTTTCTTCTTCAATGGCTATCACGCCCTCCAGAGCTGTTATTGCTACTTCTAGCTGCTTTTCATCTGGTTCTGCTGTGGTTATTTTTTGCAGCATAAGCCCAGGAAAGCTGATTATGGCTACAATAGGGGATTTGCTGATGCCTGCCCACTTTATAACCTCATAGGATGTGCCAGCTATAAATGGCACAAAGAGTATGCGCGAAAGTACGCGTAGCCAGATGGTGTCCGTTTGCACAAATAAAAAGAATATCATGGATATCATCATAACGAAGAGTAGAAAACTTGTACCGCAGCGTTTGTGCAGGCGGGTATGGCGGGCGGCGTTTTCTGGCGTTAGCTCATCGCCTTTTTCGTAGCAATTTATTACTTTATGCTCTGCGCCGTGGTATTGGAATACGCGCTTTATTTCTTTTATGCGCGTCATGAGAAGCAGGTAGGCTATGAAAATGGCAAGGCGCACCAAGCCCTCGATGATGCCCAATGCCCAAAGGTTATTGCCTAAAACAGGCGATAAAAAACCAGAAAGCCATGTGGGCAAGACCATAAAAAGGGCTACGGAAAAAATAAGCGAAAGAATTAAGGAAACAACCATGATGTATTTTGTCATATTGTCGCCCAGCTTTTTTTCTAGCCATATATCAAATTTTGTTGGCTCTACATCTTCGGCTATGCCAGCTATATCGGCAGAATCGCTCATTACTTTAAAGCCTATTATCGCACTTGAACCTAGCTGTACAATGCCACGCAAAATAGGAATCTTGCGTAAGCCCGCTAAAGTTTTTGAAACCTCTATGCTGCTTGTACGGCTTTCTATTTCGCCTTTGGGGTTACGGACGGAAAGGCAGTAGTTTTTTCTGCCCCGCATCATAACGCCTTCCACGGCGGCTTGACCGCCATAGGCAAATGGGGTGTGTGGGTTTTGTTTAGGCATAATTGCTCCTTGATTTCAATGTACCACAATAGGGCAGGGGGAAAAGTCTCCCCGCCCTATATCTCGCACATATTAATTCCTTATTTGTCGCTTTCGATGTTATAACGCTTTTTAAACTTATCTACCTGACCGCCAGCACTTGTAACAAGTCTTTGGCTGCCTGTGTAGAAAGGATGGCATTTTGAGCATAGCTCTATGCGGATTTCTTCTTTTGTTGAGCCTGCTACAAATTCGTTGCCGCAAGCGCATTTAACCACTGCCTGATAGTATTTAGGCTGAATTTCTTTTCTCATTTCTTTCACCTCTATAATATATGTTTCTTTAGCTAATTGTGTATTATAACATAACCGCGTGAGATATGCAAATAAAATTTTATATTTTTCATATCGCTATCTTCTTCATACGACAAAATGCCTTGCGTATGAAGAATCACGAGACAGCAATCAGCTACTTTAATCTAGCCAAGTTGCCTTTGCACATTGGTGAATAAAAACAAGATGAAAACTAACATCTGGTACACCAGAACATTTCTGATCTGGTTTCTGTGATGTACGTGCCGCAAGCAGAACAGCGTGCGCTTTGGACAATAATACGTGAACACCATCCACCCGAAGAACCGCTGCCCCTATGTGCTTCTTCGGTGTTTTGCCAAACTATATTAAACGAACCATTATGCTGACCAAATGAGCATCCGCTATTTCTTGACAAAAGGCTTCCTTGGCTCCAATATTCGGTTATACCGACATCACCAACTTTGAAATTTACAATGTCAACAAATGCGTTGCCAGCATCGAAAATATCATCAATAATACAGCAACCATCAGGATTATGCTCGCTTTCATGAATGCGGATAATATTCAATGGCTATGTGTTGGCAATAACGGTTGGCAACCATCCATGTATTTGGGTAATGGTGGTACTGGTTGGCTCCCACATGATGCTGGTATGACTTACTTGAATTATCTCTATCTCATTGTGCTGTCTGGCAATTAGTATGCTGGCAGGTCCAATCATGGCTACTACTGTTAGGCACGCAATAAGTTTATAAATGACTCTTTTCATAATTCGCACTCTCCTTTCTTTTCTGCACTTATATATAGTGCATTCGGATATGTAAAACAATGCGCCAATCGTGATTCTCCACATGTAAAACATTTTTTATCATTTTCGCTATTATTCGAATTCCAAGGTGCGGATGTTGTGTTATGAAATTATATATTCATAGTACCACATCCGCTACTTTGTGTCAATATTATTTTCACGAAAAGCCATGAACAATCACGCCATCCATTGTTTATTTATGCGCTATTACATCTATCTCCACAATAGCATCCATGGGCAATTTTGCTACTTGGTAGCATGTACGAGCTGGCGGGTTTGTGTTAAAAAATTCTGCGTATACCTCGTTCATGGCGGCGAAGTTTGCCATGTCCTTTATGTATACGGTGGCCCTTAGCACTTTGTCTAGTGATGAGCCTGCTTCTTGCAGGATGGCTTCTACATTTTTTATTACTTGGGCTGTTGCGGTTTTGATGTCATCTTCTATTAGCTTGCCTGTGGTGGGGTCTATGGGTAGCTGCCCTGATGTGAAGATGAGGTCGCCGAAGGCTGTGCCTTGTGAGTATGGGCCTATTGCCTTTGGGGCGTTTTCAGTTGCGATGATTTGTTTTTGCATGGTTTTTTGTCCTCCTTATTTTGTGTAGCTTTTTAGTCTTTCGGATAATGTGCCTGTGTGCAGCTCGAATAAGTGGTTATCAAAGTCGTAGAAGTATATGGAACGTCCTTCGCTGGCTTTGCGGTTTGGTCTGCCAGATTTGATTTCTGCCCCTGCTTCTTTTATTCGGGCGATATAGTTGTCAATATCACATTCTTGGATTTTGAAGGCGATATGATTATATGTGCGCTCTGACAGTGGCTCGCCTTTGTTTAGCGCAATCCACAAATCACCGATAAGGAAATACTTTATTGTGTTATCTTTTGAATGAACTTCTTTTGCATCAAAGATTTTTATTAGAAATTGGGCTGTGTACTCCAAATCTTTGACTATGAATGTTATATGGCTTATGCCTGAAATCATATAGTTATCCCTCATCCCCTTCCGCTGTATTTATAGCTTTCCAAAATTGCACAATGTAAAATGCGGCTAGGGATAAGCCATATACATAGACTACGATTTCAAATATTGCGTTAAATGTTGTTAGAATGAGTATACCGAAAGCCACGACAATAAAGCAAAAGCAGTGTTGGGCAAGGCGAATGACATAAACCACGGTACATATCCGTGAACGACCTCCTCAGGCGGAAATATGCCGAAAAATCTGACTAAATACAATGTGTTTACTGTTGCGTTGAGTATGCTCAATGAAATAAGTAATTTGCGGTGTGGCATATAAACCTCCTATTGCGGTGTAAAATATCTATTATTAAAATCTTGAAAAAAGCGTGATATTTCTGCAAATTCTTCAAAAGCCCCTTGGTTGTTTTGGTCTAGTGTGGACATGATTACTAAAATATACGGCGAGGGTGCATATACTATGGCTTTGTCATGAAAATTGCCATCCCAGCGGCCATATTTTTGGGCTATGGGGTGGTCGGCTGTGATTATGGGTATATCGGAGTTTAGGAGGCTGTATTTGAAGTTGGCGGCATAGGAGGTATCGTTTTCGATGTATTGATGAATGCGATACATAATAAGCCCTGCCTCTTCTGCTGACATTAGGTTTTGCCGCCCTGTGGCTATATCTATAAGCCCGACATTGCCGCCTATGCTTGCGTAAAATTCGCGATAGGATGGGCTTTGGTTTGCAAAAAGCCCCATTAGCATATGATGAGCTACATTGTCAGAATCTCGCACAGAATGTGTTAGCAATTCGGCTGTTGTGAGCTGTGTGCCAAAAGGCATATTGCGAATTACGCCTGTGCCGAAGCGGTGGTCGCGGGTGGTGTAGGTATGTGTTTGCGATAAATCTATTAGCCCAGTTTCTGCTAGATGATACACATAAAGCGCGAAAGGGGTTTTGTTAAGGCTGGCAGAATTGTAGATAAGGTCGCCTTTACGGCTGAAGGTGAAGCCTGTGGCTAGATTTCTGTAATAAACGGACACATTAAAAGGCAGACCATACAAAAAATCGTCCAACTGCTCCGCCGATGGCCAGAAATGTAGATTAAGCCACATGGGGGTTGATGGTGTGGCTACAAGTAGCCAATGACCATCTTCCTCAAGGACTTGCACTTCTCCTGGACCGATTAGGTCTGTGTGCATGGCATCGTCTTTGTTATGAAACAAGCCGACAGGTCGCTCTAGGGTATGCTGGTGTGAGGAAAGATATACCCAGCCCTCAATGTCGGCGAAAGCTATATGCATCCAGCCGTCTGTTTGCTCTTCCAAAATCTTTACCATTTGTGACCTATGCTGGGTAATAATATCAGAAAAAAAGCTGGGTTGGCTGTATACGGTAAAATTGCTGTGTATGTGGCGGTGCGTGGCGGGTACGCGCTCTTCCGCGCCGCCTGCCTGCACAAAAATAAATAAAAAAAAGGCGAAGATGGCAACAATAATCAGAGTTAGCATGAATATGGTGAACATCATTTTTTTTTCTGACATTGCTCTTACGTCCTCCTGTTTATGTGTATACATATATCGGCATGAATATACATATGAGTATATTTTACAACAAAATAATCAGTTTTGCAAGATGGTAGACTTTGTGATATACTCTATATATTGCGCTACACGGGAGGTATCATGTATAAAATATTATCTAAGAAAAATTTAAGAGATGGTACGACAATGATGGAGATAGACGCGCCGCATGTGGCAAAAAAGGCGCAGGCGGGGCAGTTTATTATTTTTAGGGTGGACAAGTTTGGGGAGAGAGTGCCGCTTACCATTGCTGGCGTGAGCGATGCTGGCGTGAGGATTGTTTTTGATTCGGCGGGGGCTAGTACGGCTATGCTTGCTAATCTTGATGCTGGCGACTTTATACAAGATTTTGTTGGCCCTTTGGGTAAGGCTACGCATCTAAACAAAGATGCAAAGCGTATTTGCGTTGTTTGCGGCGGTGTGGGCTCTGCGGCGGCACTGCCTATAGCTAAGGCATATTTTGAGCTGGGCGGCGTTCATGTGGACATTATCGCTAGCTTTAAGGGTGCGGAATTTGTGATATTGGAAGAGGATATGCGAGCTGTGAGTCATGAATTATATATGATGACAGATGACGGCAGTTATGGTGAGCAGGGCTTTGTGACGGGCAAGCTAGCAGAGCTTATAGAAAGCGGCGCAGCCTATGATGAGGTGATAACCATTGGTGCGCCTATAATGATGAAATTTGTGGCGCAAACCACAAAGCCATATGGGATAAAGACGGTGGCATCTATGAACCCTATTATGATAGATGGCACAGGTATGTGCGGCTGCTGTCGTGTTAGTGTTGGCGGCAAGATGCTTTTTGCTTGTGTGGAGGGACCAGAGTTTGATGCACATGAGATAGATTTTGATTCTTTGATGAAGAGAAATACTTATTATATGTCTGAGGAACAAAAAAGCAGGGAGAGTTGTAGGTTGATTTGGGGGTGGGGACAATGAGTGGGAGTGGTGTTAATAAATCACCTAAAAAAGTGGATATGCCTGTGCTTGATGGGAAAAAGAGGGCTACGAACTTCCGAGAGGTGTCGCTGGGGTATACTGCGGAAATGGCTATGGTGGAGGCGGCAAGATGCCTTAATTGCGTGCATAAGCCATGTGTGGCGGGCTGCCCTGTGAATGTGCAGATACCAGAATTTATTATGAAGGTGAAGGAAGGCGACTTTGCGGAGGCATATGAGATAGTGACGGCCACAAACTCATTGCCTGCTATGTGCGGGCGGGTTTGTCCGCAGGAAAACCAATGCGAAGCATTGTGCGTGAGATGCAGAAATGGTGAATCTGTTGGTATTGGACGCTTGGAGCGTTTTGTAGCGGACTGGGCTATGGAAAATCTTTGCCGCCTTGAGTATCTTTCGGATTCTTTGGCGGGTAAAAAGGTTGCCGTTGTGGGTGCTGGGCCCGCTGGGCTAACATGTGCGGCGGATTTGACACGCCTTGGTGTTAAGGTGACTATTTTTGAGGCTTTGCATGATGTTGGTGGGGTTTTGCAGTATGGCATACCAGAATTTAGGCTGCCAAAAGCTGTTGTGGCGCATGAGATAGATAATTTGAGGCGGCTTGGGGTTAAGATAAGGCTGAATGTGGTGGTGGGACGTTCGATTTCTGTTGATGAGCTATTAGAGGGGCATGATGCTGTATTTTTGGGCACTGGTGCGGGCTTGCCGTCCTTTATGGGCATAGAGGGCGAAAATCTGCTTGGTGTGTATTCGGCGAACGAGTGGCTGACGCGGATAAACCTGCTTAATGCATATGATAAAAACTACGATACGCCGCTAAAGGGTGCTAAGCATGTGGCTGTGATAGGCGGCGGCAATGTGGCTATGGATGCGGCGCGTTGCGCAAAGCGTGTGGGCGCAGAGAATGTGACCATTGTGTATAGGCGCACGGAAAACGAAATGCCAGCTAGGCTAGAAGAAATCCACCATGCAAAAGAAGAGGGTATAATTTTTAAATTGCTTACAAATCCTGTACGTATTTTGGGGGATGAGAGCGGGCTTGTGAATGGCTTGGAGTGCGTGGAGATGGAGATGGGTGAGGTGGATGCCAGCGGGCGCAGGGGTGCAGCACCCAAGAGCGGCTCGAACTTTGTGATGGAAGCTGATGCTGTGGTTGTTGCTATTGGCACTTCGCCTAACCCGCTTGTGGCTAGTTCTGCGGCGGATTTGGAGACTACGCGCAAAGGCACTGTGGTGGCGGATGAGAATATGCGCACGACCAAGGCAAAGGTATTTGCGGGCGGCGACATTGTTTCTGGGGCGGCGACGGTTATTAATGCTATGGGGCAAGGGAAGGTTGCGGCGGCGGCGATTGCGGAGTATTTGAGGGAATAGGACTGGTTGAGGTTCGACTCTTGGTAAGGGAGAACTTTGTTCGCCCCTACGAGATTTAATTCAACCTTTGGTTGATTGCTTCTGTGTGCTGGGCATGATATTATGATAGGTGGGATTTTGGGGATGCTTTATGCAACGATAACCTAGACTGGATAAAGGAAAGTATGATTAATAGAGATTATAATTTGAGCTTTGATAAATTGTGCGAAATGTGTGGCTTGGGGGATTTGGTGGAAGAGCCGAAACCATTGGTTGGTGGATATTTGAACAAAATGTTCGCTATGCAAGCGACTTTGGGAAAATATGCTGTAAAGGCGATTAATCCAAATGTTATTATTAGACCGACAGCCATGCGTAATTACATAAACTCGGAGCTTATAGCGACTGCCGCTGCGAAGGCTGTTCCTGTTTGTGTTGCAAAGATAATTGATGGAAAGGTGATGCAGGAGGTTTGCGGACAGTATTATTTGGTATTTGATTGGATGGATGGTGTGTGCTTGAAAGATGATGAGATAAGTGAGCTTCATTGTGGTGTGATAGGGCAGATTTTGGCGGATATACATTTGATTGATTTTGATAACGCGAGCCTAAGGGATGACGATTCTGCGGATGAGAGTCTGATAGATTTTGTGGTATATCTGCAAATGGGGCGCGAAAAGGGTATGCCGTGGGTTGAGATTCTGGAGCAAAATATGGAGAGTCTGCAAGGGTTTGATGCAGAAGCTATTAGGGCATCAAAGGTGCTTGCTGAAAATATGGTGGCTAGTCATCGCGATTTAGACCCTAAAAACGTGCTGTGGAATGGGGATAGTCCTACATTGGTTGACTGGGAGGCGGCGGGGCTTATTAATCCTCATCATGATTTGCTGGAAACCGCGCTTTATTGGGCGGTGGATGTGGATGGCGGGATATGTAAGGATAAGTTTGATGCTTTTATGCGGGGATATCAGAGCAAAATTGCGCTTGGGGATGTTGATTGGTCTGCTGTGTTTGCTATGGGGTACTCGGCGAAGCTTGGGTGGTTGGAGTATAGTTTGAAGAGGTCACTTGGGATTGAGGCGGCGGATGGGGCAGAGGTGGATGTGGGGACAAGGCACGTGATGGGGACGGTGCGAGGGGTTTTGAGGTATAGCGACATGGTTAAAGTGGTTGAGGGGTGGCTTGAGGATTATGGATGGCAAAATTGAACTTACACCCTGTACAAATGAGCATTGGCATGAATTTTGGGTGGGATATGTGGCAGACCCTATGATGAGTGATGTATCGTATGTTTATGATTATGAGGGTATGGAAAAAGCTTATCATGTGCGGATGGCGGATGCCACACGGAAGTATTTTACGATTATATGTGACGGCAAGGTGATTGGGCAGATTTATTTGAAGAAGATAGACTATGACAAGAAGTCTGCGGATTTTGGGATTTCTATGGTTGATGATTTGGTGAAGGGCAAGGGTTATGGCACTAGGGCTATTGAGTTGCTTTTGGAATATGCTTTTGGTGGGATGGGGCTTGATGTTATAACTGCTGATACGGTGTTGCGCAATGTGTGTAGCCAGCATGTTTTGGAGAAGATTGGGTTTGTGTTTACGCATATGGATGGGGAGTTTAGGTATTATAAGATTGCTAAAAGGGACGACGGCTTATAGAGAAATCAAGGACGGAGATACTGTCCTTTTGGTGATATGTGGATTGCTTCGGGCTTGATAGGGGCGAACCATGCAGAGCGGAAGAGAGCCGCTCCTACGTGTTTATTCGGTATTTGAAGGTTCTGCCGCCTCTGCAAAGGCTTCCACTACACCACGGTATAAAGCGGCAGCCACCCTCTGTTGATATTCCGAATTTGTAAGATTCTCCAAAGCTTGCGGATTGGTTTTAAAATCAATTTCAACATAGGCGGTGGGTACAGAGGAAACATTGAGCAGCAAGAGACCAGTGCGCTTTACAAGCCCCCTATCGCGCGTGCCTAGCTCTGCTACAAGATGGTCTTGCATGATTTGCGAAAAGCGGGAGTTTGGCATATCATGGCGGCCAAGATTGCCTTGCTCGCTCATGGGCGAATCGTCGTTAAACAGTGTCTCTGTGCCGCTAACGCTGGCAAGGTCGGGGTATGCATTGGTATGTACGGATAGCAGCATATCGCCTACCACATTGGCGGTATGGGCGCGCTGGCTATTATGTACAGTGCTGTCATTGGTACGCGTCATATATACCTTTATGCCGCTATCAGAATTTAGGAATAGCTCATAGAGGTATAGCGAGATGGCAAGGGTGATGTCGCTTTCGCGAATGCCGCCGACTGTTGCGCCCTCGTCATTGCCGCCGTGGCCTGGGTCTAGGATAAGTATGCGGTCATAAACATCACGGGGGTTTATGACGGTTATGTAGACATTTCTGGTGGCATAGCTGTAATTTGTAAGCAGGATTACGGGTGCTTCCGTAGATATGCTCATTGTGTTTTGTGCGGGGCTATGTGAAACAAAATTAACTAGGTTATAGTTATCGATAATGCGGTGGCGGTGGATGTCCAGCTCTGTGTGGTCATAATAAAATATGTAAAGCAATGCGGCATCGTCGAAGTTGGTGCGCAATGTGCTTATGTCTATATGGGGTATGTATCGCTGCATTTCGCCGTAATGCTCCTCCTCATATTCGCCCACAGCCAACCCATCTATCATAAAATAAGCGAAAATACCAATGGCTACAGCAAAAATCAGCAAAAAGAGACCTCCTCTACGCCTTGGTCGTCTCTTTTTACGGATATTTCTTCTGTTGTTGCTATTGCTCATATAATATCACCCGAATAATATTATACCTAATGTAAGGAGTTGATGCAATGCATGATTTAAAAAAAGAAGAAAATGTGGCGTTGCTTGTAGGAGTAGACGATGGACGCTCGGATATAGATATCTCGATGGATGAGCTGGAGGAGTTGGCGCAAACAGCGGGGATAAAGACGATGGCGCGGCTAACGCAAAAGCGCGAAGCCCCAAGCGCGGCGACATATTTAGGCAAAGGCAAGCTAGATGAGTTAGAGGATTTGATATGGCAGCATGAGCCGACCATGCTTATTTTTAATGATGAGCTAACCCCTGCGCAGTTTCGTAAGCTTAATGATAGATTTGACTGCGTGATAATTGATAGGACATTGCTTATACTTGATATTTTTGCCATGGGGGCAAGTAGCGCAGAGGGCAAATTGCAAGTAGAGCTTGCGCAATTGCGCTATAGGTTATCGCGGCTTTCGGGCTTGGGCAAGATGCTATCGCGCCTTGGCGGCGGCATAGGTACAAGAGGCCCTGGCGAAACCAAATTAGAGACGGATAGGCGGCATATACGCAACCGCATAACAAATTTGGATAGCCAACTAAAGGAGATAAGCAAAAATAGAGACACCATGCGCAAGAAACGTGAAAAGCAGGGTGCTTTTGTGGCGGCATTGGTGGGCTATACGAATGCGGGCAAATCTAGCATACTAAACCGCATTGCGCAGGCTGGCGTGCTGGTAGAGGATAAGCTTTTTGCTACGCTGGATACAACTGTGCGGCGCGTGGACTTGCTTGGTGGCTCTGAAATATTGCTTTCTGATACGGTTGGTTTTATTGAGAAGTTGCCGCATCATCTTGTGCGGGCTTTTCGTGCTACGCTGGAGGAGCTTGACTATGCTGATGTGCTGATTTTTGTGGTGGATGCGGCGAATGTTAATAGGGATAAGCATAGAGATGTGGTCATGAAGACCCTAGATTCGTTGAAGCTTAACGAGAAACAGCTTGTCACTGTTTATAACAAGATGGATAAGGGTGTGGAGATGCCTCTGCCGCCCTGCACAAGGTCGAAAAAGATTGTGGAGATGTCTGCGGTGACGGGGGCTGGCGTGGATGACCTGTTGGCGGCTATAGAGGAGATATACAATAGCGGCAAAACCCGCTTGTCTATTCTGATACCATATGCTGAGAGCAAGATGACCTCTTATGTGCATGAGCATTGTGAGATTTTGGAGGAAAGCCATGAAGAGGCAGGGACGTTTTTTGAGGTGATAGCGGATGAGGAGGCTAGGAATAGGCTGGCGGGGTATAAGGTGACTATGGTGTAACGCCTTATTTATTTGCATTATCGTATGGGCGGCTAAGTGCCGCCCATACGAGTGTTGTGATAATTTTAGGGGGAATGATATGAGCCAGTATAAACCTCAATTTGTGATGACGGATAAAATTCATCTTTTAAAATCACAAATTATTAAGCGAGAGAAAGCTGAGTTAAGAAAGACCATAGGGACACCGCTTACAAACATACACCCAATGCAGCAAATGTTTCATAATGCTCGCATACGCGCTGCTTATTCGACCCTTGCTATAGAAAAACAAAGCCCACTTACTTTGGAGCAGGTAACGGACATAATTGAAGGCAAGGATGGTGCTTACGGCACGCCAAGCGAGATATGTGCAGTAAAAAATGCGTATGAGGCATATAGCCTAATGCATACGCCGAATCCAATAGACCCATTTAGCACTGCTGATATGCTATACATACACCGTTTGTTTATGACGGGATTGACGAAAGAAGCTGGATGTTTTCGCTTTGGCTCTGGCAAGCCTGTTTTGAGAGATGTGGATAACTTGATGGAATGGGTGAAAACAAAGACGGATGATGAGTATTGTCTTGTGAAAAGTTGCGTTTTCCATTATAAATTTATGACTACTATTCGTCCTTTTGAAGAGGGCAATGGTTTGGTGGCACGCATGTGGCAAAATCTGCTGCTTGCACAGCGACCGCAGGTGCTTGGGTCAAGGCGGATACCGATAATGGATTTTATGCTGGAGCGCAGGCAAGAATATTACGATGTGCTGGCTATGCCTGATAAAGCTGTTGGTTCTGTTGTGTTTGTGGAATATATGCTACAAATGATTAGAGATGCTTTGTGTGAATTTTATAAAGACCCATATGGCTAGTATTTTACTCTAATATTGGGAAAGAATTTTGCCGATATAATTAATGAAGGATTGAAAATATTGGCATGGAAGCAGATACTTGGAGGTAGAAGGAATAATGAATAGTGTAGGATTGGGCGGCGGCGTAAGAAATGCCACCTTTGGGCAACAGGCACAAAGGAATCAAGCGGTCATATCCCCTAGGGAAAAAGAGCTTTGGGGTCAAATAATAGACCTGGGAAGCCAAAGTGATGAGGTGGCAGAAAATGCAGACATTGCTTACAAAAACGCGGCAGCAGAGCAAGAAACTCAAACCAAAATATTTGTAAATGCCCAAGGAGAGCGAGTATTGGCTATAAAATCAGCCTTTGGTGTTAAGTATCTAAAAATAGGCGAAGCGACAGACCCTATGTTTACCAACACCAATGCGAACACTGAAACGCCCTCTCAAAATCAATCTATGCAGCAAGTGGCTGGTCAGTATATGCAAATGCTGTCAACTGAATTAAATTAATTGTAATATATTTACAATTGACTTTATGCATCAGATGTGATATAATACTCTTGTTTTTCGAAGAACAATTTCTTTTTTCGAGAGGAGTGATATAGTTGAAAAAGTTTATGGTGATTGAGAAATAAAACTGAATATTGGCACAGCAAGACTTAACTTGCTGTGCCAACTTTTTAAAAGCCTTATGAATATGATATAATCGTTGAGTTATAGCACATTCCTAAACTGGGTGTGTTATTTTTGTGTGAAAAATTAAGGAGAGTTGAATATATGAAAATTGTTGAATACAACGAATCAAATCGCGTGATGTTTGAGAAATTGTTTGAAGAATATTTTATTGATGAGCTTAAAATCGATAACTTGGCTGAGGGAGAGTTTGAAAGCATATTTGGCAGCATTTCGCAACATGTGAAGGAGGGCATATGCTTTCTTGACTTACTAATGATAGATGGCAGCGTAAAAGGATTTATTAATTATCAAGTGGATTCTGAAAGAAGCAATTGGTGCATAAAAGAAGGACATGGCTGTATTAGAGAGCTATATATTATGCCCGATTTTCGTAAATTTGGATATGGGAAGGAATTGGTTGTTCATGCTGAAAAGAGGTTGATGGGGTTATCTGTTTCGGCCATATATCTAACAAGTGAAGCCAATGCTACGAGCTTTTGGGCGAAAATGGGTTATCGTGATATGGACGAAATTTGCGCTAGAAATAATCAGCCTATTTTTGAAAAGGAGGTTTAGGGGTATTTTTTAGCTCTTAGAACCTGTTTACCATCTCCATTCCGCCGTCTTTTCGGCTTATTTTCCGCTAGGACTTCGTCGAGGCTTCCTAACAAAAGCTCTGGCTTTGTGTCGTCAGCCTCTCCTTGCCTTGCGAAAAAACGCTCGAAAATACGACGAAAGCGAGATAGTAAACAGGTTCTAAAACATACCCTTTTCATTCACCATGTCGGCTGGAATCATTTGCGAGATATCCCAAAGCTCGGAGACCTTGCCGTTTTCAAACCTAAATATATGCGTGATTGCCGCCTCTAAGTCGTCTGTGATGCGAACATGGCTAAGTATGACCACAAAGGGTAATTCTGTTATTACATTTTTTGTGGTGACGACTTTATTGGGGTGATGCTCGTTGCTTTTGACCATGCCCGCCAAAAGGGATGCCTTATCGCTTTTGAAATATGGATTGTGGTGTACAAAGTTGTCCGAAATGTGCTTTTCATAGACTTTATGGACATCGTCATTTACTACGCCCATTAAAATCTCTATGGCTTTGTCTTTTTCGCTCATGATGTCGTCTCCTTTGTTATGAACCAAAGCTACCCCGCGCTTGGCGCGGGGTAGCTGTTACTTAAATATAGCCATCCTATCATCCACATAATATATCTCTACAGGCTTCCTAATACCCCAGTCCATTTCTTCTATAATATCTCCAGAGAATGATATTCTTCCTAACTCATCTATCTTTCTTGAGTTTTCAGTATCTTTGTCTGTTGGT
>WRBK01000029.1 GCA_009784575.1 Defluviitaleaceae bacterium | reverse complement strand
CAACATGGGGCGCGTTGATGTTTTTTACGCAAAGGCACAAAAAACAGCAAAAAAATAGCCTGTCCAGATGATAAAACCTGCGGCTATATTATAGATGCTCCTGAGGAAGAGGATAAAGAATGAGCATAAACATAAGGCTTGAAAAACCCGAAGATTGGCACATAGTAGAAGGGCTAACCCGCAATGCTTTCAGCACCCCAGACCGCATAGAGCGTTCAGAAATTAATTGCCCCATGGAGCATTATATGGTACGCCAACTACGTAGCTGCGATGGAATAATGGAGCTTAATTTTGTTGCAGAAATGGATGGGCAAATCGTGGGTCACATAATCTACAGCCACGCCCATATCTTACAGCTCGACGATACAAAAACCCCAGTGCTAAACTTCGGTCCTCTAAACGTTTTGCCGCAATATCAAAGCATGGGTGTTGGTGGAGCATTGTTAAACCACTCAATTAACAAGGCAAAGCAACTAGGTCACAGAGCAATTCTATTTTTTGGTCACCCCTCGTATTATCCCCGCTTTGGCTTTGCCCCTGCTGATAATTTCAGCATTACTGACCGTAATGGCAATAATTATCCAGCCTTTATGGCAATGGAGCTTGCCCCAGGCTATCTATCAAGTGTATCAGGCAAATTCATAGAATCCGATATCTTTAACGATGATATTAACCGAGAGGGTGCAAAGCAATATGACAAGCAGTTTCAATAACATACGCATAAAACGCATAACCATAGACGACCTAGCTACAGTGCAGGCCATAGATAAGGCGGCGTATGGCACAGCCGAGCCAGCAGAATGGCTAGAAGAAGGCATAACCGACCATGAGGGCTATTATTTTCTAGTATATGATGACGAAACACCCGTGGGCTATTGCGGCATGTATCACATGACCTCCAGAGAGCCTAATTACTGCAAAATATCCACTATAGCTGTGCTGCCAGAGCATCATGGCAAAGGTTTAGGCAGATTTATGCTACAAAAAACCCTAGATACTGCAAAGGAGTTAGGGCTTAATAGCACAAAACTAGAAGTAGCAACCACCAACATTGCCGCAATCAATCTATACAAATCTTTTGATTTTATAGTTGGCGAACATAAAGAAAATTACTATGAAAACGGAGATGATGCCTACATAATGTGGTATTATTCTGGTTTTAAAATTCGCAGCGCAACCGTGGCGGATGCCGAAGGTTTTGGTGGAGTCCATGTATCATCATGGCAAGCCGCCTATAAGGGTATCATTCCCGATGACTATCTATCCGCCATGTCACCAGAAGCAAGCGCGCAAAGGCTTGTTGAGGTATTGACAGCCGAACCAGATGCACCTTTTTTTGTAGCCGAACTAAACGGTAAAATTATAGGCAATCTTCTCTTTGGAAAATTTAGAAACAGCGATTATGATAATATCGGTGAGGTTGGCGCAATATATCTTTTGCCCGAATATTGGGGCAAGGGCTATGGCAAAGCTATGATGGGCTATGCCATGGATTCTCTCCATAATCAAGGCTACAAAACCATCATTATATGGGCACTAGAGCAAAACGAAAGAGCAAGAAATTTCTACGAAAAAATGGGCTTTGAGTACACAGGTCAAAAAAATACCATCGAGATAGGCAAGCCCTTAACCAATGTCGAATACAGCTTAACAAGGATATCAACCAAATGAGAATATTAATCCTAGCAATAGGCATACTTTTAGCATTAAATGTGATTGCGTTAGCAACATTCTCCAGCATACATCATGGTCATACCATCCAAGCCATCTTATCGGCGGTCATTTTGCTATATGCCGCATTCTACAATAAATTGCCTAAAAAGTTTCATATCGCAACACATATAGTAGCCGCCATCCCTGTTACCTTCGTGCTTTTTCTAATGATTTACGGCAATATAAGCCATGTAAACCATCAAGAAGATGTCGTCATAGTCCTTGGCGCAGGGCTACATAATGGCGAGGTAGGCGACCATCTAGCCCTTAGACTAAATACCGCGCTTTCTTATCTCTCGTACAACCCACAAGCAATGGTCATAGTATGCGGTGGTCTGGGTACAGGACAGCCCCACACAGAGGCTTACGCTATGGCACGCTACCTCACAACCCGAGGCATACCACCAGAGCGCATCTTGCTAGAAGACCGCTCCACCAATACATACGAAAATCTGGCCTTCGCCAAAGAAATCTTAGCCGCGCATTTTCCATATGGTTTCACCGCCGCTTTAGTCACAAACGATTTCCATATCTTTCGCGCAGCGCAATTGGCAAATCAAGTAGGCATAGATGCAACCCCCTTGGGCGCACCAACCCCTTGGCATAGCCTAACCGTCAACTATCTACGCGAAATGCTAGCCATTATCAATATGTGGATTTTTGGATAACCTTAGTCATATCAAGGAGGAGATTCTATGCAACTTAGATTCATACCAGCAGGAACAAGGCTAGATGTGCAAGTTTCTCTTGACGGCTCACGTGCATATACCGAAGAAATTTTATTCGGAACATTTGTCGATACCTATAATGACCTACTTTTTTCAATTGAATGCCCCCAACTTTTAAAACAATCGCGCGTACCAGAAGAAGGCGATTTTGTGCGCTTTACCTTTTTCCGTGGCGCAGAGAGCTATACTTTCGAGGGCAAATTGAGTTCTATTGACACGGATTTCGGCAAAACCCTTTTGTATATCAACGCTGTTTCCCCTATAGAAAAAGCAAGCCGCCGTAAATCACAACGCATCCAAGTTAGTCTTCCAGCTGCATTATACATTCCCGCTGGCGACCAAAACAATATGCCAGGCGAATTCTCATGTCAATGTACAACATTTGACATCAGCGCACAGGGGTTATGCCTTTTGTCAAATACCAAACTAGACCTACGCCATGGCTCAGATTTTGTAATAGAAATTCGCTTGCCTAGCTATGACCCCTTCATCATCCCTGCCAAGCACATAAGAACAGGCAATTGCCCCCAATTAATGCAATATAGACACGACCACGCCTTCGGTATAGATTCCGAAACCAGCTCCAGCAAAATTTATAACTTAACGCTCGCAATCTTTCAGCTAAAGCTTGAGGGCAGACTATAGCAAAACGCGCGACTTTTTTCTTGATTTATTTTCTAGCCTATGCTATAATAATCTATAAGCAAAGGAGGTGTTTAAAATAGACAATGAGATTTTACAACTTATCCTATCCAAGTTGACATCAATGGAGGCTGACATAAAAGACTTGAAGCAAGGGCAGATTAAGCTTGAACAGGGTCAGATTAAGCATGACCAAAGGCTAGATAATCTTGAGCAGAAGTTTTCTGGGCTTGAGCAGAAGTTTTCTAATCTTGAGCAGAAGTTTTCTGGGCTTGAGCAGAAGTTCTCTGGGCTTGAGCAGAAGTTCTCTGGGCTTGAGCAGAAGTTCTCTGGGCTTGAGCAGAAGTTCTCTGGGCTTGAGCAGAAGTTCTCTGGGCTTGAGCAAGGTCTCTCTGTATTAGCAGATAAACATGACAATCTCGAGACCCTCACTCTCGCCATCTTGCATAACCAAAACCAAGACTACCCACAATTGCAAGAAGTCATTGAGGATGTCAATAAACTAAAAAACATAACCCATATCCACGAAGAGAAATTCCAAAAAATTAAAGCAATATAAAATAACCATCAAAGACGCACAGTTTATTGATGGTTGTTTTCATTTTTTCTAAAATTCCAATATTGCCGCTTCCCTTGTGTATCAACCTTATTATCAGGGTCAACATATTGTATCGCATTTTCAGGACAACAATTATAACAAGCAAGGCACATCTGGCAATCCTCATGTTTCCACACAACCTTTGAGCCAACCATCATATTACCAGTGGAGCAAGCGTATTCGCATTTACCACACATAACACACAAGTCTTCATCAATCTTAAAGCAATCATCATTGCTATATATTTCCAAAAAATGTTTATATCCATATCTAGGCATACTGTATGTAATAGTCGGAAACGACCGATAGTCTAGAATTGAAAATACACGTGACCGTCTTTTCATTTTTATATCAGAAATAAATTTCAAAACCTTTTTATCCGCTTTATCATCCCTCTTTTCCTTCAGCCCTTCTTTTGAGCAATCAAACCCATAAAGCGGAAAGTTATTTCCCATTGTTATATATTGGAAAAACTGATATCCTCTACCCTTTACAGCAAATACCTCATCAAGCTGTCTTTTTGTGCCACCAGCCATAGGCTCGCCTCTTGTCACTATAACAAAAACATAGGTGTCCTCCGAAATCTCCAAATCTCGCAAAAACTCTTCTGCAATAATAGGAATGCCAAAATAGTAAAGCGGAAATACAATTCCAATCACACTGCTTTCACCCTCCCATTTTGTTCTTTGCTCTTTTGCAATATTTATGAGCTCGGCATTACCTAAGCCCTCACACATTGCTTTCGCTACCCTATACGAATTTCCCGTTCCGCTAAAATAGTAAATTGTTGCGCTCATAATCCTGTATCCTTTTCGCTGATGACCTTACATAAATCCCATTTTTCAAAGCTTTTCCCTCGGTAGGCTATTTCATTTGGTAGCCAAAAAGATGCTCTTTCCTTGCCGATTATCAACATAGGGAAATACACAGTCATTCATAATCATAGAGCCAAGCCCCTTGCCCTGATGATTTGGATTCACCGCAAAAAGATGCACATACCATACATCCTTACCCTTTGGATAATCCACCGTAGCAGCCTCACTCAAATAAAAAACGATAAACTCACGAATTGCTTTATTAAACAAACTGGGCAAAAGACCAATTGCGCCGCCTGCCACCATATCCCACACAGTCGGTTGCATATTTTCTATCGTACTTAAAATGCAAAAAGCCCTGACCTCGCCGTCATTTCTTTCAAAAAAGCATATCCCCTTGCGCATAAGCGTTTTTATCAGCATCCCACTTGCTTTCTCCAAAAACAGCATTCTCTTTTCCTCGCTCCCAAAAGCATCCTTTAAAAAATCCTTAACAAAGGGATATTCGGCAAAAGATAAAGCCATCATTTTTGCAATCATATTTACATCATTTTTTTGTAGCTTGATAAAATTTGCTCATACTATTCGCTCCTCACATTATTGTTGATTTTCCCGACACTATATATTATAATAGACACATATATGTTTATCAAGAATCAATTTCAAGCAATATCGTCTAGTGATAGACATTTTATCATGACTATGTTGAACAAAAGAGGTGACCTTAATGAACAAAGAAGACAGGCGCATTAGAAAAACGAAAAAAGCCCTACGAGAGACATTCGCAGAACTTCTTATGCAAAAAAGCATACAACATATCACAGTAAAAGAGCTAACCGACAAAGCCGATGTCCACCGCTCAACTTTCTATGCCAATTTCAAAGACATTTATGATTTATACAACCACACAGAAGATATTGTTATGCAAGAAATCAGCGATGCTTTCGCAACTGAATATAGCTTGGATACAAAGGTGTTTTTCAACGCCTTGCTCCAATATATTTCCGACAACAAACAAATCTGCCGCCTTATACTAAGCAACAATGCAAACAGCACCTTCCTAAATCGCATATCCAACCTATTCAAAGACCTATGTATCGAATGTTGGCAAAAGGAGTTCAACCTCTCATGCACCTCAAAAGAACTAGAAGTTTACGCACATTTTTCCTTTTCAGGCAACTTAGGAATAATCAGCAAATGGATTGCTGATGACTCCAAGGATTCAAAAGAAGAAATAATGGAGGTATTAGCCGATATTGATTATGGCTTCGGAGAGTTTATCAAAAGAAAATTCCATGCTACTTGAGCAAGGTCAAAAGCATTATCGCCCCTATATAAAAACGAGCGCAACTCAAAAGCAGGGATAAAAGTCAATCCATAAACAATTCCGCAAATAAGAACACACAAGAGATACCTCCTCGCCACACCCCACGACCTCTTTTCAACAAATACAATCCGAATAAATCGATAAATCGAATAGAGGGTAGCCATCAAAAGCACAAATACCACCGAATATAGCAACAAAATTCTATTACCACTCTCTGTAAATATGAATACATGCGGGAAAAAACTCATCACTTGAAGCAATGCAAACAAAATCATTGCAACCACCGATTTCTTTACATGCAAATCCTGTTTTTTAGCAAAACGATAGCCAGCAAGGGACAGGGTAGCCACAAAGCCCGCAATGGTAATAATATTAAGCATCGGCAGATTATCAATTATATTTCCTTCGGGAATATTTTGGGTATCCAAATCAAATAATGTAGCCATAAACACGCTGGCAGCCAAAAAAGCCCCTGCATGGTTTGCGTGCATTCCATCTCTGGCATAAAGGGAAATATTCGGAATAGCCCTAAAAACGTAGACCCAAGCACCTCCTACGTCCACTAAAATAGCATCATTTTCATATGCGGCTTGTTTGAACATACCCGAAGAAACATTATGAAATTCCTCATTGGGTCGCCCATCCACACCCATCCACATAGGGCTGTACAGTACAGGTATTGCCCCATTTTCTCTTACTGTCACCGCAAAATTTCTGATATTGCCAAAAAAGCTATCAACATCAGCCGTTATCCTGCCGCCACGCCCTGCGGGTTGCTGCATAACAACATAATCAAAATTTCTATTTTGCATTTCTCTTATGGCATTATCCCGTAGCGCACCATCTAAGCCCGAGCCATTTATGGAAACATCCACATATGAAATTTCAATGCCGTGCAAGCCCGCAAGCTCCTGCAATTGCCTAGGAATATTGCCCGTGCGCACATGGCTATTACCTACAAATAAAATAGAAACAACGTCTTCCGCATCATATGCATTTCGGCTTGAGCAACCAGCAATAATGCCGAGTGCAAGCATCATCATGACCAATATTCCAAGCCTACCAATCTTATTTATCATTTCTATCAAACCTCCAGCTCTCATCGCCATGATAAACCATAAGCTTACTCATCCCGCCATCAATCACAAAATTCTGCCCAGTGATAAACCCAGACTTTTCATTATCACACAAATACATCACCATATTTGCGATATCTTGAGGTATGCCAATACGCCCCGAGGGATGTTGCTTATGGTCAGCCCCGCTAAAATTGCCATTAACAGTATCAATCCATCCAGGCGAAATAGCATTAACCCTAGCACGCCCAGCAAGACTAACAGCTATGGCATGTGTAAGCGCAACTATACCTCCCTTTACCGCAGAATACGCCTCCGTATCCGCTTGCGACTGCATGGCACGGGTAGATGCAATATTCACAATAGCCGCCCCTTGCGCTAGCTTGCCGCCTTGCATAAGCAAACTTGTCAAATAATATGGCGCAGTAACCCCAACCCTCTGCACATACTCAAAGTCCTCATAGGAGCAGGGCGCAAGCAATCCGCCGCGCCCTATGCAAGCATTATTTACCAAAAAATCCACGGGTTCTGTGATACTAGCTACAAACTCCTCAAGCACAGCCTTTTCAGCTATATCACCATGGAAAAATCGCTCGAAATTCCGCCCCGCCTTTTCATCAATATCAATCACATGCACGCTAACTTCCGCCGCAAGCAGGTTCTCCGCTATGCATCTACCAATGCCATTTGCACCGCCAGTTACAATAGCCCTCTTATTCTTAAACATTATTTTCATCTCCATTTTCTGTTTCATTTTCTTCCTTCACTTCTTCAACCTCATTTTCAGCCGTATCTTGCGGCGGTTGCGGCATATTCTGCGGATAGCATGAATAATGGTGCATTTGTGCCGCTCTTTCAGCCATTTTCGCCGCCGCCCGCTCTCGTGACCTTTTCACCAAAGGATGGGTAATAGAAATAGTCACAAGTGCAATGCTGCCTAACAATACAAGCGGAATAATAGCCGCCGCCATAAATATCATAAAGCCCTGTATCACAGACCAAACAAAGCTTGCAGATGTAGCAAAAGCATTGCCAAACCGCTGCCAAAAACCAATTATTATTTCTTCCTCGTCATCATCATCTTCCACAGCCTCAAGCCGCTCCCACAACACAGCAGTTATCGTCGAAAACGCAACTCTGTCACCAACATTTTCTAGTGTAGCTCTATATGTCTCAATCTGTGTGCGTATCTGCGTCAGGCGGTCTTCAAGGATAAAAAGTTCCTCAAGGTTTTCGGCATGTTCCACAAAAGCCTGCACCCTTGTTTCTTCTATCAGCCTAGCCTCCATGCGACGCTCAACATCCATCATTTGATCTGTAACATCCTCCGTGCTTTGGTTCATCCACATAACCTCGCCAAAGCCCTCTATATCTTGCAATGCCCGCTCAAAATTTCCGCCGGGTACACGGATAGTCACCTCAAAAAGTCGCGCAAAAACATCGCCGTCTTCCCTGTCCCAATGAGACCAAAAATTTGATAGATTAGAACCCTCAATATAGCCGCCATATAATGCCGCCACGCTGCGCAAGCTTGCTATAGCATCGTCAAATTCATAACTATGCAATTCCACCGAAGCCCGCTGTATCAACATACGCACAGGCGGGGTTTCAATAGCCAAAGCCGCTATTTCAGGCATTGCCACTGGCTCACTAGCAAAGTCAGCAGATTCTGCCACCATAGCCGATTGTGCAAATTCAGCAGTATCAGCAAAATTCATGGGCGCGGCATCCCAACTATCATTACCCCCACAGGCCGCTAAAAATATTACGACCACAAACATCACTACCAAAAATAGTTTTCTTCTCATCATCATAATCACCTCTTGATAATGTAAACCATTCCTAGGCAGAAACATTACAATCATATTACAAAAATTTCTTCACCCTTCAAAATAAGCTCTAGGACATGCTTTTTATCAGCCGCCTCATCACCAAGCAATGCCTCCACAATCTTTTCTTTCACAGGTCCTTCCACAATACGTATAATCTCACGCGCCCCATAAGCCGCAGAAAAGCCCTTTCTTGCAATAAAATCAATTACTTCATCACTCGCGGTTATCTCCACATTCCTCTCCACCAAGCGACTTTGCAACACACCAATAGCCTTACGCGCAATCTTGCTCGCCATATCCTCATTAATCGCATTAAAATAAACAATCTGGTTCAAACGATTACGAAACTCAGGCGCAAACACACGGCTAACCTCGCGCCCCATAGCATCGCTATTACGCATACCGCCAAAGCCAATCACATCCCTGTCTGCCTCACGCGCTCCCGCATTGGATGTCATTATAATAATCACATTGCGAAAATCCGCCTTTTTGCCGCTATTATCCGTTAGCTTGCCATAGTCCATCACTTGCAAAAGCACATTCATAATATTAGCATGAGCTTTTTCTATCTCATCCAACAAAAGCACGCAATGCGGCGTTTTGCGCACAGCATCCACAAGCAAGCCGCCCTCATCGTACCCAACATAACCAGGCGGCGACCCTATAAGCCGTGCCACAGCATGGCTCTCTTGATATTCGCTCATATCAAAGCGTACAAGCCGTATATTAAGCACATCTGCCAGCGTGCGTGCCACCTCCGTCTTGCCAACCCCTGTAGGTCCCACAAAAAGTAAGCTAGCCACAGGCTTTTCAGGGTCATTAAGCCCCATACGCGCCGCCTTCATAGCCCCCGTCACAGCAGAGATAGCTCCATCCTGCCCAAAAACCCGTTCCCCAAGCCGCTCTGAAAGCAACCCCAAACTCCTCTTTTCATCCGCAGATACAGAAGTCTCAGGTATCCGAGCCATCTTAGCCACAACCCGCTCCACATCAGAAACCAAGACCATCAATTCCTCATTCCTAATTCCTAATTCCTCATTAGCACACCGCGCCCCGCACTGGTCTATAATATCAATAGCCTTATCAGGCAATCTAAGGTCATGCAAATACTTCTGCGAAAGCTTAACGGCCATCTCCAGAGCTTCTGGCGCATATTTCACCCCATGATGCCCCTCATATTTGCCCACAAGCCCTTCCAAAATCTCCAAAGCCTCGTCAGCACTCGGCTCCAAAATATCAATCTTATGAAAACGCCGTGTTAGCGCGGAATCCTTCTCAAAATATTTCTTATACTCTTCAAATGTGGTAGCCCCAATAAATTTCAATTGTCCCTTTGCCAAATATGGCTTGATGATGGATGTAGCATCCAGCGTGCCGCCGCTTACAGCCCCAGCACCAACTACGGAATGTATCTCGTCAATATACATAATCGCGCCATCTTCCGCCGCTGCCTCTTCCAAAATGCCTATGAGGCGGTCTTCAAAATCCCCGCGATACTTCGTGCCAGCTATCACAATGCCCATGTCCATATGGTATATGTTTACATTTCGCAAAGGCTTTGGCACATCGCCCTTTGCTATCTTCTGCGCCAACCCCTCCACAATAGCAGATTTGCCAACCCCCGCATCCCCCACAAGCACAGGGTTATTCTTTAAGCGGCGGCATAGCAAAAGCTCAATATCAGAAAGCACATCAACCCGCCCAACCAAGGGGTCTAGCAGACCATCTTTAGCCCTCTCTACGAGATTTGTGGTATATTTTTCTAAAAAACCATCGCCTTTGTCGCTACTCTTTTGCGCCCCGCCTCCAACCTGCTTTTTCATACCATGAGATATATATTTCATCATCTCTAGCCTATCTACACCATTTGAGCGCATTATATGCACAGCAAAGCTCTGCGGCAAATTAAACATGGACACCAAAATGTCACCAAGGCTAACCTCATCTTTTTGTGACCCCATAGCCTGCGCCAAAGCCGCCTCCAGCATACGCACAAAGGATGCCGACTCTATAGGCGGCTCACCCGTCGTTCGCTCTATATGCTCATTAAAATACGCCTGCAAATCAAGCGAAATAGCAGAAATCACTCCGCCGCTTTGCTTAATAATATCGCGCCCATCCTCAAACATAAGCACAGCATACAAAAAATGCTCTGGTGTAATATATTCATGCGAATTGAGATTCGCTTCGTTTACAGCAACGGTATATATCTGCCCTGCCAAAGGTTGTAGATTCATGATGCCACTTCTCCCATCGTTATCCTTAGCGGAAAGCCTGCCGCATCCGCCATGCGCTGCGCTTGCATTACCTTCGTAGCCGCAATGTCATAGCTATAAACACCAACAAGGCTCTCGCCCTTCTCATGCACAGCAAGCATCAGCACAGCAGCATCCACCTCACTTTTACGAAACACCGTAACCAAAAGCCGCACCACAAAATCCATGGGCGTGTAATCATCATTATGTAGCTTAACGCCATAGAGCTTAGGCACATCAAGCGCGTCTTGTATCTCAATATCAGAAAAATGTCCTGCATATGGATTTTTCGGCATAATTCTTGTCACCTCTATTTTTATCTTGATTTTTCTATCTATTTTCTGTTACAATTAAGATTATTACAAAATTCTACAAAATCGAAAGTGGTGTGCAAATGTCTCAGCAAAATATCTACCCTCAATCTCTTAGCGAAACCATACAAGTAGAGCATAAAATTATGCTTTTATATCTCATAAACAAAATGGATATACCCCTTTCCAATAGCCAAATTACGCAATTCGCTCTGGAAGAAAATTACATGAACTTTTACAGCGTACAGCAATATCTAAAAGAAATGGTAGAAATTGACTATCTTGACTCTTCTACAGACAACAACACCACGCGCTATACCATCTCGGGCGATGGCATAAAAGCCCTGGATACGCTGGCAAACCAAATTCCATCTCATCTCAAAAACCGCATAACCAAATATGTAGCGCAAAACCGCAAAGAGGTTATGAAGGGCTTCGAGACCACCGCAAACCATTTCTATGACCACGACACAAACGAATATATAGTAAAATGCGGGGTGTACGACTACGACACCCTGCTAATGGAGCTCAATCTCTCTGTGGTAAACAAAGAGCAAGCCCTAATCATATGCAATAATTGGAAATCCAATGTAGGCAACCTACATGCCCAAATAATCAACATCTTGTTATCTAAAGAAGACCCTATAGTCTAATTTTCATTTTCAATTATGGCAAGTGCCACAAGCTCTCTTATGGCATCAACACGCGCATCATCAAGACTTTTAATTCGCAGGCATCCTTTGCCAACATTAGACTTGCCAAAGAGATTCTCGTATTTTGCAAGAACAGGTTCTCCGTCTGGTCTCCACATCATCACATAAAGATGAACCTTTTTCTTTTGACACTTCAGCGCAATTCTAGGATATAAGCCATCATAGGTCGTGCATTTGTAATGAAAATTAAGCCATCCCATGCCCTCAAAGCTTCCGCAGACAAAATCACGCCCTACCTCACCAGCACAACCATCAATAATCTCTTTAATCTCCGAGAAAAGCATGTCCAATTTATCCACAATATCACCTCATTAGCCATATCTCTATTGCTATGATTATGCCATAAATAACATCCGTACGCAACCCAATTTTCGTAAATTGCACTATTGGAAATCAGCAAAAGTTATGATATAATAATAAGAATATACTTTTAGGAGGATATAACTATGAAAGATGTATTCAAAGAACAGTTGGTCAAACGCCGCCCAAGCATGAAAACTACCATGGCAAAGGTTGGCATAGTAGCGGCGGCCATTTTTCTTATATTGGTGTTTTTTATGTTTGCCCAATTTATTGCCATGTTTCTCCCCATACTGTGGGTAGCCACTATTTTTGGCGCATATATAATGTTTCGTCGCTTTGATATTGAATACGAATATATTCTAACCAACAACGAGCTGGACATAGACATAATCTACGGCAAAAGCCGCCGAAAGCGCATTTTTTCATCCTCTGTACGGGATTTTGATGCTTTTCGCCAAGTGGGTTCTACAGAAATGCAGCATAGCTTTTCAGGCGGCGCAACAAAAGCGGACTATACTGGCGGCATATCCCCAGATATCAAGCAATATGAGTTCATCACCACATACAAAAGCAAGAAAATGCATATATTGTTTGAACCAAACCAGGACTTGCTATCTTCAATAATCCCGCATCTAAAGCGCGGAACATACCCATCATCGCTAAAAGCATAAATTCAGGAGGTCATCATGGAAAAAATTCGCGAAGGACTATCATTTGACGACGTATTGTTAATACCAAACGCATCAAGCATCCTACCAAAAGATGTAGACCTATCCACATACGTAACCCGCGGCATAAAACTAAACTCGCCGCTTCTTAGCGCATGTATGGACACAGTTACAGAATCCCGTATGGCTATAGCCGTGGCTCGCCAAGGCGGCGTGGGCATTATCCACAAAAACATGTCAATCGAAGAGCAAGCTGGGCATGTAGACAAAGTAAAGCGTAGCGAGCACGGCGTTATCACAGACCCATTCTCGCTTTCTCCAAACCACTATGTGTATGAGGCAGATGCTCTGATGGCGCAATTCCACATCAGCGGCGTGCCTATATGCGAGCATGGCAAGCTTGTAGGCATTATAACAAACCGCGACATACGCTTTGAAACCAATCACAACAAAAAAATATACGAGGTAATGACCAAAGAATATTTGGTAACAGCGCCAGAAGGCACAACCCTAGCGGAGGCCAAAGAAATAATGACTTCCCGCAAAATTGAAAAACTACCCATAGTTGATGAGCATTTCAACTTAAAAGGTCTTATCACCATCAAGGATATAGAAAAAGCTGTGAAATATCCAGATAGCGCAAAGGATGCTCAAGGCCGCCTAATAGCTGGCGCGGCTGTAGGTGCGAATGACGAAGCACCCGCAAGAGTAGCCGCTTTGATTGAAAGAAAAGTGGATGTGATTGTGGTGGACACCGCCCATGGTCATCATATCAATGTAATAGATACCGTGCGCGAGCTAAAATCCGCTTGGCCAGATTTGCAGATAATAGCAGGAAATGTGGCAACAGCCGCCGCTACCCGCGCCCTTATTGAGGCTGGTGTGGATGGCGTAAAGGTGGGCATAGGTCCTGGCTCTATCTGCACCACCCGTGTGGTTGCGGGTATCGGCGTGCCGCAAATCACCGCAATTATGGATTGTGCCGCAGAGGGCGCAAAGCATGGCGTGCCAATAATAGCAGACGGCGGCGTAAAGTATTCTGGTGACATTACGAAGGCTCTCGCGGCAGGCGCAAACACCGTAATGATGGGCTCTCTTTTCGCTGGCTGCGAAGAATCCCCAGGCGAAAATCTGCTCTTCCAAGGGCGCAAATATAAGGTCTATCGCGGCATGGGTTCTATATCCGCCATGGAAAAGGGCGGCAAAGACAGATATTTTCAATCCGATGCACCAAAATTTGTACCAGAAGGCGTAGAAGGTCGCATCTCCTATAAAGGGCCTGTCGGCGACACCATCTTCCAACTCCTAGGTGGCTTGCGTAGCGGCATGGGCTATTGCGGCGCACCAAATATCCCAACTCTCCAACAAAACAGCCAGTTCGTAAAAATAACAGCCGCTGGTCTGCGCGAAAGCCACCCGCACGGCATACAGATAACGAAAGAAGCACCAAACTATACCACGGAGCATCAATAAGGAGCATGCTATTGTTACAGAGCCATACAAAGAAGAGTGTGTGAAGCCAAAAAAGAGCAAAGAGAACTGTACCGCCACCAAAAAACTCTTGGCATGATGAGCTTATTATTATCGGGAGATATAAGAATGAGAAGCAAAAAGCTGATGCTTGCGATAATAACAGCATAGGAGGATAACTATGGAAGATAGCAAAAAAATCATATCAATGTTAGAGAAGATGGATTCGAGAATGACCAGTTTAGAAAACAAAATAGGTGCTTTAGAAAACAAAGTGGACACAGGTTTTGCAACCATGAGGGAAGATTTCGAAGAGCTAAAAGAAAACTCCGAAGTCACCAGACACGCCACAAACAGACTTCTTGACTGGTCAGAAAGGGTCGAAAGCTCTGCATCATCGGCTATTTCAATCCCGCCGCTCTATGAAGCATAAAAGCTACCCATAGTTATTGGAGGTCATGAACATGCAAAAATCAGGCTTCAATGCCTACACCCTAAAAATGATAGCCATAATAGGCATGGCAATGCAGCATACAGCCATTGTTCTGGGTGATGTCATTCCCACCATCCTGCATTTTCCTTTGCAGTTTGGCGGCGGCTTCACCTTCCCTATCATGGCATTTTTCGTGGTGCAAGGCTACAACCACACATCCAATCTACCAAAATACATGGGGCGCATCTTCATTTTCGCCCTAATAGCCCAATTGCCTTATATGCTAGCTTTTAGCTCGGCATTCTTTGTAGCCCCCATACATTTTAGCATCATGTTTACAATTCTTATCGGACTACTGCTGCTTGTAATGTATGACAAAATGAAAAGTCACAAATTGCTCTGGCTATTTTGGATACTTTTCGTACCTATCTCTCTAGTCACTTTCATTTTCGATTGGGGCATAGTAGGTCCTCTGATGATAATACTTTACCACATAATAAAAAACCACACTGCAAAAAGTATAGTTGTACCCATTGTAGCCGCAGGCGGCACATTTGCTGTCGGCATAATAGCCGCTATCATAGCCCTAATTGGCGTAGCAATAATGATGGCATCAGGTGGCACAGATGCCCTTGCGGATATGGCAGATAATCTTCTAAAATCATTCGACCCAAATGCCCTGAAAGAATTAGCAGAAACACAAGGCCCATTATTAGCCTTAACCAGCCTAATGTTCCCTCTAGGCTCACTATGTGTCATCCCGCTACTACTAAAATATAATGGCGAACGCGGCAGGAGCATGAAATATCTATTCTATGCCTTCTATCCGCTACATCTGCTAATCCTAGCACTCATCGCCCTTGCTCTAGGTATAGGCGGCACGCTCAATTTCGACGGTCTACCAGGCATACTTTAAATAATAGGAGGAAAACAAATTATGAGAACCGAAAGAATCACAATCGACAACGCCTACGCAGAGGCATCTATAGCAAAAATCAAATCTACCGTAGGCAATGGTCGTGCATTATGTGCGCTTTCTGGCGGCGTAGATTCCACAGTATGCGCGGCTCTAATGTCCCGTGCCATAGGTCAAAATCTTGTCTGCATCTTTGTAGACACAGGGCTAATGCGCCTAAATGAAGGTGACGAAGTAGAAAAGCTCTTTCATGACAATTTTAACTCTCAGTTCATTCGCATACATGCCGAAGACCGTTTTTTAAGCAAACTAGCAGGCATAACAGACCCCGAAACAAAGCGCAAAATCATAGGCGAAGAGTTCATCCGTGTATTTGAGGAAGAAGCCAAAAAGCTGGGCGCAGTAGATTTTCTCGTCCAAGGCACAATTTACCCTGATATAGCCGAAAGCGGCGTGGGGCAAGCCCTCGTTAAAAGTCATCACAATGTGGGCGGTCTGCCCGATGTCATAGACTTTAAAGAAATCATAGAACCCCTTCGTGACCTCTACAAAGATGAAGTGCGCGCCCTTGGCACAACCCTAGGTATGCCCGACACCCTCGTCCACCGCCAACCTTTCCCTGGTCCTGGTCTAGCCGTGCGCGTAATTGGCGAAATAACCAAACCAAAACTAGACACCCTGCGCCACGCCGACCACATCTTCCGCGAAGAAATAGCCCGCGCTGGTCTATCCACCAAAATCTGGCAATACTTCGCCATAATAACCGACACAAAAACCGTCGGTATGCAAAACAACGCCCGTACCTACGGCAATGTAATAGCCCTGCGCGCCGTCCACTCTACCGATGCCACAAGCGCGCAAGTAGCACATCTACCTTATGACCTGTTAGCAACGATTGTTGAACGCATAACTACAGAGGTGACGGGTTGTACACGCGTGGTTTATGATGTAACGCCAAAGCCGCCCGCGACGATTGAGTGGGAATAGGAGACCAAAAACTCCCTTGATTGTCAAATCATCACATCATCAGCTGCGAGCTATTTAACCCCTCTGCATCTGATGTGCTGACTGACGAAATGATAAAAGTTGCCGAGTGATTTTGCGATTTTCCTTATATAAATGCCGTTCGTCAGATGATAAAATCCTTAAAACATGAACATCGAAAGCTGTTTGTGAAAAATTATATTATATTTACTGGGTTTTAAAAAAAGGACAAGTTGATAGCAATTGCAGAGCAATGTATGTACGGCGAGATTATGAGGGGTTGTTGTGAGTCGCGCATTGTAAAATGGTGTTATTAGAGACAATGTAGATATTATTTTGAACGTAGTATGTAATATGTCTATGACAACGAAAAACAACAAAATATAGAAAAAGTCACAAAAGTGAAGAAAGAACAAGGGAGACACAATGAACGAATATAGCGCAAGCAAGATAAGTGACACACTTTCTGTCGTCAAAGAAATAAAAGAAACAGTTCCTCTGGCTGTATCAGAGGTCGATGGAGCTTTGTCAATTATGATGGGTTGGTTTAAGAATGTTGTGCTTTACCCTGTTAGACAAGCCAATCTTTCATATAAGTACAAATATGAGCATTTTGAAAATGAATTACGGGCTAAATACAATGAAATCCCAGATGATAAAAAATGTGACCCCAAGTTAATGATATCAGGTCCAACCTTAGAAGCTTTGAAATACACTTTCGATGAGAAAGAATTGCGTGAAATGTTCCTCAATTTGTTAGCATCTTCTATGAATGCAGATAAAAGCGAAATTGCTCACCCGTCTTTTGTCGAGGTTATCAAGTAAATGAACCCAGTTGATGCACAGCTCTTTAAAGTGCTTTCAGAACAAACAGGATACATACCAGCAATAAACCCTCAAATAACGAGAGTTGACAATAATCAGTGGTGGGACAGCGTTACGCCTGAATGGTATTTAGGTCAAATAATAACTTCCTGTGACATTTTTCAAATTTCTACAAGTTTAGCCAGATTGAATCGTTTAGGGCTTATTAGCCTCAGATACGACCGAAAAGTAAGCGATAGTGACAGCGAATACAATCAGCTAATAAACAGCGATAACTTAACACGTATCCTTCAGCAGTGTAAAGAAATCGAAGAGGGTTTGAGTCTAAAAGCTATTGCAACCCATAGTCATGTATATGTTAATGAATTCGGCAAACATTTCGCTTCTTGTTGTTTATAATCATTATAGAGCCTCCTCGAACGTATTGCTCGAGGAGGCTTTTATATATTCGACTTTCCCCGAAAGCCCCTATTACCCTCAACCACAACCCCCATCATCAGCCTCCCCCGCCGCAAGCATCACTCGGTCATCCATCCCATGCACAAGCGCAAGCCCCATCTCGCGAGACCACTCATACATAGACCCATCGTAAACCATCACATTCTCAAAACCTGCTATTCTTAGGGCTAGACCAGCCACAGCTGCGCGCACGCCAGCCTGTCAGTAAGCCACAATGAGGTCTTGTTTGTGTATGCCCAGATTGTCCATGGTTTGCGCCAGTTTTTCAGGGCTGGCAAAGGATTGATGCGGCGCATCAGCAAAGAAATTGTCCATGGTAACAAGCTTTGCACCGCGGATATGCCCGCCTCTGGGGTTGCCGCGCAGCTCACCGCCCAGATATTCTTCAGTAGAGCGCACATCAAGAAGTGCCGCATCATCAAGATTTTTCAAAACCCCATCCAGCTCAAGCAGATATCCAGATGTCGCCTTGGGCGTATATACAGCAGGCATAATTTCTGTGACACTATGCGAAATAGCCAAACCAGCCGCCGCACCAAAGCCACCATTTAAAATACGCACCTCTCTATGCCCATAATGCTTGGCAACATACCAAAACCGCGCCACAGCACGTCCAGACACCCCATCATCATAAGCCACAATCTTGGTATCATCACAAATACCAAGACCACCCATAATAACCGCCCATTCGTCAGCCGCAGGAAAGCCGCCATCTTCTGTCTTTAACAGCGCATCAGCAACAGGCAAAGACACCGCCCCTTCAATATGGGCGGTGTCGTATTCTGCCTTGCTTCTTAAATCAATAATTGTGTATTGACCAATATTGACCAACAGTTCATTAGAATCTATAAGAATCATCAGTTTGTTATAACTCCTTCTGTATCTTTATCAAATACATGAATATGGTTGCCGTCAATAGCAATTTTGATGTTATCGCCAACCTTAGCGCGAGAGCGCGGGTCTACACGAGCCGTGATAGAGTTACCAGCTATGCCAAGATAAAGGTAAACCTCAGCACCCAAAAGCTCAGTAAGCTCCACAGAAGCCGTAAGAGTGGTATCTGGAGAAGATGCAATAAACATCTCTTCATCATGCACATCTTCTGGTCTAAAGCCAAGAACAACCTCTTTATCAAGATAGCCACCCTCAACAACTTTTTTAGCCTTTTCTTCTTGAAGCTTAACTTTAAACTCGCCAAACTTTAGATACACCGTGTCGCCTTCTTTTACAGCTGTAGCATCCACAAAATTCATCTGAGGAGAGCCAATAAAGCTGGCAACAAAGAGGTTGTTTGGTTTTGTATAAAGATTAATAGGCGAATCCACCTGTTGCACGATGCCATCTTTCATAACAACAATGCGTGTACCAAGCGTCATAGCCTCAATTTGGTCATGCGTAACATAAATGAAAGTAGTTTTCAATTTTTGATGCAATTTAGAAATCTCTGTTCTCATTTGAACGCGAAGCTTCGCATCAAGGTTAGACAAAGGCTCGTCCATAAGGAAAACTTTAGGCTCACGAACAATAGCACGTCCCATAGCCACACGCTGACGCTGACCGCCCGAAAGTGCTTTAGGTTTTCTATCCAGCAAAGGTTCAATATTAAGGATTTTCGCCGCTTCATTTACCCTTTTCTTAATTTCATCTTTTGGTGTTTTGCGCAATTTCAAACCAAAAGCCATATTGTCATACACCGTCATATGCGGATACAGCGCGTAGTTTTGGAAAACCATCGCTATGTCGCGATCTTTAGGGGCAACATCATTCATACGCTTTTCGCCTATGTAAAGGTCGCCGTCAGAAATTTCTTCCAAGCCCGCTATCATGCGCAATGTAGTAGATTTACCGCAACCAGAAGGCCCAACAAGTACCAAAAACTCGGTATCTTCAATTTCTAAGTTAAATTCTGATACAGCAACAAAACCATTTGGATATTTTTTTACAAGATTTTTCAACACTAAGCCAGCCATCTTGTTCCTCCTTGTAATATAATTGACATATTCTAATAATACTATATTTTCGCCATTTGCGCTACCCCTTTAGTCAACAAACTTTTCGCACATTCCCCCGCCGTTTTGTACCAATTTTTTAACAAAAAAACCACTTTCGGCACATTGCACAAATTTCTGTCCCTATTTTTGTGCAATATTACAACACCCCCTATGATATAATTCTCGTAGGGGCGGCACCCTGCCGCCCGCATAACCCGAAAGGAGAATCCACCATGAATGATGTATTAACCACAATCCAAACCCGCTTTTCCTGCCGCAATTATGATGGCCGCCCTGTAGAGCAAGAAAAAGTCGAAGCCCTCGTAAAAGCCGCTCTGCAAGCCCCCTCAGCTATGAATATCCAGCCATGGAAAATCATAGCAATCACAAATAAAGACCTAGTAGACGAGTTAGATGCCGCCGCCATGGAAATCATAGCCACAGACCCCGACCAAACCCGCTTTAACCGCATAAAAGACAGGGGCGGCAAGGTCTTTTACAATGCGCCCTGCATGTTTCTAATCCTAAAAGACCCCAAAGCAAAATGGGCAGACCTAGACTGCGGCATCGTTACCCAAAATATCTCCCTAGCCGCAACCAGCCTAGGGCTTGACAATGTAATAGTAGCCATGGCGGCAATTCCATTCACCCCACCAGGCTGCTGCGAGTTTAAAAAGCGCGTGGACTTCCCATTCGGCTACGAATTTGGCATGGGAGTGCTTGTTGGCTATGGCATAGACAAAAAAGAACCGCATGAAATAGACATGGACAAAGTAACTTACATAAACTAGCCCTGACCAACTCTTAATGTCAATCACCTATTATATTGAAGCTAAAGCCCGAACCTCGCAATGACTAGGCGGCGAGTTTCTTTGTTTCGATAGATGATTGGCATTATTACATTTTTCTTACAATTTCTACTAATGTATTGCCCCCCCCCCCCCCCCCACCCCTTTTTTTTTTTTTTTTTTTCTCTTACCTTCCGTTGTTTTTTTTTTTTATAAATATTTTTTTTTTTTTTTTTTTTTTTTTTTTTTTTTTTTTTTATTTGGGGTTGATAACTTGTGTGTTTGTGCTAATTTTATTTTTTTTTTTTTTTTTTTTTTTTTTTTTTTTTTT
>WRBK01000028.1 GCA_009784575.1 Defluviitaleaceae bacterium | reverse complement strand
GCTTGGGACGGAGAAGAAAAAATACTTTCGAGTGGTAGTGTAGCCATAACATATCTAAGCCCAGGTTCGCGTTGGGGGAATCCCTACTCCGACCTAATCTTCGTCCACACCAAAGCCGAATCCCTAAACTTCCCAGATGATATTATAGTAGCATGGCCAAGGACTATTGAGGATACGGGAGAGATTGATGCAAGATTTTATGAGGCTCTTATAGATGGGATACATTGGATGGCAAATAGAACAAAGGAAGATTTAACACGTACAGATATTTGGGGCGAGGGTCAACTGACTCGACAAGTAGTAACCCTAGAAGAGTTCGGGCTTACATATCCTTTAACGATGGAAGACCTTATTTACAACTGGGAGAAAGTTGATGCACTGTGGTTTACTTTTGAAAGTCTCGAGCGGACACGTATATTAAGTGCAGCAAACAGAGGCGAATGGCCAGAGTCTCCACCTTGGTTGAATTAATGTCTTAAAGGAGATTGCACGTATGCAAATCAAATCCAAGCTAACCCCAGCCTCAAACATAACCTTCCGCAATGCAGGCACAACCAACCACACCCCAACCCCAGATAATGCCGATGGTATTATGGCAGAATAGGGGGTGCGGTTTTATGAATAAGAAAACTCTTAAAACTCTAATAACACTATTAATATTGATTGCTGTAACAGCTATCATAGCGTTAGAGATATAGCAGAAATAGAATAAGGAGGTGCTTATATGCAAGCAAATTCAATACGTTCCATGGCAATCAACAGCTTTCGTCACAATATCCAAAATGACATGCAAAGGGCTAGCCAGCGCATAGCCACTGGCGCGCGCATAAATTCTGCGGCAGATGATGCGGCGGGGCTTGGCATTGCGCAGGCTTTGGAGGCGCAGATACGCGGACTTAATCAGGCAACGCGCAATGCTTTGGATTTTGATAGCGCGTTATCTACGGCGGATGGAGGTTTGGAGACCATCACGTCTAGCCTTATACGCATACGCGACCTATCGTTGCAAGCATCCAATGGCATACTAACAGACGAAAACCGCGCCACTATACAGGCAGAAATAGACCAGCACTTAGACCATATCAGCCGTGTTACGCGCGACACTGAGTTTAATCGTATGCGTATGCTGGATGGCAGTTTTAATAACATGAACTTGCAAGCAGGACCAAATGCGGGCAATAATTTACGTGTATCCATAGCTGCCACTACGCTGGACGGTCTAGGTATGGAAGGCTTTACTGTGCTTGGCGGCGCAAATGGCGTAATTGATATAGCCGCCATAGATACCGCTATAAGCCGCGTGGTAGCAAACCGCGGTGCTATTGGTGCTATACAAAACCGCATAGAACATATAGTAGACCAAAACAATATATCCGCCATAAACATGGCGCAGGCACATAGCCGCGTGGCAGATGCCGACATAGCACTAGAAATGATGCGGCTACAGCAAGCACGCATACGCGAGCAAATGAGCATCTTTTCTATGCAAAATCAAATGGAGCGCACTAGGGCTAATTTGAGGTTTGTGGGGATTGCTATGTGATACCAACTTGGCATGATATAGTAATATTACTATAATTCTGAATACAAAAAAGAACTAGCAGAAACTTCTGCATAAAATATACAAACAGGGGGTAAAACCATGGCAAATTATTTCAAAAACATTAGCAAAATCGTTTACGAGGGCAGCAAGTCTGATAACCCGCTATCTTACAAGTATTACAACCCAGAAGAGGTAGTGGCGGGCAAGACGATGCGTGAACATTTCAAATTTGCCCTTAGTTATTGGCATACGCTTTGCGCTACGGGTGTGGATATGTTTGGTGAAGGCACTGCGGACAAGTCCTTTGGCACAGCAGATTCTGTTGACCATGCAAAACATAAGGTTCATGCTTGCTTTGAGCTTTTGGACAAGATGGGCATTGACTATTTCTGCTTCCATGATAGAGATATAGCCCCTGAAGGCGCAAATTTGGCTGAAACCAATAAAATTCTTGATGTAATTGTATCCGAAATAGAGGGCGCAATGAAAACCAGCGGCAAAAAGCTTTTGTGGGGTACAGCCAATCTTTTTAGCAACAAACGCTTCGTACATGGCGCGGGTACTGCCCCTAATGCTGACGTTTTTGCTTATGCGGCGGCACAAATCAAGAAGGCTTTGGAAATCACCGTTTCGCTAGGCGGTACAGGCTACACATTCTGGGGTGGGCGCGAAGGCTACGAAACTCTGTTAAACACACGCATGGGCTTTGAGCTAGACAATATGGCTCGCCTTATGCAAATGGTGGTTGAATATGGACGCAAGATAGGCTTTACAGGCGACTTTTATATAGAGCCAAAACCGAAAGAGCCAATGAAGCATCAATATGACTTTGATGCGGCTACAACCCATGCTTTCTTGCAAAAATATGGATTAATGAATGATTTCAAACTCAATATAGAAGCAAACCACGCAACGCTTGCTGGGCATAGCTTCCAACATGAGCTGGCATATTGCCGCGAAAACGGCTTGCTTGGCTCTATTGATGCAAATACAGGCGACCTTTTGCTGGGCTGGGATACAGACCAATTCCCTACATCCATCTATGAGGCGGCTTTCTGTATGCTAGAGGTGCTTAAAAATGGCGGCTTTGGCACTGGCGGGCTTAACTTTGATGCCAAGGCGCGCCGTGGCTCTTTTGACCAAGAGGATATCTTCCTTAGTTACATCAGTGGCATGGATGCTTACGCGCTAGGCTTAAAAATTGCGGATAAAATCATGCAAGATGGTCGCATAGATAAATTTGTAACTGACCGCTATGCTAGTTATCAAACAGGCATTGGCGCAGATATTGTTTCTGGCAAAGCAAAGCTTGAGGAGCTAGAAAAATACGCACTGGAGATGGGCGAAGTAACCACAAATACCAGTGGCAGACAAGAGTATTTGGAGAGCTTGCTTAATCAGATAATTATAGGCTAATGATAGGATGATAACCCAATGATGAGCAAAAATGACAAGATCTCTTTTGCAAAGCGCAATATGGCAGGGCTTTTGGGTTTGCCGCATGACATTTTTGACCAAGAACAAAATGTTTTTGTTGCTAATGATAGCATGAAGTTTTGGATAACTACTTTCGGTGCAAATGCTGTTGTGGTAGGCAAAGTTAGTATTATTGACTATTGCAAAAACCAGTTTAAAAATTTGCCGCCCGAGGAGATTATAGATTCACAAAACCTGTTTCAATTGGATATAAGGTTGCGTGATATCGGATATCAGCTACATTCGCTAGACACACGGTATATGCATCTGTATCCAGAGGTCTCTGTACCAAAGCCACAGGGCTTTAGATATGAGCTGCTCAAAGGTGGCGAGGTTAATAATTTCTACCAAAATTACCCACTGGACACAATTTTCAAAGGGCATTTTAGCAATGACTGCGTAAAGCCTTTGGCTTTTGCCGCTTTTGATGGTGAAAAACTCGTATCTTTGGCATATGCTGAAAACGACCGTGACCTATGGTCTATATCTCGCATAGATACTTTACGGGGATATGGCGGTCTTGGGCTAGGTCGGTATCTGGTAAAAGAGCTTGCTCTGCATTTAGAAAAATATAACAAGGTAGTATATTACACCACTTGGCCATCCAATTTACCATCTGTCCGTTTGGCTCTTGGTGCAGGGTTTGTGCCTGTTTGGATGGGAACATACGCAGTAAAAGAAAACTTACGAAATGCCGAGATATAACCATTTAACTCGTAGGGGCGAGCTGTGTTCGCCTTTTTCCTAAAGGAGGACAATCCATGAACCAAATAATAGGACTGGATATAGGCACAAACAGCGTAAAAGCAATAATTCTACAAGACGGCAAAGTCCTAGGGCAAACCAGCGTAGGCTACAGCCCTGACTACCTAGGCGATGGCAAGGTAGAGCAAGACCCCGCCATATGGTGGGATGCCACGCAAAAAGCCATACGAGATATTACTGCGGCACATCCTGGGCATGTTGTGGCCATTTCTGCCGCTGGGCAAATGCATTCTTCTGTTTTTTTGGATGAAAATGGAAATGTTATCCGCAACGCTATTTTATGGAATGATATGCGTACAACAAAACAAGTAAATGATATTTATAATGCCGCTGGTAGCGACGTAGACCTAGTAGAAACGGCGCACAATTATGCTTTTGAAGGTTTTACACTACCCAAAATCTTATGGCTACGCGAAAATGAAGAGGTAAATTTCAATAAAGTCAGCAAAGTCATTATGCCTAAAGACTACATAAACTACAAGCTTACAGGGCGCGTAGCCACCGATGTTTCTGATGCCGCTGGTACATTGTTGCTAGATATACCTAATCGCAAATGGAATACGGAATTTCTTGCAAAAGTTGGTTTATCTTCAGACCTTTTACCTGATGTGTTGGAAAGCGTGGATGCTGTAGGAAAGGTACAACCTGAGCTGGCGGCAGAACTAGGGCTATCCCCAGAAACGTTGGTAATAGCTGGTGGTGCAGATAATAGTTGTGCTGCCATAGGCAATGGTGTAACACGGGCAGGGCAAACCGTTATCAGCATAGGCACAAGCGGCACTATTGTTACCATGTTTGATAAAATGCCAGAACCCAGCGTAATCACAGGCGAGGTGCATCTCTTCAACTATAGCTATCCTGAGAAATTTTATGCAATGGGCTGTATGCTTTGTGCGGGAGAAAGCCTGAACTGGCTGCGCACAATTTTGAATATAGAAGACTTTAACGACTTTAATGTGCTTGCGGAGCAATCTTCGGCTGGTGCTGGCGGCGTTATTTTCCTGCCATATCTTTTTGGTGAACGCTGCCCATACCCAGACCCTTATGCAAAGAGCATTTTCTTTGGCATGTCCACCACCACCACCCGCGCAGATATGGTGCGTGCCGTTATGGAGGGCGTGGCATACAATGTGCGCGTCATGTATGACATGGTAACGGTGTTTACACCAATCACCGACATTTACATAACGGGCGGGGGTGCGAAAAGCGATATTTGGGGGCGCATCATTGCAAGTGCTTTAGGACGTGAGATTACGGTGCTTAATATAGAAGAAGGTCCAGCTTTTGGTGCGGCTCTGATAGCGGGCGTTGGGGCAGGTATTTTTGCAGACTTTGATACTGCCAAGGCACAGTTTTTGCAAACCGCCAAAGTAATTCAGCCAGAAAACAACCCCATATATGCACAGCAATTCGAGAAATTTGAGGAATTATATTGCTCAAATAGTCATATGTGGTAGACAGACCAAGGGAGATTGCTGCATGGACGATATTTAAGGATTATCCAGCTATTCATACCCATAATTACATTTGCTATGGGTTATTTCTTGACCAATATTGGGTATAAAAGGGATAGAAAGCTCTCCACCATCAGAGAAAAGTTTGAAAAGCTTTATCATCCATTTTATTTGATGCTGTTTCAATTTGGGACAGACACAAATGACGGAGAAGCTCTGGAGATTAGCGCAGGGGGCATTTCTGAGCTTAAAACCTTTCTTTGACCACCTTATGTCAAATATGTACCTAGCATCGCCTGAGGGGCAGAGGCTATTTGCAGATGCGCGTAAGCTGTTTGTATGTTGCTGTATGGCAAAAAGCAATGTTGCCAATGAAGAACAGGAAGAGTTGCTGGGTCAATTATTTGGTGCATTATGCGAATACTTGATGAAGGAATATGCCAAATCCGCTTTAGCTCTTGGCTATGATATAGATGATTCGGAAAACCACGCAGACAATCGCTAGCCATAGTTGCGACCCCGCAGGAAAGGTTGCTTGTTTTTATCCCCTTCCTTGTTAATCGAGAAAATGAATGCGTTGTCATTACTATTTTTGCACTTGCGCTAATTGCTTATCAAATCATGGTTTTGACCGCTTCGCCTTTGCGCCAAGCCTTCGTAGGGATTGTGCAATTCTCTTGGCTTGCCTTTATTGTTGCAGGCATTTTAAGCCTTATTTCTTGTTGGCTTATTGCTTCTAAAAGTAAACAATATCACGAAAGGGGCGACTGGAAGGTCGCCCCTTTTTACACCCACATAGCTACAGCCTCATAGCCTCTTAATTTTAGCATATCCCCATCAATCTGCAATTCATCATAATTCATTATCAAATTATCAAAATCCTTAAATTCCGAAATATCCACGGTCTGCTCATCTGTATAAAAATTGCAAATAACCAGCAATCTTTCATCACCATACTCACGCATATAAGCAAGCACACCAGAATGCTCTTGCCACATGGGTCTATAGCTACCATAGGCTATGATGTCTAAGGTTTTGCGCAAATTTATCAGTTCTCTATAATAGTAAAAAATGGAATTTCTATTTTCTAATGCACTTGCCGCATTTATGCTCTCATAATTTTTAGCTACCGATAGCCATGGTTGTGATGTCGAGAAGCCCGCACTCACTGTGTTATCCCATTGCATAGGCGTTCTGGCGTTGTCTCTTGACTTTGCGGCTAATACAGCCAAAATCTCGTTATCACCTTTGCCCTCAGCCCGCAAAATTTCTATATAATTTATGCTTTCTACATCCATATAGTCAGAAAGCTTATCAAAATAAGCATTCGTCATGCCTATCTCCTCGCCTTGATATACATAGGGTGTGCCGCGCATTAGGTGAATGACGGTGGCAAGCATTGTAGCGGATTGATAATGATATTTTCTGTCACAACCAAAACGGCTCACAGCGCGGGGCTGGTCATGGTTGCACCAGAATGTCGCATTCCAGCCATCACCCTTCGCCATCTCCGCCTGCCATGTATGCAAAAGCCGCTTTAATTCCGCAAAGTCAAAGGGTATATTGCTCCATTTATCACCGTCTTTGTAGTCCACCTTTAAATGATGAAAGCTAAATGTCATAGAAAGCTCATTTTCAGCGGGATTGGAGTATTTTATACAATTTTCTATAGAGGTGGAGGACATCTCGCCCACCGTTATACATTCATATTTGCCAAAGGTCTCTTTATTTAGCTCCTTTAGGTATTCGTGTACCCTCGAGCCATCTGTATAAAAACGGCGACCATCGCCTATATGGTCATCTTCATACACTTCTGGCTTTGATATAAGATTCACCACATCAAAACGAAAGCCGCGTATGCCCTTTGCCAGCCAAAAGCCCATGATATCATATATCTCACGGCGAAGGGCGGGGTTTTCCCAGTTAAGGTCGGGTTGGGATACATCAAAGAGATGTAGATAATGTTCATCACCCACCTTTCCCCATGCATTGCCGCCAAATTTTGAAACCCAGTTTGTAGGCGGCTCTCCACCCTCGCGTGATGGCTTGAAGATATAGTAATCGCGGTATTTTTCATCACCCGCTAGGGCTTGCTGAAACCATTTATGGTCGGCGGATGTATGGTTAAACACCATATCTAGCATTATGGCTATGCCGCGCTTTTTGCACTGTGCCGATAGCTCATCAAAGTCCGCCATAGTGCCATAGCGCGGGTCTATGGAGCAATAGTCCGCCACATCATAGCCATTATCGCGCTGCGGCGATATATAGATGGGCGTAAGCCAAATGCAGTCCGTACCCAGCTTTTCGATATAGTCCAGCTTGCTGATAATGCCTTGCAAATCGCCGAAGCCATCACCATTTGCATCCATAAAGGAGCGTGGGTATATTTGGTATACTGTCATTTTTTTGAAGTCCATTTGATTGCCTCCTTCGGGATTGTTAAGCATTTAGCGGAAATTATTGATTAGCAATCCCTTAATGTAGTGAACCCCTCCTTGGAGGGGTGGTTCGTCATCTTTACGCAAAAATGGAGCGACCGAAACCCGACCGCCCCACAAAATTTTACATAATTACGCGGCTTTTTTCCTTGTAGAGACAAGCAATGTCAATGCCAATGGTACGATAACCGCAATGCCCATAGCCACAGCAAACATAGGTATATGTGCTGTTTGGATGGACAAAATGCCAGGCAGGCCGCCAACGCCAATAGAGTTTGCCATTACATTAAAACCTACAGAAACAACCGCCGCAATAGCAGAGCCTATGATAGCGCAGATAAACGGATACAGGTATTTTAGGTTGATACCAAACATGGCAGGCTCTGTAACGCCCAGATACGCAGAGATACAGGCAGGTATGCTAACCTGCTGCTCATCTTTGTTTTTGCGATGAGCTATGATAACACCAAGAACCGCCGAGCCTTGCGCTATATTAGACAAAGCAATCATAGGCCATAGATTTGTGCCGCCAAATTCTGCCATTAATTGTAGGTCGATAGCATTTGTCATATGATGCAGACCCGTAACAACGATAGGCGCGTAAAGGAATCCAAAAACAGCCGCAAACAGCCAGCCAAAAGCAGATGTAAGACCAGCATAAACCACATTAGAAAGACCAGCACCAACCCACCAGCCAAATGGACCAAGCACAACGTGGGCTAGAATAACAGCAGGAACAAGAGCCATAAATGGCACAACTATCATGGATATGTATTCTGGTGTGATTTTGCGGAAAATACGCTCAAGGTACACAAGCGCGAAAGCCGCAAGCATGGCAGGGATAACCTGCGCTTGATAGCCCACCATGTCGATTGTGAAGAATCCAAAATCCCACACAGGCAACACACCGCCGCCCTCAAGGAAGCCAGCAACGCCCCAAGCGTTAAAGAGCTGCGGAGAAACAAGTGTGATACCTAGGATGATACCAAGCACCTGCGTTGTGCCCATCTTGCGTGTAACAGACCAACAAATAGCTACAGGCAAGAAATGGAAAATAGCCTCAGCAGGCAGCCACAAGAAATGGTTTACGCCATTCCAAAAAACAGAAACATCCGTGATGGTTTGCCCGCCTTCAAAGAACGCAATGCCCTCAAGCACATTACGAAAACCAAGGATAAGACCACCAATAACAAGCGCAGGAATGATAGGCGCGAAGATTTCCGCCAAATTTGCTACCAAGCGTTGTATTGGGTTCATATTAGCTTTTGCAGCTACTTTAGCATCTTCTTTGGATGAGGCATCAATGCCCGCTAGTGTAATAAATTCCTTATAAAACTCGGATACCTCATTGCCGATAATAATTTGAAACTGACCAGCATTTACGAAGCTACCCTTAACAGATGGTATCTTTTCGATTTCATCTTTATCAGCAAGTGTTGGGTCTTTTAACACAAAGCGCATACGCGTCAAACAATGTGACACTGCGGCCACGTTTTCTTTGCCGCCTACATGCTGCAATAATAATTGCGCATCTTGATTAAAATTGCTCAAGAAAAATCATCCCCTTTATTTTTGGTGATTGTAAACAACATGTCACTAGGCGTTACATTTTCCGCCGTGGTCATCTCCACCCCGCCATATTCCTTATGATTCGTGATAATTATGGGCGTTTCCGTGCTATATCCTGCCTTTGTAATTTTCTTAATATCAAAATCCATTAGCAGTTGCCCTGTTTTCACAGTATCGCCATCTTTTACCTTAGGCTTAAAGCCCTTGCCCTCCATATTCACGGTGTTTATACCTATATGGATAATCAGCTTTACACCATCGTCTGTCACCATGGTTATAGCGTGCTTCGTAGGAAAGATTTTTACTGTACCGTTTGCTGGCGCATATACCTTGCCTTCCTCTGGCAATATGCCAAGCCCGATGCCCAGCATACCAGATGCAAAGGCAGGGTCAGAAAGCTCCGCCAGCGGTACAGCGCGACCTTTTAATGGTGCGTTTATGGTTATCATTGCAACATCCCCTTTATTTCTGCCAGCGTGGGTTTTACTAATACCTCTTGGGCAAAATCTTTAACCTCTGCATATGATGCCGCGCGAATCCTATCTTTCAAAGCAGGTATGTCCATTGGCGACACAGAAAATTCATGCAGTCCCATACCCAAAAGTAGCTTCATTGCCTTTTTGTCCGCTGCAAACTCGCCGCACATACCCACCATCTTGCCATGTTTTGCGCCAGCATCTATCACATGCTTTATAGCTCGCAACACAGATGGATGGAAGGAATCATACATCTGGGATATTTTGTCATTTCCCCTATCCACCGCCAGCATATATTGCGTAAGGTCATTTGTGCCTATGCTAAAAAAGCCTGCTTCACGAGCAAAATCTTCAGCTATCATCACGCTTGCAGGGGTTTCTATCATTATGCCTGTGGGTATATTGGCATTATACGCTATGCCTTCTGCGGTCAGCTCGCGCTTGCATTCATCCAAAAGAGCATTTGCGGCGCGGTATTCTTCCAACGATATTATCATGGGATACATGATATGGATATTGCCAAAAGCAGATGCCCGCAAAAGCGCGCGTAGCTGGGTTTTGAACACATCTTGCCTCTCTAGGCACATTCGTATAGCCCGCCAGCCCAAAAATGGGTTTTCCTCGGTTGGAAATGTGAAGTATGGCAAAGCCTTATCGCCGCCAATATCCAGCGTACGTATGATTATCGGCGCATCTCCAAAAATATCGGCGCATTCTTTGTACACAGCAAACTGCTCATCCTCGCTAGGGAAATCCTTGCCTTCCATATAAAGAAATTCTGTGCGGAAAAGCCCAATGCCTGTCGCGCCGTTTTCTTTGGCAGCAACAGTGTCAGCAATGCTACCCACATTAGCAAAAATCTCCACTGTATGACCATCCGTTGTGGTAGCGGGAAGGTTTGCAGTTTTCTTTAATGCCTCAGCGAGTTCTGCATTTTCTGCTATTTTTGTGCGGTATTCGGCTATGGTTGCCTCATCAGGGTCTAAGATGGCAAAGTTTTGCTCGCCATCAAGTATGATAAACTGACCATGCGTGATATTTTCCATTACATTACCCTGTCCCACAGCGGCAGGCAGCCCAAGGCTGCGGGCTATTATGCATGTGTGGCTAGTAACGCCGCCAAGCGCAGTAATAAAGCCCTTAACCTTGCTAAAGTCCATCATTGTGGTATCTGATGGCGTTAGGTCTCGCGCTATTATTATAGAATCTTCGTTTATGCTATCAAAAATGTTTAGGCTTACGCCCTTTAGGTTCGCCATTATTCTGCCGCAAATATCGCGTATATCCGTTGCTCGCTCGCGCAGATATGGGTCAGGAAGAGATTCAAAACGCGCCGCCAGCGAACCCTCCATCTCCTTTAGGGCTTGCTGTGCGTTTTTATGTTTTACTCTTATTTTGTCAACCACGCCATTATATAGGCTAGATGAGCGCGCCAAATCAAGATGTGCTTTAAAAATGTCGTTTGTCTCTGCTAGTACGCCAATCTGTGCGAGGGATTCGTCCCTAGCCCGCACAAAGGCGGCTATTTGGTCTTCTGCCTCATCTGGAGCTATATCACCCCCAATAGGTGACAAATCCACGCCCTGCGCTACAAAAGCCGTGCCTATGGCTATACCAGATGATGCTACATTGTTAAGCGGAAATTTTTTCACTATATATTCACCGCCTTTTTCATAGTGGAAATACGACCTAATGGTCGAGTGACAATAAAAAATCCACAAAATCCTTTAAATCAGCCTGCTCATTGTTGCTTTCTACAGAAACCTCAACCTCAGCATTTGCTGCAACGCCCAGCATAAGCAAGCTAAGGGCAGATTTACAGTCGGCTTGTATGCCGCCATATGCCATGGTAAAGCTACCATCGCGACCATCCAAAAAACCAATTATTTGAGAAACTGGACGTGCATGAAGTCCGCTATCCAAAGCAAGCGTAATCTTTTGTGACACCATTCCAATCACACCTTCCAAAATTTTCTTATATTCTAACATAATGTATTTGTGAAGTCAAGGTTTATAGTAATTTACTATATATAACAAAGCACTTGACGAGATGCCATGTTTTGGTGTATACTAAATATACAAATGATAAAATAAAACAAGGGATGCGTCAACATTCCTTGTTACGACCTTGCCAAACGGCATGGTTTCACGTTGTTTTGTGTTATAAAACACCAAAACGCCGCTACTATTTGCCTTGGGAGCGGCGTTTATCTTTTATCATCTTCTTTATGTATTCGATAATTTCTATGAGTGCGCTTGTTCCCATAAATGTTATCCACACAGAAGTAAATAATTCATAAGCTGTCATAATTTCACCTCCTCTCTAGGAATTAACCTAACCCCCTCGAGGCGCGAAACCATGCCGCTCGTACATAAACCGCAAACATATCATACCAAATTTCGACAGCCCTGTCAACAAAGCTATTGACGAAGTGGCAATATATGTTGTATAATGAGCGTGTACAAATGATAAAATAAAAACAAAGGATGTGTCAACGTCCCTTGTTACGACCCTGTCAAACGGCATGGTTTTACAGTGTTTTAGCTTAGAAAAGCCAAAACGCCGCTACTTCTTATCAGGGGAGCGGCGTTTACTCTTCATCCTTTTCTTAAAACGTTCTAGCAAATTCATCAGCGCATCAAACGCCATGATTCCTACGAATAACAGAGTAAGCAAGCAGTAACGCGAAGCATATTATACCAAACTCCGATATCTATATCAACGAGGTAACATACATATGGAATTCGACATCATCACAATGCTATGGTTATCCGCCTTGGTTTTCCTAGGCGGTTTTGTTGATTCTATTGCTGGCGGCGGCGGGCTTATCACCCTGCCTGCCTATGTTCTTACAGGTATGCCCATCCACATGGCCCTTGGCAGCAACAAATTCTCCTCCTTTTTCGGCACAGCTTTTTCTGTGTTTAACTTTTTACGTAACAAAAAGGTGTATCTTAAAGCCATTCCCATATCCGCAACATTTGCTGTTACTGGCTCTGCGCTTGGTGCTTGGGTTGTACTTTTTGTATCCGCTGAGGTGTTGCGCATTGTGCTTATAGTAATAGTGCCTATTGTTGCTGTTTTTGTGCTTGTAAAAAAGGATTTTGGCAAAGAGGACAAAACAGATACATTAAGCACACGCACAATCCTTATTGGTGCTGGCATGGCTGCTTTTGTTATTGGCTTTTATGATGGCTTTTTTGGACCTGGCACTGGCACATTCCTAATACTCATTTTCACCGTATTTCTGCGCTTTGACCTCGTTACCGCCAATGGCAATGCCAAAATCATCAACCTATCATCCAATGCGGGTTCATTAATCACATTTATCATTAATGGGCAAGTGGCGTGGCATTTTGTTATAGTAGCCGCTATTTTTGGCATAGTGGGCAACTTTATTGGTAGCTCGTTAGCTATCAAGATAGGTGCTAAGGTAATAAAGCCCGTACTTGTAATCGTGCTTATTACCTTGCTTATTAGCATAATTCTGACTTGAATTATCTGGAAAACTGTGTTAAAATATCTATAAATAGACTAAACTTAGGAGCTGTTAATTTTGTTGCACGCATTAATAATACTTGCGGTTTTTTTATTACTCACATCCCTATGGACTTTGGCGGACACAGCCTTCGCGTTCTTAGATAAAAGCCAAATACGTGAGGATGCCCAAAACGGCAACCGCCGCGCCATACGTATAAACCGCATAGCTTTAAACGAACCTAGCTTCTTTCAATCCACAATGCGTATGGCAAATCTGCTTACATGGGCGGCATTTGCGGCTTTGATAATTACATTGCCGCTTCGCCTAGAAATCGTCATTGGCGTGATGGCGGGCGGGGCTATATTTGCTTTGCTTATATGTAATATTTTGAAGGCGGTAGCTATCAGCAATCCTAATCCTATAGCGGGTGCTGTTTTACTGCCTTTGCGCCTATTTTTGTTCTTTTTATCGCCTATTATGCGTGTCATAACCGTTATTTCTGATGCCATATTGCATCGCGTAGGCATAGATGCAAACCGCGCTGATTTTGGCGTTTCTGAAGATGACATACGCAATATCGTAAATCGTGGCGGCGATGTGGGCAGTATAGATGCCGCCGAGCAAGAAATGATAAATAATATCTTTGAATTTAATGATAAATCTGCGGCAGACATAGCAACCCACCGCACGGACATGGTGGCCATAGACGTAAACGCCAGCCGCGAAGAAATAATAAACACCTTCATAGAATCTGACTTTACGCGCTATCCTGTTTACGAAGAGGATATGGACGACATTATAGGCATATTAAATGTTAAGGACATCCTAACCCATATTTTTACATCCAAAGACCTAAAGGACGACCTAAACCCGCGCGAATTTATGAAAGAACCATACAAAATACCATCTTCAAAAAAGATTGATAGCATCTTTGAAGAAATGCGCAAATCAAAAACCCATATGGCTATAGTTTTTGATGAATACGGCGGCTGTGAAGGCATACTTACTATGGAAGACCTTGTGGAAGAAATCGTGGGCAATATCTATGATGAATACGACGAGATAGAAGCCCCTGATGTACACAAAATGGGCGATAATAAATATATGATACAGGGCTTGGCCGAGCCAGAAGATGTGGCACGCGTGCTTGGCATTATTCTCCCAAAAGATGAAGAATACGACACCTTTGGCGGCTTTTTGGTGCATCTTTTAGACCGCATACCAAACGACGGCGAAAAAGATGTAAGTGTGAATTACAATGGCTATCTTTTCAAAGTTTATGAAGTAAAAGAAAAACGGATAGTTTCGGTATTTGCAGAAAAGGAAGTGCAAAAAAGTCAGGAGGAATAAACAATGCGCGGTATTTTTAATTCATGGAGATACTACACAATAGGGCAGGATGCCTACAAAGAAAGCTTAGACAGACAATATCCAAGCAATCTAGCAAGCATGGCTCTTTCTGGTGTTATATTTTTCTTGTTTTCCATTTTCGCTATCGTTAATTGGAGGACATATGGTATAATTGAGGCTATATTATTTCCTTTGCTGGCTGTATCATCCATCCTTTTTGCTGTTGCTGCTATAGTTAAGCACAAGGGATATAAAAACGGAAAGCAAGTTAGTAATAGATTCATTTTTTGCATGATGCTTGTGAGCTACATTGTTGTTATGATATCTTCGATATATATTGACATATTGCTCTCGCCCACCGCTGTTGCTGTTATTTTTATGACACTTTTGGCGGGTGGTGTTTTGTTGTTGCCCGCAAATGCGGTATTGAGCTTATTTATGAACTTGGGCGTTCTGGCTCTTTACGTAATCGCTTCGCTTGTTTTTGTTACACCTGACTGTTGCTGGGTTTGTGAACTTGGACCTGTCACATTTGGTGTTGTTGTCGCCATTTCCTTTTCGTGGTATGCAAATATGCATAAAATGATAGCGCAACACAAAGAGATAGAGCTAGAAAAAGAAAGAGACCAATACCGTACTCAGAGTACATTAGATGAATTAACGGGCATAAGCAACCGCAGGGCTTTTGTTCAGAGATTTGAAAGATATCTAAAAAACAGCAGAGGAAAAGATAATTTCTTGTGTTGCGCTATTATTGACATAGACTATTTCAAAAACTACAACGACCATTATGGTCATGTGATGGGTGATAACTGCCTTAGGCAAATTGGGGCGGCATTATCAGAGCCTTTTGAAATCAGCAGTGTTTTCCCTGCAAGGATAGGCGGCGAAGAGTTTGCTCTTGTTTGGCTTGATGAAGAAAAGGATGGCTACAAAAGCATCATCTCTCAGGTACAAAAACGCGTGACAGCCCTTGAGATTCCACATGAAAAGTCAAAGGTATCACAGTATTTAACAGTTAGCATTGGCGCATATATCGTACCAAGTGACATGCAAAACGACCAAACAGCTATGTACAATCTTGCTGACAATATGCTCTATGAAGCAAAAAACACAGGGCGAAACCGCGCCTTTGTTTCATGTGGTGATGGGGAGCAGTTTGTTTTGTTGCCGTAAAGATGGTGCGTTGAATTAAGGATAAAGCAATGATTTGTCATCCATTTGCCTATAATCATGTATATCATCAATAAAGACAGTGCCTTCTGTTATTTGATAAACAATGTGATGTCGTTCGCATGACACTATATAGTGATATTTTCTTAAATTGGTGTTTTCGGGTAATATCACTATACACTTATAGCCCCCCCGCAAATCACACGGCTATCACCATCATAAAACACCGCCGCCTGCCCTGGCGTTATCGCCCTTTGCGGCTCATCGAACACACAAGAAACCACACCATCTGCATATGTAATAACACATGGCGAGGCTTTATGCGAATAGCGTATCTTTCCGTGGCATCTTATCTCGCCTGCAAACTTATCATGTGACATAAAATTCATATCTTCCACAGTCATTTTGCGCGTAAACAGCGTGTCATTATCGCCCAACACCACTCGCCTGCTTGCTGCATCTATTTTGTTTACATACATGGGTCGCCCAAAAGCCATACCAAGCCCCTTGCGCTGACCTATTGTGTATGCACCAATGCCTCTATGGCAACCAAGCACATTTCCTTCTTTATCCACAAAATCCCCCGATGCTAATGGCTCGCCAAAATGCTCTTGCAAAAAGCGGGCATGGTTGTTATCTGGTATAAAGCATATCTCTTGGCTATCTGGTTTATGTGCCACACGCAAGCCTATTTTTTGTGCGGCAAGATGGCGCACCTCATCCTTTGGCATAGCCCCAATAGGAAAAAGTGTGCGCTCAAGCTGTTCCTGCGTTAGGTTGTATAGCGCGTAACTTTGGTCTTTTGCGTTGTCGCTTGCTTTTATGGTTAGTCTGCCCGTCTCTTCATGCCGCACAATTTGCGAATAATGCCCCGTGGCTATATAATCCGCCTCTAGCTCCATTGCCCTATCCAGCAATGCTTGCCATTTTACATAGCGATTACAGGCAATGCAGGGATTGGGCGTTTTGCCCGCTCTATATTCATCCGCAAAATAATCTATCACAGTTTTTTGAAAAATATCACGAAAATTAAGCACATAATGCGGTATACCAAGCTGATGACATACAAAGCGCGCATCTTCTGCCGCCGTCATGCCGCAGCATCCGCCGTTTGTTGCCACCTCATCTGGGTTTTCGCTTTGCCATATCTGCATGGTGATGCCAACGACATCATATCCCGCCTCTACAAGCAAATATGCCGCAACGGCACTATCCACACCGCCAGACATGGCCACTACTACTTTTTTCATATTCTCACATCCTTTGCGATTAAAATTATATCACAAATTTTTCAAAAAAGCATGTATAAAATTTGCATAACATGAAAATAATAGCTTTTGTAAAGTATTGTGCTTTGAATAAATTCTGAGCTGCGCCTTGCAAGATGGTCAGGCTAGGATGGTTGCAAGGCGCGATACATTAAGCTTCAAAGCATAAAATCTTTCGCGAAAGGAGGATGAACGAGGTGGACAATAAGAATACTAAAAATAACACTCAAGGCGGCCAAGGTCATGAAGAGCATGGCGGCAACCAAGGCGGCAACAAAGGCGGCTCTGGTAGATAATGATTTACTAAAGCAATCCCGTGGGCCTATAAGGCTTGCGGGATTTTTTTGTTATATTCCTAAGTTCATAAATTGTTTACATATTATTCATCATTTGGGCGGCGAAAAGGTGTATAATGATTTCACTATATTGAAACAAGGAGATGAGGTTAAATGAAAGCCAAAAGAATTTTCGCACTTATTCTAGTGTTGATAATGTCTGCAACCGCTACCACTGCCGTATTTGCACGCGGCGGTAGAGGATGGCAGGGCGAAGGGCAGCAGATTGGTCTGCAAATAGGGCAACAGGGCAGCTTTTGCTGGCAACTCCTAGACCCTGAAGACCGTTTTTGCCAATTTGACGAAGACGGCAATTGGCAATTTGACCCAGAGCTGGGGTTTTGCCCATTCTTTGAAGACGGCACATGGCAACCATGCGGCGGACAAGGCTTGAGACAAGGTCAAAGACGAGGTCTAGGTCAAGGCAATGGTTTTGCGCCACGCGGCGGCAATGGCATATGCTGGCGTGTTCAATAATTACTGCATAATGAAACCACCCCAAAATTCCCCTCCGAGGAGGGGATGTCTTTGCTCGCTTTAGAGCAAAGGCGGGGGTGGATTTTTATTACGGAAACAATCTCATTATAAAATTCAACGCAAAATTCATCTCATTCAGTGGTCTCGCTATCACGGATGCTTCAAGCAATTGTTCCACATCCGTCGCCGTATTCGCGCCCAAATAAATCACAACAACACCAAGCACAAGCCATGTAAGCAATAGCCCCCAAATAGCCCCCACAGCACCGCCAAGGAGCTTGTTTAGCGTGTTTAGCACAGGCAACTTTGTGATAATATTAAGCAACCGCGCAAGTATCATAAGCCCAAAGAAAACCGCGATAAACACAATAATCATTGAGATAATGTTAATAACGATGCCCGCCAAAAAGCCAGCAATGTAGTCCGCAAAGCCCATGGCACCAATGGCACTATGGATGTCTGGTCTGTTGTTTTCTGCCAAGGCTAGCGTAAAAAAATCAGGCAGGGGCAGGGCTTGTATAAAAACATTTTCCGCCACACGGTCACCTGCGGATACTGCCGCACCATATATCATTTCTTCCAGCCCAAGGGTATTCTTTATAGCCCCCGAAATGGCATCAAAAAACCCATCTATGCCACGCAAAAACCGCCCCATATGTGGGTAGAACATATTTGTTAAAATTATCGCTAAAATAAAATTAAAAAAGCCAAGTATGGTGCGAACAAAGCCGCGCCATGCACCTATGCCTACACAGATTGCCATTATTATGATTACGAGAAGGTCTAGTGAGTTCATTGATATCTCCTTTTGCGTAAAAACACACAAGTGGTTCAATTAGGTGTTTTGGAGCAATTATTCTACTGGCGTACCCGCCTTAATATACTCGTCTGCGTAGGCGTGGTCACAACCAATTCATTTGCGCCGCCCATCAGCCCCACGCCGCCTATATTCCCGCCTATCGTATGCTCCCAAACCACGTCTCCACGCCTAGAAAGCCCCGCAAAATGCCCGCTACCACCAATTACAATATAGTCGCCCATGGCCTGTAGATTATGTACCGCGCCGCCATCCACAGTATGCTGAAATACCCTAACACCATCAGCATCATAGCCAACCACCGTACCAGGTGCATAGCCATCGCGATTGAGCATAATGTCGCCATAGGCAATAGCAAACCAATTGCCCGAAAAAGCCAGATGCGTAAAGCGATTGGTTAGCTCTGTTTCCCATATGGTATCTGCCGTGGCATTTAGTATAAACACGCGCGTATCAGACACCGCAACAAGCCTGCCATTTTCTAAAAACCGTATATGCCCAATTATCTGATTAGGATTTTGTGTGCTTTGCGCAAAGGCATCTTCTGCGCCCACATGGCTACCATCTAATGAAAAAAAGCTAACAAAGCTATTCATCTGCGCATCATTAATGTCCAGATACGAAATAGCCAAAACCCGCCCATCAGGCGAAATGTCCATGGCTATGGGCGTAATATTTCCGCCTGCCACCACGCCTTCATGTATCACCACACCAGCATCGTTATGAACAGCCAAATCAAAAACCTTATTGCCCCTATCCGTCATAACAGCTACAAGACCCTGCGCACTAAGCGCGAAACGCACAATAGGGTTATCAGTGGCTATAGAATACATCCAATTTTGCGTATTATAAACATGAAAAACCCTGCCGCCCTGTGCCATAATAGCGACATGGCTGCCTCGGCTAAACGTTATGGGATTTGTAATGGTATGCCCATGCCGAAAAATCTCTGTGCCATCGGTATTATGAAAGCGCACAGCATCGCGCGTCATAAGAAAAAACCCGCTATGGGATGTGGCAATCTGCGCCGCCGCCCCTACTTCATGCGTAATATATGCTGTTTCTACAAAATGCATAGGCGGGTTAAAAAAGGTCTCAAGATTGCTTGTAATGCCCAAAACTTCGGCAAGCACAAGCACCAAAGCCGCCGTAGCAAGCAAAAGTGCGGCTAGCTTTGTAAAGGATATTCTGGATTTCTTTTTGGGTTGCTTGGATTCCTTTGATTCCTTGGACTCTTCCAATTCCTCCTGATTTTCCCGAATCACTTCATCTATATCTTTTACCTCACGAATCCTTCTTCTAATATCTGCATCCATACAAACCACTTAACCCCTTCTGTCCCTACGATTCTAAAATTATATCAGAAATTAAACCGAAATTCAACCTTTGGTTTATTGTTTTTATACATTGACCATGATATTATAGTATTCAGAGAGGGGGAAAGCAATTGGATATAGCAAGCATAGGAAAGTTTTTAAAAAAATCACGCCGCCACCATGGTCTAACCCAAGGCGACGTGGCAGAGCATCTAGGTGTTTCTCCCCAAGCGGTCTCCAAATGGGAGCGGGGCGAAAACCTGCCCGACATGGCTTTTTTGCCAGACATCTCAAAGCTGTTAGAGATAGGCGTGGATGAAATACTAAACGCAGGGCGAGCAGATGAGGGCAAGGACGATAGCATACAAAAGCTAGTGGACACACCGCTCTTTGAAAAGATTATAGCAAGCTTGCAACAAGCAGATAGCCTAGCAGAGCTGGCACTAGACCTAGACTTCTTCGTATATCTAGGCACGGCGCAAAAGTCGGATACCATAGCCGCCCTGCTTAATATGAGCGACTACCACTTAGCCCTAGATGAGATACTGCCATATTGCAACCAAGCCCAGCGCGGCACAGTGGTGGAGCATGTTCTGGAGGAAAGGGACTATGACATACTAGAGCAAATATCAAGCCACATGAGCAATGAACTAAAAGCTACGGCTCTTGAAAAATTGTTAGAAGAGGGCGAATACGAAATAATAGAGGACAATATGCCCGCCTTTAACCGCAAACACAGAGACATAATAGCAGAGCATTTCTACAAAACCAAAACGGACATAGACATTATCGAAAACTTTATACCATTTTTTGACAAAAATCAGCGAACAAAATTAGAGGAGGAACTATCATGACAAAAATCACAAAAATCTTTAGAGGCATAAGAATAACATCTACAGAAAACCGCAACCAAGCATACAGACAAGAAATGGAAAACCAAAACACAATCGCGATGATGAGTTTGTATCGCCGCCACTAAAATTACGAGAAGGGAGGGGCATATTATGAACGAAGGCAAAGTGAAAATTTTAGAAATGCTAGCAGAAGGCAAAATAACAGTAGAACAATCGCTTGAGCTTATGGCACAATTTGAGAAAGACCAAAAAGCATCAAGCCGCGGCAAATATACAGACCCAAGGCAGATAAATCCAAACAAGCATAGCGAAGATGACGATGATATCCATGTTCATGTAGATTTTGACAGCGATTTTGCTTCTAGTATGTCAAGCCTTGGTGACCGTATAAAAGAAAGTGTAGGGAATTTTGTTGAAGGGCTAGATGATGTGGACATTCACATCAATCTAAACAATGTATTTGGCTTTGGCAGTAGCAAAAACAAATCCATCTTTACCTACACATCCGACCCCATAGCCCAGTCCATATCCCAACTAAAGCTGTTAGGCAAAAACAGCAAAGTAGAGATAAAGCCATATGACGGAGACCGCATACGCATAACATGCAAATACAATCCAAAACGTCCAGATGCACAGATAGTTGTAAACGAGGCGGGCGGCGGCTTCGAGGTGCTATATGACTACAACGCAATGCGCTCGCTTGCCATACAAGCAGAAGTGCCACGCGGCATCTTTGTAGAGAGCATCCATGGCGAAAGCAAAAATTCTAGCGTGGAGCTAGAGGGTGTAAAATGCCGCAACGCTCACCTTATCACAAAAAATTCATCCATACGTGTGGAAAATGTGGAATGCGATGAAATAGTAGCCCGCACGCGCAATTCCTCCATAAAAGCCGAAAAAGTAACGGCAAATCACATAGATTTTGAGACATCAAATTCAAAGATAGACCTAGAAGATTCCACGGCACAAATAGCAAGACTAACGACATCTAACAGCAAGGTAATTACCGAATATTGTGACATAGAGCAGTTATACATCAAGACATCCAATGCGGGCATAAAAATGGAAAATATCTTTGCTAAAGGCAGAGGTGCAACAGGACAGGACTGGGAAGGCGAGCGCGTAATAGAGGCGCATACATCAAATGGCGGCGTAACAATATATGTACCGCATGATGTGTCAACTATGCTGCAAGCATCCACATCTAATGGGCGCGTGGATAGCGAACTACCAAATATGATTGTAAACGAAATGTCCAAAAACTACTTTAGCGGCAAAAACGCCAGCTATGACACAGCGGCAAAAAGAGCAAAGGTGAAAATAGGCACATCTAATAGTGTAGTAAAATTAAGAAATGTGTAAATGCAATTTTGTAAAGGCGGTCATGTAGATGCTTGCATCATTAGTGACCGCCTTTATATAGCATATTACAATGCCATCCCTAATTTCATCACCATCAGCGTAGCATTCGTACTCTCTGGTAGCACAAGGCTCGTAAGCTGGTCAGCGTGTAGCTTCATGTCAATAATATCGCCTTTTTCTGCCGAAATTATGGTCGTGCCATGCAGCTCCCTTAGGCTAATGTCTTCGCCCACCTGTATTGCCTTCGCTTGCCACATAGGCATGTCATTTTTGTCCACCGTCAGCGTAACGATATGTGGCTCAAAAATCCTGCATGAAAGATGGAAATGCAACATATAGTTGCCAGCTTCCAGAATCTCAATGCTATCTTGATGTGTAAGCCCAATGCCATTATGTGGCAAAATGCCGTCAAAATGCACGCGCTCACACACATTAGGCCATAGCGTAATGCTGCCATGCTCCACATTCGTAATGCCGCCGTAAATTTGTACTCCAGCAGGCCCTTGCCTGCCTTGTTCGCCCCGTTGACCATCTTCGCCTGGTGGCCCTGGCAAGCCCCTATGCCCTCTTGGTCCTTGCTCACCTGTGAAGCCACGCGGTCCCCTTGGTCCTTGCTCTCCTTTTGGTCCTGGAGGCCCTGGTTTGCGGCTACCACAAGGTGCTACGCAAAGTTGCAACTTGCGCGGTTTTCTTGGTTCTTTGTCATGCTCCTTGTCATGCAATAGTAACATTTGTAACACTCTCCTTTATGACTGTATTGATGGCATTTTACTATATTTGTCCATCTTGTACATCATATTTTGACGATAAACAAAGTGTTACTCCTTACCCCGCCCCATACCCTTTAATATACTCATCAACTAACCTCTCCTCCGCCTTAGCCATAGCATCATAATCCCACTTCCTAGGCTCATAATTCTGAAATTTGGTACGCTTAACAGCCCCATGCTCTGCCCTCTCTGGCTTTTGCACCTCCCTCTCATTCAAATATCCCTCAAACTTATTACCAAAAAGCGTAATGGGTCGCAAATAATGCGCCATGTCATCTCTGTCATGCCACTGCCTATATTTTTTATCTATAACGCATATAAAGTCCTCTAGCCTATAGCCCTCTTTTATCCGCGCCCTAATAACACCCACAGAGTTTTTAGATTCGGGGTCAAAATTGGTTTTACAGCATTTGTTTAAATGGTTTATAACCTCACGCACAATGCCTTTAGGGCTTTTGGGGATGGCATCATTAACATCTTCATTTGCATCTTCATCAACATCAACATCAACATCAACATCAACATCAACATCAACATCAACATCAACATCAACATCAACATCAACATCTACATTAAGGTTAGCCTCTGGTTCATTTAGGTTATCTTGGGTTATGTCTGGGTTATTTTGGGTTATGCTCAGGTTATTTTGGGTTTCATCCACCTTATCCTTGCTTCTAGGTCTGCCACCCTTTTTGCCATTTTCAATACTCTGATTATACTTCTCCCTAGCCCTATCCAAATCCCCAGATATAAACCCAAGTGCCATCTGCGACATAGCATCAAGCTCTATAGTTATTTCCCCCGTAGCCTCACGCTGAAATATAGCCCTCATCAGCCTCCCAAACTGCTCATCATTAAGCATAGCTAACTTTTCCTCATATTCTGTAAATATTACTCCCCCAATTAAACCATGCGCCAATTACGCGGCGTAACCAGTATACTCTCCATTAAAAAATGCTATGATTTTCTCCGGTCTCAGCTGTAGCATCTTCATGTGTGAACGGATATTGTG
>WRBK01000027.1 GCA_009784575.1 Defluviitaleaceae bacterium | reverse complement strand
TAGAACTTCTAGAATTTCTAGAGCTTTTAGAGCTTCTTATGCAAGAAGATGCAAGAAGATGCAAGAAGGTTCTATATTTCAATTTTACATAATTATTCGGTTTTCAAGGGGCGGTGGTGTTGCTGGTAAATCTCATAAAATATAGCCGCTACAAAAGCGACGATATTCATAATATCATGTTTCATATTCAATGTCAAGCGTTTTTTTACAAAAATTTAAATAAATTTTAAAATATGCAAGAATGGCTTCAAATAAGCTTCCAAAGCATATAAATTTCCGTCGAAACTTGTCCATCTCTTTCAATTACCGAAAAAATTTCTATATCGTCACCATTTTTTCGCTGAAATAATTTTATTTCTATATGGTCGCCCAGCAAAGTTTCTTTTTTATACGCAACCTTCAGCGATTTTGCGCGATAATTATGATAAATCTCTTCTGGGATATAGCAATACACCCACTCCAAATACTTCACATTATTAACATGCCTATTAGTATCAATATCTCGGCGGCTGGTAATATAATTATGGCTGGAGAGCATCTCAAAATCATCATGCTTAGGCAAGCCAAAATCTTTTTCTACTAGGAAGGGATAGTTTTCGCCATATTTAGCACAAATATACTCTGTTGGACGCACGGGCTTTAGTGTATTGCGGTCTAGCAAAATCCAATTGGAATTAGCCGCCAAAAGCTGTCCGCCCGCCGCATCAACAGCTTCAAACCCGCGCTCACCAAAGTATCCCTTAAAGCGCACAGGCCATGTAGAAATATTGATTTCATCGCCAACTTTAGGATATCCAGCTACTTCCACTTGCCAATGTGTTAGCACCCAAACCCAGTTCATTTCATCATAATAATCAAAAGCATTAGGTATAGAAAAAGTATGAAATAACGATGCTTCCTGTGTCAAAGCCATAAACCCAGGCAAGGCAAGGGTTTTATCTGGCAAAAGACCATTAAAGCCCACACGATAGCCTACATTAAATTTATTCTGATTCAGATTTTGATTCATCTGGTTGAGATTCTTCAGATTTTTGACCATTATCGCCCACCCTCTTTCTGTAAGCATAAATTATCGAAACTGTAACTAAAAGTGCCGTAAGCCCTATCACTAAGGCGTAAATATTCTGTGCCGCTATCATTATAGCCACACCGCCCGCCACAGCACTTACAACATAAAGCACAATTACCGTTTGCTTTGCTGAAAGTCCCGCATCTATCAATTTATGATGAAGATGACCCCTATCTGCCGACATAGGAGACCTACCGCTAAGCACCCGCTTTATCATTACAAAAGCCGTATCCACAATAGGCAAGGCAACAGCAAAGCCCACTATGGCAACACTAAGCAGAGCATAGCCCTTAAAAACGCCAATGATTGACGAAACCGCAAGCACATATCCAAGAAATGTAGCACCTGTGTCTCCCATGATTACATCCGCTGGACTAAAATTTCGTGGCAAAAATCCAAGGCACGAACCAGCCAAAGTAGCCGCAAAAACCACAGCAAGCGGGCTACCTGTCATTATACACAAGATTGTTAAAAATAGTGACGCAATAGATGTTACGCCCGCCGCAAGCCCATCCACACCATCTATCAGATTCACGGCATTCACAAGCCCCACAATCCAAATAATGGTGATGGGTACAGAAAGCGTTGTAAAAACTTCATGATATGGCCATCCTATAAACTCAATGCGTGTACCCGTAAAAACAACCACCAATGCCGCTACAATCTGTACAGCCAGTTTTAATTTCGCGCTAAGGTCATGGATATCATCCAACATCCCTAAACCTACAATGATCAATGCACCTACAACAAAACCCGCAAATTGCAGAGTGCGTATCTCTTCCATAAATATTGCAGCTATTGCCATTGTTGCCATAAAACCAAGCACAATAGCTATGCCGCCCATACGTGGTATAGGCTTTTTATGCATTCCACGCGGCTTAGGCTTATCCACCGCCCCTAGCTTTACGCTCACTTTTCTAGCCCATGGTGTTAAGAGCAGGCAAATACCAAAAGATGTGGCAAAAGCCGCTATGTACAGCAACCAATTATGGTATATATATTCTTCGTAAGGCATTATTTTTCCTCGATTCTATTAAGCTTTTCGCTTTAATAATGCACGAACATCATTAAATAGCTCAAGCCCTATTTCTAAGCTAGGAGCTGTCCATTCCGCTATTTGCTCATGAACTATACCCTTCCAACTTATTTCTGCATTTGTATCGTATTCGTATCCTTCGCACAATTCCATAGAGAAAGCGTATGGCGGTGCAAGGTTCACACCTTTGACCTTGCCCGCTCGTTTTAGAGCCTTCATTGTGCTTTCATATATCAGCGTATATGTTTCTTGCGGCGATGGCTTCCAGCCCCTTGCCTTGTCCTTGACTGGTATGCAAATAATGTCCTCGGAAAGCTCCAGAGCTTCCTGCATGGATGCTTGACAGCCAATATTTGCTAGATACGGCACGCCTTTAAAACTAAGCACTGCCGAACCAATCTCTGCGATATGTAGTCCATTCATAAAAAAATTTTTGATAGGCGGCGACTGAATCGTATGTTCAAAATAAGCATCTGCCGTTTCATATCTGGCATGTTGCCCAACAGTAATAATACCAAATGGATTTTGCACTGCTTGACCACGTATTCTCCTCCAGTCAAAACACCTGTCTGGAACATCAAATATCCGCACACACGAAGGTAGCTTGTCCAGCAGTATATTAAATTCTGGATTGCCCGCGAAATGCATATCATAAAGCAAAATATCATCAATACCAAAATCCACAGCGGCATTGCACACAGCCAAAACATCGGATGTTATGCAATCACGCCCATATTTTCGCCATTCATCTTCACCATTGTAAAGCCATTTTACATTATCCTCAAAAATCCCAGAAGCACCCTCCATATCTGCAACCACAATCAATTGTTTCATCATTAATCCTCCATCATAGCAATACGCCTAATGTGCCTCTCTTCGCCAGAAAACTCTGTGTCCAGCCAAGCATCCACAATCTCACAAGCAAGCCCTTTAGCTATAACCCTGCCGCCCATGGCAAGCACATTGGAGTCATTATGCAGTCGTGTAGATTTTGCAGAGAACACATCATGACAAAGCGCGCAACGCACACCCTTGTAACGGTTTGCGGTTATGCTTATACCAATGCCTGTACCGCATATTATTATACCCTTTTGGAATTCGCCAGAAAGCACGGCTTCCGCTACCAGTTTGGCATATACAGGATAATCACTCGGAGCATCACTGTTAGCACCAAAATCTCTATATGTTATGCCCTTTCCACTTAAATGCGCTTTCACAGATTGCATAAGCTCGTAGCCCGCGCCATCACAGCCAAGTGCTATCATAAATATCACTCCCACTCAAAACTCTCTATAAACTGCCCTATTTGCCGTGCGCATTGCATATAAATATCCAGACTTGCGCCGAAGGGGTCGTCAATATCTCGGCCTTCACCATCAAGCTCTTCTATGGCATAAACTTTATCCGCAAAATTAGGATAAAGCGAGATTATATGACTTTTATGACCCATTGTCATCGTTACAACAATGTCTGCATTATCCAAAAGTATTTCGTTGGTGATTTTGGCTTTATGACCAGAAATATCAATGTCCCAACCATCTTTCATAGTCTCAATAGAATTCATTGAAGCATTTGCACCATCCGCGGCAAAAACCCCGCAAGAATCAGCCGCAGCCTTAATGCCACGCTCACCAAACAATTTATTCGCAATAGCTGCCGCCATAGGGCTACGGCATGTGTTACCCGTACACACAAATAATACTGCCTTCATCGTCACACCTTAATAATATTGTAAGAGGCAGCTTTTTTCAAGCGATTCATTATAGCCACGCCCAGCCCCTCTTCCTCTACGCCTTCAATAAACACTTCTCCCAATCCCAATTCATCACATTGCCGCAAAATATCAAAAAGATTTGCAGCAATGGCTTCATGGTTGCCGCCCATATCTTTCGCTGTAATAACCCTCGTCTTTTTGTCGCTTGAAGATGCCAGTTCTTCTAGTTTTGCAGCCACCTTTTCAGTATCGCCTATAACCACAGTCACCCTAGCATTCGGCGAATAATGCTTATATTTCATGCCAGGGGATTTTGGAGCTTCATCACCTAACACTTCATATACCATATTTACAGAGCCTATCAAGTCCTCTATCATCTCACGCGTAACAGCTCCTGGCCGCAAGATAGTCGGTGTGCCATCAGAGCAATCAATCACGGTTGATTCCAACCCAACATCACATGCGCCGCCATCCAAAATCATGTCAACGTTGCCGCCCAAATCCTCTAGCACATGCGCCGCCGTTGTAGGGCTTGGTCGCCCAGAGAGATTCGCACTAGGTGCGGCTATAGGCACACCAGCGTGATGTATCAGTAATCTAGCCCACATCGTTTTTGGTACACGAACAGCCACGGTATCAAAATCTGACTTCACAGCCTCATCTTTTTGCAAGATAACAGTAAGCGACCCTGGCCAAAAAGTATCCATTAACTTTATTGCCGTATCTGGCACATTTTTTGCTATTCCACCCAGCGTCATTTCATCCGTAATATGCATTATAAGCGGATTATCAGATGGACGACCTTTTACCGCATACACCTTAGCACAAGCCTCCACATCCAATGCATTCGCACCCAACCCATATACCGTTTCTGTCGGAAAAGCTACAAGCCCACCCGCTTTGATAATTTCAGCCGCATTTTTTATATTTGTCATGCATGTATTTGGGTCAAGAAGGCTTTTTACAATAGTATTCATGCAGCACCACAGCATTTTTTATATTTTTTGCCGCTGCCGCATACACAAGGGTCATTGCGCCCTATTTTATCGCCTTCGCGTACCACAGTAGCGGATGATTTTTGCTCTTTATACAGGCGGTCTCGCTCATTGGCATCAAAAACATTGTCCCATTCTGGCAAGGCCATCAGATGCTTTGCATCATATTCCACCATTTTTTTATACAATGTTTCAAAATCTACTTTAGCATCAACTTTGCTGTCTTCCGCTAGTTCGCTGGCATCAAGCTCTACGTCCAGTGCGCCAGATATGCCATCCAAGAAACCAATGACAGATTCAAGCCCCATGCCATATTTTTCTGCAAGCTCTGACACAGTGCCAGATATCTCTGCATTCTTAGTAGTCAGCATATCCTCATATATTTTTTGCTCAAGGGGCATGTGTACATCCCAAAACTTTTTTATCACATTGCCGTTATGGTCATATGCATTCCTTACCCAATTTTCGTATAAACTCATAATTCCTCCAAAATGTAAGATTATTGTAATATTGGACATGTCCATTCTACACCAAAAACATTATATTGTCCAGATATTTTTACAAAAGCGGCGAAAGCAACCGCGAAAAAGCCTCCTTTATCTTTTGCCACCAACTGCGGTTTTCATAAGCCTCCAATGTTATTTCTGCGCTATCTTCTAGGTCTTTGTCAAATTGTTCCAAAAAGCATTTTGTCATATCTCTATCGTATATAAATGCGTTTATTTCAAAATTTAGCTTAAAGCTGCGCATATCCATATTTGTTGTTCCTACAGATGTCACAATATCATCAATTATCAGCATTTTGGAGTGAATAAATCCCTCAGTATACTGATAGCATTTCACCCCTGCCGTCAATAACCCGCCAAGATATGACAACGAACACCACTTAACAAAAGGATGGTCAGGGTTAGCAGGGATTATTATTCGCACATCTATGCCCGAAAGCGCAGCTATCTTCAGGCTCTCAAAAATATTATCATCTGGCGCAAAATATGGCGTTTGGATATATATGCGCTGGTTTGCCTCCGAAATCATCTTGGATAGCCCATTATAGATATTTGGCCATTTTGTATCTGGTCCACCAGAAACTATCTGCATAAGGCATTCTTGCTCTTCACGCGGCAATGTCAAAGGAAAATATCTTTCACTCGCTTCTATCTTGTGGTGGGGGTCAACAAAATTCCAATCCATTATGAAATGCAAGCCAAGCTCTTTTGCGGCATCGCCATAAATGCGTATATGCAAATCTCGCCAAGCCCCAAAGCGCGGCACTTTGCCCATATATTCGTCGCCAATGTTAAAGCCGCCAATATAGCCAACCTTACCATCTATCACACATATCTTGCGGTGATTTTGAAAATTAGCACGAAAAAAATGCGGTCGTAAAAAAATCCCAAGCTGACCACCCGCCTCAATAAGCGGACGAAAAATTCGCTTACTCATGCCAAAATTACCCATTCCGTCTATAAGCAGTCTCACTTCCACGCCCTCAGTTGCCTTTTTCGCCAAGGCCGCCACAATCTCGCGCCCCAAATCGTCGTTTCTATAGATATAATATTGCATATGAATGAAGCTTTCGGCATTTTCTATGTCTTCAAAAAGCCGCGCAAACTTCGTCTGCCCATCCGCCAAAATATCCATTTGATTATTCTTAGTAAAATATCCGCCGCCTGATGCATGGTTAAGATAAAGCAAATCGGAAATATGCATAACCCTCGTGCTTGCCTCAAAATCCGCAATGTGCTTCTGCGCATTGGGCAAATGCATAAATGCCAAGCCCTCTAGCCGCTTGGCATTTATCTCTTGTAGCATTTCTTGATTTTGACGGTATTTTGCCGCAAAAATCCGATATTTTCTGCTCTCCATACCTATCAACATGTATAACAAAAACCCAAAATACGGCACAAGAAAAATAACCATAAGCCACGCCCAAGTAGCGGCAGGGCTGCGCCTTTCGGTAAAAATAACCGTGGCAGCAAAAAGAATATTGATAAATGGCAGAATTTGCATTAGAAATGACAATATTTGCGAGAAATTCGGCATACATTCCCTCTCATGTTATAATTCTTAGGGGCAACCCTTGGGCAACTGAGAACCGACTCTGCCGACTCTACTGCATCTCTTCCAAAATATCATATCTCTCTATAAACTTTAGCACCCGCTCCAATGCATCTTGCGGCGGTACCCATAAGTCGGGCATAAAACCCACGCCCTCAAATTGTGATAGGTCTGGACGGATGTTCAACGAAACGCCAAAATTCACATCAAATCTACTTAATGGCAGAGTTATTCCCCCAACATTTCCAGTTATAAGTACCCCTCCAGTATTAGCACCTACAAACAACACATTTTCTAATTGCCGTAGATAGCCAACAAATACATCACCAGTTGAACCAATTGCATTATCCATTAAAACAATTAAAAAGTTTTCGTTTTGAATAAATCCATGCTCAGAGCTATCGCCCCATATCTGCCAATCTGGCGGCGACACAGCTTCCATACCAACGGCTATTGCATTCACTGTTTTTGAATACAGTCTTATGTGCGTGAACATCATATGAAAATTAGGATTCTGACCTGTATATTGATAAATCCATTGAAACGTATATCCATCTATTCCACCGCGATGACCTCTTAAATCCAAAATAAGTATCGGCTCATCGCGCAGAGTTGCACCAGTATCCACAAATTCTAACACAAGTGGTTCAGCATCGGAAAATGGCAGTCTTCTGTTTTCCAGAATTGTAATTCCTTGCCTTTCTCTTGTTGCAAATATATCGTTTGAAACATTAGCATTTGGGATGGGGGTTAGACTTACAGTGCGCACATTGTTTTCGCCTGTATCAATATTTTCGAGGTTTACAGTAATTTCAAAGGTTGGCTGCCATGCTGTAATGAGAAAATCCACATAGCCAAACGCCCAAGCAAATTCCCCATCTCGTGTTAATGTAGGTAAGAGTCCCTCTATTTCATGTCCATCTGGATGTGTTACATATAGGATTTTGTACTTCATCCCATCAATTTCTACAAGAAAATCCAAATCCACTTTGCGGATAACCAAATTATCGTTCATATATTGCTGACTACCTACACCCATGGGGTGATGGTCTATCCAGAAGTGATTATCAATAATTACACTTCTAAGAAACGGTTGTAACAAATGAGCTAAGTATGCATCTGCACTAAGAGGATTGGTCATTTGCGCTAGTTCCTCTAGCATTATTTCCTTTAACGGCAAGAAAACCTCATCGCCTCCAAAGTATTGATATGCAGGATAGCCATACCTAAGCACGTTGAATAAGAAATCTAATTCATAGATAATTTCTTCGTGTGTAAGCTCTACAGGTCTTGTCATATCCAATTCTCTGTACTGCGCAATGCGCTCGGCAATTACAGAATCCCTATCTGCATCCAAATTCTGTGTCATAAACCGCCGCAAAATCTCATCAAGATTTTCATATGGCTCTGGAAATGTAGCATGTCGATTCGCAGTAGAAATAGCAAGCACAGCCTCTAGCACCGATGCATTATCTTGCAAATGCGCCGTTTCGTACGCAATATCCACAGCAGACAGCACCACAGCCACCATCATAGCAATAATATAGCCCCTAACATCACTCATAGCCGCATCTCCTTTGCATCAAAAGATTTATTCAATGCAATATACGAAATTTGGTCGAATTTGTCTTTATTTCCACTTACATAAAATTCGTGATTGGGCTGTGTGCTTGGTGAATCTAGTATCATCTTAGCCAAATCCTCCGCCAATCTCACAGCAGGGTCTATTATCTTAATATCCACAGGCAGAGCGGCTTTTATGCTATCAATTAACAATGGATAATGCGTACAGCCCAAAATGAGCGTATCTATATCATTTTCCGCCAACTGCGCCAAATATTTTTGTGCCACAAGCTGCGCCACATCATTATCCAGCCAGCCTTCTTCAACAAGTGGCACAAAAAGCGGACAGGGCATAGCAAATACCTTGGCATCAGGGTTTTTAGCCACTATAGCCCTTTCATGTGCGCGGCTTGCTATCGTCCCCGCTGTAGCTATAATGCCTATGCGCTCCGATTTTGTAGCATCAAGAGCCGCCTCCACCCCTGCATCCAACATGCCCATTATGGGTACATCCGTCATCTGCTTCACATCATCAAAAATGGTGGCACTGATAGTGCCGCAAGCCACCACCAAAGCCGCTACATTCTTGCTATGCAAAAAATCTATAATCTCGCGCGAAAATTGCACAAGCTCTTCTGGGCGACGACCGCCATATGGCGCACGCAAACTATCGCCAAAATATACCAGTTTGCTGTGCGGCAATGCTGTCATTATTTGCCGCGCCACCGTTAGCCCACCCACACCAGAGTCAAAAATCCCTATCGGTCTATCGTTTGTCAAAATGCTACTCCACCGCCAATTCTATCAATTTATCCACTATCTCTTCATATGCCATGCCCTCGTAATTCCATAATTTAGCATACATAGAAATTTCATAAAAACCAGGCATGGTATTTATTTCATTAAAAATGACTTCGCCCTCAGCATCTAAAAAAAAGTCCACCCTAGCCAATCCTTTGCATCTCGTGATGCGGTATATATCAAGCGATTGCTGCCTTATCTGCTCCACTACATACTCTGGCAATTCGGCTGGCACTACCACTTTAGACCTATTATCATGATATTTTGCATCATAATCATAAAATTCGGTTTCAAAAATTCTCTCACCCACAGTGGATGCCGCAGGATTGTCATTGCCAAGCACAGCACATTCTATCTCGCGCCCTGTCATCATTTGTTCTACAATGATATTGCCGTCATGCTTCGATGCTTCATGCAGGGCAGCAATAAGCTCTTTTTTATTTCGCGCCTTGCTAATCCCTACAGAAGAGCCTGTTGTAGCAGGCTTCACAAAGCATGGGTATTTTAGCTCATATCTTATTTTTTTCGCAATTTCGTCAACATTATCTCCCAAATCTTTTTTATTAAATGTGAGATATTGCGCTTGTTTTAAGCCTATCTTTTCAGCCATCATATTTGTATGAATTTTATCTATGCATATCGCACTTGCCGCTACGCCGCTGCCCACATAAGGAATGCCCGCAAGCTCCAAAAGTCCCTGCACAGTGCCATCTTCCCCATTTTTGCCATGCATCACAGGAAAAGCCACATCCACATGTATCACACGAAACTTTTCGCCCACAAGGCGTAATATGCCATGATGCGCCGCATCTGGACTTAGCACTACAGGCGTTCCAAATTTTTCCCATTGCAGATTTTTGATATTTTCTTTTGCCCCATCATACATAAGCCAGCGACCATCCTGCGTGATGTAAATAGGTAGTACAAAATATTTATCCTCATCCAGCGCATTTATCACGCTTGCAGCAGAAAGTTTAGAAATATCATGCTCGCCAGATACACCACCAAATATTACAGCAACAACTTTTTTATCCATATATTTATCCTCAATTCTCCGTCCGTTATAGTATAGTATGCGGCGGACTAATCCTTTGAAAGTAGGTTAGAAATAATATTCATCTCATTTTCATTAAGTCTGCGAAATTCGCCCTCTGTTAAGTCATTATCCAGCTCTATACCAGCAAAAGTCACCCTTTTAAGAGAGGTAACGCTAGCCCCTATGGCTTCAAACATCCGCTTTACCTGATGAAACTTGCCCTCTTTTATGATAACACGCGCCTGCAGCTCTCCCATAGGCTCTAGGACAGCAGGCAAGGTCTTGTAGCCATCATCTAATGTTATGCCTAATGCAAAAGCCTTTATGTCCTTTTCAACAAGCTCTCTGTCCACCTTCGCTACATAGACCTTTTCCACGTGCTTTTTAGGGGACAACGCCCTATGCGCAAAGCCGCCATCATTTGTAAGTATTATCAGCCCTGTGGTGTCCTTATCTAGCCGCCCCACAGGGAAGAGATTGTGCCACTGGTGACTTTCATCCAAAAGGTCACAAACCGTCTCTTCTTCCTCGTCGTAGCTGGCAGATATTACACCATCAGGCTTGTTCATCATCACATAGATGTATTTTTCGTATTCTATAAGCACGTCACCAACGTACACCTCAGATATCTCGGGGTCTACGCGCATTTGCGGGTTTGTAACCACCTCGCCATCCACCGTAACCACACCTAGTTTAAATATAGCCTTTGCCTCTTTGCGGCTGCCAAAGCCGTATTGTGAAACAAGCTTGTCTATTCTCATCATAGCCATAAATTATTGTCCTTTGTATGCATTTTGCTATTGCTATTACATCACAACAGCATTATAATTATTATAACGGCTTGAAAAAATATTGCAAGTGAAAAGTGAAAATGTATGTAGGCGAACTTGATTATGGATTCAATTAATGATAAATACATAGGGGATAGAAGTCTACGTGAAGCTCAAAACATGTTGGGTTTATTCTCAAACGAAACCGTAGGAATGTTTGCTCAAGATAATGATATAGCTGAATCTTATAAGTTGGTTGCCATGCTAGGCGGGCTTGAGCGAAATGAAAGACATGAAGAAATGACTTCTACGCTAAAAACCTATCAGAAAATAAACTATCCAGAAAATTTTATTGAACTCAGCAAGCAAGAAGCCACAGATGCCCTAAGCTTCGCAAAAGAACTAATATCCACCATAAAGTGGAAATAAAATAAAAACCAAAAAGGAGAAATCAAAATGGACCAAAGAATCGAAAAGCTAGCAAAGACCATCGTAAACTACTCTGTAGACCTCAAAAAAGGCGAGAAAATCCTCATCCAGCATTTCGGTGCAGAATCTATGCCACTTGTACGCCAAATCGTTAAAGAAGTGTACAAAGTAGGAGGCGTGCCTTTTGTAAACACCTACCTAAACAGCATCCGCCGCGAGCTTTTGCTAGGCAGCACACAAGAGCAACAAAAGATTCATGCTGAGGTAGATGCGGCAATGATGAGCCAAATGGATGCATATGTAGGCATACGTGGCGACCTTAACCCATCCGAACTAGCCGATGTGCCAGGTGACAAAATGGGTCAGTATCTATCTCTTTACCAAAAGAAAGTACATTCCGAAATCCGCGTACCAAAAACAAAATGGTGCGTAATGATTTATCCAAACTATGGCTTTGCATACGCCATGGACACAAGCCTTGAAGGCTTTGAGGAGTTTTATTACAATGTATGCAACCTAGATTATAGCAAGCTTTCTGCCGCACAAGAAAAGCTGGTAGAATATATGAAAAAAACCGACAAGGTACGCCTAACAGGCCCTGGCACAGATATTTCTTTCTCTATCAAAGATATGCCGCCTATTAATTGTGACGGCAAATTCAACATTCCTGATGGAGAAGTATATCTCGCACCTGTCAAAAACAGCGTAAACGGCAAAATTTCTTACAACTGCCCAAGTGTATATCAGGGCTATACATACGAAAATGTTGTATTTGAGTTCGAAAACGGCAAGATTGTTAAAGCTACAGCAAACAACACAGAAAAAATCAATGAAATCTTGGATACAGACGAAGGCGCACGCTACATAGGCGAATTTGCCATAGGCACAAACCCATTTATCAACAAGCCTATGAAAAACACGCTCTTTGATGAAAAAATTGCGGGCAGCATTCATCTGACCCCAGGCAATGCCTACGACATCTCTTGCAATGGCAACAAATCTGCTGTGCATTGGGATTTGGTTTTCATACAAACCCCAGAATACGGCGGCGGCAATATGTATTTTGATGATGTATTAGTGCGTGAAGATGGGCGTTATATTGTAGATGAACTAAAATGCCTTAACCCAGAAAACTTTATGTAGTACACCATTCGTAGGGTCGGGTTGCGGGCGACCGCAACCCGACCCTATATTTTAAAAAGGAGACCCTCCATGAACATAATCCTCTACGGCCACGCAAACACCATAGTCTTTACATACACAAAAAACGGCAAATTTCATAAATCAGCCATGCTAGGCGGCATAGCCTTACCAATACGCTCAATCCGCATAGCATTAGAGAATGCCGAAGAAGGCGTAAGTCTTGGTGTTGGCATGGCTCACCCTGATTCTAATCTTTACCGCAGGGACTATTATGATGTACGCAAGATGATGGGTACAGACAATGTGCCATACCACGGCATTAGCAGATATCTCGGCTATGAAGAAGGCGAAACCGAGGGCAATATTGTAAAAGAAGTCTTTGGCAACCCAGATGTACCATCAGACCTGCTTCTTGTATGGGATGAGGGGCATGGCGGGCTAGATATTCCCGATTCCAGATTTGCTATTTGGGCATCAGATAAAGCTTTGCCAGACCCAGAGCAATTTGAAAAAGTGGCCAAAAACTGCTTTTTATTCCTAGATGCCAATGTGTTGCGCAAAGCAGGGGCTTTCATAAGCCGCCAAATATCTTGGGAACGCACAGCAACAGAGCTTATCTACGAAATTCAAAACAACCCCTCTATAAACTATCTGCTTAAAGCAAGGCGTTTGCTCATCACATTTGGCTTTGATGGAGCGGCGTTTATTATACCCAATGAAAAAAGCAGCAAACCCGAAGCATCCTTAATTCTTGTCCATGGCGATGCAGAAGGGTCTATAAACAATAGAAGGCCAAGCCAATTCAGCAATGCTTTTATGTTTGTTGCTATGACTACAAACTTAGCAACCACAATAAGAAGCATCTTCATGGCACCTGGCATGGACATAATGCTGGCACAGTCAAAAGACATTTTTGGTACAGCCCTAGAAGCGGCTCTTAATTTCATGGAGATGGGTCACTTTGAGAGCATGGGTGAAACTGTTTTAAAGCTCATGGACCAAGTGCCGACAGATGCCGCAAAAGTGGGCAGTTTTTTGCGTTTTGTCATCGAAAGTGCCGAGGTCATAACAAAACATATCGAGCTGGATGATGGCGAGTCTGTTGATGGCGGAGCACCTCCATCAAAAAATATATCAATAGAGCCAAGGAGTTGGCCTGCTTTTTATATACCCATAGAAGGCTCAGAAAAATCATTGCCGCATGATTGGACAATAATTAGCAATGTAGGCAACAGAGAAATCTATGATGTAGCCTTTGAATATGTCCAATACGGTGCAGTTGCCATAGAAGGTCTGCCGCAATTTTCACTGGGTGCATTCACCACAGTAGACCGCTGGGAAATAGAATCCTACCAAAACATAGCAAATCTCATCTTGCAATATGCCAATACCGAAAGTACCCGCCCGCTTTCCATATCCGTGTTCGGTTCACCAGGCAGCGGCAAATCCTTTGGCGTTACGCAAATAGCAAAAAACATCCTGCCAGGCAAGGTAGAAAAGCTAGAATTTAATGTATCACAATTTTTAAGCATGGCAGACCTAGCCGCGGCTTTCCAAAAAGTACGTGACGTAATTTTGGAGGGCAAACTACCGCTGGTTTTCTTTGATGAATTTGACAGTGATAGAGAAGGCATGGCTTTGGGTTGGTTAAAGAGCTTCCTTATGCCTATGCAAGACGGGCGATTTAAAGACGATAGCGGCGAGCATCCTGTCGGCAAATGCATACTTGTGTTCGCAGGAGGTACCGCACCGAATTTTGAGGAGTTTATAGCACCAATGACATCGGAAGATAAAGAAACCCGCCAAGACTTCAAGAATGTAAAAGGTCCAGACTTTGTTAGCCGCCTAAAAGGCACTATCAATGTGCTTGGACCAAATCCGAAAAATGATGATGACAAAAACTACATTCTGCGCCGCGCCCTGCTGCTGCGCGGTCTATGCGAGCGCAAACTAACAATGCAAAATGGCAAAGCACCCATAAGCCCCTCCGTCATACACGCAATGCTGCAAGTGCCAGAATACAAGCACGGCGCACGCTCCATGGAAGCTATCATGGATATGTCCCGCATAGATGATGGCATCTTCGAACCCGCCGCATTGCCTTTTCACACCCAACTAGAGCTCCATGTGGATGCAGATGCTTTTTTGGAGCTTGTGATGCGTAGCAATAACAAAATGGAGGAGATGCATTAATTATGAAAAAAGGTATTATATTTGTTTTGATGTTAGGGCTTATGCTTGCCATCTCCCTAAATGTCCATGCATCACAAGATTATCTCACAAGAACTTGGACCATGGGCATCTCTGCTAGCGAAGGGGTTATAACAGATGACTTTAGAGACGGCAGAAACGGGCTTCTTCTAGCATATATTGGCACTACGCTATATCTTGAAATCCAAGAAAGTGCCATTGATATTATTATAGAGGTCATAAACAATGAAACTGATGAGTTCGTTGTTATTATGGACTTCTATGATGGCATCTGGCACGAAGGTGCATTTTCTAGTAGCTTTTCTTTCAATGAGGTCGGCTCTTTCACGCTTTCGGGAATTATACTCTTTGAAGACAGCTTGAATGACTTTAGCTTTAATCATGAAATAGACATAATAGATAATTATATAATGGTTTTTCCATCTTCACATAGTATACTTTTGGATGGCAAGTCCATAAATCTTGTGGCATACAATATAATGGGCAACAATTTCTTCAGGCTACGGGATATAGCTGGCATACTTAGCGGCACAGCAAGTCAATTTGAAGTAAAGTGGAACGACCCATATATAGCGGTAACCACAGATGCACCTTATACCTTTGACGGCTCTGAAAGTAGGCGTATTGATTCTTGGGTGCGCGTTCAGGCAAGACGTACTAGCTCAATGCTTCAAATTGATGGACAACATGTCGATATGACTATCTACAATATAGACGGATGGAACTTTTTCAAACTAAGAGAGTTGAGTGAAGTGCTTGGCTTTGATGTTGATTGGGATTCTGAAACATCCACAATCCTAATAACTACTCATTAAACTCACACACCGTTTCCTTGGCAACGCAATACCTACAATTCACAAAAGAAGGATTTGCCTGACCCTCCCCTGTTTCCAACATTTGCCGCATATCCGCAATTATTCCCAAAAGCTCCTTGCGCAATCGCAAGGTGTTTTTTATTTTAAACATAGCATTTTTATATCGAAGATAGCCCACGCGTGGTCGCAAGCCCATAGCATCCTCTGTTATTAAAAAATACGCCACAAGCTGCATTAAATCACTATATTGCGGCGCATCTTCCTTTAGCTCGCGGCTTTTTAACTCCATAGGCACAGGGCGGCGCGTAAATATATTTCTATAAACATAGTCAGGCTTGCCACGCAAATTGTGCCTTTCAGAGTACAGCAATTTTCCACCCTTGCCGTCTGCATAAATCTTGCGGCAAAAAAGCGGCGCATCCCTTAGCGCAACTTGCTTTATGCCCTTCATTATATCACCCCAAAGCCGCCTGACAAAAATAGATAAATGACTATGGCAGCAATTACAGCGGCGCGTAGCCAAATATAAACCATTCTTAAACGCCTATTTTTCTCAAAACGCGAATGAAAAGAAAGCCCCCTTTGGATAGGGCTGTTAGCTTCATCAGCAATTATACCCATTTCCTCCAGATGCTCCTTTTTAAGCCGCCTAAGTTCCTTTGCTCCATATTTTCGCTCATAATACCATTGATAATTACAAAAGAGATAGCGGTTTATCTCGCTGGCAGATATTGTTTTTTCGTCCTTCATAACCTCGCTCTACAGCACAAACATCAATAAAATTATCGGATACGCAAATCTAATATTCTTTTTCAACAGCAAGTACACAATACCATAAATAATGCTTAATACAATGGCATAAGCTCCAGCGGCTAAGCTTTGTGTGAATATATGTACTAGCCCCCACGACAGCGCACAGAAGATGCCGCCCCATGGCACGCGCTCAATGCCAAAAATATATTCGCCCGCCTTTTGTCCTAAGGCTATAATAGCAATAAACACAGCAGTTTCAAAAAAATAATAAACATACTGCGCAATAAGAGCAATCATACCATCTGTTTGACCAAAAATAATTTGAAAAAACTCCAATTGCTCAAGCGGCTTAAAGCCATCCCAAATAAAAAGCGAAGCTACAGTAATCAAAGCAAAAATTGCGAAAATAACAATAAAATTTTTACGAGATGCCGTCTCTTTGCTTTCAAAGATATCAAAACCGTTTCTTTTAGCAAGTCGTATCAAAAGCCATGTCCCCAAGCCCCAAAAAGCGCACGTTATGCCCCAATGCAGTAGTATATAAGAGACCTGTCCCATAGCAATAGCCAAAGGGAAGAAACCGAGCTGCATAACAACAAGCTCTAGCATAAGGATGAAAAACGCAACTATGGTCAGCCACATGAATATATTTGCTTTTTTAGAGTCCATTTCCATATCAGCACCTCACAGCTCTGCGCTTAAAGCCCAGCTTATTTTTATCTATCGCTTGCTGTACTGTCTTTTCAGCCTTCAATCCATGCTCCTTAGCAGCCTGCATTGCCGCATCATGCAAAGGAATATATGAAACACCCACAGCCGCCACGAAATCATTAATAACGCCCTGCACATGTTTTGTTTCTCCATCTATGCCTGCCACAGCTTTTGTTAGAAGAGCAGTCATCCTATCCTTATCAAAAAAATCATCATTGCGCCAACCTATTAACCATTGATATGCAGACCAAGCGGCAGAGCGATATAGCTCGTTGTCATTATCCAGCCAATCATCCGCCACATCCATAACGCATGGTGATTCGGATAGCGTAACAGCCACCACAAAATCCGAAAGCATAAAAAAATATGCCGTTTGCATCCAGCGGTCAAAATCAGAAGGGGTCATGACCAAGGGGTCAGCTATCATGCCCGCAAAATACATAGCATCGTAGTTGCCTGTAGCGTACAGTTCCTCCGCCAACACATGGTTTATGCCTATCTGCTTAAATATCGGCTTCATAGCCCCCGTAGCAACGCCAAAAAGCGGTTCACGCGCGCCGCGGCTTATGTGTCGCTTTTTCATCATTTCTGTAGATAGGTTTTCTAGCTCAATCATTATCTGTTGTGCGGTCATATTCACTCTCCCTGTTTCTTGCATTACATGCCTGTGAGCAAGCCACCTACAACGTCCAATACATCACTCAAAATATCATCAGGAGCAACTTCAATAAATTCAAAACCCCTTGCCTCAAGGTCAACGGTCTTTATTTGGTCACACAAAACAACCCCGCCCGTATCAGTCCTTTCGTCAAGAGGAATATGTATTGGATATCTCTTATCCGTCCTAGTTATTGGGCATACCCATGCCCTTTTTCTAGTTATTTTATGAAATTTGCAATTACTTACAACGATTGCAGGACGACTGCCTTTTTGTTCTGTCCCCATCTGCGGGTCAAAATTTAGCTTGATTATATCGCCCTGCTTCACCATATCTCATCGCCCTCTGACTTCCCCCAGTCCAGCAATTCAAAATCATAAGGATTTTCTTGCAAGGCCGATTCAAAATCAGTGCCATAAAGCTCCTCAAATCTCTGCTCTATGGTCTTGCGACCATCATGTTTCTTAATAATGATGGAGTCATTATTCATACTAATATTAACAACATCGTTTTCGCCAAGCCCAAGATTTTCAAGGTATGGCTTAGGTATCCTTATACCTTTGGAGTTTCCCCACTTTGTAATTATGGCAGTCATTTTGACACCTCCTCATATCAGTATATACATAGTGTACTCTAACGACAAGAAAATATCAAGATGAACTTTGCGCGCATCAGTCTAAGCCATCATCTCATCTAACCGTCACAAAGCCATTCACAGCATTAAGGTCAGCCCTATCCATATCCGCACTTACATTTTCTATAACCACGCCGCCATTTATCGTTCTCGCCGTCAATTCATCAAAAACAACAGAATCACGCAAGGTAATAACACCATTTGTCGTACGGAAATCTATAAAATTAGCTTGAAGATGATTTCCGCTTATCGTGCCATTAACCGCAGTCACCATTACACCATGTGCAGAAAAATTACCTATCTCCACGATGCCGTTTATTGTAGAAATCTCAATGGTGCTAGGCAAATGGTCAGCAGAACCAAGTACCCTAACGCCGCCATTTGTTGAACCCAGTGTCATATCTGCACTAGGCATCACGCTACCATGCGGCAAAAACACATCCACCATGCCAGGTTGACGATAATTGCTGTCTATAGTAACATTTAACGGCTCCGTTATTTCTATGCGACCAGATGCATCATGCCCAACATTCGGCACATTGTAATTCCCTGTGATTGGCGGGCTATAGTCCACACGCACCATATCTTCCACATGAAAATGTATAGTAACGGCATTATTCGCCAAGCTCACATACAAGCCAGAAAAATCACCCGAATATACGCCTAATGTCACAGTCTCGCCGCCGCCCATCTCACTAAAGGCAAAACCACCAACCTCCTGCACAACATCGCTAACAGTCGTATTAATAAAATCCGCAAGGTTACAAGAAGAAAGCATAAGCCCCATCGCCAACATTGCAACAACAGCCACAATTCTTATCTTTTTCATCACAAAATTCTCCCAAAATATATTTAATTGACCCTATCAACACTAGATGCACCAGACAAACTGCTATTAACGCTTGGATTGCCAATATACGAAACATTACTAGCCCCGCTTGCATTAACACTCAAATCATCCGAAACAGCAACATTGGCACGACTAGCACCAGACAAATCCAAATCCGCACTCACTGTTTGCATATTTTCTGCAAAAATATTGCTAGCCCCACTAGCAGTCATGGTTGCACTAGGCGCAACACCGCTGAGCCTAACTCTGGACGCACCAGAAAGGTCTATATCAAGCACATCTACATACAATTCAATTTCCACATTACTAGCCCCGCTGACCGTTATAGAAAAACTCGGCGCATGTATAACATCCCAATCTTCCGCCGTGCTTGCCCCGCTAAGGTTTAGCCCTGTAATAGTTGGCGCATATACATAAATGCGCGGGCTATGGTTATTAAAATTAAAGCCAATATTCATGCCCTGACTAACATGGCGCAATGTGCCACCACGCACCTCAAGCTCCATATGGTCAAACAGATTCTCATGCATCTCTATTGTCACAGAATGCACAGGGGCTTCACGAAAAATAACAGTACGTGCGCCGCCCATATCTATGGAATCAAAGCTACCCACATCAAATGTGCGCGATACAATAGGCCCAGAGCCTTGAATAATGGCACTACCAAAACTACCACAACCACCAAGCACCATTACGGCAGTAACCAAAAGTGCTGTAAATGATAAAAATCTTTTTTTCATTGTTTACTTCCTCCTCAAAATGGTTTACCCTCATACATACGAGCATCCCCACCGAAAGTCTGATTTAAAAACTAGACTTCCTCAAATCCCGCTCCATAGCACGGTTATACCCCGTCCAGTCACCACTAGCAGGCAATTTCTCAAGCGACTCCTCCAGCATCTTCGTATGAGCATCCGTTATATCCGCATAACTCAATAGCATAGCCTCCATAGTCTTGGGCAATATAGGCGACCCATACTCATGCCGCCCATGATGCGAAAGTATGCAATGCTGCAACAGGCTCTTTAGCGTATGCGGAAAATCCTCCACCTTCGCCGCCTCTGTAGCAATAAACTCCACACCAATAATAATATGCCCCAAAAGCTTACCATCATCTGTATAATCATTCTCAGGAAAATCCGATAGCTCAAATATCTTACCTATATCATGTAAAAGTGCCGCCGCAATAAGCAAATCACGGTTTACAAATTTATAGCGCGGTGCCAAAAAGTCGCATATCTGCGCCACAGAAAGTGTATGCTCACAAAGCCCGCCCATATAGGCATGATGCATACTGCGCGCCGCCGAATTCGTCATAAAATCATTCTTTATCTTCGCATTTTCAATAAAAATATTCGTCAAAAGCTGACCAATATGCGGATTCTCAATAGACTTTATCATTTCGCATATAGCCGCATATATCGCATCAATATCCTTATCCGTCGTCGGCACATAGTCCGCTGGCAAATACTCTCCCGCCATAGACTTTCGTATCTTGCGCACATTAAGCTGCAAATCGTCCACATATGTAACCACAGCCGCCTCTATCTTAATAAAGTCGCCCGCCTCAAAGCTTTGTATGTCATTATTCAACGTCCATACCTTAGCAGATATCGTCCCCGTTTTATCCGCCAAAATCATGCTCATATAATTTTTGCCGCCCTTAGTCTTTAGTGTCTCCTTTTTCTTGCACAAATAATGCACAACAATATTCTCGCCATCTCTCAAATCTTCAATATATTTCATACAGTCTACCTCTTTCTAGGCAATAGCCAATTACTTCCATTATACCACGCAAAACAAAAAAGGCAAACCCTTTTTACAAAGAACCTGCCTTTATATCCTGACCCGTAAGGGATTCGAACCCTTGTTACCGCCGTGAAAGGGCGGTGTCTTAACCCCTTGACCAACGGGCCGAAACTGCGGGCAACAAAACCCGCATATGTAGCTGAGCTGGAAGGATTCGAACCTTCGCATGACGGAGTCAAAGTCCGTTGCCTTACCGCTTGGCGACAGCCCATCAATATATAACGCAAACAACAACGAAAACCATAATATCACATGTAATTATCTTTGTCAATAGCTTTTTGATAAATTCATGGAAAAATATTATCTTTGCAAAAATAACGACAGGATATTAACATTAACGTTATTATGTGGTATAATAATAGTGAGGTGATAATTATGATGGCAACCAAATCAAATGTTAATGTAAAAATTGATACAACAGTTAAAGAAGCCGCAACAGCACTTCTAAAGCGCATGGGCATAGACCAAACCACAGCAATAGACATGTTTTATAGGCAGATTATAGCCGAGCAACGATTGCCCTTCCAGCCAATGGTGGTCCCCACCTTAGAGGAGCAACTAACTGCCGCAATAGCAAAAAAAGACATCCCAAGGGTAAAGCTCGAAGCTGATGAAAACGGCAATGCCATAATAGACAAAGATAAGCACCCAGATATCTACGATTGGGCGGTGAACGGATGATAAAGCCCTACAGCCTCCACATTGCCTATGTTTCTTGGGGTATTGAGGGGAAGCTTCGACCCGTCCTAGTGCTATCTTCCAACAAAAAGGAAGTAACAGCTTTTCAAATAACGTCACAATACGAAAATAAAAGCAAGGCTGTCCAAGCTCAGTATATCCCAATAGACAATTGGGCAGAAGCAGGACTTAGCAAGAAATCCTATATAAATATCAGCAAAATTATTCATCTTCCCACCGTTGCAGTCAAACCAGCACAGATAGGCAAGCTATCAGAAGAAGATTTGCACAAATTGCTAGCTGCTATGAGCAATTAATACACAAAACATCCATGCTTGCCAAATATAGCTGGTTGAGGAAATCTAAGCCAGTTATATTTTATATCTATATTCACAAAACCACAGCATCATCTTATAATAATAACCAAATAAATATTTGTTGAAAAAGCAGTCAATTTGTCGAAAAAGGGATTGAAACGAATTGTACTATGTTATATAATACAGATGTAATGTATAATCTTGTCCAAGCAAAGGCAGGACGCTTTTGCTAGCCAAACCCAAGGAGGGTTGATATTATGAGTGAACCTACGAAAGAAAAGCCAAAGGGATACGCAAAAGAGCATGTAGGAATTGACAAATTCCAAATAGGCGAAACCATTAGAAAAATCAGAGAAAGCAAGGGACTAACCCAGGATATGCTGGCGAATACCCTGCGCATAAGCAGGTATACACTCTCTGGCATGGAAAATGGCACACGAAAAACCACCCTATGGGAGTTTATGTCCATCGCTGAAATGGTGGGCATACCAGAAGACATAGATTCATGGGCTTTGCTCCTAAATTCAGATGTATTCGAAGATTACATGACCTTCCAAAAACTAAAAACCCTTTTACGTGCAAGTCGCTATGACGAGGCAAAAGTTATTATAGCCGACTTTGAAGAAAAGATAAATTCCTCAAATCCACATGTATTCATTCGCCAATACATTGAATATGCAAAAGTGCTTTCAAATTGGGAAATTCCCCCTGACGAAGCCATAAGAAAGCTCGAAAAAACCATGCGTATAACGCGCGAAAAATATAAGTCAGGTGACATACCAAGACACCGCCTTACATACAACGAAGCACGCATTTTTATGGGCATGGCTGTGCATCGGGCTCGTCTGGGCGATAATGATGCCGCCATAAAACTATACAAGGCAATAGTAGACAAAAGAAAAAACGGCCTTATCTCGGAAAAGGATAACGCCGTTTTATTCACTTGTGCTATTGCAAACCTCTCTGCCTTATTGGGTAAGCAAGGAAGATATGAGGAGGCTTTAAACTATTGTGAGATGGCACTCAATATATGCATGGAATACAGTTGTTTTCGCTATGTTGCAAAGACCACGTACAATATGGCATACATACATCTTGATTCGGGCAGTGACGAGAAAATATATAAAGATTATTTTCTCAGGGCTCACTATACAGCATTATCCATAGGGGATAAAGAAACACTCAAAAACACAAGGCGAAATGCCGAAAAGTTTGGTGTCTCACTCCAAATTAGAGTTTAACCTGGTGGCGGGGATGGCTCGCCATCAATACGAGTCGCCATCACGCCATAGTCACCTGATAAAGAGCCATATCCATAGTCACCAAATAGGGGCATAGCAGTAAATAGCATCGCAGCCATTACAAAAGACATTAGCCCTGCCGTTACACGTCTTAACTTCTTCATAAGTTACCCACCTCCTAAAATTATTACATCCGTATTTTCTGGGGAAACATAAGCATAGCACAAAACTCAACATAGGTAAATAGAGAAAATACAACACTTTCTTCAAAAAGTGTTGTATTTTTTTCTATTTACTTACGTCAAATTACATGATAAAATATCTATTAATGTTAAATATTCTATTTAATAGCATTATTTATAATTTATGGTAATTTTAATGCAAAAATAAAATCTAGCCAATCATGGCGGGGAGAGGAAGGAAACAATGGAAACAATGAAAACACTGATGTCAACAGCAACAGCAAATTTCGAGATGAGGTACTACAAGACCACTAAACCAAGTCTCGACGAGGGAGGCGAGTTGTATGGTATTCATGTAGAGATGTTTACAGACGGAGAAATGGAAAGCGAGGCAAGTAGCGGTGATATTTCACAGGATGACGGACAGATTACAGAACTAATAAACCGCCTATCAAAAGGCAGTGTAACGCCCTGCAATCTAACAGAGTTTCTGGACGCAGATGAAATGGGAATCTTGCACACATAGCCCCCCCCCCCCCCCCCCCCCCCCAGACACCCCTATGCGCCCCCCCCCCCACACAGCGTCTGCAAAATTCGCATGTTTAAAAAAAAACTCTTTTCCCACGTCTTACCACATTTTTTCTTTTTTTTTTCTTTT
>WRBK01000026.1 GCA_009784575.1 Defluviitaleaceae bacterium | reverse complement strand
GAGCAATTCGCCCAAGCCAGTCAGCAAGCCAAGACCGAAACGGAAAACGCATTACTCCGAGAAGCATTAGCGATGTCAGCGCAGAACTCCGAAGCCTTGATACAGCAGTTAATCGAATCGCAAAACCTATTTCAACAGGAATTGCGGAAGGATATGGAGATTGCGAAGAACAACATTTACGCAGCCAGCAACACCTTGAAACGCAGAGTGGAGGAAGTGGAAGCCATGACAGCGAAGTATCACCAGAGCTACCAAAGCCAATGGCAGAGCCAAGAGAACGTGATAACGAAAAATCACGACCACTTCACACGCCTAATGATGAACCTAAGCGAAATGAACCAAGTGTTCAGCCAAAGCCTAAACGACGTTCTTACGGACACAGCAGGTAAGCTGATAGAGCAGGTTCAAACTGATACCGCTACAGCCTTGCAAAACAATATAACGAACATCAACAACGCTTCAAAAAAGCATATAGCGGTCATAGATACGGCTTTTACCAAGATTGAAAAAGCCAACACCACAATTACGAACTACGACAAAAGGATAAAAACCCAACTCGACAATAGCATTAAGACCTACAAAGAAACCATGCGCCGCTTCTTCAAAATGGAAGGGTTTAGAGAATTTTTCTTTTGGATAGGGATTATAGCCAGTATCGTTACACCGATTGTAATGATTTTCTTCTAAAATCAATGCACCACAGCTGCAGAACCATCATACCATCAACACAACGCAAAATGTAAGTCCATAAAAATCTAACTAAGCGAGAAAGGGAGTGTTTAATGACCAAAACCCCAACAATCACGGCTACAACGCCAACAACCCAAACAAAGCCCCGAAAGAGGGCAACCATAATCGTAAAAAGACAATACGCTGGCAACCTTGATATGGAAAAGGCTTTTACGGAAGTCTTAACCAGAGCATTGTATAAAATCCCCATGCCACAATCAAAGCCCAAAGAGCCTTGTCTACCCAAAACCCCCGCATAATGTTCGGTTTAGAGCAAAATTGAGCCAATCAATACCGCTCAAATCAACCCAAAGCCGAACATTCACCCGAACAAATTTCAAAAAAGACTTGAACCAACAGGGGTAGCATGATACAATTATAAGGAATATAAGAGTGTCTGCGACCCCTGTAATCTTTAAGGAGGTTGCGACATGACAAAGCAACGAAACACAGATATACCGTCCGTAGCGGTTTACTGCCGCTTCTCAAAGGACGAGGACAACAAAACTGGGGATTCTTCGAGCATTGAAACCCAAAAGGAAATGCTCACGCAATATGTGCGTAATCAAGGTTGGCGGCTTTATGATATATATATTGACGATGGCTACACAGGCTTGAACATGAACAGACCCGATTTTAAGCGTATGATGTTTGACGTTGATGAGGACAAGGTAAATGTAATCGTCACAAAAGACATGAGCCGATTATCACGCAATTATTTAGAGTGTGGTATGTACATGGAAGTTTTGTTTCCACAAAAAGGCGTAAGGTATCTGGCCTTGAATGATAATGTGGACACAGCCAGTCAGCAAGGCATGGATATAGCCCCATTTAAGGCTATTCTAAACGAAATGTACTCGAAAGACCTGTCACGCAAAATATCTTCTGCAAGGCGTACACGCTTCAATCAAGGTAAGTGGATGGGAGCAACGCCCCCCTATGGCTACAAAAAATCACCAGAGGACAAAAATCTGCTTATCATTGATGAGGAACACGCCCCCACAATTCGCATGATGTACGAATATGCGAAAGAGGGCAAGGGTATTTCTAAAATTCGTCAGATTATGACGGATAAGAAAATTCCACGCCCTGGCGTTATCACCTTTGCAAACATGGCAACATTCCATTGCTATTTTGAGGACGAAAACGACCCAAACTGCTTCACATGGAGCAATAACAGCGTTCGTGGTATCTTACGAAATCCTGTGTATGCTGGGCATTTATCAGGCTACAAACGCCCCATACCGTCCATGAAAAGCAAGAAGCGATTATCAGCACTCTCCGAAGATTGGCTAATCGTGCCTAACACCCACGAAGCCATAATACCGCCCGAAGAATGGGAACTGGTGCAAAAACTCATAACAAGCCGCCGTAAAACTGGCAAAAGCGGTTACGAGAATATCTTTGCAGGACTGATAAAATGCGGAACGTGTGGGTACGCCATGAGAGCAAGTAAAGCTAACCGCAAGGCACAAGACCGTACAATGGATAATATCCAATATTCTTGTAACAACTACTGCACCTACGGTAAAAAGGCTTGTACAAGCCACACCATAGAAGCAACAGATGTTTACAATGCCGTACTTGGTGACATTCGCTACCATGCTGGGCTTGCCGTTAAGCAACATGACAAAATGCTTGACAAAATCATCAGTCAAGTAACAAACAACACAAAATCGGAAACAAAGGCACTCACAAAGGAGTTAAAGCAAGCAAAATCACGCTTGTCCGAGATAGATAGCCTATTCATCAAGCTATACGAGGACAGAAACAACGAAAAAATAACAGAGCGGAATTATGCCCTTGTGAGTGGCAAGTATGAGGACGAACAATGGAAGTTAGGACGGCGAATAGAAGAAATTGAAAAGAAACTGGCGGTTGATGATGATGCAAAACTCAACGCAGAGTGATTTGTAAACGCCATTCAAAACTACAAAGACCTCATAGAACTGGATGCCGAGTTGCTTAACAGGCTGATTGAGAAAGTGACCGTTAGCGAAGCCAGCTTGGACGATAACGGCACACTACAGCAAGAAATCACTATCTATTACAAATTTATTGGGAAGTTTGATGTGTAGCCGAATATGCAACACCAACGGCTAACGCAGCAAACAAAACCCTCTAACATAGACTATCACCGCAATAGGACGGACAAAAAGGGATTCCCCCCTTTAAGTCTGTCCTATTGAGGTAGACCAATAGGGGAAGAAAGACAAATCTTGTTCGCAAGCCACGCGAATCTGCCCGATATATGATTTATCAGAGTTGACCTCTTGAAGCTCATATATGTGTTGCCCAAAAGTTATGTTGCAAGTCATGTTTTTTGCATCACAATAGACTTTAGCAAAGGTCTCTGCAAGGGATTTTTCTGTTACAACACCAGAAACCATGATATCTTTGGCAGCTAAGCCATCTACAAGACATTTTATGACGGTGGTGTTTATGGTATTATCAACAGCGTACATAGTCAAGCCAAATAGCGGTGTCATTAGAGCGACAAAGGCATAGCTCGTCGCCGTCAGTCACGGTAGCCATCACCCAATTTGTAGTGTCGCGCCAACCAAAACTCTCCTTGCTCTCGTTACCGATGATGAGATTGCCCAAAATAAGCATATTCTGGGCTTCATCATCCATTAAGGTATCAATAAACATCTACATAAAAAGATTTTACGGAATCATAAAGTGTAAATTTCATAGCTTTGGAGAGATTTTTGCCGCCGCCGCTTTATCCATAACAAGCGTTACTTTTGGATGCAATTGCAAGATGGATGCTGGCACTTGTGGGTCAATTTTGCCAAACAGGGCTTTATCTATGATATCTGCTTTGCCCTCGCCTGTTACTACGAGCAAAATTTCTTTTGCATTAAAAATTGTGCCTATGCCCATGGTTAGCGCATTTTTCGGCACATCATCTGCGCTTTCAAAGAAGCGGGAATTTGCAATTATGGTGCTTTTGTCTAATGCGCAATAGTGTGTTTTTTTAGGAAAATGTGTGTCTGGCTCATTAAAGCCGATATGTCCATTTGCGCCAATGCCGAGGAGTTGCAAGCAGATGCCGCCAGCATCTTCTATTTTTGCCTCATATGCTACACATTCTGCATGTGGGTCTGCCTCTCCATTTGGTAGATGTACATTGGAAGGATTTATGTTGATATGATTAAACAATTTTTGGCGCATGAAATAGTCATAACTTTGGTCGTTAGTTTTTGAAATAGGATGATATTCATCCAAGTTAAATGTTGTGATATTTGAAAAATCAACTTTGCCAGCATGATTGGCTTCTGCTAGCTTGGAATATGTGCCTTCTGGCGTGCTGCCTGTAGCAAGACCTAAAACACCCGCAGGATTGGTTTTAACAAATTTTGTAATAACATCTGCTGCCACTGCACTTGCATTATCATAATCTTCTTTAACAATAATTGTAAAATTGCCGTATTTTTTCTCCATATATACCTCCAAATTTAATTTGTATTATTAGCCCACATCTTACACTGCTCAATACGTTTGCCATCATCCCCTTGTTCTGAATGATAGGCAAATGAATTTAGCAAATCGCATGGAAAATCAGAGCAAAGCCCGCAATGCTCCAAGTGCTTGCTTTCACAACAATCTTTAACAGGGCAAGAGTCGCCCCAAAACGGTTTTGAGATATGTATACAGCCTGCGCAATTCATCTGTTCTTTGTAATCGCATTGGCTGCACAAGATTCCGCATCTTGATTCTATCACAGTTGTATAGCACCCCCTTATTTTTTTACTATTCTATGATACCGCACTCGCCGTCATTTGTCAAATCAGAAATACCTACCCTGACCACTCTTTGTAAAGGTCGATAAGTGCTGGCATTGACTAGGATGCGCTCGGTTTGCCCATTTTCTGCTATAATTTTATATAGCTCATATTTTGCGCCATTGAGCCCTTGGGATACAATTTGGCTCGTGCCCAAAGGTAAAAAAGGGTCTTCTATAATTTTATCGCCTTCGGGCGGTGTGGTTTCTAATAAAATACTCTCAAAAGTAATGATGCGGTCTATGGTACGGCTCTCATGACCGTAAATATTGACTATATGTCTGCCATGTTCCAAAATGGACTGTATCAAAATTGGGTGATTCGTGTTATTCTCCAATACTAGGTCTATATAACCTTCTGCTAGGGCGGCATCGGTGGCAGGTGCCATATAGCCAACCATAAGAGAATGATTGTTGCGTTTTGGCACAGGGATTTCGGCATATAATGCCGCCATATAAAGCGTGCTGGAAATTTGGCATATACCGCCGCCGATGCCCGCATCTGGTTCTCCATTCACTATCTGTCCTGCTTTTACATAGCCATTTTCAATTGTGCGTGGTCGCAAAGCATCGCTAGTGGAAAAAGTTTCGTTGGGCAAAATAACCTGTCCATCTAAAAATGTGTTGGCTACGAAAAGATTTGTGGTGCGCTCTGGTAAAAGGGGGTTGTATGGTGTTTGATAGCTGCCAATGAGGTCGCAGGCAGCCTCAAAATCTGAAACAGTGTATTTTGGATGTATCCGCATTTCTGTAAGTGATATTGTGCCGCCTTCCAAAGTGTTTAAAATTGAGGCTATGCTACCTGTCAATTCATCCACGCTTATATCACGCCCTGCAGCACCTTCGGAAAACACAAAACAGTCATTCTCTATGGCATAAGATGGCTCTGCGGCTGGTAGAGCTATTTCATTACGCAGCTTGCTTGCTATCTGAGTTATTTTATCGTTATCGTATATAAAATCAGCATCTATGTGGTATGAAGAAAATTTTGAGAATAATGACTTCTTGAGCTGGTCAAAAAAGCCGTTACTTTGGCTATGGTTCATCGCTTCATCAAGTGCTGTAATAAAATCGTAGTCCGCCCCAAAGTCCTTAAAATTATATATATGCTCCATGCCTGCGCAAGTTATGATAATCTGCTCGTCTGCAAGGGAGATTTCGCTGGCTAGCAGTTCAAGTGCAGCATCGTAGGTCATATTGCCTATACTCACATCATTAATAATAATGTTATGAGAAAATATAGTTAGTGTAGCAGACAATGTCAGAATATACGCAAATCTGTGCATAGAATCACCGCTTTCGAAATAATTAACTATAGTATTCCAAATTCGGCATAAAATATGAAAAGACACCCCGCAATAGAGTGTCTTTTCATATATGGAATGACTTCCGATATTTTTACCTTAGATTACTTATTAACAGCATCTTTAAGAGCTTTGCCCACTTTGAAGCGAGGTGCTTTAGAAGCAGGAATAGTCATAGGTTGACCTGTTTGTGGGTTTCTGCCTTCGCGAGCTTTTCTTTCGGCTACATCGAAAGTACCAAAGCCAACGAGTTGAACTCTGCCGCCCTTGCCCAATTCTTCAGTTACAACTTCTACGAAAGCTTGAAGGGCTTTTTCGCTGTCTTTTTTTGTCATTGCTGACTTTTCCGCGATAGCGGATACTAAATCTGCTTTGTTCATTAAAAAGTTCCTCCTTAGGATTTCATGGGCATTTGCAAAAAGATTTAGCACTGCCCTTAAAACATGGATTTTATGCATAACATTTGCACAAAAAACCTTATGTTACTTAAAATACACCGTTTTCACTCATTTGTCAAGCATAATTTGCCTAAAATCATCAATTTTTTTGAAATTTTCTTTAGTTTTCATCAGTTTCGATGCAAATTTTGCCATCATTGACATCTATAACCATTTCTGTATTGGCTTTTATATCGCCTGACAATATTTTTTCTGCCGCCAAATCTTCTACCTGCGACTGTATTGCTCGGCGGAGTGGTCTTGCGCCATATGTGGGGTCAAAGCCAGCATCGGCTATAAAATCTATGGCGGCATCTGTTACAGATATTTCTATTTGCATTGTTGCTTTAACACGTGCCACAGTTTCATTCATCATAATACGCGCAATCTTCACAATTTCATCCTTTGTAAGTTGATGGAAGACGATGATGTCGTCTATGCGGTTAAGAAACTCTGGCTTAAATATGCGCTTTACTTCCTCCATAATGTCGCGCTTCATGCCCGCGTGCTTTTGGCTTGCATCTTCATTTGTGGTAAATCCTAATTTCTTAGGGTTTACGATATTTTGCGCACCTACATTGGATGTCATGATTATTACGGTGTTTTTAAAATCCACTTTTCTGCCATGGCTATCGGTGATATGCCCATCATCAAGCACCTGCAGCAAGATATTAAATACATCAGGATGCGCCTTCTCTATTTCATCAAAAAGCACGACGGAGTAGGGCTTGCGGCGTATTTTTTCAGAGAGTTGACCTCCCTCGTCATAGCCAACATAGCCAGGCGGCGAGCCTATCAGCTTGCTTACGCTATGTTTTTCCATATATTCGGACATATCCACACGTATCATGGCATCTTCGTGACCAAAAAGCACCTCGGCAAGGGCGCGGCAAAGCTCGGTTTTGCCTACGCCTGTGGGACCCAAGAACAAAAAGCTGCCCGTAGGACGCTTAGGGTCTTTTAACCCAACGCGCCCACGGCGTATGGCTTTAGAAACAGCCGCTACGGCTTCCGCCTGACCAATAATGCGTTTGTGTATCTCGGTTTCCATATCTATTAAGCGGCGGCTTTCTTCTTCTTGCAATTTCTTAACAGGCATACCCGTCCAGCTACCTACAATGCCCGCAATGTCCTCTTCTGTGACGATTTGTTGCCCTGTGGCGTTTTTCTTTGTCCATTTTGCCCGCTCTTTTCCTAGCTTATCCTTTAGTTTTTCTTGCTTTGCTTTTATTTTTGCGGCGGCTTCATAGTTTTGTGTTTTCACTGCCTCTTCCTTTTCTTGCTCCATTACGGCTATTTGTTGCTCTATATCTTTTACATCGGGTGGTGTGGTATGTACAACCAATCGCACCTTGCTTGCTGCCTCGTCCAAAAGGTCGATAGCTTTATCAGGTAAAAATCTATCGCTAATATAGCGTGCCGCCAGCTTTACGGCGGCTGTTATGGCTTCATCTGTTATCTGAACGCTGTGATGTGCTTCGTATTTATCTCGCAAGCCCATAAGCATTGCTATTGCTTCTTCTTCAGTAGGCTCGTCCACAGGCACAGGTTGGAAGCGACGTTCCAAAGCAGCATCGCGCTCGATATACTTGCGGTATTCATCCATGGTCGTAGCACCAATCATCTGAATCTCGCCGCGAGAAAGGGAAGGTTTTAGAATATTGCTGGCATCTATAGCACCCTCAGCCGCACCTGCGCCAATAATTGTGTGTAGCTCGTCCATAAAGAGGATAACATCGCCGCTGGTCTTAACCTCGGCCATAACCTTCTTTATGCGTTCTTCAAATTCGCCGCGATATTTGCTGCCAGCTACCATGGCCGCCATATCAAGAGCCACTATACGCTTGTTTTTAAGTGTTTCGGGGATATCACCAGCTATTATCCTTTGTGCCAACCCCTCTGCTATTGCTGTTTTGCCCACACCAGGGTCGCCTACGAGGCAGGGGTTGTTTTTTGTGCGGCGCGACAAAATCTGCACCACACGTTCGATTTCCTTGGTGCGACCCACGATAGGGTCGAATTTCTGCGAGGCGGCTAGCTGGTTAAAATCTCTGCTAAACATATCCAGAGTAGGAGTGTTGGATTTTGTTCCGCCTGAAGCACCTTGACCCTGCATTTTTTTATGCGGATTTGGAACTGTGTTTGGTGAATATTCGCTTAACATAGCCAGAATATCTTCGTATGTTTTTTGTATATTCGCACCTATGGATACAAGAATCTGCACCGCTAAGCAATCATTTTCCCGCAAAAGTGCGATAAGTAGATGCTCTGTGCCGATATAGTTTGTACCCATGCGTTGCGCTTCCGCGGCGGCCTGCTCGAAAATACGTTTGGTACGCGGGGTGTATCCTTGCGGCTTGCCGCTACCAATTGTTGCCATATCGCCTTGCGCGCTATCTACAACCTCCGTTATTTTTTTTTCGATAACATTATCGGTTGCGCCCTGCATCTCCAAAGCCTTTTTGGATATGCTATCCACTGTTTTTGCTAGCCCTAAAAGCAGATGCTCGGTGCCGATATAATTATGCCCCAAAAGACCTGCGGCATTTCCTGCGTTGTGTATAGCCTCTTGAGCTTTTTGTGTTAGTTTTGATTGCATGTTTTCCTCCTTACTTATCGTTTGTTAATGAAATATATAAACTGCCTGTGTATCATCATCCCAAATTACTGTTGCGCCAAAGGACTCTGCGAAATAGCGCAATGGTATAAACCAAGCCCCTGTTTCTTGACAAACACGTGTTGTCCCCAAGCCTTCTGACTTGTCCTCATTGGGAGTAAATCTCATCAAAGTACCGTCACGCATTACAAGGAATACTTGGTGTGTGTGGTCAAAATCTGTAAATGCGTTAAAAGCTCTCGCGGCCATCCAAGTTGGTGTCATTGAGCGGTCATGGGATGGGTCTATATATATCGCGGAGTCTTTGCCAAGGACAGGCCATTCGTAATCATTGGGTTCTTGAACCACGCCGTCAATTGCAAAAGTGGTGCTGCCAATTTCAAAGCGTATGACTCTCTGTCCGCTTGCGCCGAGGGCTAGATTGATAAAAATAGAAAATATCATCATTATAGCAACTGCAATGGAAATAATTCGCTTAGTAATATGCGATATACCCTTATATAATAGAGCTACGGAGATATTCTGCCCGCAGTACATCTAGTCGTCGTGTATCCTGTGCTGACCCCATTACTTTCTGCAAATTATGTGGCAAAACATGGGTCATAAGGTTGTATATTGAGCCGCCATGCACATGACAATTTAGCAGACCAGTAGCATTGCCTAAGCGAATGTCAGATAGCAATTTCATGGCCTCATTAAGACCAATTTTGCGGCAATTTGTTAATATGCCATATGCACGATGTACGGCATCTTCGGTTTCATAGCGAAACTCTTTTAAAACATGTTCTCGCATGGTATGTTCCCTATCCACGACCTGATTTGCAAGATGCTTTAGCGAAGAAATTGTTTCCTCTTCGCTCTTGCCCAACGTAACTTGGTTGGATATTTGGTATATGCTGCCGATATGCTCGCTACCCTCACCATGTGCGCCGCGTATAGCAAATCCTGCTTTTGTTATTATCTCCGCATAGACCTTGAGATTCCCAGTGGACTCAAGCAGAGGTAAATGTAACATATATGATGCACGAAGTCCTGTGCCTGTATTTGTGGGACAACTGGTAAGAAAGCCAAAATCTGTGTCAAAGGCATATTCTAGCCGCTGAGCCATAATGTCATCAAGCTTGGATGCGGTTTCGTATGCTGCATCCATATCTTGCTGGGCGAAAATGGCTTGTATGCGCAGATGGTCTTCTTCATTTAGCATTATAGAAATATTTTCCTCTGAATTATATATTAGCCCGCGCGTGGCGGTATTATTCAAATGTGCCATAGCTGGGCTGATAACATGACGCTCGCTTAATTCGTTAAGTTGGCTTGTGGTCATGCCTGCCAAACTAGCAAAAGACAAATTGTCTGCAAAGGTGTTATCCGTATCTAGCACGGATGCCCTAATTTCCTCCATGACTGATGATGCATCTGTAAGTAACAATCTGGAAGGGAAGGGGTAGTTGGTCAAATTACGCGCCAAACGCACGCGAGAAGACATTATAACGCCATCATCAACCTGAGGCTGCTCGTACCATTTTATCATGAAATCACCTCTGTTCCGAAGGCTGTGTAGATTGCCCTGCATTAATCTTTTCTTGCAAATCATTAATAATATCGCGATATTTTGCGGCTTGTTCAAATTCTTCTGCTTCCACAGCCTTTTTAAGCAAAACGCGATTTTCGGTCAACTCACGCTTGATAATCATATCCTTGTATTTATCAGCTTGCCCCTGAGGTATCTTACCTTTATACACATTCGTTCCGTGTATGCTTTTCAGGGCTTGTGAAATAGGGGTTCTAAAAGCTGTGTAGCAGTTTTGGCAGCCAAGCTTGCCTGACTTTTTAAATTCGGCATAAGTAATGCCACAATTTGCGCAAGAAATATTAGGGGTTTGCGCCCTGCGCTCCACGCTTTCCACTATCTCAAAAATATATTGCAAAAAGCTTTTTGTGTTATCGTCCATATAGTAATTCTCCTTTACAAAATTCTGCCACAAGATAGGCAAAATCTGTCGTGAGGGTCATTGGAGCTGCCGCATACATTGCATCGCTTGGTGGTAGGCTTGGGTGGTACTTGGCTTGGTGGTATTGGCGGCATCTCTTGCGGTGCAAAATCTGTTACCTGCGTGCCTTCGGCGGTTTTTTCTGGTACATCCGTCATGCCTTCGCCGCATTTTGGACAAAACACAGATGCTCTTGGCGATGTTTTGCCGCATTTTGGGCAGGTCTTTACGCCCTTTGCTATATCCAAGGCCTCCCGTAATTCATTAATCTTGCGCTGATGCTCCAAAATATCTTGATATCTTTGGTCGAAGTATTCGCCCAAGCTACCTCCGTAGCTGTATATTTCATGCACTTTTTTGCCTATTTCTGTATACAGGGTTTTGAGCTTGCTTTCTTCGCCAGACAAATCCAGCGTCAGCTTTGTTGTTTTTATCAGTGTGCCGCTACCTTTTGCTATAGAGCGGGCTACATTTGCAACACCCTTTTTTACATCATCCATATGACACACCCCCGAAAATCATTATATACTAGATTACTAGGAATTACAAGTTAAATTTTAACAAATTATGCTGTTTGGCTCTTATGCCAACTTGAAACCATAATAATACTTAGTGAAGTAGATGTTTTGCAAATCAGCACGCTTTTTGCGCTGTATTTGCGTGAAAATCGTACTGAGCTTTAGTATTATTTAGGTTGCAAGGTAGTTTTAAAAATGAGCTTGGAAGTTTCTGCGCCCAATATAGGGATTAATGAAAAACCAAAAGCAACGACCAGATGCATAGGCGGAAGCATCACGGTATGAAAAACAGGGTTAAGCGCAGGTACATACACGGTCGCAAACAAAATCACAAAAGATAACAATATTGAGCGGTTAAGGAAACTATTTGCAAAAAGTTCGCGCTTAAAACCTATAAAACGCTCTGTGCGTGCGGCATATGTTACAAGCAATTCGCTAGCTACCAGTGTAAAGAATGCTAAAGTGCGCGCTGTTGCTATATCATAAAAATGTAAGCCCCACACGAATACCGAAAGTACACCTACGGATAGGAAGATGCATTTATATATGACCGTTTTGCGCATAACCTTGTTTATTATTGGTTCTTTTGGGTCGCGCGGTGCTTTATCCATTGTGCCAGCTTCTTTGCCCTCCATGCCTAACGCAAAAGCTGGGAAAGCATCTGTTAGCAGGTTTACGAAGAGCAGTTGTGTAGCAACAAGAGGTACAGGCAAGTTAAATATGATGGCAAGCAGGATTATCAAAATTTCGCCTATATTGGCAGAAAGCAGATAACCCACAACTTTGCGGATATTGTTATATATGGTGCGTCCTTGCTCGACAGCACCTACGATACTAGCAAAGTTATCGTCAGATAGAATCATATCGGCGGCTTCTTTGGATACATCTGTGCCTGTTATGCCCATTGCAATGCCTATATCAGCCTTTTTGAGACTTGGTGCGTCATTTACACCATCGCCTGTCATTGCTACAATATTGCCGCCTGCCTTTATCGCGGTGACAATGCGTACCTTATGTTCTGGCGACACGCGAGCAAACACATTGGTAGTCTTTACCTTTTCTGCAAGCTCGTCATCATTTAGACTATTTAACTCTATACCCTCCAAAGCTTCGCCTCTCTCATCAATAATGCCAAGTTGGCGCGCGATGGCTGTGGCTGTGATTTTGTGGTCGCCTGTTATCATTTTTACATTTATGCCTGCTTTGTGGCAACGAGCCACGGCATCAGCGGCCTCATCTCGCGGTGGGTCAATCATGCCCAGCATACCCGCAAAAATTAGGTCTTGTTCGGTGTTGTCAATTGCTGATTCATCACCAATTTCGCGATAAGCAAAACCAAGAACACGCAGTGCTTCTTTTGCAAAAGATTCATTTTGCTTGGCAAACTCATGCTTAACATCATCTGTTATCGGCGAAATTTTGCCATTTTTTAGATAATGTGTGCATCGCCGCAAAACCTCATCTGGCGCACCCTTGGTATGCATTACGATTTTGCCATCTATATCATTATACGTTGACATTAGCTTGCGGTCTGAATCAAAAGGTAATTCTGCTATACGTGGTGTGTTTGCGCTTATGTTAAGCTTTGTTGCATATGCCAAAATGGCGGCTTCTGTGGGGTCTCCTATAATTTTGCCGCCATCTCCGAGTATGGCATCATTGCATAGCATACCTATTTCAGCAATATTGTGGGAATTATCTTCATCAGAAACCTTAACAACAGTCATTTTATTTTGCGTTAATGTGCCTGTTTTGTCACTACAAATAACTGTTGTGCTACCTAATGTCTCTACGGCTCGCATCTTTTTTACGATGACATTGGAGCGCACCATGCGATGCACACCAATAGCCAAAATCATTGTGGTAACAATGGCTATGCCCTCTGGAACAGCCGCCACAGCAAGAGAGACAGAAACCATAAACATTTCCATTAGTGGCATATTATATAAAAACCCTATGCCAAAGATGATGGCGCAGGTAATTACGAGTACAATGCCAAGCTTTTTAGCCATATGGTCAAGTTTTATTTGTAATGGTGTTTGTACATCCTCTACCTGATTAAGGATGGTAGCTATCTTGCCCATCTCTGTATTCATACCTGTAGCAACCACCATGCCGCGCCCACGCCCGTAGTTTACTACAGTTCCCATAAAAGCTAGGTTTATGCGGTCGCCGAGCGGTGCATCGGCTGGCAATATAGCATCAGCAGATTTTTCTACAGGATGAGATTCGCCTGTGAGTGCGGATTCGTCTATACGTAGGTTTATGCTCTCTAAAATGCGCAAATCAGCGGGAATATAGTCGCCAGCATCCAAAATAATAATATCGCCAGGTACAAGGTCTGCTGAGTCTATTTTTTCTACAACTCCATCGCGCAGAACCTTTGCTTTAGGTGCGCTCATTGCCTTTAGTTCGCGTAGGGCGTTATCTGCCTTGTTTTCTTGCACAAGCCCTATGATTACATTGACTATCAATATTGCGATAATAATAATACCATCAAGCCAATCACCGCCAATTGTGATAGAAATGACGGCGGCGATAATGAGAATTATCACCAAAAAGTCTTTGAACTGTGCCAGCAACCTGATTATAAGAGGCGTTCTTTTTGCCTCTGCTAGGCGGTTTGCGCCATACTGCTCCGTTCTTTTGGTAATATCCGCGGCATTAAGACCACTCTCTGGGTTCGTGGATAGACTTCTAACGGATTCTGCGGTGTTTACACTATGATAATCTTTAGTAGGTATCACTAAACTCCTCCAATAGTTTATGCAATTCTTTTTTGTTATTAATAACAAAAAATTTAACATTAGGGTGTGATTTATGCAACTCAAAGACCCTGGGTCTGCTGGTCTTGCGATGATTCCAAATATATTTGCATAGTACAAAGAATTCTTTATCAAACTTTTCCTCAAGAAAATCTGGTAAATCTGGTCGCTCCTTCGTATTTCGCCTGATAGCTCTTGTCAGACATGTGATACGAGGGATATCAAGATATATCACCAAATCTGCCTCTGCAAACCTAATGTCCATAGTGCCGTTGTAATGTCCATCGATTATCCACTGTTCTTGCGCTACCAGCTCATATTGCTTGTCTCTCCACTCATCTTTTGGTGTTTGCTTCCAATTTGGTCGCCAGAATTCCATATCAAGATGGACAAGCGGTAGACCTGTAATGGTAGCAAGTTCGCGTGATAACGTACTTTTGCCGCTGCCAGAGCAACCTAAAATGGCAATACGTTTATAATTATGATTCATAAGAAGACCTCTGCAACCAATCCTTCACATGTGTGCTAAACAAAGTATGGTTTTCAATTTGCAAGCCATGTCCAGTGCAGTCCAAAATGGCAAATGTAGCTCTGGGGAAATTCTCTAACAATTCAATCATATCCGCATATCCCACTACAGAATCTTGACGACCCACTAAAATGGTTGCTGGTTTGTCGAATTGAACATTTCTTAGCTTGGCATCAAAGGAAAATGCATAGCCGTCTATTCTGTATCGCGCGGCAAATTCGTTATCAGCGGCTTTTATACCTGGTAGGATATATTTATTGTGCAACTCATATACCTGCGGAGTTGCGACGACGACTATCTGTAAAAACTCATCAGATTCCGAAAAATCAGCACTTTTGTATAAATTGCGATGTTTAGGCAGTGTACGTTTGCTAAAGTCAGGATAGATAACTGGACAAAGCAGAAAAGCACCAGAAATTTTGTTGCTCATCGTATGAAGAAGCCCTTGTGTCAAGTATCCGCCATATGATTGACCAATTATCAAAAAGTTAGCATTGCCTATAACTTCCTTGATAAAAACGGTAATGACATCTAACATGTCATCGGCATTTTTTAACCAATCTGGGGCGGGGGTTTTGCCCATGCCAGGCAGGTCGATATATATTCGTCTATACCCATGCGGGCTGCCAAAAATAGGCTCCAAACATCCTAGCATTAACCTGTGGTCTACAGAATAGCCATGAATGCATAAAATAGGCAAACCCTTGCCATGTTCTTCATAATATACGGGGATGCCTTTAATATTTATTGTCATTCCGCTATTTCCTCATAAAACAGACCTCTTGCAAATGCTTGCGCATCAAAAGGCTGTAGGTCATCTATTTGCTCACCCACGCCTATGTAGCGCACAGGGATTGCTAATTCATTTGCTATCGCAACCACCATACCACCTTTAGCCGTACCATCTAGCTTGGTTAGCACAATTCCGCTAATTTCTGCTATCTCAGTGAAAAGCTTTGCTTGTTGTAGCGCGTTTTGACCTGTTGTTGCATCTAGCACCAAAAAGGTCTCTCTATGAGCATTCGGATGTTCGCGCTCTATTATACGTGAAATTTTGCGCAACTCCTCCATCAGGTTCTTTTTATTATGAAGTCGTCCTGCGGTATCCACGATAAGCAAATCCGCCGAACGCGCCTTTGCGGCGGCACAAGCATCAAAGACCACCGCGCCAGGGTCGGAGTTTTCTTGATGCTTTATCAAAGGTACACTGGCTCTATCTGCCCATACCTGAAGCTGGTCTATAGCGGCGGCTCGGAAAGTGTCAGCAGCAGCAAGAACAACCTTTTTGTCGTCATTTGTGAAATTGGCGGCTAGTTTGCCTATTGTTGTGGTTTTGCCTACACCATTAACGCCGATAATTAATAACACAGCGGGATTAGCTATATTTAACGGGCTTGCTGCACTCTCTATCATTTCTGATATTATGGCAACTAAAGCATCTTTTACACCTTCAGCCGAATCAATTTTTTCGGACTTTACACGCTTACGCAGAGAATTAATAATGGCGACAGAAGTCTCAACGCCGCAGTCTGCTAAAATAAGGGCTTCTTCCAACTCCTCAAAAAGCTCCTCATTGATTTTTGTAAAGCTTTTTAAGACATTTCCTACGGATTCAGCTAGATTTTGCCTTGTTTTGGCAAGCCCTGCTGCTATTTTGCTAAAAAATCCTTTTTTCTCCAATTTTTGCTACCTCCGATTTATAAATTGTAATATATGCCATAAACTCCTAGCACAGTTAGCAAAATCCCAAAAAAGATAATGATAATTGCGCCAATAGTTGGCGTCTTGTCGCTTGGTATGTAGATTTCTTGAATTTTGTCCTTATTATAGACTATTTCCACAATATCCCCATCGCCATACCTAGGGCTTGTGTGCCCTGCACCACACTCTATTTCGACCTCTTGACCGCCCACATTAAATTTGAAAACAGGGTGAAAAACATAAGATGCCATGCTTCTTGAAGTTCTGCCACCTCTGCTTGACCTACGCTTGCTTTCAACAACAACCGCCTGCACACGTTCGCCATGATTAAGAATAAATCGTTTGCGTAGCATTATTATTGTAGTTATGGCGACGAATACAATGCCTACTGACAAAGCAACAAAGGTCTGCTCAAGCGTGATTGAAATAATAGGCATAATCATCCTCCCTCTAAAGCTCTAGCTTGTTCTTGATACGCTCTTTCATTTCTTCAACGTGACTAATAACTCCTACGACCATATTCTCCTCACGCAGAGCCTCTAGTGCATCTACAACTGTGTTCAAACTATCGCGGTCTAGCGAGCCAAAGCCCTCATCCAAAAAGAAAAACGAAAGGTCTGTATAGCTTTTCATTTGAATTTTGGCTGAAAGAGCCAGAGCTAGGCATAGCGATGCCATGAAGGTTTCGCCGCCAGAAAGCGAAGCGGGCGGTCTGCGTGAGCCACCGTTAAAGTCGTCGCGGATAATAAAGTTTGTGTCTTCGTCATACTCTATGGCATATCGACCGCCTGTCATGCGAGCCAGGCGAATTGTTGCTTCATTTGTTATATAATGCAAATGCCGCGCCGCCAAAAATTTAATAAAAGCGTTTCCGCGGAAAAGACTAACAATCTCGTTTAATGCGGTGTGCCGCGCTATAAGCAACTTTTTTTGCTCAATAAGCCCTTTTACGACAACAAGGTCTGTAGAAATTTTCGTTATTTCTTGTGATAAAATGGCTGACAGCTCGCGCTTGCTCATTAGCTCCGCATCTGCTAGTGCAAACTTCTCTTGCATCGCATTAGAGATTTCGGGTATGCTTGTTGGGTCATTTATATTTTTTAGCACATTGCCCGAATTGGTCAACAGACCAGTAAGCTCTGTTTTTTTATCTTCGTAATTTTTTATATCAATCTCTAGCGCAGCCCTTTGTTCATGTGGCAATATTGCGCGTTCAATGGCTTCAAGGTTGTTAAATCCAGATGATGCAAGCCCTTTATCAATAAATTGTTGCTGAGACTGCCTTGTGTTCTCCAAACCAGCAACCCGCTCAGTCAAAGATGCTAAATTGCGCTCTACCTTCAGAAGCTCCGATTGGTATTTGTTTTTTAGGTCTTCGGATTCCTTTTCAGATATTGCCAATGCGTTTTTTTGTTTTTCAATATTTTGTAATTCGGTTTGTACAGAAGTCAAGTCGCCAAAGTTACCGAGAGCCATCTTTTTAGTTTTTATTGCGGCTGCTTTTTCTAAACCTGCATTATACGTAATCTCCTGTTCGGCTTCAAGTCGTGAAATTGCTAGTTCTAAGCTTGCTTGAGCTTGGCTAGCAATTTCAACATCGGCACGCAATGCGGTTTCTTGTTTTTCTAAAGCGGCGTGCGCTTTGCTTTTTTCAAAAGCCATCTCTAGTGCTAATGCGAAGCTGTCCGTAAGAGGCAGTTTTGTGTAACCTTCAAGAGATTTCATCAAGCTATCTATTTCATGAGACAATTCCTTTATATTATTTTTTGTTCCATCTAACAATGCCTGTGTATGATTCAGCTTTGTCTTTGCATTGCGAACCCTGTCTTGCAATTTTGACAAATCCATATCATTAGCATTGCTATCGTTATAAGATGCGGGATGTGGATGATGTATAGAGCCACAAACAGGGCATGGGATGCCATTTGCTAAATTTTGGGATAGCTGCAATGCCAGATTTACATGATGCTTTGCTAATGCTTTGCTAAGCTCATTTTCTAAATCGGCCAAGAGTTGTATTTGTTGTGCAATATTTGCGTTGTAATCGGACAATTCCTTCTTTTTATCATCAAGTTCCTGATTCATTTTGTTCAGCTCTTTTTCAATCCCTGATGCCTCTATTAGGGATTGTAGCATTTCTGGTTCTATTGCTAGTTCAAGTTTTTTGTCCACAATATCATTGAGTTTTGTTTTGAGTTCGCTTATACTAGAGCTTCCCGATTCCTCATTCCTTTTCAGTGATTTTAAATTTGCTTCTTCTGTTTTCCATTTTTCTCTCAAGGTGCTTAACTCGATTTCCAAAGCTGCAACCTCACCAAACCGTTCCAGATGGGAGTTTAACTCCTGCTCTGCCTTGAGCAAAATAGGAAGGTTGTCCTCTTTGGCTTTTCGGGCTTTTTTATAATCGGCTTCACATATCTCGGCTTGTGTCCCAGTGGCTTTTGACAATTCTTGCGTGAAAGCAAGGCTCTTTGAAGCTTGCTCGAGTTGCTTTGTAGTTGCCTTCCAGTTATCAATTGGCACTAATAATGCCTCTGCCTTAATTGCATCTGACAATGCTTCTTTTGCATCTTCAATATCTTGAGCTTGCCTCAAAAGAATTTCTTGCCCTTGTGATGCCGCTAAATACTGTATATATGCCGTTTCTAATGCCTTATATTCTTCCCTTTGTTTAAAAAACAATTCTCGCTCTTTTGTTAATTGCCCAATCTCTTCAGAAATTTTATTTAATTCATGCTGTTTTTTGGCTAACAATTCATCTGAAATATCACCATAAAAAGATATTTTTAGCTCATAAGCATCCACATCACTTTTTGCACGACTTTCAAACGCATTTATGCGCGATTTCAAGCTTTCGCCGAATTTTTCAAGGTCAAAAAGTCTTTCAAGCATTTTGCTGCGGTCTTTAGAATCCAAAAACATAAACTCGCTAAATTTGCCCTGAGGCAAAACCACGCTGCGCGTAAAGTCATCATAGCTCAAACCTATGGTTGAGATAATTGCGGCATTCACCTCGCGCTCCTTGCGGTCAGCAATAATATTGCCATCTGCAAGACGAAACAGACATTTGCTTACATTCACACCATCTTTATTGTTTCTTTTATAAACTCTATGTATCTCAAATCGCGCTATCTTACCATTTTCTTGTACAGCATCAAAGGAAAGCTCTACTTCTGCGATGTTTGAGGCTACGTTCATAGAATCTGAAGGAGTGGTTTTGTTGTAACGTGGAATTTTTCCATAAAGTGCCAATGTAATGGCATCCAATATAGTGGATTTCCCGCTACCTGTAGGTCCAAATATGCCAAAAATACCGTCTTTGGCTAGGTTTTCAAAGTCGATAAAAAATTCTGTTTCATATGAATTTATGCCGCAAAATTTTAGGGAAATAGGTTTCATTAGGATTCCTCTTGTGTTAAAATTTCATCAAAAATTTTTATGATTTGTGTTGTGGGTGGTACACCCTTGGCTGTCTCGTAAAAACTTGCAAACTCCTCACGCGGGGACAGAACCTGCAAGCTTTCCATGTTAATTTCTGACATGCTTTGCTCATTAGCCGAAAGCTCAATAGAAACGATGCTGCCTGTCAAACGCTTCATTTCTTTAATATCATAGGTACTTATTGTATGTTCATCTGTAATTACGATATATTTATATGCATTAGAACTTTGCTTGCATTTTTCTATAGCATCAGCCGCGGTTGCTACTGTCCATAGCTCTATAGGCTTTGGGCAATCTAAAAAGACCTTTTCTATCACAGCGTTCTGACCAGAAGAAATATGAACAATATTGACAGATTTTGGCTGACCACGCTCCGAAAGACTGTAGGGAAGGGGAGAGCCAGAATAATGCGCCAGACCATCACCGCATGTGATTTTTTGTGCACGATGCAGATGTCCCATAGCTATATAGTCAGCGTTGTTTGGCATATCATTAGGATGTACCGCGAAAACGCCGCCTATTTGGAGAATGTCGCGCTCTAAGCCTTTGGAGGTCTCGCCGCCAGCTATGTGAAAGTGTCCAACAGCTATATTTGTGGCATCGGGTCTAAAATTAGCAGTCAAATTCTCAAAAATTGATGCAACCTTAGCAGAATATTCCTTTTGCATTGTTGCTTCATTACCCGTGGTAAAAATGGCTTCATTAAGACGTTTTTCACTAACAAAGGGCATTGCGGCAATAACGGCCGATTGCCCTTTGGTGTTAATCTCTATGAAGCCTGGCTCAGAAAAAATATGCACCCCAAGCTCGCTTACTACTGGGATTATTGCCCCTAATCGCTCCGCGCTATCATGATTTCCTGCTACAAATACCACAGGAATTTTCATTTCACTTAAACGCGCCATTGTGTTATAGAAAAGCGACTCTGCCGCGGCAGAAGGGTTTAAAGTGTCATATATGTCGCCCGCTACTATTACAATGTCGATATCATTTTCCTCTGTAATGCAAAGTAGCTGTTGCAAAAATATAGCCTGCTCATCTATGCGGCTAAAATTGCCAAGATATGCACCAAGATGCCAGTCGGCAGTATGTAGAATTTTCATTGCGTACCCCTTTTACATTATCAGCATAGCATCGCCAAAACTGAAAAATCTGTATCTTTCCTCTACAGCCGCCGCATATGCCGCCAGAATATACTCTCTTGTAGAAAGAGCTGAAACTAGCATAACGAGTGTAGATTCTGGCAAATGGAAATTGGTAATTAGTCCATCTATTGCCTTAAAAATATGACCAGGATATATGAAAATACCCGTGTAGCCGCTATTTGGTACAAGAAGCACGCCATTGTCGTTTACACAAGACTCTAATGTACGAACGCTGGTTGTGCCTACGGCGATAACGCGACCGCCTTTGTCTCGTGCGGTATTAATAATATCGGCTTGTGAAGGTTCTAGCACATAAAACTCAGAATGCATCTCATGGTCTTGGATGTTGTCGGTTTTTACAGGACGAAAAGTGCCTAGCCCCACATGCAATGTAACATGAGCGATAGAAACGCCTTTTGCGCGTATTTGCTCCAACAATTCTTCTGTAAAATGCAGACCCGCCGTAGGTGCAGCGGCAGAACCCGCCTCCTTGGCGTATACAGTTTGATAGCGGTTAGCATCTGCTAATTTCTCGGTGATATATGGCGGGAGGGGCATTTCGCCCAGCTTGTCCAGCACCTCCTCAAAGATGCCATGCTTGCTCTCGTCATACTCAAATTTAACAAGGCGATTGCCTCCCTCCACGATATCAAGCACCTCTGCCTGCAAAATATTGCCAAAGATAGCTTTATGACCAACCTTTGCCCATTTGCCAGGGTTTACCAAAACTTCCCAAATATTGTCGCCCTTATTATTGAGCAATAAAAACTCAATTTCACCATCACCATCAGTCCTGCGGCCCATAAGGCGTGCAGGTATCACTTTTGTGTTGTTTATAACTAGGCAATCCTCTGGGTTAAGGATGTCTAAAATATCTGTAAATTTTTTATGCTCGACACTGCCGTCAGCCCTGCTTAATGTTAGCAAGCGCGAACCATCGCGGTTTTCCAGCGGTATTTGCGCTATCAGTTCTTTTGGTAACTCGTAGTAAAAGTCAGATTTTTTCACCTTATCTCAACCCCTGTATAATAATGTTGTAAAATTTGTCTAAAATTGTATCCTAGTTGTGCCATGCCATGCGCACCATGCTGAGACATACCAACGCCATGACCCCAGCCACGCCCTACAAGCTCTATGGTATATTCTGTACTGACGGTCGTGGTAACGATGGCATTGCTCATTGGTTGTCTATCTGGTAGATTTGGCTGTGGTTGTGTCTGGTTTTGTGTTGCGGTGGTATCAGGATGCAAGACTGTGATGCCGCTTGCGGTCTGAATGGCAATGCTGCCCTGAACATGATTTGTCTGACCAGATTGAGTGCGTACATACAGCCCCTGAAGGCTCACGGCTTGTATACCTGATGCGGTTTGCACGAAAACTTGGGCATCTTGTGTTTGTGCGGAAGCTTGCAAAGGTGGATGTGCAAAAGGCGATCCGGGTGCGCCATGCACACTGCCTCCACCCGCTATGGTAAAGTTACGGCTCTCTAGTGCGGGAGAAAAAAATCTGCGGGCTGCCTCGCCTGTTACGGCATGTTGACCTGTTGTACCAATTATTGTTAGTTCCTGTACGCGACCATTAGCGGATTTGCCTAACTGCAAACCCGTAGCATTTCCTATGTTGATATTGTTTGCGCTCAATAGACCATTTAATTGCGAAAGAGTAACGGTTCGCGACCATTGCATTGCGCCTGGCTCATGAATTTCTGCTACAGCGCGAAGATATGGAACGGCGGTAACCCAAACATTTTCGCTATTATCCGTAAAGCCTCCAGATGATGAGAAATACACAGCTTCTATTGGCTCACCATTATGAAAAATCATGATGCCGCGCGTGGCGTTTACTGCCGTGGTAGTATTTGCATGTTCGTTGGTAACCCCAAGATAAACCTGTGAAAATGTAGTATCGCATAAGTCATAGCCCCTAGAAGCTAACGACCCTAATCTAAATACTGTGTATGTACGCGCTGCCACCGCCTGCGCCATTAATGCCTCCATGTGCCAACTTGCAGGCATTTCTGATGGCACGACAGAAAAAAGATATTCTTCGATGTCTATAATATTTACAGCAGTAAGCAAATTGCCTGAGAACCTAGCAATCTCTATAACGCCGCGATACTGGCGCACACCTAAAGACGTAATGCCAGACACATCTTGAAACTGCAAATTGACATTTGTATTCTCGGAAACAAGCACAGTTTGACCGCCTGCCGAAAGTGATATGCGGCTTGAGGAGGGGAATACAACCCCACCTAGTAAACCATCCAAAGCGGGCATATACACACCCCACTGACCATTATCTAAAAAAACAGGAACTGCGCCGACATAAGATGCCGCCGCGCTTTGAGCCTGTGTGAAGTCAGGGAAATTATAATGAAGCTGTATGTAATATGAGCCATCTGGCTGTGCTATAAAACCATTATTGCTAACGAGGGTACCTGATGCTTGAAAATAACCGCCCACAATCTGCCCTACAGCAATGTTGTTTGATGGTATAGAAATCTGTGCTTGCTCACGAAAATGGCTTTCTAGTCCCACGCGTATGAGCTGTGGTGTTTGTGCATATAAACTTGAGGGAAGCAGGGCAAAAAAAGTTGCGCACAAAAAGAACGAAAACGAGGCTTTTAAGAGAAAAAGTCTACGAGACTTACGCATTCTTCTCTGTTTCCTTTGCATTCTTTTTGTCTGCTTGCGCTTGGCTTGTGCGCTTTTCTATCTGCAAGTCCTCATGTACCTCTTGAGAGAAATTGCGTAGATATGCCTCCATGGATTCTACCTTTTCTGATATGCCTTTAAAGTCATCGTCATCAATCACACGCAGATATTTTTCCATTATTGCGGTGTAGTCTTTAACGAAATTCGATAGCAGCAACTTTTGTGTAGTTATGGACATAGAAACGTCCTCAAGTTGCTTTGCTACATTCTCCCTAATGCTGCGCCCTTGATTTTTGGCATTTTGTATGATGTTATCTGCAGCGGCTTGCGCGCTTACGATAGCCTGATTTATTGTTGCGTCTTTTTCCCTGTAAGTTTTTAGTTGAGCCTCAAGATGGTTAATATATGCCTCTACCTCTGTGGGGTCGTAGCCGCCTTTTCTTACGTGATTAAATCTCCCAGACATCAAATTTCCTCCTAAAAACATTATTATAGTTTATTTTAACATCTTGTGATGTTTATTGCAAGAAAAATCATTCCTTCGCCACATAGCCAAATTCTAAGTTTATTTTAATTTCACAATCAGCGCATATTTCTGTAATCAATTCCTTTATGTCATCGACCAAAGAATCACTGTCGCTACGCAAAATACCATGCGGTAATTCTAGTTCAAAAATCAATAGGTGTCTCGGTATTCCTTCTACAAATCTAAATTCGTGTGCATCTGCTTTTGGGCATTGTTTTGCCAAAAAGTTTTGTACGGCGTTTTTGATGCTATTTAGTAACTCATTTTCTGTTTCTATAGGGTCTAGATGAATGGTTAGTGCTATACCAAGCAGCTTTTGCACAGCAGCTTCTGCTGCATCTATTGCCGCATGAGCATCTATTATTGATAAGCTAGCAGGAACTTCTGCATGAATCGTAGCAACATTGCGTCTTGGACCGTAATTATGCACCACAAGGTCATGAGTGCCGATTATTTCTTTATTGCTCATCACAATATCTATAATAGCATCTGCCGTCTTTTTGTCTATTGGCTTGCCTATGATATTGGTAAAGATTCCTCTTGTGGCTGTAAATCCTGTGTGTAACAGCACGAGGGATATTAGGATGCCCATATAACCGTCTATGTATATATCAAAATAAGAAATAGCTATCAAGGATACTATGGTAGCTATATTGATAAAACAGTCATTTCGTGAATCCTTAGCAACCACCATAAGTACATCGCTATCTATAGCGCGAGCTAGCCTGCGGTTGTAAAAATACATCCAAAGCTTAACAAAAAAACCGACAGCAAGAAATGATATCGCCGAAATACTAGCATCCATTTCTGGTGGGCTTATGATATTTGTGACAGAGCTACGGATAAATTCTGCGCCCAAAAGTAAGATGGATATAGCTATAATAAGACCTGCAATATCCTCTATGCGCCCATGCCCGAAGGGGTGTTCTTTGTCAGCGGGCTTGTCTGCTACTTTAAAAGCTATTAGTGTAACAACAGAATTTGCTGCATCAGAAAGATTGTTCACAGCATCAGCCATAACGGCAACGCTGCCTGTAAAAATCCCGACCACAAGCTTCATAGCAAAGAGGCAAAAGTTTAATACAATGCCTATGATACCAGAGCGGCGACCATAGGCTTCGCGTTTATTTGAATCTATCTGCATCAAAAAATATATCCCCCCAATGTTTTGACCAATGCTATTGTATCACGACAAAAAACATTAGTCAAGTTTCGGCAGATAAAATAATCCCATATATTAACATATGGAGGTGATAGTATGACTTTGGAGCTTGCTGTAATTTCGATTATTGTAATCACAGTTTTGATGATTTTGGCTATGTTTATACGCTCAAAATCTCGTGATGACACACAATATACGGCTATAGATTTTAACCATAATGGCGATTGTTGGACTATGACAATACGTATTGCGCAGCTATGGTGTATTCTATATACTCATGTAAAAATTGTTCCAAGCGATTTGCTCACATTTCGACCAAGGCTCTCATATTCTATTGAGCTAAAAGGTCAAAAAGTTATATCTGTGCCAAATTTTTGGGCAAATTATGTTGGTCTTTTTTGGGGAAGGGCAATAAAAATAAACTCAATGACTATATGCGCAGAAATTGTGTCAAAAGATTTAGCTATGGCACAAAGTTTTGAGGCAAAACTATTGGATATTGGATATGACGTGTACACGATGCATAACAAGGTAGTTTTTACCTTCCGAAAACCATGACGGTAACCACCAAAGAAGCAACAATGCTAACAATGTTGGCTAAAATTGCGCCAGAGAGGGTATAACGCGTTTTTGTTATGCCAATATGCAAAAAGTATACGCTAAAGGTATAGAAAACAGTCTCTGTAGAAGACATCATAACAGAAACAAAGCGGCCTATAAAGCTATCTGGTCCGTAGTTTGCATAAACGTCAAGCTGCAAACCAGTTGCCGCAGAAGATGATACCAAGCGCATTAATGTAAGCGGCAAGGCCTCCTCTGG
>WRBK01000025.1 GCA_009784575.1 Defluviitaleaceae bacterium | reverse complement strand
TTTGTCTGTTGGTTGCATAACTATTATGTGACCTACTCTTTGTAGGGTTACATAGAATCTTTTTGTTTTATCTTCTTTGCTACTTAATCCCATTTTTGCTCTTAGTTCAATAGGTAATATTAAGCGTCCTATTTCATCAATCTTTCTTGAGCAGTATTTTTCCATTAAAAATACCTCCTTCTGCTGGCTGTTTTGGTCATTGACAAATAAGCCTGAGTTGGGGTATAATTATCTCAGGCTTTAAGGGCTGGTTTTGTGCTTGTCTGGACAAAGTTTTCCGACGGATGTCAGGCAAGCACTCTTTTATTTGCCCTTATTTTGTAAAGGAGAAATGGCGAATGAAAAGGTCGCCTTTTCCTATGTGTTTTATTTTACAATATTAAACAATTTATGTCAAGAGGTTTTGCATATATACTGCACGGAAATTTTCCATCAGCATCATTCAACTAAAAAAGGACAACCAATAATGGTCATCCCTTCGCAATCATCTATCTTCCACCACAAAAAAACGAATCTATCATATTTAAGCTAAAGCCCATGTATACCCAGCGTCCATGCATCCATCTAAAGCCAGCTATAGACCTTCTACCGATAAATGTAGGGAAAAACCAAAAACTCTGACGGTTGTTAAGCCAAACAAAAGTGTTTGAGTACAAGCAGCGCGATATGCTACCAGGGTCTACTGCTCTTAGACCTGGCGCACGTTGCGGAACATAGGCTGGCGGCGCAAAACGCGGCGCAGAGCCAGAGCGTGGGTCAAAATTGTGGTCTGGCGGTGTCTGTGGATGTGGTGGTCTTGGCGGCACTACAGGCGTAGGATGCGGATGACCATGTGGTGGCCGCGTAGTATGCCCTCCACGTGCAAACTCAAAAAAGGCATCTCTTGCATCCATTTGCGCACCTATTTCTGTAACCTCTTCAAGCGATTCTGCTATTTCTGTTATATCCTCGGTTTCCGTTTCTATAACCTCATCTGATGCCGCTATCCCCTCAGCCGCTTCTTCAAAAACCGTGACAGGCTTATCTTGCGCCCACATCCACATTCCATTTTCGTCGTAATCAAAGCCATAAAGCCTGTTTTTATCAATTACAAAACTCTCTTTCATATTGCTGCCTCCTACTTAATTAAAGTATATGGCATTATATGAGCTTAAACTTGGCTAAGTTACCTGCATCCGCATAATGGCAAGTACGCTCTTATTACCCAAATCTAAACAATTTCTTAACATTTTTCAACATAAACACAATAATTCTAGCACAAACACATTTAAAACTTAATACAAAGTTTATGCGGAGTTTATTGGATGCTAATATATATGTGATATAATTCCAAGTAAGAAAAACTTGGAGGCATATGCATCATGAAAAAGAAAATTATGATAGCCGCTTATACAACAGCCACAATCATCATAGGTGCGCTAATGTTCTTTTTGGGGCGGCTAACCGCAGAGGCAGTGCCTGCATACATCGAGGTCACGCTAGCTCCAGTTTCAATTGCGACCCCAAGCCCAAGCCCTGCGCCTACACCAAGTCCGACACCAGCTTCAACCCCAAATCCACAGCCCACTCTTTATAACCCTATAAGTATGCATACCGAGAAAACACCGCCAACCGACGATTTGGATGCATTGATAAAACAGCATGGTTATAACTTGGCAGTGTTTTATAAGAATCTTGAAACAGGATTCACATACACACACAATGCATACAGAATTTTCTTTGGGGCAAGCTTAACAAAAGCCAATCATGCCCTATATGTATATACATTGGCAGAGCGCGGCATGATTGATTTATACACAGTGCATACCTTCACATCGTCAGATATAAGGGGCGGCACAGGCATAATCCGTAATATGCCTATCGGCACACCATTTACAACTCGCGAATTGTTGCAACACTCAATAATACATAGCTGCAATGTGGCTTTTGGTATGTTGGTCAGGCACACCACCTACTCTGAATTTTCCTACAACGATTTTTTATATGATTTAGGCGCGAGCAACTTTGGCGGCAATATAGCAAACCACCTAAATGCAAACGCTACCGACACAGCATTATGGATGTACGTAATCCATAACTACATTGAAGCCGAAAGCCAATTTGGTCATTACTTTCGTGAGGATTTAATGAGAACGCCAGGTTTTATCATATCTAGTTATCCCATGGCACGTAAATATGGTTGGGCCATTGCCTCTTTCCACGATGCCGCAGTTGTCTACGCATCCTCGCCGTATATATTGGTCATTATGTCGGATATGGATGGTGGAGCAGCTGAATTGTTTGCGAATATATCATGGCAGATACAGCAATTTAATGATATGTGGTTTGATAATACGAACCCTATAATCACGAAACCAGCACTGTACCCTGCAACATACCCATACCCATAATGCGCATACCTTCCATAGGCATACCCACCACATCTTCGGCATTTACATACATGGTCATTTTTATACCCGTAACAGATACGCTTAGGCGATATAACTTCTCATCTGATGCCTCATTGGTTAGTTGGTCCACTTCAAGGATGTCAGCTAGCACAGAAAAGATTCCGCTTTGCTCTATTAGGTTAAGAAAGTATCCCTCAAAGACACTCAGCAAATCTTCATGGGCTAAGCGTTCGCGCAGGTCTATTTCTCGTTTTTTTGCGATTTCATATAGATTTTCCTCTGCCTCTATATCTCCTTTTCGCGCCCTGTCCATTAATTCGCGCTGCATTGCATCTTGCTGAGCGCGAAAACTGGCGGCGGTTTCATTTTTTACTACAGGTAAAAGGATTGTGGCAAAAACAAGCAGCATGGCGGCATTAACTTTAGGTATGTTCGCCTCAAACGCCTCTACAGCGTTGTAATTTGGCATGGCTTGATATCTATCAATCATCTCTAGCGAATTATTTACGCGAAATTCAAAGGCATTGCCGCTTCCATCATCCTCAACAAAGCAAAATGCCGCTTGCTCGTTATCAGTGTCTATAAAAGCGTGGCTAACGTCATTATCTCTATGCCCTTGCGCAAAAACATCCCAGCCCATCACCACATGCTTTTCTATCTTCTGACCTTCTTTATTTAACTTTATGTGCCGATAACCCTGCACGCTAACGCCAAAGCCGCTACCAAGGTATTTGTAACGGTCAAAATATGTGCGTCCTTTTTTATCTATTTTGCGTTCGTATAAAAAGTCAGGCTCAAAAGAAGCCAAGCGCAAAACTTTATCCATTTTGCGCTTGTCTTTGATAATGCTTTCAAAGCCTAATGCTTTTATAAAATCATTTTGTTGCAATTATATCAACTCCTTAAGTCAATTTAGCTGAAAACAACTTGTGTCGAGAACGTGGCACGCGGGTTCAGGTGTGTCACGGGTGAAAACAGAAGTTGATTTTCAACTTAATTTACTTTTCAAACATTCAATTACCGAAGTACCCATATATGGGACAAGAACCTTCGGAACACTAACAGAACCATCAGCATTTTGGAAATTCTCCAAAATAGCGGCAACTGTACGTCCTATAGCAAGCCCAGAGCCATTTAGGGTATGCACATGAGCCGCCTTTTCACCAGCGGCGGCTTTGTAGCGTATGCCCGCGCGGCGTGCCTGAAAATCTTCAAAATTGCTGCAAGAAGATATTTCAACATAGTTTTCGTAGCTTGGCATCCATACCTCTAGGTCATATGTCATGGCGGAAGAAAAGCCTATGTCGCCAGCGCACAGGCGCATAGCTCTGTACGGCAGCTCCAGTTGTTTTAGGATTTCTTCGGCATGGCTAGTTAGTTTTTCTAACTCTGCATAGCTATCCTCGGGTCTAGTAAATTTTACAAGCTCCACTTTATTAAATTGATGCTGGCGTATAAGCCCACGAGTGTCGCGCCCAGCAGAACCAGCCTCTGCACGGAAGCACGCGCTATAGGCGGTATAGCTGATAGGCAGGCGGTCGCCCTCCAGTATCGTATCTTTATACATGTTGGTTATAGGCACTTCGGCTGTGGGTACAAGAAAATAATCCAAGCCCTCCAGCTTAAACATATCTTCTTCAAATTTAGGTAATTGCCCTGTCCCTTGCATAGAAGAGCGATTTGCTATAAATGGCGGAAAAATCTCCGTGTAGCCGTGGTGCGTTGTATGATAATCCAGCATAAAGTTGATAAGCGCACGCTCCAAGCGCGCCCCAAGCCCTTTGCAGAAGGTAAACCGAGAGCCTGTTACCCTGCCGCCCATCTCAAAATCAAGGATATCAAGGTTTTTGCCCACATCCCAATGCGCTAGCGGCTTAAAATCAAAGCTACGCGGCGCAAGGTGACGGCGTATTTCTGTATTATCTGTCGCATCTGTACCATCTGCCACTTGCTCGCTAGGAAAATTAGGAAAGCCAAGCAAAAATTCTTCTAGCTTTGCCGCTATTTCACGCAATTTTTCGTCATTTGCTGCTATTTTGTCAGAAAGTGTTTTCATTTCCGCCAGCACAGCGGTGGTGTCCTCGCCGTTTTTTTTCATTATAGGTACTTTTTTGGATGTGGTGTTTTGCTCCGCTTTTAGGTTATCCGTTTCGGTTATCAGCGCGCGATGCTCAGCATCCATCGCCAAAAATGGTGCAAGGTCAAGCTCAGGCTTACCGCGGCGAGCCATCATGGCTTTTGCTCTTTCAAAATCATTTCTTAAAATTTTTATATCAAGCATAGTTATATACCTCCGCTTATTCGTTTTCCTTTGAAATAATGTACCATAGTTTCAAGATATTTGCAATAGTCAAGATACCAAAAAACATCTAGCTATTTCAACTTTTTTCTGATATAATGTAAGCAATAGAAAATACTATAGGAGAACGTCTTCGTCATTCAACATAAGAATCGCCTCAGCCTTTGCACAAAACACCCTTGAAGTTTCGGTTGCTTTGCGCTTGACTTCGTTATTTTTATGTAAAATGACCTATATAACAGGAGGTTGAAAAAATGAGCAAAAGAAGCCAAATTTTATTGGAATCAGGCACAAATGAGTTGGAAATTTTAGAATTTACTGTTGGCGGGCAGCATTACGGGATAAATGTGGCCAAAATTTCGGAGCTGATGAAAAGCCATGACGTAACGCCTATGCCTAACTCTAACCCTTATGTAGAAGGAATTTTTAACCCACGCGGCACTATTATGACACTGGTTAATCTCCCTGCTTATTTAGGGCATTCAGAATCCGAAAATATTAGCAACGACATCTTTATTATTGCTAATTTTAACAGGATTTTCTGCGCTTTTCGTGTTCATGCTGTAGTAGAAATACACCGCCTTTCATGGACAGATATAGAAAAGCCTGATGCAGCAATATATGGCGGTGAAGAGGGTCTAGCGACAGGTATTGCTCGCATTGGCGACAGGTTGGTTACTATTATTGACTTTGAAAAGATTATGCAGGATATATCGCCAGCTAGCGGCATACAGATTGAGGATGTAACAAGGCTTGGTGAGCGTAGCCGCTCCGATAAGCCTATCCTGATGGCAGAAGACTCACCTACACTAAACAAGCTGCTGGTGGAATGCCTAACGCAAGCGGGCTACACAAATCTAACGATGTGTTCTAATGGCGAAGAGGCTTGGGATATTTTGCAGAAATACCGCGATAGTGGTCAGCCTTTGGTAGATTTTGTACGTCTTGTTATTACCGATGTGGAAATGCCTGTTATGGATGGCCACAAACTAATAAATCTTATCCGCAGCGACGAGACCTTAAAAGACATACCCGTCATCATCTTCTCTTCACTAATAGATGATGCAATGCGCATTAAAGGCGAAAGACTGGGCGCAACTGCACAAGTTTCTAAGCCAGAAATTGCTAATTTGGTAGGCTTGATAGACGAGCATATATTGTAAAATAACTAAGAAACGGACTTACAACAGATGGAATGGGAAAGAATACTGCTAACATACAAACAAGCAGCGGACGAGCTAAAAGCAAAATTTGACAATATCGCGCTACAATTTAAAAAGCTAGAAAATACATCACCCATATTCATCGTAGAAGCCAGAGTGAAGACCATACCGTCTATACTGGCTAAAGCGCGGCGCAAAAAAATCCCCATGGAAGAAATAGAGGCAGAAATGTGGGATATAGCAGGTTTGCGCATAATTTGCCGCTTTGTAGATGATATAAAAACTGTGGTAGATATCGTTAAAGCACGGGAAGATATGGAAATTGTGGAAGACCGAGACTATGTAACTCACATGAAGCCTAGCGGTTATCGCGGCTATCATCTTTTGGTGCGCTATCCTGTATATACAGCACATGGTAGGCGCGAGGTGTTATGTGAAATACAGGTACGCACACTAGCCATGAATATGTGGGCCGTTACAGAGCATTCTTTGCGATATAAGTACAAAGGAATGATACCCGAAGAAGTCAGCCGCCGCCTGACACGCACTGCCGATGCCGCCTTTATGCTAGACACCGACACAAACATTATTAAAGATGACATCCTTGAAGCAGAAAAAAGCAATAAAAGCCGTGAGAGGATTATTCTTGACATCACCAATTCTATTGAGGCTTTGGATAGCGTGGCAAAGGTAAATGAGGTAGCGGAGCTTTATCATAAGTTCGTAGATGTGATGGATGCTAATGACTATACTAGCCTAGAGGGATTTTATAACGAAATACGCCTGATTACACAGGCTTATAATATTAGGTGAACAAGGAGCATATATGAAAAAAATAACAGTAATAGGCTTTGGTAGCTGGGGCATTGCCCTAGCTTGTTTGCTTGAGAGAAATGGTCATAGCGTAACAGCATGGGAGTTTAACTCAGAAATAGCGGCGCAGCTAGATGCCGAAAGAGAACATAAAACCTTCCTACCTGGTGTAAAAATTACAGAATCCATATGCATAACAAGCAATGTAGATAGAGCCGCACAAGATGCGGATGTCTTTTTAGTAACACTGCCTTCACATGCTATAGCTACAGCCATTTTGCCTTTTGTACCGTATTTTACAACTGATAAAATAGTTGTTAGCGCATCCAAGGGCTTTGTAGGTGAAAAAGGCGAGCGAATATGCAAATACCTTGCAGAGCTTGCGCCTGACTGCTGTGTAGCAAGCCTAACGGGTCCAAGCCACGCAGAAGAGGTAGGGCGTGATATGCCAACAACGGTGCTTGCCGCCTCATCATGTGAAAAAACAGCAGAGACGGTGCAGGACATTTTTAACGGCGGCAATTTCCGTGTGTATACAAGCCCCGACATTATCGGCGCGGAACTTGGCGGAGCTATTAAAAATGTGATAGCACTAGCAGCTGGCGTGGTGGATGGGCTTAATTTTGGAGACAACACCAAGGCTGCTTTGATGACACGCGGCTTGGCAGAAATAGTGCGCCTAGGCATAGCCATGGGTGCGGATGAACACACATTTGCTGGGCTTTCTGGCATCGGAGACCTTATCGTTACCTGCACAAGCAAGCACTCCAGAAACTGGCGCGCGGGCAATTTGCTTGCCACTGGTAAGCCAACGGATGAGGTGCTAAAAGAAATTGGAATGGCTGTAGAGGGCATACACACTGCCAAGACAGCGAAGATGCTGGCGCAAACATATGGGGTGGATATGCCTATTGTTCAAGAAATTAATAAGGTACTTTTTGAGGGCAAGCACCCTAAAGATGCCGTGGTGGATTTGATGCTTAGAGACAGAAAGGACGAGCATTAAAATGATTATTAGATTGGTGAAATTTTTGGCGACAAGAGGCAAAGAAATTGCCAAAATGCAGCATGTGAAAACCCAATAAATGGTAAATGGCATTTACGCCATCAAAACAAAAAATGCAAATTTCTTCATAGTCAAAAATGATGATGAATATATAGCCATTGATGCTGGCTACGATGAAAAAATAGTTAAAGCCGAATTAGGGAAAATGAATATTGACCCTGAAAAAGTCACAACTGTTTTGCTTACGCATACCGATTTTGACCATATTGGGGCATTAAGAGTATTCAAAAATGCTGACATATATATTTCAAAGCAGGAAGTGCAGATGATAGACGGCACAACGGTACGTATACTCGGCTTTGCTAAAAACAGACTAACGCATAACTACACAACGGTGGAGGATGGCGAAGAATTGCGTTTTGGAAAAATCAAGATAAAGGGAATATTGACACCTGGTCATACAAATGGCTCAATGTCTTATGTGCTAGATGATAAATATCTGTTTGTGGGCGATACATTGAGACTTGAAAACGGACGGGCTAAAGTTTTTAATTCGCTATTTAATATGGATGATGATGTCCAAAAAGAAAGTATTATGAAGCTATCCAAAATTCAAGATATTGAATATATTTTTACTGCACACTATGGTTTTACTAATAACTACGAAGAAGTATTTAAGGATTTTGTGCTATGAACCAAACAAATTATTATCAAGTGAATCTAAATGCGAATCAGCTATATGAAGTCTATCAGACGGAGCTTCCAAAAGTTAGGGTATATCTTGATGCAGAGATAGCTTTTGTTAGGGACAGGCTGCGCGGAACAGAATGTGTGTTAGAGCTAGGGGCGGGCTATGGCCGCATAATGAAGGAGCTTGCGCCTTTTTGTAGCTTTATTTATGGCATAGAAATTTCTGAGGGTAGTGCGGTATTCGGCTCAGAATACTTACATTCGCAAGGCGCGGCAAATACCCATATGGTTATTATGGATGCTCATAATATAAAGCCTAATGTCTTTGATACAGGCTTTAATATTGTGCTTTGTATGCAAAATGCTCTATCTTCAATGAAAGTAGAGCCGCTTTCATATATCAGCAAGATTATGTCCATGCTTTGCAATGAAGGCAGGGCGTACATAAGCACATATAGCGAAAAATTCTGGGAACATCGCTTGGAATGGTTTCAAGAACAAGCGAGCAAAGGGCTTTTAGGTAAAATTGATTTATGGCAAACAAAAAATGGAACTATAGTTTGCGAAGATGGTTTTAAGTCGATAACTCATTCGCGTGAGCAGTTGGAAGAAATGGGTGAGCTATGTGGGTATCCATATGAAATACATGAAGTAAATGAATCTAGCATTTTTCTGGTAATATCAAAAATACATAGAGAATGATGAAGATTCTTTGGGCGAATTGTGATTAGATGAGGTATATATGTTTTTTAAGAAAAAGCGCGTTGTCTGCAAAACGGCAGTTGTTTTAGCTGCCATTGCAGAGGCGATGGACTTGGGCGATGAATATTTTGACATCGAAATCCTCTATGATGAGCAAAAACATAGGATAGGATTTTTTGGCGGAAATTTTTATGTAGATGAATATGAATTTAATGGATTTGAACATTTTAAGGAAGAAGCCGTGCTAGGCGACCATCTTCTTGCGCAAAATTTTGATGACATAGAGATATTGATGGTGGATGGCAAAAAGCCACATGGACATTATGTTTTTGCGGATTTTGTGGTCAGGAGATAAGGCATATGGATGTTGATATATTTAAGAAAATGGGGAGTTTTTATGAAGATATTCACTGTGCGACATGGGCAAACTGACTGTAATCTTATATCACGAATACAAGGGCATACCAATAGCCCTCTCAACGAGGCAGGGTTAGAGCAAGCCAAAAGGATTGGTAGGCGGCTGTCGAGAGAAAAGGTGGATATCATCTACACCAGCGACCTTATAAGGGCGGCAAAAACGGCAGAAGAAATCAATAGCCATCACGGCGTGGAACTCGTGCCAAATGAGGCTTTGCGCGAGTTTAATTTTGGGATATTCGAGGGGCGCATATATGGCGAAGTGGCGCATGAGATAGAGTACCATTATAACAAGGGGCTACCTATGCCAAATGGCGAGAGTATTAATGAAAATTTTAAAAAGATTCATAATTACTTGGATGAAATAACAGCAAAAAATCATCAAAACGTCATCCTTGTAGGGCATTTCGGGACTGTTAGGGCGGCCATATGTTATTTTTTAGGGATGTCAATAGAGGAGAGGCATAAGTTTTATATAGATAATACAGCTATACATTGCTTTGAGCGCGGGGATGACGGCAAGTTTCGGATGATATTGGAGAATGATGTATCGCATTTGGGTTGACAATGTGGCGATTGGCATTATAAATAAACAACAATAGTCTGCAAAAGAGCCTCGGCATTTAACCCGCCAAAGTCCCTGCTATCCAAAACCTCCACGGGCAAGTCATCTTTGATACTTAGCATTTGTTTATTGGACATCAAAAAGCGAAGGTGCGGCGAAAGCAACACCAAATCAAAATTATTTATATGTTCATGGCACTCTGCCTCGGACATGGTGGATATGTCCACAGCAATGCCCTGACTTTCAGCTAGTTGCCTTGTGCGCTCCAGCAGAAGCTTGGTAGCTGCAGCTTGTGGGGATACTAGCAAAACTTTTTTCATCATTTAAACTACACCTTATAAAAAATATTTCCCTAATATAAATAATTTATCACATAAACAGGAGAAATGCAAGATGAAGATTAACAATGTGACATTAGAAGCGGTAGCGGTAGAGCCAAAGGGATTTCCAGAAAGCGGTCTGCCCGAGATAGCCTTTGTGGGGCGCAGCAATGTGGGCAAGTCTTCTTTGATAAATGCGCTAATAAACCGCAAGGCGCTAGCGCGGGTAAGCAAGCAACCAGGCAAAACACGCACTATCAATTTTTACAATATAGAAAACAATCTATATTTTGTTGACCTGCCTGGCTATGGCTATGCAAAAGCATCAAAAGCCGAGCTTGCAAAATGGGGGCCAATGATAGAAGGCTACCTAAAAAAACGCGAACAGCTAAAATGCATAATACAGCTAATAGACATCCGCCATCCGCCATCCGCACTGGATATGCAAATGTATGAATGGCTAAGGCATTATGGCTTCAAAATGATTTTTGTGCTTACAAAATTAGATAAAATAAAACGCTCGCAGGTGGATAAGCATATAAAAGTGATACGCACCGCGCTAAATTTGAGTACGGGAGACACCTTCCTGCCCTTTTCTTCAGAAACTAAACAGGGGCGCGAGGAGCTTTTGACGAAGATACAAGAGTTGATAGGGTAACCAAACCAAGAGGCTTTGACAATGTCATTGCAAGGGCAACGGGTTGCTCCAAACAATCCATTAACGTTAATTCTATAATCAACACAAACACCCACGCCTCATCAAAAAAATCTTAACACAACCCCCCCCTTATACCACATTTCCTCACAAAAGTCAATAGATAAAGTCACACATTTTTCGAAAAAAGTGTGTGACTTTATCGCTTCCCTATTTCGACAAAATATGATATGATGTTATTTCATTAATTATCAACGGCATTTATGCCAGATATATTATAAGAAGGTGGTGTTATTATGATGTTTTTGTCTTTCTTTACGCGGTTGTTTATGCCTTTAACACAATGGTGTTGTTGTGGCGAGCCTATTGAAGATTAATAATCATAGATGGCGGGGTGGATGGACTTGTTAAAATATCAGTTGCTCGACGAAATATTTAAACTAGCTAATAATCATGATGTTACCAAAATAAAAAAAATGGAAGACAAGCTTTCTGTCTACCTCGAAACTAACAGTAGCGATGCTCAGATTGAAGATGGTTTGAGGATGCTGAAAGCTTTTTCTGTTGAAAATAAAGATAATGATTTCGACATCAGCCAAGAGTTAGTCGCACCAATTTTTGAAAGATTAGCCGATACCGATAAGTGGGATTTCTATGATATCAAACTCATTTCAGCCGTTTTGGGCGGTGCCAGCACAGCCGAACAAGCATACAATTTTTCGAAAAAGACTTTAAAGGAGTTAAAGGCTTATTCTGATGACAAATTATATAAGAACGTTAAGCTCTCTATCTACATGAACACTTTAAGCCGCCTACTCCGCGCCAAATACTTCGATTCCGACAACCTAATCCCATCCAACGAGTTAGCAATAAAGTTCTCTGATTACCATAGAGCCATTATGGACATGTGTAGCAGTGTCGGTGCAAAGCTTAATATGTATAAGGCGATAGCAACCATCAGGCGCGGCTTCTTCTACAGCGATGCCGACATACAAAAACAAGGCTTTGATATGCTAGAAGCCTGTGGCTCTTCCGCAGATGAAGTCTATAGAATGATGAAGGCAGATGCCGAGCAGTTTAAATACTTCACTGATTTAAACATGAGCAAACAACAATTTAACATAATTATTGGCAGAAACATCAAAAAGAAACGGCTAGAGGCTGGGCTAACATTACAGAATTTAGCAGCTATTTGCGGTTTCACCAAACATGTGATTAGCAAAATAGAAATCGGAAAAGAAGGATTATCTGTCTTTGCTACTCAAAAGATTTCCGATGCCCTTAAAGTACCGATTGACGTCTTTTATGAAGGCATTAATGTCGTTGAATCCACTGACCCCAAGGTTGCTGAGCGTAGTGCATCGCTAAAGCAATTGGACAGGCTCTTAGGCAAGCTTACCATTAAAGAGCTTGATTATATGGCTACAGTGGCAAGAGCATTGCCTGATGCGAGAGGGTAATAATCCGTTGAAGTATAAAATGGTGAATAAATATTAAAGGGGCGGTCTTTTGACCGCCCCTTTAATATTTCTACGAATTTACATCCCCCGCGCCATGCTCCAGCTTAGAAACAGACACCTCATATGCCGTTTTTTCTATAGCACTGCCATCATCCTGCTTTTTTTGGTATATTCTGCTTTGCATACGCCCCCATATACGAATATTGTCGCCCACCTCTAGCTTTGCGCCAAAGCGGGCATTTCTGCCCCATGTTATGCATGGTATGTAGTCCGATTTGTTGTATGAGCGGTTTACAGCCAGCAGAAGGTCTGCTATCTCGCGCCCAAAGGGCGTTGTGCGATATATGGGCGGTTTGCATATAAAGCCGTCAAGAAACACATCATTTGGGTTTTCGTCTATATCTGCGCTATTTTTAAACTCATAGTCCTTGGCAAAAACTGTAAGCACAAGGCGGTTGCGCCTTTCTTCTTCTATGTAGTTGTTATAAGAGCGTATTTGTCCAGATATTGCCACATTGTTTCCCATCACAAACTTTGTCTTGTCCATAATGCGCTCAGATATAGTTATGGGCAAGGTATCATAGGCATCACTAAGGCGCGATACCAAAAGATTAAAGCTATAAAAGCCCTCGCCATGCACATCATGGCTAAATTCTGCCTCTGATATTATCTCCCCAAAAAGATTGATGCGGTTATTTGCGCTTGGGTGTTCTGTCTGCATATGTTTGCTCCTTTCGTGTTTGCAAATTCTCAAATATAGTAAATCATGATATTCTATTGCTAAATAAAGGAAAATATGCAGATTATTAAAAATTTGCACCACAGATTAGGGCAGTGCTTGCGGCGGCTAAAATGATGCTATCGCTAAGAGTCACGTTTTTTGGAATTTTAACAGAAAACTCTCGTGGCAAGATGGGTTCGCCCTGCAATGTTGTCATGCCGCGCTGCACACATATTACAAATATGTCGTCTGCATGGCTGGATGCTGTTATGGCAGCTTTGGGATTAAGACCATAGGTGATGATTTGTGCTTGTATCTGCGGGATAAATTGCAATACCTCGGTATCATCAGAATTGGCAATGATGACCTTTGTAGAGATTTGCTCAGATATTATGATGCCTTTTGACGGAATATCATTTACTATTAATATATCACAATGGGTGCTCTGTGCCTCAAAAAAATCTATAGGGGTATGTGTTATGAGGGTGGCTAGCAGCGTTGTAAGCGAACCTTTACCCCCTATGTTTAAAATACCAATTTTTACCATACTTATCCTCCATGGGTTTAGGCATTAGCAATTATTTTATGAACAATAGATTATTTTATCCATGTAAATGCAGTAAATATCAAACGGAATGGTTTTTGCTTTAGCAAAAAATACTTCCATAATTGTTTTTTGTCGAATGGCGTGGTATAATAAATTATCACAGCTATAAATTCTAGGAGGTAATTGTTTTGTCATACAATCCAAATTATAATAGAAACCACAGGCGCGGCAGAAACCAGAAGCCGCGTGTACCTGTCACTTTGATAGTGGTGTTTGTAATTGTGTTAGGCATTGTGGCGGCTGGCGGTGTCTTGGTATATACGCTTTTCTTTGGCGATAGCCATCCAGAAGCCGAACAAGCCCCAGAACCAAATATGACAGAAATGAGCTTTTTTGACCACCCATTAAATTCCAATCTTGTAGCGGGGCGCATGTATGCCGTTATTAACGGCGAAGTAATCACGGCACATACAGCCCCAACCATGATAGACGGCAGTCTGCACCTACCCGCCGACCTTTTGCGCGCATATGTGGATAGATACATATTCTGGGAGGAAAACACAAGCAGACTGACCATCACGAACGCTTCGCAGGTAATGCGCTTCTACCCTATGCAAACCACATATACCATAAATTGGCAAGAGCAACCACTGGCACATCCTATCCGCGAAATAGCGGGCATGGCGTATATGTCAGCAGATATGGCAATGGAGCGATACCCTGTCACAATAACACATAATGCGGACTACAATTTCATTATCTTGGATTTTAGCCGCTATGAACAATGGGTTCATACTGTAATTGAGATAACAGATGAAAATGAGGATATCGAAGACCCATTTGACGAAGAATCCTTCATACCCCTGCGCTTTGGCAACAACAACCAATATCCCATAATGGCAAGGCTACACGCTGGTGACAGAATTGTTAGCTTTAGTGCTATACCAAGTCTTATATTTGACGAAGACGGCGATATCATAGAAACTTTTCATCGCGTACAGGCAGAAAATGGGCTTGTAGGCTATATTTCTACAGCTAATCTATCAAGCAGGCAGCATATAGCCGCCGTGCCTGATGCTATAGAACGCAGACCTGTTACACGCGCCGAGGAGCCAGTAAACTTTGCTTGGCAGATGAGCAATCTAAACAATCCTGATGCTTGGGTAGCACCACAGGGCATGAACGCCATATCCCCCACATGGTTTACATTCACCACAGATATGAGCGGCGATATCTTTAGCCGCGCAAGACACGATTATGTCGCTTGGGCGCATAGCCAAGGCATGGCTGTATGGCCAATGATACAAGATGCCGACCCCGACATGGCTTTTAGCTCCGCCATTAGCCGTGCTGTGCTAGAAGATGCCTATGTGCGCGACCATGTTATTAACCAGCTAATGGGCTTTATAGCGGACTTTAACCTAGACGGCATACAGGTGGATTATGAGGTTGTGCCAGAAGATATGGCAGACCACTGGATACAATTTTTGCGCGAACTTTCTGTACCCATGCGCGAAAGTGGCTCTGTGCTGTCTGTTGCGGCAAAAGTGCCTATGCCGCACAATATGTTTTGGAATCGTACAGAAATTGGCTTAACAGTGGACTATATTATAATAATGGCATATGACGAGCATTGGGCTACAATACCTACAGCTGGTTCTGTGGCTAGCTTTGACTTTGTGGCAGATGGCGTTAGGGGTACAATAAACGAGGTCTTTTCGCATCAGATTATCCTTGGCTTACCCACATATGCGCGGGTATGGGAAGAGCACATGGTGGACGGGCAATGGCAATTGCTGGATAATAATGTGGGTGGCGTGGCACAACGCTCCTTTGGCATGGCTGGCGCACGCAACGCTATAGAATCCCGCGGCGGGGTTTTTGAATGGGATTATGTCACCCGCCAATATTATGGCGAGGTGGAGGTTATAGAAAATGGCGTAGAGGTGCGCTATCGCGTATGGCTAGCCGATTTGCGCTCTACAAATGAAAAGCTGGAGCTTGTGCGCCGCTACAACCTTGCGGGCGTTGGCTTTTGGCAACTTGGGCTGGAGCTACCTGGTATGTGGGCAGAGGTTTATAGGCATCTTAACGACTAGGGTGTGTGGACAAATATGGGCTGTGCAGATTTTCGAGACGATTTTTCGCCATTTCGAGGAGACGATTTTTGGCATTGCCCATAGGCAATGCCAAAAATCGTTGACGAAAAAATGCGGAAAATCGACCGAAAAGGTGTGCGGCAGCTATTTGTTCATACGCCCTAGAACCTGCGAAGCATACGCACAGCCGCAATCCCTATGGCTATAATCAACAAAGAGGCTATAAGCATTACAAAATTCATAGAAGATTGAACAAACCTAGTACCTGCGCTATGGCTGTAATATACAGCTATACTGTGGGTGCTTTCTATTGTACCTACCAATAATGGATACAGCAAGGCGGCATATACGCCCGAAAACAAGCCATGAGCAACCTTACAGACCACAAACATAACAACGCTAATATCTGTTTTGCTGATGAAATTAATGCTTTGAAATAGGATGGAAAGCCCCCCAAAGGAGATGACAGCAACACTAAGGGCGACCGAGCGGGCATTTATACCATACGCACTAAGCTCATATACGCCATTTGTCATTTCTATTATGCCTATCAGATAATCTGCGGGCAAAAGACCCGAAAGCCGCATAATCTCTGCTATTACAGAAAAAAGCACAACAAAGCCGCCTATTATTAGCATAGTCTCTACTGCATTTTTTACGCAATGCCCAAATATCGCGCCAAAAGAGCGAGAATCCTTGCGGCGGGCAGCTTCCATGGCTCTAAAAGCGCGGGTGTGCAAGGGGTATTGCCTGTCATTCGCTATTTTCTTATCTCCACGCAATTTATAAAATCGCATTATTAAACCTAATGTCAATGCACCAAGATAGTGCATAATTAGCATAAAATAGCCCAATTGCGGCGAACCAAACATACCAACAGCAACAGCCCCAAGCACAAATAGCGGGCTAACATTGCTGGTGATGGCGGCTAGCCTTTGCGCTTCATACTTGCCAAGCTCGCCGCTTTCGCGCATCTCACACACAACCTTTGTGCCTACGGGATAGCCAGACATAAGCCCGATGGCAAGGGCAAAACCACCACCACCAGAAACGCGAAACAGACGGCGCATAATAGGCGAAAAAAGCTCGCCAAAAAATGCCGCCCCACCCAAAGCCATAAGCAGATTCGCGCCAATAACAAATGGCAAAAGGCTAGGCAACACATTTTGCGCCCATAGCAAAAGCCCGTCACGGGCGGCGGCTAGGCTTTCGCGCGGGTGAATGATGATGGCAATATTTATTGCCGCTACTAGAAGTGGCAATATGATTGTGGTTAGTTTTTTGATTTTCATGTAGTTGCTGCCCCCTTGTACAAGCGTATTCAGGATAATGGGAGATTATGACCCCCGTAGGGACGGCTACTTCTTATCGTTTAGAAATAAACCCTTGACATATATGGTAAAATATTGTAGAATAAAAGAGCAAGAAGGGTAGCAATCGATTCCTGCGATTGCATTTTGCAAAATAAGGGCAAATAAAAAAGTGCTTGTCCGTCAAAACGGCTCGACACCAAGTCGGACAAGCACACACGGCCCTTAAAGCCTGAGATAATTATACCCCAACTCAGGCTTATTTGTCAACGACCAAAACAGCCAAGGTCAACAAGACCAGAGAAGGAGGTATTTTTTAATGGAAAAATACTGCTCAAGAAAGATTGATGAAATTGGACGTTTGATATTGCCTATTGAATTAAAATCAAGAATGGGTTTAGGTAACAAAAAAGAAGAAGCAGAAAAGTTCTACATAACCCCGCAAAGAGCAGGTCATATAGTATAGTGCTTTAACTTGAAAATAGGCTTTTGCCAATGTCGATGCTTGCATCAACGAGGACTCGACACAAGACCCTTTTCAAGTAAAAACACTACAATCACCAATTTTTATTACTTCGCGAGAAAAATTTGACAAATCGCCCCTTGGATAGTACAATATAAAAAAGAAATACTATTTCTGTACACGAGGAGGGATTACATGAAGATTGATTATTATGTAGAACTTAGCGGTGAGCAGCACGAAATTAAAAGATTAAGCGACATCGTTAAGGATATTTGGAAATCCGAGGGCAACCTAATGAAAGACCTGATTTCTATGGAAATCTATTTTAAGCCTGAAGAAAAAGTGTGTTATTATGTTATAAATGGTGATAGCAAAGGGCAGTTTGAGATTTAGTGATATAGGCGGCGATGTAGTCCTCTACATCGCCGTTTGTTTTTGCATTCTTATAGTTATCAATTTTTTCACATCCTGCAAGATACTTTCGTCCTTAACTTCAAACGCAAGAGATTTGCCAGTGTGTCCTGCGGCCGTTCTCCTAAAAAGATTCTGTGTGTATTTCGTATATGTGGGCATCAAAAGCTCTGCTTCCGCCATCTCGCCCAGCCCTATGGGTACAAGCATACGCATATAGCCCTGCTTCGGATGGACAGTGCATAATGCCTTGCCGCTCTTTTTATACTCTTAATATTCCAACTCTTCCACGCGACACCATCCATAGCACAGCCGCTATCTGCTCAAGGGTAGGTTCATTTTCTTTATCAAACAGCTCATTCCATTGCATTACTCGTAATTCCTTTCAATAGTAAAATGATGCTGCTTGCAACTATTCAAATTAATGAAGGAATAAAATTTCTGCGCCAATTCGCAAGGGTCAGCAGAATTTTCCTCAAACTTTTTAACGTCTTCTATGGTCTCAAAGGTAGCAAAGTCCGCCCATGTATCGCCATCATTAAGCTGTTTCCAAGATATATAGCCCTTTTGTTTAGAGATATGCCCATCATTAAGCTTTTTAGATGCCTCTAAAAACTCCGCCACATCCACACCTTTCTTTAACTTGTAAGCACAATAAAACACCCCATTTACCATAGTGCAACGTCCCCTTTCGTCTATTAACCAAATATAAACTTGCTGATTTTCTTATCCTGCGCATCTGGATTTAAAAGCAAAATCTGCTCTTTAATTTTTTGGAAAGCTTCTTCTTTGGACACTTCTTTCGCCATCTCAAAAACACCCTCATCAAAAAAGCTTTCCGTGGTGCAAAACACAGTGGAGTTCCAGCCATATTCCTCACCCTTTTTCGATAACTTCTGCCTCTGACCGCACATGGTCAAAAACATCCGCATTTGCAGCTCCGTTATCGCTCTATCAAAGCCAGATTTGTCCTCTTTACCAAACCCCGCAATCTGCTTTATGCCATGCAAAGGCAGCGTGCCGTTTTGCGCAACCACATCATAAACCCGCTTAGCAAAATGGCTTATCGTTCCATCCTCATATGCCTCATCAAGAGACATATCACCGCGCCTAGCCGCAAGAAAGTATGGATACCACCCCTTTGTAATATATCCACTCTTTTTGAAAAATAGCTTGCCATAAGCAATGTCGTCACGCTCATCAAGCACGCGCATACGCCATTCCCAAGGGTCTGTTTTGGGGTTGCCTGTATGCCAGCGCACGGGCGTTTCATGTGGTCGCGTTTCGTTCCAATCAAATGGTATGATGGAGTATATGCCGTCCGCATTGCCGCTGCCCATGGAAAATCCCGCATTAAGCAAAACTTTTAGGAAATCATCATAGCATTGTATCATATGACCGCCCTCTCTTCTAGTTCATGCTTAATAAACGACTTTATATAGGGATTGCTCTCATCTGTCATTAAAAATTCAAAACAATTGTATCGACACTTCTGAAAATGCTCATTGCCTATTATAAAGTCATAACCCATACACTTTGGGCTACAGGTATTTTGAACTATCCTTTTGCACACGCCAGAACCAGCGATAGATGCCACCATATCGCTAGGCAATGTATTTAGAAAATCAGGATAGCCAGCTATACGCTCACCATATATGCGGGTTAGCATACCCTGCTTTCTAAAAACAAAATTCATCAAAGCTCTTTGTGGCTTTCCATATTTGTAAGAAGCAAGAAAACCGCTTTTCTTTTCTTCAAATGTCACCTTGCAGCCACTTTCTAACAAATACTCGTGCAAAGCTTGAACAAAGGGTTTGTTGCCCTCGTCCACAGCCATAAAAAACTGCTCGAATGTAACTTTCTCTTGCACCATAATTTCATCCCTCTTTTTTAATAGCTTCTTTCAAGCGGATAGAATCCATGCTCTATCATCTCGCCTACCATCGAGGTAAACTCCATCACCGCTTCATTCTCCATGGACTTCTTCATGGAATTATCCGCATCAGGGAAGGTCTCCCAGATAATCCAGTCTGTCCATGTGCCATCAATCATCATAAGCTGGCGGTTAATAAAGCCCTTGCATTCAGATAGGTATTGCTCTTGAGCTTTATCCGATGCCGCCAAAAAATCCTCCGTAGAAATCCCATCTTTTAGCTTAAAGGTTATAATCATGCCTGTCTTCTTCCAGCATTTAAGCGTAGGAAATTGCTTGTTCATAAACGCTCTTGCCGTATCTGCATCAGGAAAAACATCAGGCACTATCTCGTTAATGCAACCCTCTATCACATCTTCCATCGTAGCATCTGGATAGAAAAAAGCTCCATCTTTATAGCAAAAACAGCAATAATCCTCATTCTTGCTCCCATCGGCATTTGTTCCAAAATGTCCCGCTTCCTCCATGGGCATTCCACATCTTTGACAAATTTTCGTATTTTCCATTTTTAATTCCTCCTAGTATATTTTATCTTTCTGTTTGTTCCGTCATTAATTCCCAGCGCATACCGAATCTATCAACAAGCGAGACAAAGCACGAACTATAAGGGGTTCTTTGCATCTCGTATATTATGGTAGCACCATCTGCCATTATCTCATATGCCCTTTTTACATCTTCCGCAGTCTCGAAAGTAACTAGCAGTGATAAGGGTTGTGTATTTGGTATTGGCGCATCTATGTCATCTGTTAAGGTTAGCCTTTGCTCGCCTATATAGATTTCTGCGTGGTATATCAAATCTCCTGGGCCTCCATCTATCAAATCTTCTGGGTTAGCATCAGAATTATCTATCAAGACCTTTACCTTCGCACCAAACGCCCGCTTATACAGCTCGATAGCTTGTTTGCCCTGGCCTCTAAAATGAAAATTAGGTGTAACTTTGAGCATATTCAACCTCCTAATCTATGTCGTCAATAACCTAGCCCCTCGCGCGCATACAGGCAAACCGCAATACATACCCCACCACATTTACTTCTTTCTTTCCTGCAAGCACCAGCATCAAAAAACTCATCCCTATGTACACCCCTCTCCCACAAGCCTCCGTTCATTGCTTGTGCTGGACATATTTCAACGCATAAGTCACAATCTGATGGGCATTGCGAGGTCGTAAAGGGCGTTCCGCATTCCAGCGGGGCATTTGTCAAAACAGCCGTGAAGCGAATAGCAGGACCCAGCTCCTTAGTGACCAATAGGGCGCATTTGCCTATCCAGCCTATCCCCGACAGCGTTGCCAGCATTTTGTATGTAATTTGCATTGTTGGGTATGCGGTATTTCTTTTGTATCCCCCATCCTTTAAAAACGCCTTAACCGCTTTGCTATACCTCTCCAAAGGAGAGCCGTTGGTCCATTTATCCTTTATGCCCTGCCTTTGCCCATCATCCAGCTTGTCCCACACAGCTTGCGGCGCATAGGGTGTCGCCATTATTATTCCAACACCAAGCCCTTTTCTTGGCTCTTCAGGCAACTCCCGCAAATTAGCAAATCCAACAATGTCGCAACCTTCTTGTTTTAACAGGCCAACAATTTCTTGGTTAAGATTCATCGGCAAGTCTCCCTATATTTGCAATTGCCCTTTTTCTCATAAGCACTATCTTTTTCGCGCAGTTTAATGTAGCAATATCAGGACTTTTCATCATAAGCCAATTTTGGCACACATCATCAAATTGCTTCCCAAGAACCATAATGGCATTAACCGTCTTGCAGTTATAGCATTTCTTGCAAGGCTTAATCTTGCTTAAAACCATTTCCCCCAGCATTTCATCAGAAATATATTGCTCATCTTCAATATTACTAACGAGATTGGCATTCCCGTAATTCACATGATTAATATGCCAAGAGCCATCCTCCAAATAATGATGGTGAGCAGCTCTAGACAGCCTCACAAAACATATGCGTTGGTTTTTTTAACCCACAGCCCACGAGTTTAAAGAAACCCATCTAGGCGACAGCTTGTTCGTACGCAAAAAGGTAGCAAAATCCAAGGCATTTTTTGAGCATCGCCAGAAAGAACATTGCAAATCACATCTTCTATTGTGGGTTTTAGTGTTTTTTCAGTCATATTACTACTCCACTATCTCAAAAGTAAACACAACAGGCTTTTCACATTTTCATGCAAAGGAGAAATATCAACAGATTTAATCTTCAACTTTATCCCCAAAGCCTTTTGAAGTTCATACAGCCTCCCGCCTGCGCATCTTTCAAAATAACTCTCCACATTCTGCGGCGGTGAGATATATGTTCCATCTAAGGCACGTTTATAATACCCATGTGTGCATCTGAAAGTGAGTGTTAGGGTGTTATCATCATTTAGCACGGGTTTCCATCTTCCAAAAGTTTCTGCAAATAGTGCCATTCTTTCATCAAGAGCCAGATGGGCATACTCAAGGACGAAAGCCTTGCGCTCTTTATCAGCTCCCGTGCCATTGCAGGCACCCTGTGTTTCATATAATTTAAATTTCTGCTCTTTTGTAAGATATTTGTCCATAGCTTGGCAAATTTCATCATCCCACTCGGGCTTGAAAAATATAGCCCCTATCGAATAAGGTCCTAACTCATCTTGATGTCTTTTCAAAATGTCTTCAAAAATAGGAATTACATCTTCTGGTATGCCATTTTTCTTCTTCTTAATCGCATTTACCATGCCTGTCATATTCCCATCCTTTATCCTTCCAGAGCCATTGTTTCCACTATACGGGCAGGAATTTCTATTCCCACAGCATAGCAAAACGCAATAATCTGACCAATATGCATATTCTCATGCCCTATCAGCATTGATATAACTTCATGCACATTTATTTGCTGACCATAGTATTCCATCATTTCGCTCCCTTTCAAAGATACAAGGGCTTTTTCAAGCTGGGCATCAAGCTCACCCATCCTTTTAATAATGTCTTGTGTTGGCATATCTATATATTTGTATTCTTCCTCATATGCCAACTTATCCGTACCCAAAGAATTGACTATATCCCTTTGAAACAGCGTTAATTCATAGGCTTGCAGCCTTATGGTATTTAGTTTCTTTCTTGGCAGCTTTTTATCAAGGTCTGCTTCACTCAATTCATTTAAAAAGCCTAATGTAAAACCTCTTGTTTCCTTCCAGCCCTCCAAGAGGGCTTTTAATGATTGAATCATGTTCTTACCTCCATCAGCTTCTGTACCAAAATCCTCTTGGTCAGATAGGGGCAGGCACAGCTTTGGAACAATTTTATGTTTTCCATGGTTAGCCCCTTTTTTTTATTTTTAAGAATACCACAGATAATCTGACAACAGCATGTCATATTATTTCTTCAAAATCATAGTAAAATGCATTATCCCCGCCTCTTCATATTCTTCCGAGCATATCTCAAACCCAAAGCTGCTATAAAAATTCACCAGATAGCTCTGCGCATGTATTTCAATCTCTTTCGCACCCAGCCTGTAAGCTCTGTTTATCAGGTCATTCATAACAACGCGCCCATAGCCTTTACCGCGATGCTCTTTAAGTACAGCCACACGCCCAATGGAATATTTGCCATCATGCATCACAATACGCCCCGTTGCCACAGGCACATCCGCTTCATACATAAGCAAATGCTCCGATGTCTCGTCTTCCCAAGCTATCATCTCATCCTCTTCCGACACATTTTGCTCCTCAATAAATACAATGCGGCGTATTTTGTGTATTTCCTCCAAGCCCTCGCCGCCATTTATCCAATGTTTAAACTCAAATGTATCAGGATTAGAACCCACCCGAGCATCTATGTTTATAGCATCTATAGCCGCCATATCTTCCACTGTCAGCTCAAAATCAAATACCTCAAAATTGGACTTAATACGCTCTGGCTTTATAGAGCGTGGAATCGTGATTATGCCTTGTTGTATATTCCAGCGCAGTATCACTTGTGCCGCTGTTTTGCCGTATTTTTTGCCAATCTCTGTTAATATCGAGTTTTGCAGCATACGCGCCGCATTTCTGCTACCGCCAAGCGGGCTATATGATTGCATAGCTATCCCTTTAGCTTTGCAATACTCAATCAGTGGCTTTTGCGAAAATTCTGGATGTAGCTCCACCTGATTTAGCGCAGGCACTACACCCCACACCTTTTCAATTTCCGCCAGATGATGTTCATGAAAATTGCACACCCCAATAGCCTTGGCGCGCCCACTTTTGTATATCTTTTCCATTTCCAACCAAGCATCCATATATTTTTTGGGCTTTAGCGGCCAATGCATCAGGTACAAATCCACATAGTCCATGCCCAAATCATCCAAGCTTTCCTCAAAGCCATCTGCCACCACACCAAGCATCTGCACAGCATTAAGCAGCTTTGTGGTAACAAAAATCTCCTCGCGGGGTATGCCGCTTTCTTTAATAGCTTGCCCCACAGATTTCTCATTGCCGTAGTTTTGTGCCGTATCTATATGCCTATATCCCACATCCAGCGCATTTCGCACAGCATTCACACATTCCGCGCCATCCTCTACCTGAAACACCCCAAAACCCAGCATCGGTATCTCTATTCCGTTATTTAGCTTTACATATTCCATTTTTCTGCACCACCCTTTACTTTTCCTTTTTATTTATGATACAACTTTTTGCATAACAAATCAAGCTATAGAAAAAGGAGCGATTTCATGCCAATCTACGGCTACATAAGAGTATCAACAATAGACCAAAACGAAAACAGACAGCGAGATTCTTTACAAGAACTAAATATCCCAGACAACAATATCTACATGGACAAGCAAAGCGGAAAAGACTTTAACCGCCCAATGTACAAATATCTTGTAAGCAGGCTAAGAAAAGGAGATTTGTTATACATAAAATCAATAGATAGATTAGGGCGCAACTATGAAGAAATACAAAACCAGTGGCGCATACTCACAAAAGAACGAGGTATAGACATAGCCGTTATAGACATGCCTTTGCTAGATACCAGGAGCAACAAAGACCTAATGGGTACATTTTTAGCTGATATTGTGTTGCAGGTATTATCTTTTGTGGCGCAAAATGAAAAGGAAGCCATAAGGAAACGTCAAATGGAGGGTATAGCATCCGCCAAAGCTCGTGGGACGCAATTTGGCCGCCCTGTTAAAAAGCCCCCTGAGAATTTTGCTTTATTAGTTAAAGATTGGGAGCGGGGCAGATTATCTTTTGAAGAGGCTTTACAGAAGAGCCATTTAAAGGAAAGCACCTTCTACAGGCGCTTAAGAGAGCTACGAGATAATAAGGTAAAGTAAAAAACAACTATCAAAAAGCCTACTTTTTGATAGTGCAAAATTCTCCAAATTTTTTTTCAAAAAATGCTAAAGTTTTTTCCAAAATTGTCCGATAAAAGTATTGAATGGTAAATTTGGATTGACTTGACATAAAAACTGTGATAAAATTATTTTCTGCAAACAACTATCAAAAAGTAGGCTTTTTGATAGTGCAATTTCCATCTGTGATAACGGAGCACAGATATGTTACAACCAAAGGGAGGTACTAAGCATGTTACGGATATCTTTGCGCGAAGGCGATTATGTAATGCTTGGCGATAACATTAGGATAAGCTACGACAGTATGAACGGCAAAAACCACCTTGTGCTGGGCATAGAAGCACCGAGAGAGGTAGAAGTTCTGCGCGGTAAAATCTACGAAGAGAGAATAGAAAAAATGGCAGCAAACGGCGACGAACAAGCAAAGATACAAGCAGGTATGTTAAAAAGAGAATACATAGAAAGAAAACGCAAATACAACACGCGTCGCACCCACCGCGAAGAGCAAATAAAACGCATGGCAACAGGCGAAATAAAACCATACCAGCAATGGATAGCAGAGGAATAACCACCCCGCGCTTACGCACACCCCTCCGAGGAGGGGATGTCTGCGGTCGTTTTAGACCGCAGACAGGGGTGGCTCATACCTCGCACATACAAAAACACCCAGTCATTACCAGCGAAAGGCGCATAATCCACAATTATGCCCCTCTCGGTCGTAATGACCCCATAAGCCTTTGCGGCTCGGCCGAACGCTAAGGCACTATTGCCCACGGATGGGTAAATAATAAATCGGGATGACATTCCCGAATCCAAGGAGGAAAAATTATGTCAAACATGGTAGTAAGAACAAACATGCTAGCCCTTAATTCACACAGAAATTTGGGCATGGTAAGCTCACAACAAGCAAGAGCATCCGCTAGACTTAGCTCTGGCTTCCGCATCAACTCTGCTGCTGACGATGCTGCTGGTCTTGGTATCAGCGAAAACATGAGAGCTCAAATTAGAGGTCTTGACCAAGCAAGCAGAAATGCGCAAGAT
>WRBK01000024.1 GCA_009784575.1 Defluviitaleaceae bacterium | reverse complement strand
GCAATCTGTAATCTTCTGTACACATATTCTCTATCTCTTGTGCAACACGGTATAGGCATTCGCCTATTTTGTCGTCTGCTTGGGATATTTTGCGTGTTATGTCTGCGTATTCTTTTTGGTCTGCAACTATATTGCTAGAATCACCTCTTCCTGTAACGAATTTTCCGCTTGTTGCTTCTTGTTCGTCAAATGGCAAGCGTTGTCTAGTACCGCCCCTTGCTTGCATGGTGCGTGATGGGGCATTGGACGAAATTCTCGCTGTTGAATTTAAAGCTTGACTATGCGCGTTTGATGTGTCGCCTAAATATCTTGACGCTGCTCTTCCTACGAAACCTCTTGGCATTAGTTAGCACCTCCTTGGGTTGTCTCTTCTGTCCCCATTACGGCTTTACGAAGCCCTCCCGACCTTGCCATGGAGTACATACTTTTCAACTTTAATTCATCCTGCTCCACATGCCTTGATGACAGCTCAATGAATGCTAGTAGTCGGTGTAGGGTTTCAGCTGTTGTTTTGGCTTTTATCTGATTACGCTCCATAGCATCCATTAAGGCGGCGTTTGTTTTGCCATCCATACCGTGTAGTTCGTTTTGTGTTTGGCGGTAGGTATTTTCCATCTCGGCTAGCTCGGATTCTATGCGGGCGCGTAGCCCTGCTGTTTTTGTGTATACGTTGTTGTAGTTTATTTGGAATTTGTCTGACATTTGATTTTCCTCCTTTGTGTGTTATGGGCAAACACGGTCTGCCCCTACGAAATCGCCAACAACATCTCTCTAATAACTTTACAAGCCATAGCCGTACTAACACCACTTGCATCAATATTCGGCGCAAGCTCCACAACATCACAACCCACCACATTAAGCCGCTTCAGCAAAATAATAACATTCAAAAGCTCCATAAAGCTTATGCCGCCAGCCTCTGGCGTGCCTGTGCCAGCAAATGCGGATGGGTCTAGCACATCAAGGTCTAGCGTAAAATACACAGGCACATCGCCCAAGGATTCCACAAGCTCCACCAAGCCCGCTAGATTAAACTTTTGCAGATGTGTATGCCCTTTTTTCGCCCAATCAAACTCCTCGCGCGTGCCAGAGCGTATGCCAAATTGATATATGCATCCATCGCCCAAAATATCATGGCAACGCCGCAAAACAGTAGCGTGTGAAAGTGGCTCGCCCATATAGTCCTGCCTTAAATCCGTATGAGCATCTAGGTGAATAATTCGCAAGTTCGGGTGCTTTTTCGCAATTGCCCGCACAGCACCAAGCATCACAAGATGCTCGCCACCTATCATCAATGGTATTTTGCCATCTGCCAATATCTGTGACGTAGCGTTTTCTATAACATCAAGCACAGGCTCTGGTCTACCAAAAGATAGCTCCAGCTCGCCCGCATCATATATATGCTTGTCCTCCAAATCCGCATCCTGATATGGCGAATATGTCTCCAACCCATAAGAATCGCCACGCACAGCCGCCGCACCAAAGCGCGTGCCAGGGCGGTTTGATGTTGTGCTATCATATGGCGCACCAAATATCACCACATTAGCATCATCGTAGCTTGCATCACATCCCAGAAAGTTTTGTATATTACCCGTTTTATTTAGCGACATAATCCCTTACCCCTCCAGCCTAAACATTGAAAATTCATTATTTGATGTTTCGTTTCCACCATCGAATTTAAACTCTTCCAGCCCATTTTTACTAAAAAATACCCGAGTTAAAGCACCATCATAATGGTTATCATTGAAATCCTTCGACAAATGTCATCCAATTTTTTTAGAAAGACTGTCGCTTGAGCCAACACCCTTCCCGCCCACAGGCATGTTGCCTTTTAAGAAAGGGTCTATGCCATCCACCAAAACAGCTATTTGGTAAGATGTTAGAAAACATGGTTGATTATAATGCTCGCTACTGCTTTTGTTAAATCTAGCTTCGCGTAGCACCTGCTCCACAACTGGTCGCACCCTATCCCAATCAAACATCATGAACCCTCCTCATTCACTTTATGGTCACTTTGCTTTTTCTTGTTTGCTCGCTCCGCCATTTCTTCAACCACCGCAACAACAACAGAAATAATCACAATGCTAGGGAAGGTGTCCAAATATATTTGTGGCCACATCTCGTTCATAGTTGCATCATGCATAAAATATCCAATGCCAGTAATATACCCAAAAATCGCGACCACGGTAAAAAGAAACGACAGTATATAATGCAGCCATTTGCTTACATTTAACCTATCGCATATTATGGATGACCCAACACAAACAAAGGCAATAACAAGCTTGTCCAAGGTGTCTTGACTAAAGCCATTCACATTTCCATTAATAAAACCAAGTAGCATATTATACACCGTGATACCTGTAAATATCTTGCTACCCGCAGAAAGCCCATATTTTATGCTACTTTTTAGGTCTCTTTTCATGATAGCCATCCCCTACTTCAGCATGTCCCCCACATAATTCGGCAAAGCAAAAGAGCCTATATGCAAGGCGGTGTTATAATACTTTGTGTCTATATCCAATTTGACCCACTCGCTCGACACATTCGTAGGGTTTTGATTTTTTGAAGCAAAGCCAAAAAGCCAATGCCCACTTGGGTAAGTAGGTATATGCGCCTGAAAAGCAGAATATATAGGAAAAACATGCTTTAACTTGTCATATGCCCTCACCATTGCCGCTGCATCTGCCTTATAATATGGACTCCCCAACTGGTTTACCAATATACCATCATCTTTCAACGCTTTTAGGCAATTTCCATAAAATTCGCGGGTAAAAAGCCCCTCGCCTGGTCCATCAGAATCAGTAGAGTCCACTACAATAAGGTCATATTCCTCTTTAGCATGGCGCACAAATTTCAAGCCATCTTGATAATATATAGTCAAGCGAGGGTCATCTAGGCTAGATGCCGTCTGCGGCAAATACTGCTTGCAAACCTTCACCACCTGCTCATCTATCTCTACCATATCCATTATTGCTATCGTGTCATATCTCGCCAGCTCGCGCACTATGCCGCCATCACCAGCACCTATTATCAGCACATCTTTAATAGCAGGATTAACGGCCATAGGCACATGCACCATCATCTCATGATAAGCAAACTCATCCTTTTCCGTCATCATCATAAGCCCGTCTAGGGTCAAAAACCGACCAAATTCGGGCGATTGAAATACATCTATGCGCTGAATATCACTATCCGCACCATACAAATGCTTGTCTATTTTTATAGAAAATCTTGCATGTTCGCTATGATTTTCTGTAAACCAAAGTTCCATAATATCACCTCATCTTTTTTGGTTTTATGGGGTGTCGTAAGATTGTCTTCAATTTTTTAACGGCTACTTTTCCTGGGTCAGACAAATATATCTCATGATGATGGCGCGTACCATCAATATCTATCACATAGCCATTTAGCATGGCATATTCATCCATCTTCGTAATAGTAAAAGGCTCATCATCATAAGAGCCTATATGCATAATCTGCACACACAATCCCTCTGCAATAGCCTCAAGTCTAGTCGCACTAACATTAGCATCAGACCTTTTCTTTATCAGAGCAGCCTTTGTCGCTTCAAAAATACTTTCATCCACAAAATCTGGCTGACAAATCATCATTGTCCACAAAAATTTGCTTTTATCAAGAATAGGCATGCCGCCGTCCTTATTGCATACGAAAGACCATACAACAACTCTATAGCCTTTGCATATTCCTCAGTCGTATTCGGGTCGCCTTTGCCATCCACGGCAATAAACGTCATCTGCGGAATATCTATGATGGATGGCGTTATTTTAGGTTGATACATCTCTTTGTATTCTTTTTTAAAATCAAAAGGCATGGTTTACCTCAAAACATATAGTTGCTCCACATCTTCATCCTGCGTACCCGTCAGATTATTTCCCACCTCTTTGGAATAAAGAATGTAATCTATCGCTGCCTGCGTAATCATCTCACCTGGGGCTATTATAGGTATGCCTGGCGGATAGCACATTACAAGCTCGCTAGATATTCTGTTTTTTGCATTTCTTATATACACAAGCTCCTTTTCAGCATAAAATGCCTCTTGCGGCGTTGCAACTATAGTGGGGTGTATATATTCATAGTTTATTGCCAACTTTTTATCACTTCCGTGTCGTCTATATATATCAGAAAGCGCAGAGCATAGCCTCTCTATACCCTTCATATTATCACCAACAGACACATAAGCTAAAAAGTTGCCAATATCACCAAACTCTATTTGTATGTCATACTCATCCCGCAATATATCATATACCTTACGCCCAGCCAGCCCTGTTTTTAACGTATTTACAGATAGCTTCGTATGGTCAAAATCATATATAGAATCACCATTTATTATCTCTTTGCCATAGGCATAATATCCGCCAATGCTGTTTATCTCATCCCGCGCGTAATTGGCCATTTTGCCCACTTCATCAAAGATTTTAATGCCATTAAGCGCAAGATTCTTGCGGGATATATCAAGCGACACCATAAGCAAATATGATGCTGACGTGGTTTGTGTTAGGTTAATTATCTGCCGCACATGTTGCGGACTTTGGGATTTGCCCAATAATAAAAAGGAGCTTTGGGTCAAAAACCCACCAGATTTATGCATGGACACAGCGGACATATCCGCCCCTGCCGCCATAGCAGATATGGGCAAGTCGCGCCCAAAGCTAAAATGCGTACCATGCGCCTCATCAACAAGCACAGCAATACCCTTCTCATGCGCCATCTTCACAATAGCAGGCAGGTTGGAGCAAATACCATAATAGGTTGGGTTGTTAAGGAAAATAGCAGTGGCATCAGGGTTTTCATCTATAGCACGCCGAATATCGGCTAGCTTCATGCCTTCAGATATACCAAGATTACTCTCTAGGCCAGGGTCTATATACACAGGCACAGCACCAGAAAGCACAAGGGCAGAAAGCGCACTTTTATGAACATTGCGCGGCATCAGAAGCTTGTCGCCACGCTTGCATGTCGCCATTATCATAGCTATAACGCTATTGCTCGTACCGCTAACCATCAAAAAGGCATGTGCCGCCCCAAATGCATCAGCGGCTATTTCCTCCGCCTCTTTAATTACAGACACAGGATGCCCCAAAAAATCCAGCGGCTTCATAGAATTAACATCAATAGACATGGTCTTTTCGCCAAAAAAGTCCACAAGCTCAGGGTTGCCCTTGCCGCGCTTATGCCCAGGCACATCAAAAGGAACAACGCGTTTTATGCGCAGTTCCTCCATGGCTTGCATTATGGGTGCTCTTTGTTGCAATATTTTGTCCATATCATATCACCCCTTAATCACTATCTCTTTGTCATAAAACCAGGCGTACCCTCAAAACCCAATTTTTGATATACAGGACGACCAAGCTTGGAGGCATGAAGGCGTATCACATCATAACCCATCAGGCTTGCTTCGTCCATCAATATATGCATTATCGCTGTGGCTATGCCCTTGCCCCTATATTCTGGCAATGTGTACATACAGGCAATATATGCTATCTTGCCTGTAGGGTTCATAAAAGAGGGCGGATATGCGTAAAAATGCACGCCGCCCGTGGCAATAATTGTGCCGTCCTTTATAGAAAGATATTGTATCATAGAGCCTTCGGCTAGGCTTTTCTCAAAAAACTTAGTTATCTCGTGGTCGATATTACCTTTAGGAGGTTGACCCTCATCTACAAGCTGTTGCTTGCGAAACTCTAAAAGAGTAGGGATGTCGTCAGTTTCCGCTCTTCTATAAACCATACATACTCCTTAGTCTTTATCAAAAACATTCGCCCCGCTAAAAATCTCTATCATCTCTTGGCGCAAACTATTTGTTATATCCATGCGCACCTTGGGCTTTAGCTCATACACATCGCTGTTAAAGAGATAATTCTGCAAATCCACATCTTTTATCAGCATTTTGGTATGAAAAATATTGCTTTGATACACATTTACATCCACAGCATCATATTTATCCAATGTTTGTGAATCTATATAATTTTGGATGGAGGTAAGCCCCTCTGCATCCAAAAATATCTTCTTGCCGTCTATATCCCGCGTAAAGCCGCGCACGCGATAGTCCATGGTGATAATATCAGAATCAAAACTACCTATCAGATAGTCCAGCGTAGAAAGGGGAGTTATTTCACCACATGTCGAAACATCTATGTCCACACGAAAGGTAGCTATAGAGGTCTCTGGATGAAATTCGGGATAGGTATGCACAGTCACATGGCTTTTATCCAAATGTGCCACAACAGTTTCTGGATGAACATGCGCCACATTCATACATTTTCGCATAGCTTCTTCCGCTATCAAAAACGTAACAGATGCACCCTGAGGGTCATAGTCCTGCTTAGAAACAGAAAGCACAGTAGCCCCAATCATACTCGTAAGTTGCTCCAAAATGCCCGTTAGGCGTTCAGAGTTATACTGCTCGTCAATATAGGCTATATAGTCCCTCTGCTCGCGCTCGCCCTTGGCATAGCAAATATCATAGATATTAAAGCTAAGAGACTTTGTAAGATTGTTAAATCCGTATAGTTTCAACTTGTTCTGCATGGATTTTAACCCCCTTGTGTATTTAATAAAAAATCCCAAGTGATTGCAAACACTTGGGACACGAAAAGCCAGTCTATCTGCGATTTCATTATAGGATATTGCACAGGTTTTGTCAAGATTATTTTTCTATCAAAACAGTGCCAAAACACGCCTAGACTCACGTATTCCACATACACTTCAAACCATAAAATATACTAGGCAAAAACAGTTCGTTACCACTATCGGCAACAACCACATCCCCGTAGCCCTCACGGCTATGCTAGTGTATGCTACATCTTATTACAACAGAGAAAACCAAGATACCACAAGAAACGTCATTGCGAGGGCAGCAGATTGCTCCAAAACATCAATAGATAGGCTTACCTAGTTGATGCGAACATCAACCTGTTGATGTTTTTCCGCAATAGCCCGAAGCAATCCATTAACCATTGATTCCATTCAGAAATAAATCCTTGACATATATGGTAAAATATTGTAGAATAAAGGAGCAAGAAGGGTTAGCAATCGATTCCCACGATTGCACTTTGCAAAAATAAGGGCAAATAAAAAAGTGCTTGTCCGTCAAACGTCGGAAAACACAGTCGGACAAGCACCAACCAGCCCTTAGAGCCTGAGACCATTATACCCCACTCAGGCTTATTTGTCAACGACCAAAACAGCCAAAGGTCAATAAGACCAGAGAAGGAGGTATTTTTTTAATAGAAAGATACAGCGCAAGAAAGATTGATGAATTTAACAGATTAATTCTACATATTGAGCTAAGAAAGATAATGGGTTTAGAAGTAAGAGATTATGTAGTATTGCAAAAAGTAAGTAGTATAGTAGTTATGCATAAAGCAGAGGAAGGTTATAGGTTAGAACTCTAAAATTGGTGTATCTGTTTATCATGTTGATAGTAAGACGGCTATTTTGATGACTTATGTTGCCGCTGTATAAAATATCATTACTTATCGTACTCAAATCTAAAAAATGCCGCCCCTATCGATAAAGGGCGGCATTTTCTGTATTTAATTCCTCAAAATTATCTCAAAAATTATCATAGCATCACCCATGGTCAAATGTCCATGCGGGTTCACCGTCGGTCCATCAATAAATCCTAAAAATTCCGCTTTTAGCATATTCGTTTGCCTTGTAGCTGTTACAGTACCCATATCCGCAAAGGATGATGTCGCCAATGTAGGATGCCCAACAACCCTTGTTCTCGTGCGTACCTCATATAACCGCACCAAAGCCGATATTGCCGCCTCACGCGTTACCTCATCTGCACCAGGCACCAACATGCCAGAATTGGATAAGCTGGATATCTGTGCCGCCGTTAGGTCTGTATTTATAGCCACAGAACTTTCACCTCTAGCTATAGCAGAGATAATGCGGTTTATCTGCCATGCATTTATTGGGTTATCCTCCGCAAACCAATCCATATCCTCAAAGGCTATCTGACTGTTTACGAAATACAGCGCATCTCGCACCTCTGGCCGCATATTACCAAATGTTAGCGGTATGCCTGTACCTATAGCCGTAAACTCCGCTGGGCGCGTGGTAGCAAAGTTAAGCGTACCAGCCACATCATCAAATGTGGATTCCATTCTGCGCCATGTAGCATCATCAGGCGTTCTGGTAAAACCGCCGATATTGGCATCCATCATAGCCCCTTGGTTTATGCTTTGCGCCACATTTAGCGGCGCGGCTAGGGTGGTTAGCGTAATAGCATCATTGGTATGGCTATTTGCCGTAGCTATATTCACGGCTATATTTTGCGGTGCTACCACAAAGTTTTGCCCATCAGGCAATGCCCTCGCTTGCTCGGCTGTTAGGTCGTCTATATACAGCCTCACACGAGAATCTACACCAAAGCCGATATTTTGCGGCGTATCCGCAAAACCTGGTGACAAAGTATATGTCGTGTCACCTGCCGTCACGGTAAAGCTTATCTGTCGCTCGTCAAAAGCAGTGATAATAGAGTACGGCAACTCCACAACCCTATTGCGTACAGGCAAGTTGTTATAGTGCGTCATATCTATCGCATAATCAAACACTCTTTGCTGTATCAGGCGCGATATAAAGCGTTGGTCTACCAAATTATCCTGATGACCATCCGCATCCACGCCAGTAGACCTAAATCTAAAGAACAGTGTTTGTGTTGCCGCGGTGTAAATAATCTCAAAATCATGCATAGGAAGCGGGAACAGCTCAGGTATAACATCGCCGTCATATTCGCCATCATCCCTTGCTGTATGGAAAATAAAGGTGTTTGTCCAATCCGACATTGCCATGCGCACATTTATACCTGGTGCAATTGTGCTGGCATCAGGCAATACAAACACAGTAATAGCATCTAAGAAATTTGGATTTGTCGCCATTTCCACAATGTAGTTAAAGCGCACATCCGTTACAGGTCCGCCCACATTATCGCGGTGTATGCTGTATATCGTTCTGGCGCGTACATAATGCGGTCTATTGGCATTAAGCCCCGCAAAACGCACAAGATATGAATGCAATATGCTATTGCTACCCAAAATCTCCGTACCCATTGCGCCAGCCTGCATATCTACAGGCAAATTCTCATCACCAGGATGCGGCAGCCATGTTATAATCATAGCATTTGGCTCTACAGGTCGTAGGTCACGGTCATTATCCAAGTTAATAATATGCACATCATTCTGACTAGCTATCCCCAAGCCGCGCGGCGGGTCTGGTATCATTATCGGCAGAGTTCGCATGGTTATAGGATTTGACCATAACGATGCTAGGTCGCTGCCATCTGCCGCCGCACCTATAGCCCTTGCCCAGATATAATACGTGGTCTCTGGGAATAACTGTGTAGCCGCAAAGCCTTGCCATTCAAAGCTCTGATAATTAAAAGCATCTTCGCGTGTGGGTTCTAATTCCCAAGACGTGCTAAAGTCAGGAAACTCGCTTATACGAAACTCATAAGTCAATGGCGGGTTTGTGTATGGTCGCAAACCAAAGCGCAGCCATGTATCGCCTTCGCTGCGCGGAGTAAGCACAGGCACAGTAGGCCTTACATCTATATCACCACGCTCATCTGTTGTTGTGCCTGTCAAAAACGATGGCCACCAAGATAGCCTTAGCGGATGCCCAGCAGAAAACTCAGGGTTAAATGGACGGAAGAATATAGCATAGCTCGTATTCGCCAAAAGCCCTGTTATGGTATGACGCATAGTAATAGAGTCATCCGCCTGTACCGGCGTTATGGTCGTCCAAGCATTGGCATTATTATGCAACGCCTCCACAAATTCCTCAAAGGCATCATCAGGCGGCGGCGTTATTGCATCCGCTATCGCCACAAAAGGCTGAACATGTATTTCATAGCCCAAATGCGGCTCTAGTACCTGCATACGTACAGGCGCAAGCACCCCAAGATTCGATAGATGTTGGCTTAATGCTGCAGTGCTGTCAAAGTCACGCAAGTTTATCTCATTTGGGCGGTCGCTTGCCAGAATGTCGCTACCAAAGACAAGTTGACCATTGCGCACAGCTATGCGCGTATGCCAATTAAATTCGCCTGTTGAAATACTGCTATCATCAAAAACCTCTAACCATTGCTGCTCCCAAGCTATGGTAATGCTGTTTATGGTCTCATTTTCCACACGCAATGGCGGCACAGGCACAATAAGCGGGCGCACCTCCACATGCCCAGGCACAAAATGCGCATAATACGCTGGCCAAGATGGCTGTAGTGTAGATACCGTACGGCGTGTATTGATACGGATATAGTATACCGTATTTGCTTCTATTGGTCTAAACTGCCCTGTACGAGCATCCCAGAAATATTCAAAATCATGCTCATGCGCCCATGTGTCACCATGGTCAGGACACGAATGAAGAAATCTCGCGCTAAGCTCTTCTGGCGTTAGCACAGCTACAGCTTGCCCACCATTAATGCTAAGGGTGGATAGAGCATCAAGGTCATTTGTTATAAACACCTCATAGCGCACATTAGGGTCAAAATATCTTTCATTGTCACCAAAGCCCCATATATTCGCTATGTCCTCCCTGTCCTGTTGCGTATATGGCATACGATGGAAGGCTTCCCACATGATGTTTAGGGTAATTGGCTGCACAGGCGGGTCATCAGGGTCATGAGAAACATGCAAAATATTCGGTCGCGTAGGCGAAAATGCCGTAACACTAGGGTCAAATATGAGGTCCAACTCTTCCTCTCTGCCATCTGCCCATTCTATTACCAATTGAAATTCCGTTATGGCATTCGGTCTTTGTATCAACCAATAAATTATCGTCTGTGTCGCAGGATATGTTATTTCGCCTATAGTTGTCCATGGTTCTATGCCTTGTGTGCGCATACTAAGCGTTACCATTCTTGCGCCAATAGGTCTATTCCAGCTCAATTGCAACAGGTCAAGCCCTATAGGGGTGTATATGAAATTCGGCTCAATAAAAGCGTTATTTGTGCGGTATTCATTCATGGTATAATGCATAACCATGCCACGCTGTGTATAAAAAGCATCTTGCAGGGTAGGGTTTGCTGTGCGGCGCGTGGCAGTGCCTATGCGTGGCTCTACAGCTACAGCGTACATAGCACCAGGAACAAGCGTGCCTTCTTCCACATTGAAGCTAAAGCGAAAGAACCCTGGGGGAACATCAGAATTTGTCGCATTTGTCTCCAGCCCTGGATTCGTTATGGATATATCCACAAAATTTTGCGCGAAAATATTAGTAACAGCAGCACCACCAGGCGCAAAAAATATACGATAGCTGTCAAATGGGTCTGCATTGTTTATTAGCGGTCTGCTCCATTGCACAGTAAGCTGGTCGCCGCTGCCCCATGCCGTTACCTCAATATCTGTCATAAAATGCACCTGTGCTGGCGTTCCTATAACATTCGCAGCATGAGTTGCAACATTATTTGGCATCAAAGGCTCTGGCGCATGAAACCTATGGAAATGTCGCGGGTCTACGCGGAAGCTATATATTCGCCCATTTCGCATCCTTTGCTCACCTATCATATTGCTATTAACATATTGAAAGCTAGGCTCTTGGATAATAGATGACACCTCGCCAATATTTATCCATGGCGAACCAATAACACCAGCATCCCTACGCATAACGCTATATTCCGTGGCTCTATGCAAAAGCCATGCATTATACTGAGGTGAGCCAGTGCCTGGTGCTGGTGGTCCAGCTACGCCCTCAGGATTATTAGGGCTGCCCATAAACTGACTAGGCACATTTGTCGGCGTTTGTGCAGGTTGCGGACGTTGCCAGCGCAGAGTAAAGGTATAATTCTGACTGCTTAGCGGCGTTTGATGCACAAGAACAAGGTCATCCACCGCCAGCTGGTCGTTAGCAGAAAGCGAAACAGGAAATGCCCCCCATGTAAATATAGCAGCCAATGTTAATGTTATCAGCCTCTTTAGTTTATTTTTCATAATTCCCCCCTATGGCTCATTCTACAATGGCACACGCTGATTTATCGCCAAAATCATCCTGAGCACATCCTCAACAGATATAGGTGCTGTAGGCACCATATTTGCATCCGTGAATATCTCCAGCTCAAATGCCGCCTGTATAGCAGGTCTAAATCTTTGGTCTATGCCCGTTATGCCGCTAGCCGCATTAAAGTTACTAATGCGCAATGTGCTTATGCTTGTATTTGAACGTATCTCATATACAGCCATCAAGGTATATATTACCTCTTGCGTAGTGGCATTCGAGCTTGCACCGCGCACAGGCACAATATAACCCTGATTACGCAGCCAGTTTTGCGGGTTTGTGGCTTCTGGCGCACCCGCGAGCCTCGCCGCAACACCCTGCACAGCCGACAGGCTAATGTTAGCATCTAGGTTAAATGCCGCATCTGTGCCAAGGAAGTCATGAAGACCATAGCGCACAAATATCTCTGTTAATGTCTGATTGCCCTGCATATCACTTATACCAGGCAAATTGAGGTTTTGGATATTAAACGCAAACGCCCCCGTACCACTTGTGCGCATGGTGCGTGCATTGCCCTGTATATTCACCTCTTGCTGCACCCAGTTAGTCCCAGCAAAACGGAAGCCATTTACAACAGCCGTCGTTGGTTGGTTCATTAGCCTAATACTAACAGGTTGTGATACATAATTCACTTCATATATGCGGTCAAGGGTCGGCAATAGCTGGCTATTTACATATGCTGCCATTTGGTTCATTATCACATCTGCTATCTGGTGCAATCTACGCACCATGGTCTCGTGGCTTTCTTCCCTGTCCAGCATCTGAATAATTTCTTCCACAAATGGTTGCGTGTAATAGTCAATGTCTAAGCGGTGTCGCAGTACAGCCAAAATATCATCGTCCAATTGCGAAACTGTCATACTTGTCTCTACAACCTCAAAATTAAGCACAATCTCTTGCCCCGCTGGCTGACGGCTGTGTATAACCACATCTTCGCCATGGTCACGGACAACAGCCGTTATACGTACAAAGTAATCCAGCACACTAGGTACATCGCGTATGCGTTGCTGTGCTTGCAATATCGCCTCATTATCTATCATATTAAAAGCATGAGAAGGTATGGCTATTTCCATATCATCCTTAGCTATGATAAAGCCTTGCTCTGTCTGCCATGTACGCAAAAACAGTGCCTGCGGCAGATAGTATACATTAATATCCTGCCCTGTCATAGCCAGCCTAATCATGGTATCATTTGTTTCTACAATATTGTTTATCATAGATGGACGATACACAGCAGAAAACACATTTTGCGTATTCTGCGCCGTCCAATAATGCTGGCGTATAAACTCCGCTATCAAATCACGCAGATATTGATGCAAATTCGCCAAATCACGGTCACGGTTTATAGCTGCTTGGTCACTATCTGTGCGCGTAGTTGCTATATTTGAATATAACGAAAAATCGCCGTTAATAAGGTCTTGCGTACGAACGCGTATACTATACTGTGTCCCTGGCCACAAGCTGCTTATCAAATACGTAAATTGGAAGAACCCATCCTGCCCTGGTGTTGGTATCCGCTCTAGGAGCATAGCGGAGGTTAGCGTTAATGGCGGCTCCCACATAGACTCATCGCCCACAAGCAACGAGTATTGGAAATCAAAATTAGTGCCATGCCCTTCCAATGTCTCCATTGGCGCATCAAAACGTATCACAAATTGGTAGCGCGGGTCAAAATCCATCCACAATGTACCACCTATCCATGGCGCAAGCTCCACACGCAGGTTTTGCGGCGGCTCTACCAAAGTGGTAGTGACAGATATACCAACCCAAGCAGAAAATGTTTGTCCACCTAGCGTTTCCCATACCGCACGAACATAGTAGAAATATAGTGTGTTCGGCACAAGGTTACCATCTATAAAAATCACGCGCTGTTCAGTATCATCTGGAGCATCAGTAAGCGTACCATGGCGCAGAGTCATGTTTGGGGCAATCTGCCCTGTGCCATATCTCAACACCTGATTGCTGCCACTTGTTATCAAAGCCTCTTGCAAGCCGCCTATGCCAAGGCTATCAATCTCAGCCAGCACTTGGCTCATGGTAAGATTACGGTTATCCAATAACTCATTTGGCAAGTCGTCCGCATGCATACGCAAAATTTGATAGCGTATCTCACCACCTTGCGGCACAAGCGGAGCTACAGGCAACCAAGAAAGGTTGGCTCTGTACACGCTAACATCATCCAAGCGCAAATCGCGCGGTGCGGCTGGGCTTATGCCATCCACATCTGGCGGAGCAAGGTCACCCAAGGTTGTTATGCCAACAATATTAGTAGCAGTAGAGTAATCTCTATATGGCTGTGCTGGCGGGTTGCTAAACTGTATCGTAGCATCCATAGTCACAAAGTATTGACGGTTTCTATCCAGCCCATGCAACCTCAAAATCTGCGAAAGACTTTGGTCATCGCCAAACAGCCTAGCACCCTGCAAAGGTATCTCCAAAACAGCCACATTGCCACGCATCATCTCTCTTTGCGCTTCTGTAAATGGGTTCACCAATTGCGTTATGCCATTTACTATGGTCGGTATAGTCTGCGTTGAGCCATCAGCCAATTCATGGTCTACGGTGGTTTGTATTAGCCGCCTTGTTGTGCCATTTGGGCTTCTATCTGACCCGTCATCCAATGCTATATTTTGTATAGCATTTTGGTCCTCACTGATAAAGATGCGCAGGGTTACATCCACATCTTGGTCTCTGCGTACATTTGTAGCAATATAATGACGCATACGCGCCAAAGGCACATCAAAGGAAAGGTCAAAAAATCCACCTTCTCTGTATGGGTCATCGTTTTCATTTATACTTAACCTCAAGTTCTGCGGCGGCGGAAAATCAAGCGACACAGGCAAATCCAGCGTCATTGGTTGTGAATTAGACTCTGGCAAAGGTGGCGTTATTGGCTCATCCCTATTTTCATTTGCGTTAATGTCAAAAAGCTGTGTGGTTATGTGATAAATCTCTGGGAATTGGAAGAAATGCGGCAATGGTGGCGTTGTTGCGCCCATAGCAGATGCTATCATATCAAGGCGTATGCCACCCGCAAAGTCCATGCCGTTTGCACCGCCAACGCCTATGCGCACCATATCTTCCATAGTATTATTATTTATAGCTATGCTACGCTCTGGCGCAGAAACAGTCACAAGATGTGGAGCAGATGTATGTGTTACACCAAAGCTTGTAGTATGCGCAATCACATTAAGCTGTGTGCCTATAGGTACGGAGCGGTTCACATGCAATATGCCATTTTGCCCTATCACTGCTCCAGCTGGCGCAGGATGAAATGTAGGAGGTATTGTAGCAGGCAGTATCTCCGCTCCCCTCACTTCCCATCGCACATTTTGAAATGCGCTAGGCACAGGCAAAGGTGTCACAGGTGCTGCTGGCGGCTCTACATGTGCTGCCAAAGCCAAAGAATTTCCTTGGAAAACCGTTCCATTGGTTGGTGTTGTTATAATGTCTATATCCGTCGGTGCTGTTAAGTCTGGTATATACGGCACATGCAAAGAACGTGTCGTAGGTCCATATACGCCATTAAATGTAGCCGTTATGGTATATGATGTTGGCGGATTTGTCGCCACATCAGGTATTATTGTGCCATTGGTCGGGTTTATTTCAGCCGTCCCACCACTTGTCACATCAAGCTCCCATGTGAAATTTCCACTACCCGTATATGGCATACCAAATTGGTCTAATATCATCGCTTGATGCGTTACGCCTGGTGTAGCACCCGTCGAGTTTATATGCACGGCTGTAGGCACAGGCACAGGGCTTGGACCAACAGGGTCTGCTAATACTTGGAAAGTACCCTCCACATCTGGATGCTCCCTGATATCATAATCCCATTCAAACCATCTGCCAGTGGTGGCAGTAGAACCCATTGGCATTCTACGAACAGTCACATCAACAAATGCAAATGGTCGCCCATCTTCATCCCATGGAGAGAAGCGGCGGTTTAGCACATATGTGAAAACCAGCTCATCCACAGGCAAATACCACATATTTGGTCCGCCCGCAGGATATGGTCTAGCACCAAGGGGCGGCTCTGAACTAGGCGGCACATTAAACGCATGAGCTGTACCCCTGCCTTGATTAACATCTATGAAATAATCTTGTAATTGTTCAACGGTCGTCAAATCCCAGCCAACATTTACAGTAAATGTGGCTTCATCCAGTCTAAGCGGCCCATATGTTGTTAGCTCAGGGTTATCAGGCGTTAGCACAAAATTACCTGGCTCTGTGAAAATATGCCTGTCAAAGGTGGGTACAAAAACCATTACCTGAGAATATATATATCCCATATCAGGCACTTGGGTATCAAAACGCACTTGCAAAAACGCACTAGTACCCATTGGCTCTATGGGAATGAATAGCACGTCGCGCCCAGCACTATGAACAGGCGCAGTTATTTGGTTATTCCATAGCACAGAGTAGTCACCAAGGGCATCAACATAAGGGAATATACGCACATGGAAGTTACCGCCAATAAATACCACGTCAAATTCCAAGAAGGTATATACATTGTCCACCCAAAATCTACCGACACTACCAGTGCCATCACCGATAACAACATCTACATCCAATTCCGCCCGCAAAACAGCCATGCTAGGCGGCAAAATTTCTACATGAAAATGCTCAAATACACGGCTAGGCTCTAGTCCCAGTATATAGATATATGTGCCTGAATGTCCAGCAGCATCAGTTGAGGGTCTTGTTATAGTGCTACCGTCAGGGAAGGCAACATGAGCAGGTGTACCGCGAACAGGGAAATCGGGGTCGCCCGATGGAAGAACCGTATGCGTAGCAAAAATATTGCTATACGCAAAGGTATCAAATGTGTTCGGCGGTATACGCAAATCCACATTAAAATTAAGCGAAATATTCTCGAACTCATCGCCATCAATACGCGTCCAGCCTTGTGTTCCGCCTGTACCAGCTTCAAATATCCATGGCTTCTCCACATGTAGGCGCAACATATTATTTGGATAATCACGCTGCGGCAAAAAGTTTTCTTGTGTTATTGCTCTTGTGCCTGCAAAGCCAGGCAAAAAGTCATTATTGCCCACATGCACAGGCCACGAATGATCCAGTATATTCCATGGATGCCACAGCGGGTCTAGTGGTCCAGACCCCATGCGATTGCGCCCTGGCAGTTCCCAATTAGTAAAGCCCAACAAAAACTCATCCCTAGCTGGGCCAAGCACAGCCGAGCCTGTAGGATTCCAAAATAAATAGTCAAAGTTCTCGCGATTAACACCCGCGCGATTCTGCACAGGTCTGTTGTTAAGGGTTAGGAGGTTGGGGGGGTCATCATCAATCCATGCTTGCACATGCTCCGCTAAAGGCACGGTACTCATATTAAAGCCTGTGAAAGCTCTTAATGTGTCGATGATATCATCCGCCGTATGCACATATTGCAAGCGCAAAGGGTCAAGCATACCAACAAAAGGAGGGTTAGGCTGGAGGTCAACTTCTGTAAATGCCCCACTACGGCTTAACGTAAAGTCATAAAAAGCACCCTTCTGCAAACCGCCTACAGTAACATGAAAACTCGTAGCTCCGCCTGTCTCATCCCACAAAAAGCTAACAGCATGTGCTGCGGCTGGATTATGAACACCTGCGCCAGCCTGCATATTAAAAGAAAAGCCATAGCCAGGTGCTACACGAAACATAGGTTGCTCTACGCTTGTAGCCAAGCGAGGACCACCAAAGTCACGGTCATAAAGCCCCGAGCTAGTTACGAGCGGTTGAAGAGGCGAAACTATACGGTTCGGATTAAATACCAGCGGAGGTATCAGGGGCGGAGGGTCTATATAACTATTATGGTCCATCCAATCCGCATGAGATGGCGGCAGAAAATTAGCAGGACCTCCAGCACCAAGCGTGCCAAAGTTTGCTTCAAAATGATTCCAAAGAGCATTCGTTATTTCTCCACCAAAACCACCTGTCATGGTGTCATTAGCACTACCAAAAACGCGGTACTCTACCCACATTTCCTCTAGCCCTGTGCGCCAAAAATGCATGGCAATAATTTGATGACCACCCGCGGCTGTGCGTATAGGAAACACAAGCCTGTCCATATGGTCTACATCAGGGATATCCCAAGAAAGCGTAGCCTGACCTTCCAGAGCATCACCCCATACAGGCGTTCTGCTTCCCGCTGCCACAAGGGCTTCGGATAAAGATATGGTAAAATTAGCAGAATTGCTAGCAAAAAGGTCTAGCAAAAAGGTCGGCGCATACGTCGAAAACATGATAAACGCTAACAATACTGCCGTGGCTCTCCTAGCCATTTTTCTAATGAATTTCATAGAATACCTCCGAAGTTTTATCTATATTATCATCATCCATATTCAGTCAAAAAAGCATACGGATATACATTTTACCACATTTTTAGTCTCTATTACGGTTATTTGTCTTACAGTTCTATTACAGTTTGCCTACAAATTTTTATAAATTGCTTATTGAAAATTGCGCAATAATGTTGTATGATATTTGTTAAAGGCTTATCACGTAGTCTTTAAAATCCAATTTTCAAGGAGGAAAACGCATATGGCTCATATCATTAACGACACATGTATTTCCTGTGGTGCTTGCCCACCAGAATGCCCTGTAGATTGCATCTCTGAAGGCGATAGCAAATTCGTTATCGATGCAGAAACATGCATAGACTGTGGTGCTTGCGTACCTGTATGCCCTGTAGACGCCATCGAGGCTAACTAAGGCATGATTTTTGATAACTACAGAACCTTTTCGTAAAAACCCTTGTTATGCAAGGGTTTTTACTTGCTATTACTAAGGAGACATCATGCAAAAATACTATATATACATCATTCTTGCCATAGCTCTTATTGTGCGCCTTTGGGCGGCTTTTAATCTTAATTATATGTCGCATCCAACCGACATGATTTCTTTTAGATTTTGGGCAAATATGCTTGCAAACGATGGCTTCGCCTCGTTTTACGGCTCGGATGTATTTACAGACTACCCCCCTGGCTATATGTATATCTTGATGATAACAGGCAGCATAACGCAATCTCTCGGTCTCGACTTTGCCTCCGTAACCCATAATATGCTAATAAAGCTGCCTGCCATGCTATTTGACATAGCCACCATAGCCTTCATCTACAAAATTGCAATGAATTTCGGCAAAAGCGATAACGCCAACAGCAATCGCAACTCCGCCGCCATAGCCGCGCTTATATATGCTCTCAACCCTGCCATTATCCTAAACTCAGCAGTATGGGGTCAGGTGGATTCTATTCACACATTCTTGCTTGTGGTGTCCGTGTATTTTATCGGACAACGCAAAATGCTGCCCAGCGTGCTGCTTTTCACAATCAGCATTCTGGTCAAGCCCCAATCCTTTATTTTTGCCCCTATTTATCTATTTATGTTCTTTAAATATATATTCGGCGAAAATTACCAAAAAATTAACCCCCAAAATAATAAAAGATTAGAAAACTTAAAAAGATTAGCTCTATATGGTGCTATATGTCTTTTGCTCATTTCCGTGCTTTCTGTGCCTTTTGTGGACTTTTCTGCTATGCCAAACAGATTTTTAGATATCCCAATAGTGTCACAATATATTAACACATTTACCTCATATGACCTTATCACAAACAATGCCTATAATCTTTGGACCATGCTGGGATTAAACGGGGCGAACCTTACCTTTGGAGTTAGTTTTCTTGGCTTTGCTTCCCTAGTGACTCTTACTTTTCTAGCCTTTTTCCTTCTATGGAAAAAAAACGACACAGGAAGCATCTTTTTAGTAGGTGCTGTACTTATGATAGGCACATTCCTACTCTCCATCCGTATGCATGAGCGTTACAACTTCCCCGCAATAGCATTTCTACTTTTAGCATATATAACCCTGCGAGACAAGCGGCTTTTATACATCTACTTGGCCTATTCTGCCATGCATTTTCTTAATAATCTTGATGTATTATTCATGTCCGTCAATGGTTTTAATCGCATACAAATTGCATATAGTGCAGTAGTTTTTGCGATACCTCTCGTCATTATTTCTTCATACGCAATATACATGGCTATCACAGTGTTTTTTGGCAAGCCAAAAATCACACTTATCCCTCCCGTATGGCTCAAAAAACGCAAGGATATAGCAATATGCGCCGCCATCACGATATTTTACGCTATATTTGCCTTTACAAATCTCGGCTACACCCAGTCGCCGCAAAGCCGCTTTGAGGGTGTTGCTGGCGAGGCAGTTATCATAGATTTTGGTGCTACCCATGAAATTTCCAAAGTACAGCACATGCTAGGCGCGCGGCATAACCAATCCTTCACACTAGAATTTTCAGAAGACTTAATCAATTGGTCTCCTCCCGCCCTCTTACAAGTAAACGATGTCTTCGCATGGCATTACAACCCCGCTCACGACACACGAGCCAGATTTGTACGTATAACGCCAGTATCACACCAATTTTTTATGCAAGAAATGGCTTTTCGTGACATACATTCCAATTTAATACCTGTTCATGTCCTAACACCAACAGGTCATGAGCTTTTTGACGAACAACATCTAATACCCACACAAATGCGAAACTACATGCACAGCACATATTTTGACGAGATATACCACCCGCGCACCGCATACGAATTCATCCACGGTATGGAAGTGCTTGAATGGACACACCCGCCGCTCGGCAAAGTCATCATATCTTGGGGCATACAAATATTCGGAATGACACCTTTTGGCTGGCGTTTTATGGGTACGCTTTTTGGCGTGCTTATGCTGCCCCTAATATACGCCTTCGCAAAAGCCATCTTTAAAAAAAGCAAAAATGCCAGCTTCTGGTCAGGCATCGTAACATTTATTTTCGCCTTTGACTTTATGCACTATGCCCAAACGCGGCTGGCTACCATAGATACCTATGTTGTCATCTTTATCATGGCTATGTATTATTTCATATACCGTTTTATGCAAACAGATTTTCGTCATCACAAAATATGGAAGCCCCTTTTATTCCTATTTTTAAGCGGAGCGTTTTTAGGATTGGCAGCAGCCAGCAAATGGCAGGGATTTTATGGCGCCATAGGCATAGCAGCTATTTGGCTATGGACACTAATAAAAAGATATCTTGAATACCACAAGAACCCATACGACAGATTTTGGACAAGCCTTGGCGTAACTTACATTGCCAGCATCATTTTTTTCATAGTCCTTCCTGTCACAATATATGTGATAAGCTATATACCATTTTGGAACACAGGCTACCTCTACCCCGATAGAGGCTTTTTAGCCGCCGTATGGCAAAATCAGGTAGATATGTTTGTATATCACTCACAATTAACAGAGGGGCACGTATTTTCCTCCACATGGTACGAATGGATAATAAACTACCGCCCCATCTTCTATTATCTCAACAATCTTAATAACGGCACAATGCAAGGCATATCCTCCTTTGGCAACCCGCTTGTATGGTGGGGCGGCATAGGAGCTTTGGCATATTGCATATACGCCTCCATAACAAGGCGCGACAAGGTCGCAATTTTCCTAGTAATAGCATGGTTATCACAAATCCTACCATGGATACCAATCTACCGCGTAGCATTCATATACCATTATTTCCCCAATGTCCCATTTCTGGTAATGATGATAGCATATACGCTAAAAGAAAGCTGCATCCTTGACCATAAATTCTTTACAAATATTTTCGGAACACGTAAAAATATTGCTATCAGCATAGCAGTGGCTTGCTTCGCATTGTTTATACTGTTTTATCCCGTTCTAACAGGCACACCCATAGCCAGCGAATATGTTAATATATATTTACGTTGGCTGCCGTCTTGGGTATTGCTACATTAACACAGACCAAAATATTACAATTACATTGGGTTAGATTTGTCCCCATGAGTTTGGACATACCCATTGGTGATAGCCATAATTTTTCAGGACTCACCATAGCAATGAACGGACCTTTGTCCCCCAACAGAGCTTTTGGGGGACAAGCCTTCTATCCGAACTCGGTGGAGCTTGGTGGGTGATTCTGATATTCGCTCTTTTAGCCATACCATTATCTATGTTTCTCTGTTCCTTTAGCAGTTTTCATTTCAAAACATTCCGCAAGATTGCCACTGCTGGACTTCTGGCTATACCAATCAGCTTTTTAGCATGGACATTTTCAGTGTTATCTTATAATCACATATCACTAGGCGAGCTAACCATGGGCTTTGGAATCACTTTACATTTTGCATTTGGTCTTTACCTAACTCTCATTGTATACATAGCTTTGATAGCTATAAGTAGTCATGCAATAAACTTAGAGGAAGGGGAGATGCTACGCTCGGGCTGCTCAAAAAGCGTTACCACCAAATCAAAGAATACAACCTGCAAAATGTGCGAAAAGTTCTATGACAGCAGTATGCACAGTTGCCCGCATTGTGGACATAGACCATAAAAAACGTAGGGGCGGCTCTCAGCCGCCTTTCACCTTTTCATCACATAACAAACCTTATCAAACCCCCGCCCCAATTCCTCCGAATAAACCGTCATCTCCCGCTCATACACAAACCCACATTTCTCTATAACCCTCTTAGACTGCACATTCTCCACAAAATGGTCACAAGTTGTCATATCCACATCCATATACTTAAACACAAAAGCCGCCACAGCCCGCACAGCCTCCGCCGCCAGCCCCATCCCCCAATAATCAGGATGCAGCGCAAAACCAAAATCCACAGACACCAACTGCCTATATTTAGCATCCTTTGCAGCCCATGATTCATGCAGCCCAAAAGACCCAACAACTTTCCTGTCCGCTTGATGATATATCGCCAAGCACTCCCGTCTAAACCAATCCTTCCGCAAAAAAACCTGCGCGGCTTCTAAGCTCTCCGGTCCTTTCCACCCCGCCATCTCGCCCACTATAGGCACAGACGCAAAAGCATAATAATCCTCTAGGTCGCCATCCATCCAGGGTCGCAAAAGCAGCCTCTCGGTCGGTATCTGTATAGTCCTTACATCTATCTCCATGTCAATACCCTATTTTCCCCATGCTATCATCGTCCGTTATCCAGTCTTCAACACGCGCCACGCGATACTCCGTAGGCGTGTTGCGGTACACCACCGTCTCTATCCCCGCATTTATCATCAGTTTCTTGCACATCTGGCAAGAATCAATATTCTCCGCAAGTTCACCCGTAGCACCATCTATACAAGCCTGATAAAGGGTAGCACCAAGCATAAGCTCCCTCGGCGCGGCTATTATCGCATTCGCCTCCGAATGCACGGCACGGCACATCTCATACCGCTCCCCACGCGGTATATTCATCTTCTCACGCAAACAGTACCCAAGGTCACAACAATTCTCACGCCCACGCGGCGCACCACAATAACCAGTGGACACTATCACATCATTTTTCACAATAATAGCCCCATACATGCGCCGCAAACATGTGCTGCGCGATGCCACAGTCTGCGCTATATCCAAATAATAATTCGTCTTACTTATCCGCTCCATAGCTTATCCCCAGTCTCTTAATTTTTCGGAACTTGCCCTCTCAACTGATTTATCCTCACCTGTTCCACATCCCCATCATTATAATGCATAACCATAGGCTCGCGGCTAACTAACACCCCTTTATAATACACCAACCCATCTCGCCATTTCCCCTGAAGCTCCATGTTGTCAAGAACCTCTTCTATCTCAACAATATGCCCCCTAGGAACCACATCCAAATGCCCATCAAGAAAATTCACCTTCACCTGCTCGCCAAGGTCTTCCAAAATCACAACAGGATAATAATGACCAGTGCTTTTCCAATTAGCAAAATACAACTGATGAACCTGTATATCCTCCGCACTAATAATATTTACCTCATTTTCCACAATATCATCCATGCCCGCATAAAACCGTATAGCAGTTTGGTCACTATCCGCCCATGCTGCTTTCTGCTGGTTTACTAGCTGTTTTGCCCTGCGTGTAGTGGTTTCCCCGATTATTTTATTATACGAATCATGCATAGTCACTTTATTTCTCATAAAATTCACTCCCCTTCTTGCTTCATTTCATTATATCACACACAATATTTTCAGGAAATACTTTGTTTGGAAAAAATTCATCATCATATAAATTTCACGTATGCAAAAGATAGTTCCGAAGAAAGAAGGAGATGCATATGTGTGACAGAAATCTATGTAAAACCAAAGAAAAAAGCGGCAATTGTGGGTCAAAAATATGTAACTGTAAAGGATATAGCAGATGTCTTTGCGGCAGATAATATTCAAAAACGAGCAGAAAATGTACACTTGTTAGCCACAGGCGGCAAAGATGGTGTTCATTTGGTGTCCATTATAGACATTGTAAAAGCCATTTCCGCCGCATTGCCCGAGCATAGCATCATCAATGTGGGCGAAACGGACACAATGGTAAGCGTAAAAGCCATTCCGCCAAAAAAGCGCAAAATAACAAGATGGCTAAAGGTAGCTTTGGTATCATTAATTCTCTTTACAGGCGCAACCACAGCCATCATGACTTTTCATACAGATTCACAAATGGGTACAGTTTTTCAGCGTTACCACAAAATATTTTTCGGCGAAGAGGCAGAGCATCCATATATTATTAACATCCCATACTCTATCGGACTAGCCGTAGGGATTGTAGTATTTTTTAACCATTTCACAGGCAAACGCATAACAAAACAACCCACGCCCATAGAGGTGGAAATGGCAACATACGAAAAAGATGTGGAAGATGCCGTAATAGACAGCCTAAGCCTACAAAAGGAGAAAGAAAAATGATTTTTCCGTGGATTTTAGCGGCTTTCGTGGGTCTAGCAAGCGGAGCTGTGGTTTCTGGCGCGGTATTCGCCTTTATAGCCGCCATAGGCGTTGTGCCGCGCATGGCAAAACGCACAGCCACAGAAGAAAGCATAATCATATACGAAGAAGCGATAATATGGGGCGGCATACTAGGCGCGACCACGCTCATTTTTAACTACAGCCTGCCCATAACCCCAGTCATAGTCATTTTTCTTAGTTTGCTGGCAGGTATGTTCTTCGGTGTGCTAGCCATGAGCCTAGCAGAGGTGCTAGATGTTTTACCAATACTAGCCAGCCGCATTGCCGTCAAAGAGGGCATGTTTTACTTCGTTCTAGCCATCGCCCTAGGCAAAGCAGTAGGCTCACTTCTATACTTCATAGTTTCGGGTTTTCACACCCCAGGAGGATAAACACATGAATATGTCAAAAAAAGAATACGGCGATATGGTTAAAAAGGCTTCGCCTAATAGCAAAATTGTAGCCAACTGCATCAAAGCATTTGCCGTAGGCGGCACCATATGCACATTCGGTCAGGGACTATACGCCCTATGCGGCGCACTAGGCGCAAGCCGCGATATGCAAGGTATGCTTGTAGCCATAAGCCTAATTTTTCTAGCAGTATTGGTTACGGGATTAGGCAAATACGACGATTTAGTAAAATTTGCAGGAGCTGGCGCAGGTGTACCTATCACAGGCTTTGCAAATGCCGTAGCCGCTCCAGCCATTGAGTTCAAAAAAGAAGGCTACATCATGGGCGTTGGTGCAAAAATGTTTCTTATAGCTGGTCCTGTTATCGTTTACGGCACATTATCATCAATGATTGTAGGTCTGATTTATTATTTTGTGAGGTGACATAAATGCCAAAAAGACATGGCGCACAAACAGTGCTTTTTAGCAATCCCGTAGGCATAACAGCCGCGGCAAGCATAGTAGGTCCAAAAGAGGGCGAAGGCCCACTGGCTGCACGCTTTGACCGCATAATACAGGACCCAATGTTCGGTACAGAAAGCTGGGAAAAAGCCGAAAGCGAATTTGTAAAAACAGCCGCCGAAATGGCAGCAGAAAAAGCGCGCCTATCCATGGATAACCTAGACTACATCATAGCGGGCGACCTTCTAAACCAAAGCACAGGCAGCATCTTTGGGCTGCGCGAAACCATGCGCCCATATCTGGGCATTTTCGGCGCATGTTCCGCCATGGGCGAGGGCATGTCCATAGGCGGTATGCTAATAGATGGCGGCTTTGCCTCAAATGTGCTATGCCTAGCCTCCAGCCACTTTTGCTCCGCAGAAAAGCAGTTCCGCTTTCCACTAGAATTTGGCTCACAAAGACCACCCACATCCACTTGGACAGTAACGGGCGCGGCAGGCGTAGTATTAAACAATGCCGCAAGCGGTCAAGCCATCACGGGCTGCACAACAGGCAAAATGATAGACATGGGCGTAACAGATGCCCACAACATGGGTGCAGCAATGGCGGGTGCCGCGGCAGACACCATAGTAACACATCTTAACGACACCGCCCGCAAGCCAGATTATTACGACCTAATAATAACAGGCGACCTAGGCTACGTGGGCAAAGAACTACTACTAGAACTAACCAAAAAACAAGGACATAACATAGCCGCAAACCATAAAGACTGCGGCATAGAAATTTTCGATAAAGACACACAAGACACCCACAGCGGCGGTAGCGGCTGTGCTTGCTCTGGCGTAGTATTCGCCTCACATTTCCTAGAAAAAATGAAAAGCGGCGAACTCAACAAAATCCTCTTCATACCCACAGGCGCGCTAATGTCACCAACAACAGTACAACAAGGCGAAAGCATACCAAGCATAGCCCACGCCGTAATCATAGAAAATATCCAAAAGGGGTAATGTTATGGACTATATTAAAGCCTTCATAATAGGCGGCGCAATTTGCATCCTAGGTCAAATCCTAATAGACAAAACAAAACTAACCTCCGCCCGCATCCTAGTAGCCTTCGTTGTACTAGGCGTATTCCTCGGCGGCATAGGTCTCTACCAGCCCCTCGTAGACTTCGCAGGTGCTGGCGCATCCGTACCCCTGCCTGGCTTTGGCAACCTCCTAGCCAGAGGCGTAATGGAAGAAGTAGACCGAATGGGCTTCATCGGCATACTAACAGGCGGCCTAAGAGCCTCCGCAGCAGGGATAATGGCGGCGGTGCTGTTTTCTTTTGTAGCCGCGCTCGTTTTTGAGCCAAAGGCGAAATAAATACAAAATGCAAGTGTCATCTTAGACACCTGCATTTTTTATGGAGCTACTCCATCTCACCCTTTGCCTTCTCTAAAACTTCTTTTCTTTTCATAAACGCATCCATAATTTTCGCCGTATCAGTAACTAGAATCGCATATTGAGAGCCAGTCGCATTTATGTATAGTAATTTTCTTCAGCAGATAATAAGGTTATTTGGTCATACGCAAACGAAAAGCATGACGAACTATAATTCAGTGTCTTAAAAATAGGCAGGAGCTATGCGCCAGCCCCTGCCTATCAATATAAACCGTCTCATTTTAAACCCGATAAAGCCCCCTAGCATTAGCATTCGTCGCCTCCGCCACCTCTTCCTCATAAACACCCTTAATCTCAGCAATAGCCTCCACAGTCAGTCTCAGTAGCCCCGAATCATTCCGCTTGCCCCTAAAAGGCTCAGGCGTAAGATACGGGCAATCAGTTTCAATAAGCATATGCGATAGAGGCAATTTCTTAACCACCTCCACCAGATTTCTGCCACGCTCAGAACGATGCGTCACCAAGCCCGTCACGCTAACAAGATAGCCCATATCCACATAATCCAAAGCCATTTTCGGCGGTCCAAGATAACAATGCATCATCCCTTTGCCCCCACCATAATCAGGCATATCCGTTTTCCTAATAATATCAAAAGATTCTTGGTCAGCATTGCCAGAATGTATAACAGGCGGCAAACCAACCCTCCGCGCCACCTCAAGGTCTTTGCTAAACCAAAACGACTCCTTCTCTATCTCCGCAGGCGTTTTATCCTTTCGGCGAAAATCTATATAACATTCGCCATACGCAACAATCTTTTTATTCTCCCTGCAAAGCTTCTTTAGCTTTTCCACGCTCTCATCAACCAATTGATTAATCAAAACCTCGCTCGCCCCGATATCAAACCCTTTTTTGTCATAATCTTTGCCATAATGAGCAAAATCATTAATACACATATAATAAAAAGGATACTTCCTCGCCAGCGACAAGCCAAAATTCATCTCCTTTGCCCCAAAGCAATCAACAACATACTCCACACCATCCCTTTGCATCTCCACAAAAAGCTCATGCCTATCCCTACTAAATTTCCTATCCGTATAATGCGAATGCGCATCAAAATATTTCATAATCTTAATTCCTCCTTAATCACCTATCTCAAGAAGCAATTATAGCACGGTTTGTCAATATCATTCAAGCCAAACCTCTATATGTAAGACAAACTTAAAGCAAATGTAATTAAAACAAAGTATAAAATGCAATTCTCTACAGCATGAAACATTTCATTTTAATATAAACTAATATTCATTAAAATTTTTCCACTTCGGGTATTGACATGCCTTATTTTTCTTTGCTATATTAATGAAGGCATTATTAAGAGTTGAAAAAAGTAAATATTATGAAAAAGCGTATTTTGTTAGCTTTTATGGCTGTTATGGTTATGATTTTTTATAGCAGCCTTGCATTAACGGCGGGTACATATGATGCAGGGCCATCAGATTTGATTCCCGAATGTTGCGTAGAGATGGATTTTGACAGTGAAGCCAATTTCTTTGATGAAGAAAATATCGGGATACGCGGCTCATGCTGTGGTTGTGGCTGCTGGAGCGGTAGTTGTTGCGGGTCTTCGTCATGCGGTTTGTGTCACCGCCCATCTCCGCCGCCAGAACCGCCTAGATGCCCTTGCGGCACCGGCAATCCTATGATGTGTTGGCCAGGAGGTTCTTTTTGGTGTTCACTTAATGGTATTTGGGGCGGAACACCCTGCCGTTGCTAATAACCTGACCAAAAGTACATAATTCGAACTTATACTTAGTAAAATTTATGGCTGTAGGTCGAAAAGGCTAGCTGGCTGAATTATGAGCTATGAATCAGCAGATTTAAAGTTTAATCCATGCTAAAGTTGCCTTTTCGACCTGTTGCCGAATTTATAATTTCGATAATGCGCATGTATGGATTTTCAATAATGGAGGTAATGACAATGAGCAAAATACTTCGACTAATTTTGTTAACTGGTTTGTGTCTTTTCATATTAACTGCCTGCGGGGTGGACACGGGAGAACTTGTCTTGCCTGAGTTTTTTCAAGCTCAAAGTCATGAAGAACTATTTGATATGATGAGTGAGGCTGATGAAAATGCAGATAATTTATTGTACGATGAAGTATATTTGCTATTTAACATGCCCGGCAGAGCCATCGAAGAATATTTGGAAGACTTTGATTTTTTGACTAGCTTGGCAGATGAATATCTAACATCCGATTTAGAACTTATCCCTAAATAACATAACACTTCCTAAAAGCTATAAAAGCACAAACAAACATTAATAACCCCATGAAGGTTGAATCCTTCTTTTCATAGCGAACAAGAAGTTTTCTGAACTTGT
>WRBK01000023.1 GCA_009784575.1 Defluviitaleaceae bacterium | reverse complement strand
TTCCCTTCTGTATTGAGATACGTCATAGGTAAGGGTCCCTTAGTAAAGGCAATTTTTAACTTTATTTACATCATTACTCGCAAAAAAAAACAAAAAAAAATTTTTTTTTATAAAAACTACCCCGGAGAAAATAAGAAAAAAAATAAAAAAAAAAAAAGGGGGGGGGGGGGGGGGGTCAATGCCTGATGTAATACTGTAATCAAATTGTAATGTTATTGGTCATGCTCTTCTATTAATGCCAAAGTTGTCTGCAAGGCATCCATGCCAGCCATATTGAAATGATGCGGCTGTGTACCAAACTCTTGGTTGTTACGCCCTAGCGGGTCTGTGCCATATACAGACGAATAGCGCACAACGATACCCGTATTTGGTAGGGCTACCACCAGCGGATTTATGCCTATGCCATCGCCGCCTGTGGTATGCCCCACCAGCGTAGCAAAGCCTGTTTGCTTGGTTATAGCAGCCGCCATTTCGGAGGATGAAAAATTCGTGCCGCTTGTTAGTAACCATACCTTGCCGCCAAAAATCGCCTCGTTTTGGCTTGGATAAACTGCACCGCGCCATGTCCAGTAAGAATCAAGCATGGCGGCATCTTCAGGATGCAGATATATAAGCTGCTCAAGCAAGTCCTCGTGAATGGGAGCAAAGATTGGGTATTCCGCATCATCCTCCCACCAATTTTCAAACCATGGTGCAAGCAAACGCCTATTATGCTCGCCATCCATCATAAACATATAGAAATAATATTCTAAAGGCTCGGAAATATTTGGCGCTATTACAAGCTCAGGAAAAAAGCGAGAATCACCGCCGCCATTTTGGCGAATATCTATAATGAGATGGTCAAAATCTGCAATGTCGCGGTAAAAAGCAAGCAATTTTTCGTGGTCTAACCCCATGGTCGCGTGGTTCATTTGCAAAATATTGACATAGGCTATGCGCCCCTCTTCTATTATGCGCGCCTCAATATTGTTAGAAGTGGTAGCAAATACAAAGCTATCCTCCCCTTGAACTGGCGGAGCAAAATCGTCATCTGTTAGGCTGTGCAAGGCTCTAGTGGTAGGATTATCCATTTCTTGCAAGAAATATGTAAAGCGATTGCAACCCAATGCAATTTGGTTGCTAAAACTTTGTATATGAAGGAGCAAAAAATCGCCCGAAAGCATATTAAAATGACCTGCACCACGAACATGGTTAATAAAGTGCGTGTTTATAAGGTTTGCAAACTGATGGTCGCTTGTGATGTCACTAAAGGTTTCTATATGGTGGCGGGTTTGCTGATATATTGTGTGCATGTCCACGCCATGTCGCCTATATATAACGCCAAAAAATGGAAAATTAGCGACTAAAGTATCGTAGAGATAATCAAGGTCTGCTAAGTATTCGCCCCTTGTACGCCCAGAGCTGAAAATATCGGCATAATGGGCGGGTGGAAGGCTGGCAATAGCGGCTGGGATAATGGGTTCTTCGTCGTCATCATATTCGGTAAAGTCATCCAAATAATCAACGTATTCCGCGACTTCTTCAATTGCAATATACTCTTTCGTCTCATGGACAGCATAATCCGCATCGCTACAAGCCGCGAGGGCAAGAAGCGATGCAAAAATTATGCTAAGCCGCCAGATACCTATATTCATGACAATCCTCCTTGGTTTTTGACAAAGCCCCATGCCATTTGCGCAATTGCGAATGCATCATCACCTTTATACAAACTATCATCTGGGATGCTTTCTATGTGCAAATCAAACAACATCGCCGCAAACATACATGCTACATAAAATGACCCTGCACAGCTTTGATGAAGGCCATCTTGCGCATAAAATGAGATATTGGGCATTTTGTCATAAGCATATATCCAAGCATTTGCGGCATCTACAAGCTTAGCATCATTTTCTTTTGCGGCACATATGTAGGCATCGGATGAAGCTTTGAGAGGTTCGATTGCGGGCAAGCGGTCTATATTAGCCCAAGCAGGACTGTATAGCACGGGCTTTGCTCCTCCGACTTTTGCAGCATCGCAAAGCTTGCGTACATCTGCAAAAAAGCTTTCGGCATCTTCAAGCGCACGTATGCTTTTATCTTGCAGCACGACATAGTCAAACTTTATGCCCTGCATGTCGCTTAAAGCCTTGTCAATAGAGTCGCTAAGGGTTGCGCCACCCTTGGTTAGCTCACGATATGTAATATCTATGCCATGCGCCCGTGCTAAGGTTTGCAGTTGCCCAGGAACACAACAAGTATAGGTAAAGCTATTACCTACAAAAAGTATGTCATAACTCATAATTTACATCTCCCAATTATGATACACATCCTGCACATCATCATCTTCTTCTAGCATATCCAGAATTTTATTCATTTTCTTGATGTCTTCTGGGTCTTCGAGCTTAGATGTTAGCTGGGGCAGCATGGTTATTTCTGCGGAAAGTATAGGGAAGCCTGCCGCCTCGATAGCTTCGCGTACAGCGGAAAAATCTGATGGCTCAGTGATAATCTCAAAGCCCTCATCATGTGCCGCAAAGTCACGCGCGCCAGCATCAAGCGCAACCATCATTAGCTCATCCTCATCCACGCCATCAGCCGCTTCTACGGCTATTTGCCCAACATGGTCAAATTGAAATGCCACAGAGCCGCTTGTACCCATGTTGCCACCGCCCTTGGTGAAGGCAAAGCGCACATTGGCTACGGTGCGGGTGCGATTATCTGTTAAGGCTTGTACAATAACGGCTATACCACTAGGACCATAACCTTCGTATGTTACATCTTCGTAGTTCACGCTATCTAGCTCACCCGCCGCCTTTTTGATGCTACGGTCTATTGTGTCATTACTCATGTTGGCGGCTTTTGCCTTTGCCACCACATCACGCAAACGGGAGTTGGAGTCAAGGTCGCTGCCGCCCGCTTTTACAGCTACAGCAATCTCGCGCCCTAGCTTGGTAAAAACCTTGCCGCGCTTAGAATCTTGCTTTTCTTTTCTATGTTTAATGTTTGCAAATTTGGAATGTCCTGCCATTTGTGTTTCACTCTCCTAAAATATGATTAATTCGCCTTCAATCTGGGCGCAGTACAGTTTGTTTATTAACCTAATATCTGCTATACCAGAAGATGCCTCTGCCATAGCTTTTGCAAAACTGTTCTCATTAACAGATTCCGTAAGCACCACAAACTCTACATTATCCGTAAAAAGTGTATCATGTAGCACATGCCCATTATGTAATATTTCGTATTGCAATTTGCCCTGCAAATTATATGGGCATTTTATGCTCATTTTTGCATATAGCACCTTTTCTATGATGGGCGATGCTTCTGCCGCCTCTTTTGCGGCGCGACCATAGGCACGAACAAGTCCGCCCGTGCCTAATAATGTGCCGCCAAAATATCGTGTAACAATAACCAATGTGTTTTTTATGCCTTCTTTGCGCAGATAGTCTAGGATGGGCATACCTGCCGTGCCGCTGGGTTCGCCATCATCGCTTTGGCGTGCAAACTGGTTCGCCTCGCCTATCTGCCAAGCAAAGCAGTTGTGAACAGCCTTTGCATGTGTCTTGTGCACATTCGCCAAGATAGCAAGTGCCTCTTCCTCGCTTTCCACAGGGAAAGCCTGACCGATAAAGCGGGACTTTTTTTCTATAATTTCAATTTCGGCGTGTTTATATATGGTTGTGAATCGTTCCAGCATGGTACACCTCTTAGATAAACAGGCTCTTATAGTGTGATATTAACAGGTTTAAGCTTCCAAATTTCATCACAATATTGCTTTATGGTTCTATCGCTAGAGAATTTTCCACTTTTTGCCACATTGATAATAGCCATTTCGCGCCATTTTTGTGTGTCTTGATAGAGCTTGCCTACTTTTTCATGAGCCTGAGCATAGCTGGCAAAATCTTTTAATACAAAGTATTCATCGGGTGTTTGACCATGGTAGCCATTGAGCAGTGCCTCGTATAGCTCGCGGAAAAGTTCGTGATTATCAGAAAGCGAGCCATTTATCAGTTGTGTGAGGATATGCTGAATGCTTGTGTCCATATTGTATACATCCCATGGGTTGTATGCGCCAGATTTCTTCAATGAGGCAACTTCATCCGCGCTCATGCCAAAGATAACGATATTTTCCGCGCCAACCTCCTCAAAAATCTCCACATTTGCACCATCCATAGTGCCTAGCGTGATTGCGCCGTTAAGCATGAATTTCATATTACCTGTGCCTGATGCCTCCTTGCCTGCGGTTGATATTTGCTCAGAAACATCGGCGGCAGGGATAAGGCGTTCTGCCAGCGAAACGCGATAGTTCTCCATAAAGAGGATTTTTATTCGACCATCAATGGCTGGGTCGTTGTTTACAAGATTTGCCACGGAGTTTATTAGCTTTATGATAAGTTTTGCACGGTGGTAGCTAGCCGCCGCCTTGCCGCTGAAAATAAATGTGCGCGGCGCAATATCCATCCATGGCGCAACCTTTAGTTGGTTGTAGAGATATAAAGCGTGCAGGATGTTGAGCAACTGACGTTTGTATTCATGCAGACGCTTAATTTGGATATCGAAGATGGAAGAAGGGTCAACAATATGCCCCGTGGTCTGTTTAATATATGCCGCAAGATTTACTTTATTGTTATGCTTGATTTTCATAAATTCTTCGGCAAATGACGTGTCCTTGGCATATGGCAGAAGTTCTTCGAGGTGGCTAAGGTCTTTTAACCATTTGTTGCCTATAGTTTCTGTGATAAGCTTTGCCAGCGGCGGATTTGAATGAGCCAGCCAGCGGCGTTGCGTTATGCCATTTGTTTTGTTATTAAACTTTTTGGGATATATCTCATAAAAATCGCGCAGCTCTTGGCTTTTGAGGATTTCTGTGTGTAATGCTGCAACGCCATTGACAGAATTGCTGCCAACAATTGCTAGAAAAGCCATACGGATATAGCCGTCAGCGATAATAGCCATGCTACGCACTTTGTCTGGGTTGTTGCCAAACCATGTGATAAGCTGTGCGCAGAAGCGGCGGTTGATTTCCTCGACTATCATGTATATACGTGGTAAAACGCGCGAAAAAAGCTCTGTAGGCCATTTTTCTAATGCCTCAGACATTATTGTGTGGTTTGTGTAGGCACAGGTCTTTTTAGTAATTTCCCATGCCTCATCCCATTCTACACCGTTTTCGTCTACCAAAATACGCATAAGTTCAGGCACGGCAACTGATGGATGTGTGTCATTTAGCTGTAAGGCAATCTTGTCTGGTAGCTTGCTAAAATCGCTGTGTGTTTCTTTAAAACGCGAGATAATGCGCTGTAGTGTGGCTGAAACAAAGAAATATTGTTGGCGTAGGCGCAACTCTTTGCCCGCCACTGTATCGTCGGCTGGATAAAGCACCTCGGAAAGCGTTCTAGCGAGGTTTTGCTCTTCCACTGCTTTTTGGTATTGTCCTTGGTTGAAATAGCCAAGGTCAAATTTGTTTATAGCCTCTGCATCCCATAGTCGTAAGGTGTTTACGGTATTTGTGTCATAACCAGGTACGGGATAGTCGTAAGGCACAGCAAGCACGCTTTGCGCATTTTCTTGAACAAATGTAAATTTGTCATCGGGATTTTTAACTGCGCGAACTTCGCCGCCAAATTTTACCTCAACAGCATACTCTTGACGCTTAACGCCCCATAAATCCCAACGCCCAAGCCAGTTGTCTGGCACTTCTATTTGGAAGCCATTTTCTATTTTTTGCTCAAAAATGCCGTAATGGTAGCGTATGCCCGCGCCATAGGCGGGTAGCTGTAATGTGGATAGCGAATCCAAAAAGCAAGCCGCAAGCCGCCCAAGACCACCATTGCCAAGCCCAGGGTCGCGCTCTGCATCCTCCACAGCATTATAGTCTATGCCGAGTTCCTCCAAAACCTCACGCACCTGAGAGTCTAGCCCCAAATTGATAACGGCGTTGCCCAAGAAACGCCCCATCAAAAATTCCATGGATAAATAGTACACAACCTTCACATCTTGGTCATTATAAGCATTGTGTGTAGCTATCCATTTGTCTGTAACAAAGTCTCGTATTGTAAACACCAAAGCCTCGTATAATTGCTCGTCGGTAGCGGTGTCTATAGTCTTTCTGGAAAGGGTTTTGACATTTTCCATCAACTTTTCTTTAAATTTTTCTTTAGATATTGTGCCATTTAATGCCATTTGCGCACCTCCATAATGTGTTGTGAATCCATTGAACTAATTTTAGCATATTTTCTGCGATATATCAAGAAATAACCATCTTTTTTCGGGAAAACACCATGGCGCAAGCAAAATATATTAATATGCCGCCAGAAAAATAATGCAAAAATGGAATAAATAATGTTGGAATGGCAAATGGTGTAAATATATACACATGCCTATGATGTTTCTCAAGCCAAATGGCAAAAGCCAATCCCCCAAGTAAAAATACTGTACCCAAAAGCATATGGATAATGTCGGAAAAAGAGCTTAAAAAAGTTGACACAATAAAAATAATGGCTATGCCAAAGCTGATTTTTGCTGCATTTAGGATAAATTTGTTCATATTTACTGCACCTCCAATTACGATTATATGCGGTCAAACTAAATTTAGGTATAATTGACATGTGACAGGCTTTGTGTTATATTCTTACTATGAATATTCTAATAACGTCAGGCGGCACAACCGAAAAAATAGATAATGTGCGCAGCATCACGAATAATTCCACGGGCAAGCTAGGCTGTGCTATTGCAGAGGCTTTTGCGGAGCAGGTAGCCGATGTGCGGATATTTTATTTATGCGGAAAAAATGCCGTGCATCCAAATTTTGAAGCTGAAATAATAGAAATAGGCGATGTGGATAGCGTACAATCAGCGATACGCGATTTGTTTGGCAAGCATTCCATTGACATAATTATTCATGCTATGGCTATTTCTGATTATCGGGTTAGGTCTGTTGCCACACCTGATGGTATTTCCTTGGAAATGGCGGATGGTAAAATTAGCTCAGAACATGATGAAATTATTATTCGTTTGGAGAAAGCCCCGAAAATTATAGGTATGCTGAGAGGGTTGTCGCCAAAAGCCATTATTGTTGGCTTTAAGCTATTGAGCAATGTTCCACGTGGAACATTGCTGGATGTGGGATATGCCTTGCTTATGAAAAATGATTGCGATTTTGTGCTTGCTAACGATGCCACGAAGATTGCGGGAGATATGCACAAAGGATTTTTGATTGGTAAAAACCGAGAGTTCAGCGAATATGACACAAAAGCTGATATTGCGCGGGCAATAGTGGAAGTTACGTTAAAACACAGGAGAGAAAATAGATGAAAAAACAGATAATTCTTGGGATAACAGGCTCTGTGGCGGCATATAAAGCGGCGGAGCTGGCAAATATGCTTAAAAAGGGTGGGGCAAGCGTGCATGTTGTAATGACAGCCGCCGCCACGAATTTTATCACGCCACTAACAATACAATCGCTTACTAAAAACAAAGTTTATGTGGATATGTTTGAGGAGATAATTTACGAGGATGTGCGGCATATTTCCTTGGCGCAAAGGGCGGATATTTTCGTGGTTGCGCCTGCATCTGCTAATATTATTGGTAAAATAGCGAATGGCATAGCAGATGACATGCTTTCGACTGTTGTTATGGCGACGAAAGCACCTGTTTTGATATGCCCTGCTATGAATACGGCAATGTACGAAAACCCCATTGTGAAGGAAAATATTGAGAAGCTTGTGCGGCATGGCTATAATTTTGTTGAGCCTCGTGAATCCCTGCTGGCCTGTGGAGACTTGGGCAAGGGGGCTATGGCTGATGTGGCTGTTATTGAGCAAGAGATAAACAGGCTTTTGGGGGGAAAATGATGGAGCAAATGATGTTTACTACGGGCATACCAAATGAATTTATAGACAAGCATTTGGTGGCGGCAAAGCCTGTGTATAGCGTGATATATATTTATGGCTTGCGCCAATACTCTAAAGGGGCAACGGAGATTTCTTGCGAAGAAATGGCAGAGGTTTTTGATATTACAATAAAAGATGTGGAGAAGGCTTGGAGATATTGGGAAGAGGCAGGGCTTGTTGAGATTTTGTCGTATGAAGAAGGCGCGATGATGTTGGCCTTTTTGGATATGCGCTTTGCCAAATCTGTGGCGACAGAGCCTAAGGCAGCAGACCCTAAAGAATTTCCTGATTATTCTTTGGAAGATGTGGAGTTGCGCCTAAAGGACAAAGAAGTTGCTAGACTTTTCTATGCGGCAGAAAGCCTGATGGGTAAGCTATTGACTGATATAGAGCGGCGTATGTATCTTGGATTTTATGATGACCTTGGGTTGCCTGTGGATGTTGTTTGTGTGATGCTAGAATATTGCGTGGACAAAAATAAGAAAAATAATAATTATATACGCACTGTGGCATATGACTGGGCGGAGCGCGGTATATCTACCATTGAAGAGGCGGAGGATTATATAGCACTGTTTAACAATGAATATCGCGAGATTTTGCGGTATTTTGGAGTTTCTGGGCGCGACCCTATTGAAAAAGAGATTGAGTATATGCAACGCTGGCTAAGGGAAGAAATGTGGACAATGCCTGTGATAAAGTTGGCATGTGAAAAAACTATCTTGAACAAAGGCAATGCGAATTTTGCCTATGCTGACGGTATTTTTCGTAAATGGAAACAGGACAATATACATACACCACAGCAGATAGAAGAGTTAGAAAAATCCTATTATGATAGCGTAAAAACGACGAGGCGAGCAGGTAAGGCGAAGGAAAAAGAAAGCGGCGGTACAAAGCGCACGAAGTTTCAGAATTATGAAGGGCGCAAATGGGATTATGATAAGCTTGCGCAGATGGAGATGGAGTATATCGATAGAAAGATTGCTGAATGAAGGTTAGGGGTTGGGTAAATTGTCACAGATATTTAAAGAAGCTATTAGGGATTTGGAGAGACAAAGATTGCGGGCGCAAAAAGCTTTGGAGGTCAGGCAGGGCTACCTTTATGAAAAGTTACCTAGATTAAAAGAAATAGATGATGAGATGGCGGGTGCGGGGCTTGCTTTGGCAAGGTTTGTGCTAAAGAGGGATGCGGCTGTAAATGAGGCCGATGCTTTTCGCGCAAAAAATGAGCAATTGGCAGAGGAAAAAGCAAAGATTTTGTATGAAAATGGATATGACGATGCGTTTTTTTTGGATGTATATGGTTGTGAGATATGCAAGGATACTGGCTTTGCGGATGATAAGCATTGTGCCTGTTTGAAACAACGGCTGATTACGAAATACTACGAAATGTCAAATTTATCTAAGGTTTTGGAGCGCGAAAATTTTGATGCTTTTAATATCAATTATTATTCGGATGTGATAGATATAGCCCATGGCGTAAGCCCTAGGGATAAAATAAACCGCGCTTGGACGACAAGCCTAAGATTCGTGGAGAATTTTGATACAAAATTTGAGAATTTGCTTTTTCATGGGCCAACGGGGCTTGGCAAGACCTTTTTATCTAATTGCATAGCTAAAGAGCTTTTGGATATGGGGAAGACGGTGCTGTATACTACGGCTACACAGCTCTTTAAACTGGTAGAGGATGCGCGTTTTAACCGTGACAAAACATTTGATAGCCAGAGCTATCTGGCTATGGTTACGGATGTGGACCTGCTTATTATTGATGATTTGGGTACAGAATTTTCTACGATAGTGACGGATGCGGAGCTTTTTAATTTTATCAACACACGTCTGCTAAGAAAGAAATCTACGATAATTTCTACAAACCTTGCTGGCAGAAATTTGGAGGAGCATTATAGCGACCGCGTGACATCGCGTATTTTTGGCGAATATATGATGCTGGAATTTATTGGGGATGATATACGTATAGCTAAGAAATATGGTAGTTAAGGGATTGCAAAAAGAAAGCGGAAGTTATTGATCTATAGTCATTTTCAAGTTAAATTACTATACAATCCCTAAGCTTGCGCCGATAGCCTATGCACTTTGCCGTCATAATATATAGAAAACTCTATGGACTCTATTTGCTTGGGTAGACAGGGGTTTAGCGAAAAACCATCTTCATCAAACCGTAAACCGCAAAAACCATATAAAATATTGGAGATAGTGCCACCGATGGCTGCATTATGCAAGCCATCTTTTGTGTTTTTGTGAAGATTATCCAAATCGCAGCGGGCGTTTTTTAGGAAGTATTCAAAAGCCTTTTTACTATTGCCTATGCGGCTGTATACGGTGGAGAAGGTGGAATATGATAGCGATGAATCGTGAGTTGTTACTTTGTCATAATATTCCACGGTGTTTTTGGCTACGTCTGCGCTTTCTTCATCTGGCAATAGGCATAGTGCCAGCACGGCATCTGCTTGTTTTGAGACCTGATAGCGATAAATTAGCAGGGGATGATAATGCAGAAGCAACGGGCTTTTTTCATAGCCAAAAGGCCATAGAGCTTTGTTGAGGAAGTCCCTATCTTGCATTACGATATTTTTTTGCGGGCAAAATGGCTTTTCTATTTTTTCTGCTATATTTTTCATTGCGTTTAGTTCTTCGTTGGATATACCTAATTTGTACACCAATTCGCCCCATTTTTCGGGGTTATTTTTATGCAAAATATCAGCTATTTTGTGTGTCCATATAAAGCCATGCTTTACCATAACATTTGTGTAGTAGTTATCGTTTACGATGGCAGTGTATTCATCGGGACCTGTAACGCCGTCTATATGGAAGCGACCATCTTTTTCATAGCAGATGTCCATAAAAAGGCGGGAGGTTTCTAGGAGTAGTGCGAAACCTCCCTCGAAGAAAATGTCGAGGTCTTTTGTGCATTGATAATATTGTACTAGGGCGTGGGCGATATCCGCGTTGATATGGTGCTGCGCTGCACCGCCTTCAAAATAAGGCGAGCATTCTGCGCCAGAGATGGTACGCCAAGGGTATAATGCGCCGCGCTGATAGCCTAATAGTTTCGCATTTTCCCGTGCTTTATCCAAAGTGTTTATACGAAAATCTAATATGCCTCTTGCTAAATCTGGCTGAAGATGCAAAAGAGCTGGGAATATGTAAATTTCTGCATCCCAGAAATAATGACCCTCATAACCACTGCCGCTTAAACCCTTGGCGGATATGCTGCATTTGCCGCCTTGACCAATGGAAGATAAGAGCGCGTAAACGCCGTAATTGGCGGCTTCTTCAAGATTAAGATTAGAACCTTTGGATTCTTTTATGTGTATCTTGGCGGTTTCCCAAAATTTGAATAGATAATCTTTTTGCAGGCTTGCATGAGCATCAAAATCAAGCTCCAAGCCTTTGTGGTCTTGCTCTTCAAAGGCATAGCTGTATATCTTTTCAAAGGTTGTGCTACTAAGCTTGGTGGTTATTATAAGTCTTTCCTCTTCTCTGTGGGTATTATTTACTTTTTCGCTGATATTCCAACGAAAACTTGCTTTTTTGCCTGATTTTGGGGCGCGAAAATAAATCGTGTCATCTGAAATACTGGTCACCGCGATTTTTAGCTGTTTGTGACTCATGCGAGGGTCGCTTTCGTCGATGGTGCGTATTGGGTGAAAATTGATATGTGTTACAAGCTCTATTTCTTCGTTATGATTTAGTTTATCGAAGCAGTATTGCATGGCGAATATGTTTTTGTGCGCAAAAGATGCTAGGCGGCGTATGGTTATTTTGGTTTGGTTGCCTTTGGGTGATGTCCATGCCATTTCACGCACTATTTGCCCTGCTTCCATATCCAGATAGCGTTGATAATGGATAATTTTGCCAGTGTCGATGCGAAACTGTTCGCCCCCTATATATATCAGTGTGGTTTGTCCGTCTATTATGCCTAGCATTTCTTCGCCCTGTTCTGTAAAGCCTATAAACTTTTCTGGATAGCGGATTTCTTTGGTTTCGTAAAAGCCGTTTAGGTAGGACTCCCTGTTTGTGGCGAAATGGTCGTAATATGCTTCTTCTAAATTTCCGCGTACACCAAGATAGCCATTGCCATTGAACAGTAGGCTCTCCGCCTTTTCTAGGGATGGAGCATCATATTCATTTACATATATTTTCATTAAGCTCCTCCAAGATGTTGTTAAGTTTTAACTGAGCTGTAGATTCTAGCACAATATGCGCCTTGCTGAGGATATCTTTATCGCCCACGCCGACGGCATACATGCCCGCGCTTAAAATGGCATCCACGCCTGCTGCGGCATCTTCTATGCCGATGCAATTTTCTGGGGCAACACCAACGGCATCTGCGGCCTTTAGGAAAACCTCTGGATGCGGTTTGGATTGAGCTACTGTGGCGGCATCTACTATATGATGAAAATAATGGTCTATTCCTAGGAGTTTGGATACGGCCATAGCATTTTTGGAGGCTGATGCCATGGCTATTTTGTAGCCAGCATCTGCGATAGAGCGCAGGAAATCCTCAACGCCAGGCAGAAGGTCGGCTGGGCTGATTTTTTTGATAAGTTCTACGTAGGCATCATTTTTTTTATTGGCTATTATCTCTTTTTCGGTGGGGGTGAAATCATTTTGTCGTCCACCTAAAATCAAAATGCGCTCAAGGGAATCTATACGGCTGATGCCCTTTAGGGTTTCGTTAAATTCCCTGTCTATTTCTATGCCAAGTGCGGCGGCGCAATCTTTCCACGCAAGATAATGAAATTCGGCTGTGTCTGTCAAAACGCCGTCCAAATCGAATATGAATGCTGAAACTTTCATCTACTTGTCTCCTCCGATTCTAAAGCCTGTCATGAAGTATTTGTTTAGTACGATATATAGACCTATGATAGGTAGTATGGATAATAGCGAGCCTGCCATTATATAATTCCACCAAGACACATTTTGGTCTTGGAAACTGCGCAGACCAAGTGTGATTGGGAAGTTTTGCGGCGAGGCAAGATATAGCAGAGGGCGTAAAAATTCATTCCAAAAGGACATGAATACGAAGATGCCCTGTGTGGCTATGGATGCCCGCGCCATGGGGAATACTATGCGAAAAAAGGTCATTGTGCTGCTTAGACCGTCTACCTTTGCCGCTTCCTCTACCTCGCGCGGGAAATTGACGAAGAATTGGCGCATCATAAAGATGTAGGTGAAGTTTACGGCAGTAGGGATGATGAGTGCGCCAAAGGTGTCTAGCATACCTAGGGAGCGCATTATTAGGAAATTTGGTATTAGCAGAATTTGACCTGGAATGGTGATGGCGGCTAAGATGGCATAGAATATAATGCCACGACCAGGGAAGCGTAGGCGCGCCAAGGAATAGCCTGCCATGGAGTTAAGGAGGATGTTTACAATAGTGCCTATGCCTGCTATTATGAAGGAGTTCATAATCCATCTGGGGAACATATTGTGTCCAAAGAGGATATGGCGGAAATTGTCTAGCGTAGGATTTTGTGGTATTAGATTTAGTCCGCCGCCCACAATTTCTGCATAGGTTTTAAAGGATGCAGAAACTGCCCATGCAAAAGGGAAAAGGGTGATGAGACCATATGTTATAAGAATCGCATAAAGTGTTATGCGCCAACCTTTGCTTTTTCTCATTGTCCTATTCCCCTCCTTAATACAGCGTTTCTTCTCTGTTGAGCTTGCGCGCAACGATAGAAACGACGAATATGATTGCCGCTAGGATAATTGCTAGAGTGGCGGCATAGCCCATAGTGCCTATTACCATAAATGCGTATTGATAGATAACAAGCGAGAATGTGAGCGTGGCATTTGCTGGACCGCCTGAGCCTGCCGAGACAATGAAGGCTTGGTCAAATACTTGGAAACAACCAATGATGCCCATTAGCAAAACAAAGTTGGTTACGGGTACTACATTTGGGATTGTTATTTTTGTAAGTTTTTGCCATGAATTTGCGCCATCTAAGCTGGCGGCTTCATATAGAGTGTCTGGTACATCTTGTAATGCTGCTAGGTATATTGTCATATAAAAAGGCACGGTAGCCCATATATTCATTATCATGATGCTATTTAGTGCAAAGCGCACATCTTGTACAAAGTTTATTGGGGTTTCGATAAAGCCAAGCCCCACGAGTAGGTCGTTAGCAGGGCCATTTACGGCGAATAAAAACATAAATATCATGGTTAATGCGGAGCTAGATGTTAAAGTTGGTAAAAAATAAACGGTACGGAAAGTTTTTTGGAATTTTATGCCAGAATTTAGGGCTACTGCCATTATTAGGGCAATAGCTGTTTGTGTGGGGACAACGATTATTACATAGCGCAGGGTGTTCATTAGGGCGGTATGTACGCGCGGGTCGTTTAGGGCGAGCTGATAGTTTGCTAACCCGACAAATTCATATGTGCCTGCTAATTGGTTTACCCTCATGAGAGATAGCACAAAGGCATAACCCAAGGGCAGGACAGTAAAAACAAAAAGCACCAAAATAACAGGTACTATGAAACCAAATCCTTGAAAAGCTTCTAGTCGTCTGCTGGTCATGTTAAACAAACACCTCTTTTCGTAAAAAATACGTGGGAGAGCTTTGAGTTCCCCCACGTATCGGCATTTACTATAATTATCTCATAAGGGCATCTATATCGCGGTTTGCTGCTTCTTCTGCTTGTTGCATGGCTTCGACGATTGTCATTTCGCCAGCGATAACTAGAGGCAGGAAGTTGTTGTATTCACGCATGATGATTGGTAGCGTCTCGCCTTTTTGCCATGGCGTAGCATATGCGCCAGCCGCTACGAAAGGAGCGAGGATTGGGTCATTTGCAAAGCCTGTGGCATCTGCTACAGAAGCACGGGTTGGAAGAACTCTTGCTATGTCCGTCCATGTATACATGCCTTGTGTGCCTGTGATGAAATTGATGAACTCCCATGCCGCCTCTTTATTGTTAGATGCAGAGTTCATAGAATATGCTACTGTGAAGAGCATGGAGCGGTTTGCACCTTCTATGAGAGGAATTTCACGTGTGCCATAGTTAAGCTCTGAGAAGTTCATGTTAAGATGACCAATAACCCAGTTGCCTTCGATGATGAATACTGTGTTGCCAAGACCCATAGCATCGCCAGACCAGCCATAGCCAAGGTCGGCAGGGCGACCAACTATGCCAGCATGGAAACCATCCATAAGAAGCTGGAGGGTTGGGTGTTGGTTTGGTTGGCTTAGAACTGCAAAGCCATCAGCATCTGCTACGCTTGTGCCATTAGCTTCTAGCAAGAAGAGGTGACGGGCAAGCTCAGATGAAGATACGAAAGCATTTACGCCAGCCGCAGAGTTGTTATGTACCTGCTCTACAAATGCCGCAAAATCAACGATATTGTTAGGGATGTCAGATGGAGTAAAGCCAGCCGCTGCAAGGAGGTCTATGTTGTAGATAAGACCGAGGGTGGACATGTCTTTTGGTAGACCATAGATGCCGCCGTCATGACGGAAAGCATTAAGGGCAGGAGCAAAGAAATCGTTTGCATCAAAATCTGAACCCATAAAGCCATCTAGCGGGTACAATACGCCTGTTTCTACAAGAGATGGAAATAGGAAAGCTTCCATGTAGAATACGTCTGGGGCTATGCCGCCGACAAGCTCTGCCTGTAGCTGAACCTGGTAGTCATGATAATGCCTTAGTTCTACAGTTATGCCTGTTAGCTCATAGAACTCTTCTATGGCCGCCGCCATGCCTGCTTCTTCGTTGTCATTGCCTGGCCAAAGACCTAGGGAAATGGTTTGACCTGCAAAAGGTCTGTCAGCATCGCCGCTTGCGGCTGTGCCGCCGCCGTTGTCGTTACAAGCTGCAAAAAAGCTTAACATAACAGGCAATGCTATTAATGTGATTAATCTAGCAATTTTTTTCATTTTAATTTCCGCCTTTCTAATATTTTGAATACTCTTGACTACATTATACAACACATTAACATTTTGTCAATACTATTTTGTATATTTTTAATAACACAATATTCTTATCTTTTAACACTATTGTCTATATTTGCTCTATGCTATTGATTTTTGGAAAAGGCGTGGTATAATTGATACCAGCTTGCAATCCAACTTGCTCTAAGGCGCACAAAAGCACCGCGCACAGCTACAGCGTGCGTTTGTGCACCTAACTGCAACTATGATTGCAAATTGGTATGAGGTGACATTTTGAAAAATGGAGGATGTTTGCGTGGATATTATGAAATATACAGCTGGTCAGGATGCTGATAAAAACTGGATTGTTGAGGAAAGCCAATTTGACCATCGCTTTTTGGGGAAATGTGAGGCTATTTTTGCTCTTGGTAATGGCTATATGGGGCAAAGGGCGGCTTTGGAGGAAAGGTATATAGGAGAGACGCGCAATCTTTTTATTGCGGGTACTTTTAATAAGTTTGCTGAAAATGAAGTGACGGAGCTGCCTAATGCTGCTGATGTTTTGTGGCTGGACTTTTGGCTTAATGACTGCTATTTTAGCCTAAAAGAGGGCAGAGTTTTAAAATATAGACGTTATTTGCATGTAAAAAATGCCGAGCTGATTAGAGAGGTGGAGTGGGAATCGCCTAAAGGTGAGGTTTTTGCGTTAAAGTTCCGTCGCTTTGTTTCTTTGGTAAATAAGCATTTGATAGCCATGCAAGCTGAAATAACGCCGCTTTCTGGCTCTGTTGAAGTGTTTATAAAATCTGGTATAAATGGGCGCATGACAAATAGTGGTGCGGCGCATTTTGCGGAAGGTGGAGCGAGGTTTTATGATGGAAAATTTATGCAAATAACACAAAAGACCACACAATCCGACATAAATTTTGCTTTCAACAGTATGCATAGTTTCATGATAGATGGCAAGCCATATGATGCGGCGGGGCATATAGCCCTTGACCGCCGCCAGATTTTCTTTGAATATAGCGGCATAAAGCTAGAAAAAGGGCAGAGCTTTGTTGTTGAAAAGCTTAGCAATGTGTTTACGGATAGAGATAAGGATTGTTGTGCAACTGACCTAGATGGTTTGAAAGAAGCATCGCTGGAGCATCTAAAGGTTCTTGCACAAAAATCTTATGAAGAGCATTTTGTGGCGCATAAGGCGGCTTGGCTTGAGAAGGTATGGGATATTGCGCCGATTGAGGTGCAATCTAAAAATGATTTTGACCAGTTGGCTATACGTTTTGCGCAATATCATTTAACCGTGATGACACCTACTCATGATAACCGCATGGGCGTTGGTGCAAAGGGTATTTCTGGCGAGGGCTACAAGGGGCATTCTTTTTGGGATACGGAGATATTTATTTTGCCGTATTTTATATACACCATGCCTGATGTTGCCCGCTCTTTGCTGGAGTACCGCTATAACACGCTTTCTGGTGCGCGTAAGAAGGCTAAAGAAAATGGTTATGATGGGGCTATGTTTCCTTGGGAGTCTGCTTGGATGGATGATGGTGAGGTTACGCCGCTTTGGGGTGCGGCGGACATCATTACAGGTGAGCCGATAAAGATATGGACGGGCATTATTGAGCAACATATCACGTCTGACATTTCTTATTCTGTGTGGCAGTATTTTAAGATAACGGGCGATGTGGACTTTATGGAAAAGTGCGGCTATGAAATTATTCTTGATACGGCGAAATTCTGGGCTTCTCGCCTTGAGTGGAATGAGGCGAAGCAAGAGTATCATATTAATAATGTGATAGGGCCTGATGAATATAAAGAGCATATTAATAATGATGCCTTTACGAATTACATGGCTCATTGGAATATTAAGAAGGCTATGGAATATTATGTGGAGCTTAAAGATGGCTCTGCTGATATTTATGATAGACTGAATGAAAAGCTGGATTTGGATGGGACATATGCGATATGGCAAGACAAAATTGGCAAGATATATTTACCGCAGCCAAGACCGCAGGATAATGTTATTCCGCAGGATGACACATATTTGACGAAGCCAGAGATAGATTTGGAGAAATATAAGAAGCAAGCCAATGTGGGCAGCATTTACCGCGACTATAATCAAGAGCAGATTAATAGTATGCAGGTGTCCAAGCAGGCGAATATTGTTATTTTGTTTTATCTATTGCCAGATTTGGCTAATGAGGTTGTTAAACGTGCTAATTGGGACTATTATGAGCCAAAAACGCTGCACGATTCTTCGCTATCGCTTTCTACGCATTCTATTATTGCCTGCGAGATGGGCGATATGCCCATGGCGTATGAATTGTTTACCAGAGCAGCTAATATTGACCTTGGCCCAAATATGAAGACAAGTGATATGGGTATACATGCGGCATCTTTGGGTGGCATATGGCAATGTGTAGTTAATGGATTTGGTGGCGTGCGCATGGTGGCTGGTGAATTGTATATATCGCCGAGACTGCCTGATGTCTGGGAAGTTTTGGGATTTCCTATATTCTGGAAGGGCGATAGGCTGGAGGTAAATGTAGAGAAAAATAAGATTGAGATTAATAGAAAGACGGAGAGTTCTGAGCCGATGGATATTTGGGTGAATGGTGCGAAATATGATTTGCGTGGTTGCGTGGTTGTGCAATTGTAGCAAATTGAATAAATTCCGCATGGATGTTTGCGCTGCTAAAGACTTGATAATTATGTTAAGGATTTTTTTATCGAAGTACAAAAACACTGAAAACACGGTGTTTTAGAACATTAGGAAAGGCAGTGAATTGGGGAATTTCAGACAATGGCATGATAAAGCTTGCATGGAGTGGAATATTTTAGCTTTGCCTATGTCGCATTTGATGGTTATGTGAAAGTTATATAAAAGTTAAAAATCTCTCTTGTATAAGCAAAAGAGATTGTGGTATAATAGAAATATAAAGAGCAATCGCAAAGCGGTTGGCTGAGATGTTACGGTAATGAATAACCGCTATCCTAGCACGGGGCGGTTATTTTCGTCTTTGCGAAAATATATCTGCGATGTAAATCATCAATCTTAAAAGTCCGACTATAAAAGTCATGGACGTAAAGATTATAATGATAACTTCAAACGTAGACATAGCATAACCTCCCTTCTGTGGGAGATTAGCCAACCGCCTTGCTTTTTGGTTGCTCAGATGTATATTTTATCATACTTCTGATGTTTTTCAACACGTTTCGCTAATATATTTGATGCTTACCCTCTGACCTCATCCAAAAACCAAAAGTTAAAAAACCGAAAATGCATTACCTAGGGCTTGCCAATAATTCCGTATAGGAGTAGATGGTGAGTATTCTTAATTGCGGTAACTATATCATCATTAAACTCTAACTTGCTTCCCATAAGATTTATTGCATCTATAAAGTCGAGTAAAGTATTTGTTGGTATTGAGTTACTAATAATTTTTTCTTGCTTGCCAAGTTCGATATATTCACGATAAATATTTCTTTTGTTCTCATTTATATTTCTGAAAAGCACATCAACAAGCGCAGTATCGCTTAATGCTTCATTGGTAAAATACTCCGAAATGGATAAGTTTATATGCTCTGTCGAAAGGCTAAGAGCCAGTTCAATTTTTTCTAAGAAGTCAATATCCATTGCCAAAATATCTCTTGCTTTTTGTATGGTATCAGCCATAACAATGTTGGCGCACTCAGTCATCAGAGCCTCTTTGCTTCCAAAGTAATTGTAAATTGATACTTGCGATACATTGGCAAGTGCCGCAATTTCTTTAATACTGGTATTGGTGAATCCTTTATTATTAAATAAAGACATGGCAGAATTTATAATTGCTTTCTTTTTCTTTTTGGTTGTCAATTCGTATTTATTCATCTTGCCCTCCTTGCCTTGGTTAAAGTATAGCACAAAAACAACAACTTTGAAACAGTAAAATAAATATTTCAAAGTTATTGACAGCAAAAATCTTAAATGCTATAATAAGTTTGAAATATATTACTTAATATTTCAAACATAGCGACAGGAGGAAGAAGAGAATGAGGGGTAAAAAAATGAAGATTGCGCTGATAATAACGGCGGCGGTTATTATTGCGGGCATTGCATTATATCAACCTTTAATAAATTATCTTGGTGGGCAAGCGGCAAATCCTACTGGATTTGTTGGCAGGGTAATGACGAGGATATGGGCAGTTTCGTTTAACGACTTGCGTGAGTGGGGCTTGTCCCATATAAGCATAGATGATGATGACATTATTTTATCTGTTGGATTTGGCAGTGGTGCAGGCATAAACTATATGAAAGGGCTAAATGAAAGCATAACTATCTACGGGATTGATATATCGGAGGAAGCGGTTGATAGCGCAACCGCAATTAACCAAGAGCATATAGATACAGGTGGAGCTATACTGGCTTTGGGCAATGTCGCATATTTAGATTTTGAAGATGAATTTTTTAATCTTATTGTTGCGGGTCAAACGCATATGTATTGGGGCGAAGTGTTGGAGCAGGGGCTTTTGGAGTGTCGCAGGGCATTAAAGCAAGGGGGCATTCTTTTGATATATGCTGAGATGGACACGACCCTGCACTTTCTCCCAGAATACAGCAACCATGATGATTTTGCCGCACTTCTCTATGAAATTGGATTCCGAGATGTGAATGTTAGAGTAAGCGGCAACCATGTAGCGTTTATAAGCACAAAGTAACCCTGCTACAAAGATAACCAAAATTCGGAGGAATGATGAAATGAAAAAGAAAATAAGTTTGTTGAAAATAATATCTGTAGTTATGATTATCTTAGGGACATCTGCTTTGGTGACAGATTTGCTTGATATTTCAAACCCAGAACAAGGTCTTAGGATTATTAGTTCGATAGCGGCTTCTGCTATTTGTGTAGCTGCTGGCTTTTTTGGCGTTTTGTGCAAGTCAATGAAAACTATTTTACTTATGGGCATTTTACTTTCTTTGATTACAATTATTGATGTTGCTGTGAGTATCGGGTTTTACGGTATGAGCCTTTTCCATCTTGTGCTATTTGTTTGGCCAATGCTGTATTTATGGGGCTTACATATATCGAATAGCAAAACCCAAAACCCAACAGCGTAATTATCAAGATTATGAATATTAAACCACAAGCGGTTCATTTGGGTGTTTCGGAGCAACCCGTTGCCCTTGCAATGACGTTTTTGTAGTGTTTTGGTTTCTCTAGTATAAGCCGTGGATGCACTTTGTTACAGTGGCATCATGCCTTGTTTATTTCTTTGATACCAAGCATTAAGCTCGTCATCTCCATAGATTTTTAGCACACGAATAATTTCGCGGGCAAACTCTAGGGCGGCGGTTTCGTTTGCGGTGATGAAGCCGCCATCGTTGACTAGCTGAGCCTCTGTGAATAGGGCATGTCCTTTGTAGTCTTTTTCATCTGCCAGCATTTCCTTGAAATAGTCTAATTCATCACCTGTGTGCTTGATGTTATTGAGAAAACCGTGCTTGGCTAAAAATATGGTCGCGCCACAAATGGCGGCTATGGGGATGTTATGACCATTTGCCTTTCTGATGAAATCTGCAATATTGTGATAGAGGCATTTTCCCCAAGAGAAACTACCTGTTAAAATAATCATTGCTAAATTATCAAATTCATGATAATCCTCTATAGCATAGTCTATTTCAGCTCGTATACCGCCTATAGATACCTTTGGTTGCGTATCTATTGCGATGGTCTTAATGGCATATTGCTCGGACATGTTTATGCCTGCGATTGCGTGACCTGCCTCCCAGTCTGCCCAGTGGTCGGTTAGTAACAACAACACTTCCTTTTTCTTCATAAGAAAACACCTCTGACAATTTATTTGAGTTAATTATATTATTGTATAATTAACTTGTCAATACTTTTTCTATATTGCGAAGGTGTTATTTTTTTTATTTCTTTAAATTTTCTTATGAAATAGCTAAAGTTGTCGAAGCCAACATCTGTGGCTATGTCCATTATATTTTGGTCGCTTGATTTCATAAGGTCGCAGGCTTTTTCTATTCTATATTGGTTGATATATTCCACTGTGGTTTTGCCGAACATTTGTTTAAAAAATTTGCAAAAATAGCTCTTGCTCATGTTTATGGTGTTTGCCAGATTGTTTATGGATATCTTTTTATGGTAATTTTCGTGTATGTATGTCATTATATCTTTTGCTAGCAATACCTTTGCATCCTTTTGGTGGTCATCTTCTTCTTGTGTTGTTAGCAGGTTATGCTTTAAAAGCAAGCCTATGATTTTTAGAAGAGCGGCCCTAATCACTATTTTGTAGCCCTTGTCTTTTTCGTGATATGCTGCCGTTGCCTCTTTAAATTCATCGATAATTTGCGCTACCACGGCGGTATCGTTTATGTCGAATGTGAATTTTGCTTTATCTAGCGGCGGCAGGGTGCTGTGGTCATGCCATAGAAAGTTCAATATTTCATATTTGAAGACAATGGCATGATGTAGAGAGTGCTTGGAGGATGTGGAGATTTGGTGTAAATCCTTGCTGTTTAGGAAAAACACTTCACCTTGGTTGGCATAAAATATTTCGCCATTTAAGGATATCTCCAGTTGACCTTCCTCTACAAAAACAAACTCCAGCTCCTCGTGCCAGTGGTGGGTGGCATAAAGATAGCCGTCCGTGCATTTGTGAGTATAAACAAACAACGGAAAAATGGCATAATCCGCTATGCCTCTTTCTGGCGTTTGTTCTTTGAAATGAAGTAGGCTCATGGTGTTAATCCTCTTAGAATTTGTTTGCTATCCCGCTTTCATTATATGCGACAACGGCTGCTTGCTCACTTCTTTTAAGGGGAAGAGCTACTAAAACTGGCATGGGGTTTATAACAGATGTGGCTACATTTGCAGTATTAAGTTGAATGAACGGCCCACGGCATTTTAGCTATAATTATCCTTGTACTTGTTCTTAATAAACCGCACAAGGTAAGAATTAAGGCGGTTAATGTCAATTGGCTTGGACATAAAGCCAGAGAAGCCATTATTCATAAATATTTCATCCTGCCCCTTGACAGCATTGGCCGTAAGAGCTACAATTGGATGGTCGTAGCCCATGTCCCGCAAAGTTTTTGTGGCTTTAATCCCGTCCATGTCTGGCATCATGTGGTCCATAAATATAATGTCATATACATTGCCTTGCTTTATTTTTTCTATGGCATCCATGCCGCTTTCACAAAGCTCTATGTTAAGTTCAAAGGATTCTAACATTGCCTCTGCAACATATAGATTGGTGTCTATATCATCAACAACTAGAACCTTTCCATATGGCATTGGTTCTGGTTCAAAATCAAACTCCTTTGAGGACAGCCAAGTATTTGATTCAAAGTTTTGCAAGCTACGCGCTAATTCTTTGCCCAATACTTCTGAGTTGGCTATTTTTTGTGGAATACGAACAACCACTTGAGTGCCTTTGCCTACTCTGCTTATTAATTTAATATGAGCATTCATCATTTGTGCTAGGCTGTGAACAATGGGGAATCCGAGGCCTGTGCCGCTAATAAAAGGCTTGTCCTGCTCATGCAAACGCACGTATTCGTTGTTAAGGTCTTGTATTTCATTTATCTGCGCTGTGGTCATACCGACCCCAGTGTCCAAAATAGAAATGATGAGATTTATATAGCCTTCTTCATCTTCGCTTTTTTCGCAATGGAAAGATAAATTAACAGAGCCAGATTCGGTGTATTTAAAAGCATTGGTCAATAGATTATTCATAATCTGTCTGATACGCAAAGCATCCCCTTCTAATACAGAAGGGATATTCTCGTCTACATGCAGTTGAAATGAAACATTCTCATGGTTCAAATAAATTAGGTGAAGATGAGATGCATCATTAATCAAGCTCGCCACATCGTATTCAATATTAACAAGTGACATTTTTCCTGACTCTATTTTGGAAAAGTCTAGTATATCATTTACAATATTTAACAAAATTTTAGCTGAATCATATATTTTTGCAAAAACCTCTTCTGTTTGAGGTGGCATTGTGTGATTGCGAAGCTGGATTTCAGAAAGGCCTAAGACCGCTGAAATAGGCGTACGGATTTCATGGCTCATTCTGGCCAAAAATCTACTTTTTGCTCTATTGCTCTCTTCTGCTATTTCGATGCGCTGTTCTTCAACTAGCTTGATATGGCGCAAATCATAAGCATATCCTATTATTGTAATTTTATCGCGATGTCGTAGACGTATATAGGTAAATTCAAGAGGAAGCTCCTCGCCGTTTGCATCAAGATGTGTGTATTCAAATTTGGCATAGCCATCCTTGAGAGCTTGCTCTAGCAAGGCTGCTTCTTTCTCCTTTGAAGGTGTGCCGCATGGCTGGTATTCGGGATAATACTTTTCATTTTCTCTGATAAAATCCTCTTTGCTTGCTGCGCCAAAAAGCCCCTCTACATGCCCGTTGCAGTCTATAAGTGCCAATTGGTCATTCCTTATTTCGATAAACATTGGGGAGGCTTCAAGAAGCTCGCTAACCATCTCGCTAGCCTCTCGTTCGATTTCAAAAGCAGCCTCCAGCCTAGCGAGCATGGCTTTTTCTTCGCGCAAATCTCGTATATAACCAATTGTCATAGGTTTCTCATCTAGTACCACATATTCGAGCGTTACTTCACAAGGGATAGGTTTTCCGTCCAGTGTGCAGTGCATCCATTCAAAGGTGCATTTTCCAGTTGAGAACACAATTTCAAGAACCTCAAGCATCTTTGTTTGAGAAGGAACGCCATCGGGCTGATATTGCGGAGAAAGCCTCTTAAAATTATCACAATATTCCTGTTTGCTTTTTAGTTCAAAGAGGTCTATGGTCACTTGGTTACAATCTACAACATTATAATCGTTGTCAGTAACACAACAAGCCATTGGCGAAGCATCTAGCATGGCTCTAAATCTTTGCTCGACATTACGCTCCATTTCCCTTAGCTTGTATTGCTCGCGCAAATCCCTAGAATACATAACAATTGCTGTTTTGCCGTCAAACTCCATTGACTTTAAATGTACTTCAAAAGGAATGAGTTCGTTTTCAGAATCAAACATCATCCATTCTTCAATGTACCCTTCGCTCATTTTGTTTGTATGAGCAACTGCCTCTATAGCTTTTTCTTTTGTAAGTGTGCCATCGGGCTGGAGTTCGGGCATAAGGTCAAAGAATCTGTCTATATACTCCTGCTTATTGGTTAATTTTAGTATATTGACAGCTGCCTGATTGACTTCAACAACATTAACATTTTCATCAAAAATGGCGCAGATTATTGGGGAAGCATCCAGCATGGCTTGCATACGCTGTTTTGATGAGTTCTCATAATTTGCTAATTTATGGTATTCGCGCAAATCTCGAGCATAGACAATAACGGATTTTTTGCCATCTATATCCATAGACTTCAAGAACAGTTCAAATGGAATATCCTCTCCATCAGATGAAAGCTGCACCCACTCCTTGATATGCCCTTCGCCAAATTGAACTGCATTTGTAAATGCGGCTATTGCCTTTTCTTGCGTAGATATTCCATCTGGTTGAAATTCAGGAGTGAGCTTGAAGAAATTGTCGATGTATTCTTGCTTGCTAGATAGTTTTAATATATCCACAATCACTTGATTGACTTCCACAACATTAATGTTTTCGTCAAAAATAGCGCAGACCATTGGGGAAGCATCCAGCATGGCCTGTAATCTTTGCTGTATGGCACTTTCGGTTTCTCGATATTTTAAGAAGTTACGCATATCCCTTGCTATACTAACAATGGCAGGCTTGCCTTCCCATTGTGCCAATAGCAGAGAAACCTCGCATGGAATTTCTTCGCCAGATGGCTTTTTATATATCCAATTAAATTTTGTATTGCCGTTATTATATGCTTGCTCTAAATATCGCTTTGCCAAGGAAGCGGATGCTGTGCCGCAAGATTGGATGGGTGCGGAAATATCAAGATAATGGCTGGTGTTATGGCTGATAGAAAGGGTGTCCAAGGTGAACTCGTTGCAGTCCATCATGCTACCGTCAGCATCCCAAATACCTACAAGCATAGGAATATTATCAATAATGAATTGTAAACGCGCTTGATAAGACTCGTGCAACTCTCTTTCGGCATATTTTTCGCGCATATCCTCTGTGAACCCTACAAGACCATATTCGTCCTGCCAATTTACCCGTACTAATGTTACCTGTGAAGGCATTGGGGTTCCGTCGGGTTTTTGATGCATCCAATCGAACTGGGAATAGCCTGTTTCAAAAGCCGCATTCACATAATGCATGGCTTTTTCGATAGAGACCGCACCACAAGGTTGATGTGGCGGGGAAAGCTCTTCAAATCTATCGAGGTAATCTTGCGGCTTGTCGAATCCAAAAAGGTCAGCGGCAGACTGATTGCAGAAAACTGGGTTGCGCTCCTCATTCCAAAAGGTACATATGGCGGGAATTGAGTCAAGCATCACGCGAACCCTCTGTTCTTCGGCTATTGCTAACTTTTTTTTCAGATTTTTATCATCCTCGTAACGCATACGTATATTGCAGAGAACATGGGCTTGGTCATCACAAGCTAGCCTAACATGCGTTTGAATTAATCTGCCGTCAGTACGAGAGAAAATCCAATCCATGCTAACTTTTTCGCCGTCTAATGCCTTTTTGACACAAGCATCAAAAGTGTCCTCTGAGATTAATTTCTCTGGTGGATATTTGGAGGAAAGTGCCGAAAACTGTTTAATTAGCCCTTGTTTGTCGGAAATATCAAAGAGGTCAAGACTGTTTTGATTGCAATCCGTTATATTGCCTAACGAATCAAATATTAGCAGGCAATCCTCAGTATGCATATCACTAAAGATAGGACATGCATTATTTTTTATATCGGACAATCGCATTTGCTACCGACCTCCTTAATTTTATCTTTTATCTAATTAGCTATCTCTGAGATTGAAGAAGGAAACCTTCTGTCTGAGCATCTCGGCTTGAGAGCTTAACTCTTGTGAGGCGGCGGAGGATTCCTCTGCTGTTGAGGAAGTGTTTGTAACGACACTGGCTATCTCTGAAACGCTCGTATTTATGCTGGAAATAGAATCCAACTGTTCGCTGGAAATACTGGTGATATCTGAAATGAGACCTGAAATCTCGCTTATGTTATTAGCGATGGTTTCAAATGAAGTTACCACTTCTCCTGCTGCTTTCGCGCCTTCTTCTACATGCTTATTATCTTCCTCTATTATTGCAGTTGTTTCGGAAGCAGATTGCTGACTTCTTCCTGCCAAAGTGCGCACTTCCTCCGCTACAACAGAAAATCCTTTGCCGTGTTCCCCTGCTCTGGCAGCTTCTACGGATGCATTTAAAGCAAGCAGATTGGTTTGGAAGGCTATATTTGTAATAACATCAATAATCTTAGAGATATCCGCAGTTGACCCTTTGATTAAGTCCATTGTGTCCGACATAGATTTAACAACAGCACCACCCTGCGAAACAAGTTTTTGTGACTGTTCGGCACTTTGGTTTGCGGAGGTTGCATTTTCACTTGCTCGTATAGCTTTTTCATGAATAAGCATAAGGGAACTGCTTAATTCCTCTACCGAAGCAGTTTGCCTTGTTGTTCCGTCAGCAAGGCTCATGGAGCTTGTAGCTATTTGCTCAGCTCCAATTGCTATCTGCTCAACGGCTGCTGCAATATCACTCATGGTGTCATTTAGGGACTCTAAAATCGTGGTGATAGCTGACTTTATAGGTGCGTAAGACCCCATGAAGTCGCGGTTGATGGAGGGGGTTAAGTCTCCATTTGCAACACGGCCAAGTATATCGGATATTTCGCTGATGTAGGAAAGGGTTTTTTCTTCGGTATTATAAACGGCTTGCCTTAAAGCTTCAAACTCCCCTTCAAAAGACACATCGGCAACTGATATATCAAAAATGCCGTCAGCCATCTCAAGCAATGATACCTTGAAGACTGCAAGTGGCTCTGCTACAGCCTTTACTAAATTATTTAAATTGCATACAAGATTAGCCCAACTTCCTGTGAATTTTGATATATCTACTTCTACATCAAGTTGACCTTTGGTAACATTGCTTGCTAAATAGTCTGCTGATTTGTAAATTTCTTCTAAGTTTGAGACAACATCACGAAGTGTTTGTGATAGAATGGCTTTTTTCCCAGGATAATTAACAACCTGTATATTAAAATCTCCGTCATTTATTTGACTAAGCGCACCCAGTACCGTCAACACATCGTTTGATTGCTGTTCTAAGATATCATTTATGCTTTCGACCATTTCTCTAAATGAGTTTTGATACTTGGTGGAATCGAGCCTAAATTCAATATCACCCATCACGTTAAATTCGTGATGGACATGAGATAAATCATCCATCATATCTCTTATAACGTCAGTAAGATTGGCCATATCGAGGGTCAACTTGCCTATCTCGTCTTTTGAGATATTTGCCCTATCTATATTTACATTAGTTTTCCCTTGAGTGACATCCGAGACAATAGCTATCAAACGCTTGATTGGGTTTAAAATACTGTTTGATACCAATATGCTAAGGACTATGAAAACCACTAAACTGAGGGAGCAAAAGATTATAACAAACATTATTGTTCTGGATGCAATAGCATCCACGGCATTAGAATGCTCCGTGCGAAGTTCTGAATATCGTTCGTTTATGCGATTAAGGTAATAAATTGACTGGGTACCAGCTGGCATGACCACATCGCGTAACAGTTGCCCTGCCTCTTCTATGCGCCCTTCTTCCCTTAATTGAAGCGCGATTCCGCCCTGTATATGCAAATCTCTGTGAGGTTGGCTAACGGCATCAAGCAACTCGGACAGTCGCTCGTCCTCAATTTGTCTGGCATAGCTTCCGTTATACCAATGTCCAAAAGCACAGGTATCTGGATTTAGACCCCCTGTAAATGGCTCGTCATAAGTGAAGGCATATAAAATGCCATATCTCCAATTCTGATGGGCATAAACTAAATCCGTTACTGTGCTTTCCATCTCTGTAAGCTTATTTAATTCGTAGGTATAAGTGTTGAGACGCAATATACCGAATAGACTGTACCCGCCCATAAATACAGCCAACAAAAATACAGCCAACATCCCGCCTGTTATCTTGTGCTTTAATTTCATAGAAAATTCCCCCCTGAATTTAACATGTTTTTGTCGTGTGCCAAACTTGATGGGCGATTTAGAAGTGTACGAATTTAAACCGCGCCCTTCAAGTATGATACTGTTGCTAGTAATTATTGGAATCCTTAAAAACACAGGCTTCCAGATTAGTCTGGAAGCCTGTGTTTTTAAGGACATGCCCGAGAAGGGACTTGAACCCCCACATCCAAAGGATATCAGATTTTGAGTCTGACGCGTCTGCCAGTTCCGCCACTCGGGCGTGCTTTGCTTATGATATATGTGATTTTATCATAGATGGCTTGGGATGTCAACTGTTTTTTATTGAGAGAATGACCGCCCCCATCTGCGCCCTAAAACAGGCGCAGACATCCCCTGCATGGAGGGGGATTTTGGGTGATGGCGGGAATATAAAGGCGTGGCTAAGAGCTGCCTTTATATTTTTTAGACGATGAAGTCTTTTAGTTCTTCTGCTACCTTTGCGGCGGCATCTTCGGAATGGATTTGTAGTTTTAACGGCTTGCTAAGGTCTAGGCTAAAGATGCCCATGATGGATTTTGCATCGATTATGTATCTGTCTGAGATTATGTCAAACTCGCCCTCGTACATAGAAATTTGGTTTACGAATTTGCGCACCTTATCGATTGTGTCAAGCAAAATTGTTACGGATTTCATATCATTTACCTCCTGTTGCTGTTTTTGTTTATTTTACTCTTTTATTAGGGGGATGTCAATATACAAAGTAGACAAAGTTGGTGGGTGGGGGTTGTCAAACCGTAGACAAACCCCTTAATACCGTCATTGCAAGCGAAGTGCGGCAATGCGTAGAACCCACAAAGGGCGCAAAATCACCTTTAGAATGTGTGTGGATTGCTTCGCTTTGCTCGCAATGACGGCGCAAGGGCTTTGTCGTAAATCTGAAATCCCATACTTTTGAGGGGAATTTTTAAAACACGGCAATCCTTCGTACTTTGATTGCCGTGTTTTAGTGCATTTTGGGTTCGGGGGGGGGGGGGGGGGGGGGGGGGG
>WRBK01000022.1 GCA_009784575.1 Defluviitaleaceae bacterium | reverse complement strand
TCAACACAATGGCAAGGGTCGCTGGTGGTTCTGCCGAAGATTACATCATTAAACAAATTGACGAGATGCACGAAAAAGGCAATTCCCTAAAAAGTCGTATTGCCGAGCTTGAAAGCCTTATGGAAACCCACGAACTATCCGATATTGAGTTTGACGTCATCCGTCAAGTGCTATCCAATTTCAAATCTACTCTTGATGTAATGGACATTGAACAGAAGCGAGAAGCGATCCGCGCGTTCGTAAAACGCATCGTTTGGGATGGACAAAATGTTAATATGTATCTTTTTGGCTCAGATGACGAAAATGGCTTAGAAATGCCGCCTGAAGAGGATGAAAAAAGTCCATCGGGAGGGTATAGCAAATGAGATACGCATGTACCTCAGGGCAACAAAAAAATATAATGGCGATGTATCCATATATGACACCATAGGCATTGATAAAGAGGGGAATGGGGTTACTTTGGAGGATAGGCTACCAGATGACAGCGATGCTTTGCCAGACATTGTGGATTTGCGTATGCAGGTTAAACTTTTGTATGACAGTATGCGGGACAGCCTGAATCCGCGTGAAAGAGAGATAATTCAGATGCGGTACGGCTTGCAGGGCGGCAAAGAGGTAACGCAGAGGGAGATAAGCGAAAAGATGGATATTTCGCGTAGCTATGTATCACGAATAGAGAAAAAGGCATTAGAGAAATTGTTGGGCGAGCTTGTGGAGGGATAGGGGCTTGTAAGGCGGATTGTGATTGTATTTATACTCCCTGCTGCTGTAGCAGCAGGGAGTATCTTATCAAACTATTTATTTAAAACAGGCATCCATATCTCCCATTCGTAATTTTTGGACGAGGCATCACCATCAGGAAATACCTCCATGCTTGGAGCGGACTCGTCGCGCACATACTGACTTGTTGGAAACCATTCGGTAATTACTCGCGTCCATGCTTCTGGTACATATGGCGCACCAGTAGGTGAAGTAATGGTGAAAACCGCCCAAGTAGCGGCAGGAACCATCTTTATGCTCATTCCATCGAGTTTTACGCCTTTGTATTCAGCACCAATAATCGCAGTTGTTTTGCCATCTTGGTATTCAAAGTCATAAGCTCCTACTTGCCAAAGAGGTGCTGTGTAAAAGCAATCCCCGCCATTATTCCGTAAGCGTGGATTATACTCATTCATGAACTTACGCCACAATGCTGGCAACGTATCTTCGCCCCATGTCTTAGAATCCAAATTATCTTCGCCCACAAGCCCCATAATCTGAAAACTATCCCGCTTCTCAATTCTAAAATTCATCTCGCTCACTCCTTTTATTGTAAGTGCGAAGGAGATTGGTGGATAAGTTTTAAGCGATATACCTGTTTTTCGGGCAGATAAAGGTGTTGCGTCATGCATCTCTTTAAAAGCACGCGAAAATGCATTAGGCGATTCATAGCAGTATTTCAAAGCAATGTCGATAATTTTGTCATTGCCATTTTGAATGTCAAAAACGGCTTGTGACAAACGTCTGCGTCGAATATACTCTGAAATAGACATTCCTGCCATGAAAGAAAATATCCTTGAAAACTCATAAACAGAGCAGCCCACAATATGCGATAATGATTCATATTGTATTGGCTGTGTTAGGCTTTCTTCGATATGCTCTATAACATCATTCATCCCTTTAAGCCAATCCATGCAATCCCTCCTCTCGATTATTATTATAAGCGAACATAGAGCGGAATTCTTTGCATTTCTTGCTAATTTTGGATAGTTTACATGTGTTAATTGCCATAAATAACTTTAATAATATATTTATTGAATATAGAAATCTGCAAATCCGACCATTCTTCAAACCCTAACACAGGTGGTACATTGATACCATATTGCCAGTCGTCATCAAGCCCTATCAGCTTTAGCTGGCGCGTATCCTCATAAGGTCCAGGAATTGTAAACAGCCAATTTGTAATCGGATAATTAACCACCCTTTCATACTCCCTTAATCCCCCCTCTTTTCCCATGCCTCCATGGGAAATAACGCCTATTGGTATGCCAACAACATCTGGTTTATAGGAGCTGTCTTTTGGCCATGGATTAAACCAAATAGATTCCATTTTCTCCATAATCATGCACAATTTGGCAGGGATTGGGGCATAGTGCGGAGAGACGATAAAGAGAGCATCACAATTAAGGATTTCTTCATAAATTTTGTTGAAATCATCATCAATAATACAACGGCTGGTATCTAAGCATTTCTGACAATTGGTGCAGGGGTTGGCGTGTAGTTTTTTAGTTCAAGAATAGAGCAATTGGCTTGTGTCTCCACTTTTTCAACCTCATTAACTATTCGCTTACATATTATGTAAGATGATGTTTCTTTCACATCTTCTTTGAAATTATTCGATGCAGATATGCACAATATTTTCATGAAGCCCTCCTCTACCAACTAAGCCTTGATGGCGTGACAATCTGTTGCCACAAATTGCAATGGGCATTAATATCCGCGCCTTCTGCAATATCACCATGAAAGCCCAATCTTTCATATTCTAACTCCTCTAGCTTTTCAACCTCTCCCACAAGATAAGAATTGATTCGGCGCGTAGTGGCTTCAAGCCTTGTGCGTATTGCACCCACACGTATTTGAATTACCTCCAGCCCAAAAGGCTTGTTTTCTGTTAGCCATTGTTTCTCAAAGGTCTGCATCAAGTCCGCTGTAAGCTTCAACAAATTAGAGACTTCAGTATCGGCTAGGCGGCGCAGCTCATCTTTGTCGTCATTTAAATATGCTTGAGTCATATCCAACCCCATTGTACATTTACGCGCCAAAACACGGCACAATGCGGCGGCATGAGCAAACATATAGCCCCAGTCGCCATTACGCGTAGCGGCTTCGGTTAGTTCATTTGCGCATTTTTCGAAATGTGCAGGGAAGGTGTCAGCATCTACATGTTTATCAATTAACCCTAGCATAATATCTTGATATAGCAGTGGTTTTGTAGTGTTTACAAAATCTCCACGTGTTTTTGTAGTGTCATTTGGGCTATCAAGCAACCAAAAATCATCCCAATTACCACCTGTGCAAGCTTTAAAGCGTGCGGTTAGCTCAGCTTTATTAGCATCATTGCCATAGCCCAATTCTGCGTATAGCTGTAAGACTGGCAAGATAGCAAAAGCAGAACATTCCGCGCCATCATCACCCCAGCCAGTAGCAAAAACCTCTTTTAAACCCGCCTCGCGACATACGGCAAGGGCAGGGCGCGTTGTATCCTCGCTCCATTTAAGCTCAGGGAAAAGTCCGCCCCATTTCCATGCGCCACCAGCAAATATCAGCTCATTCGGGAAGCTCTTATGCCTATCTAGCATGGTTGCATAATGCGCCATATCTTTATGGTAATAATCCCAATAAACCAATCCTACATCAGGGTTCATAAGCTTCATAAGCTCTGGCGAAAGCGGCTCGTCACCTGCCTTGTAATATTCATCATTATAGGCAAGCCTAAAAAACATATCGCTCCACATCATGGGCTTTAGTCCATATTTCTTACATATTTCCACCACGCGCGCTAGATGATTGCACATAATCTCACTACGATTTTGGTAGCCATGCTTGTCCAGATATTTGCCTAGACCTAGCATATGTGCCTCGTCCATGCCTATGTGGACACGCCTTGTGGCGTAGCATGATGACAACTGATGCATCATGTCGTCAATAAGGCGATATGTCTTTTCGTCACCTGCTAACAGGATGTCGTTACAATCTATAATGTCGGCAAATTCTGACCAGCGCAAAGCAGCGTTAAGATGTGCTAATGTCTGTACACATGGAATAAGCTCTATACCAAACATCTGAGCATAATTATCCATATCGCGTATTTCTTCTGCAGTGTAACGACCGCGCCCATAACCAAAATATTTCCATTCTGGTAGCTCGTATGTATCCTCTGTATAGAGTTGTAAGGTTGTTAGCCCCATCAAAGCCATATGGCGAATAAGTCGCTTGATGGCAGGAACAGAAGCTACAGCATTGCGGGAACAATCAAGCATATAGCCATTATTTTCAAAAACAGATTGCTCGCTAATGGAATCTACACCTTGAATCAAATAGCTAATACCGCGGAAAAATTCGGCAAGGCGGCTATAACCAATGGTAATTCCGCTGTTATTGCGTGTGATGGATAAACCACCGTTTTGCTTAACAGCACTTATGGGTTGACCATCGCTTGTTATTTCAATCATTCCCACTTCAGCCAATTGCTTAAGACCGCTTTGCACCTCTTTGTTATCGTTGCATATAAATATTTTTAGCATGTCACCACCTCCAATATCAGTATATCACACAACCACTTAACTATGCAATTAGTTTTTTTCAAAGGGTTACTAACTAGAAAACTTCTGAGCTATAGTGGCAAATGACTATACTATGTAGTTCCCATTGAGATTTTGATTTGTTATTGCAATAAATTTTAATTGATGTTAGGCTTGATGTATCATATTTTGAAAGGAGACTAGGGCGTGTTCCCACTAACGAATACGCATCTTTGCGGCTGATATTTCCGCATTTCTGCGTCAGCTCCTCCTTGAAATGGCAAAAATAAGACTTGCAAATCTGCATATTCTTATAGTGGGAACACGCCCTAATTATGAAAATGTACATCGAAAATATTCCGCAAAGTCATATTGCTTATATGCGCCGTGTGGGCGTATATGGAGAGCAGAATTATAAACTCATGCAAGATATGAAGCGGTGGGTTCACGAACGCGACCTTTGGAACAGCGAGGGTGTTATCTATGGAATTGCACAGGACAATGCCGCTCAAACATTACCAGAAAAATGTCGGTATGATGTTTGTTTTGTAACAAATTCTGTCTTTGAAGATGAGTTTATACATTATGGAATGTTGCCGACTGGAAAATATTTAGTTTGTGAAATTATCCATACTGCTGATGAAGTGCAACATTTTTACAGTAATTTGATGAGTGTCTTATCAATAGAAGGAGAGCGAATTGATGAAAGTCGTCCCATTTTGGAACGCTATCAATTTTTGCTTGTGGAAAAAGGGTATTGTGAAATTTGTGTACCGATTCTCTAGAAATGAGAAATCCCTGATAGCACAATGCCTTCAGGGATTTTATGGGTTTAGTCTGCTGTGGATAGCAGGGTGTTTGGGTCTATAGGTGCTTCGTTGCTTGTCACAGCAAAGTTTACATGATATCCCAGCAAACTGCCAAAAATGGATGGGCTACCAACATTACCTATGATTTGCCCACGGGTGACTACATCGCCTATGCTAACCGCCGTGTCGGGGTCTAGCTGGCTGTATGTAGTAACCCAGCCATTGCCATGGTCGATTACTACGGTAGGACCAAACTGGCGAGACTCCAAAATGTCCGTAACCACGCCCGATGCCGCTGCACGCACCGCCTCTCCGCGGTCTGCTGCTATTGCCACATTGTCATTGGTGCGCCATTGGTCTAGTGTTATATCATAGACCAGTCTGTCCATAGCAAAATCCATCACCACATCACCTAATACAGGCCAATGCATGGTATCATCTTCAGTGAAATGCGCAAAAGTCTGCGATTGTGGGGACTCTGCGGGGTCAAACACACTAAAGATATCTTCGCCATAGCCATCATCCTCGCTCAGATGGATTTCGTTCCCAAATCCTTCGCCCAACTCCCAATCCCAGTCATCATCATCCGCACCTTCTGGTACTGGGCGTGGCGTGGTTTGTGGAGAAGGGGATGGGGTTACATTGCCTGTCTGTGGCGAAGGAGAAGGGCTAGGGCTTTGTGGTGTGTGGTTCTGTTCCGTACCCCTATTATCCTCATCCGTTGGATGTGTGGATGGGGTATGCCTTTGTGGGTCAGGCGGCGGGGTATGCGGCGGTTGCTCCGTCGTGTGGTCAGCTAGCGGAATATCCCAGTTATTACCAACGGGGTAATTTTCTGCCTCCACTTGCCACAAATTATCTTGCGACATATCGGCTACATAGGTATCGCCCGATAAGCTGCCAAAGCCAATAAAGTTGTAGTAGCCAATGGCTACAGCTAGCACCAAAAGCCCTGCAAGGCTGCTATACATAGCAACATAAAAGCCCTTGCCTCTGGCGTTTCCTAAATTTCTGGTACCTCTTGGTTTTTCTTCCATATGCTGTAAACACCTCCACAGCTATTATTAACCCCCTTCAAATTTATTATTCGCAAATTTGTAAATTTTTTGAATATGTAGATATTATTGGTATTATTCACATGAGCCGCGCAAAACGAAGTTATCAATATCAAAGCCGCCCATTTTTTCAGAAACGTATTCATACACATTTTTTGATAGCTCAAACATTTTGCACCTATCATCACACTCAAATGTTGCTTTGATTATTTCAAGAAAAACAGGGTCATTATATTCTGCTAGCCCATATTTACTGCGGTATTCATCATCTGTCAACCATCTGTGCATTTTATGATAACTTGGCACGGGCGAGCAAGTATAGCGCGAATATAGCTCAAAAGCATTTTGAACAAAACAGAAAAATTGCATCACGAAATCGGGAGCTTGTTTTAAGTATACTCGTTGCAGCTCATCAAAACTATCCCAAAAGTGATATAGCCCTGTTTTAATATTGAAGTTGCTCATTTCTGGTATTTCTAACTTTAACTTTTCTCTACAATAGAACATAGCCTTTTTGGCACCACCATTTCTATCGTAAATAACAATTCCGCCCAGCATCATATTGATTTCTATTAAATTAGCGTTAGGATAACCACTTTCTATATATCTCTCAATTTGCCGCATAGGGTTTGCGAAATATTCAATATTGAACCCATCAATTCGCTTGTTGCCGCGCTCGCGATAGTCAACACTATCGCTCAACACGATGTACAAATCAATATCAGAAAACTCATCCGCATTTCCAAAGGCGTGACTTCCTGTTAAAAATACGGTCTCAATATCATCTCTGAAATTGCATATCTCAATAAACTTCCTTGCTGCTTGCTCCCATTTTTTCATAATCACTCTCTCCTTTTTAAATAAAATACCTCACCAGCAAATGTCGTCGGTGAGGTGCAGGAGATATCGCAATACATCCATCTACCAACGACAGCTAGAGCTAACATTTGTCGTCGGCTAAATGGCAGACTTACAAATTCTAACTCTGGGTGGTAGTAGTGGTGATATTAATGGAATTATAACTCATAGCATAAAACCCTTTCAAAAGCTATCCATTTAACTTTGGTAAAGTGTCTATATTTAGCTGTTGTGAGGAACACCGTTTATTTAACTTTTCTAGTTCGGTTTCAAAATATTGCTTTAAATCAGAGGCGTATCTATATGCTTTCTCGACCTGCTCCTCAACTATCTCTGTATAGTTATCCCTGGGATATCTGGTGTCAAAATAAAAACTACTGAGATATAGCCCTTTATCTCTGTGGTCGCTATATTGATGTTGTTTGTCGTAAGCGACCAAAATTGTATCAATTCTACGTGACTTCAAAGCACTATGATAGCTATCTTTTCTCATCAAAAGTGCTTTTGCGCCTTTTCTGCAAATTGTTGAAAACAAAAGGCGGAAAGTTGGTATCTTTTGTGTTCCATATTAAACATTGCATCATCCTAGTCCCTCTGAGTTATTTCCCAGTACGTTGCCACAATGTCACGCCCTCTTTGTGCATGCTCTTAAATACATAACTGCCTTTTGGCGTAATGTTAGCTCTTTAGCTTACTACGCATATATCCAAATCCGCTTCATACGCACAAGCTTTAAATCTGCTGCATCGGTCATTATAACTCCTAATACGCCAACTTCTCTGCCAAAAATTGCTTTAAGTCAGCTATTTTAACGCGCTCTTGCTCCATGCTGTCGCGGAAACGCACGGTAACCGCGCCATCCTCTTCGGATTCAAAGTCATAGGTAATACAAAAAGGCGTACCTATTTCGTCATAACGGCGATAGCGTTTGCCAATAGAACCCGCATCGTCATAATCGCATACAAAGTCCTTGCAAAGGTCTTGGTATATTTTGGTTGCTGGCTCTGCTAGTTTTTTCGATAGCGGCAGGATAGCGGCTTTGATAGGGGCTATGGCATGATGTAATTTTAGCACTACACGCGCATCTTTTTCATCCAAGACCTCTTCATGATAAGCATCACATATAAAAGCAAGCGCAAGCCTGTCACAGCCAAGCGAAGGCTCGATAACATAAGGCACGAATTTTTCGCCACTTTCTTGGTCAAAGTATTGCATGTCTTCATTGCTATGCTCCTGATGGGCTTTTAGGTCAAAGTCTGTGCGGTTTGCAATGCCCCATAGCTCGCCCCAGCCAAATGGGAACATAACCTCAATGTCTGTGGTGGCTTTAGAATAATGCGAAAGCTCATCTTCGCCATGGTCGCGCCAACGCACATTTTCCTTTGCTATACCAAGACCAAGTAGCCAATCTATGCAAAACTGTTTCCAATAATCAAACCATTCACTATCCGTATCTGGTGCGCAGAAAAACTCAAGCTCCATCTGCTCAAATTCGCGGGTGCGGAAGGTAAAGTTGCCAGGGGTTATCTCATTACGGAAAGATTTGCCAATTTGAGCTATGCCAAAAGGCACTTTTTTACGTGTCGTACGCTGAACATTCTTGAAGTTTACAAAAATGCCCTGCGCTGTTTCTGGGCGCATATAGACAATATTTTTGCTATCATCAGTTACGCCCGCATGGGTCTTAAACATAAGGTTAAACTCGCGTATATCTGTAAAATTATGCTTGCCGCATTTGCAAGGGATTTTCTTTTCATCCACATATTCTTTCATTTGCTCGCGACTCCAGCCGTCACAGGTTTCATTAATGCCATTTGCTGCCATGTAGTCTTCTATCAGCTTATCAGCGCGAAAGCGTTCCTTGCACTCGCGGCAGTCCATAAGCGGGTCAGAAAAACCGCCCACATGACCAGATGCCACCCACACAGAAGGGTTCATCAAAATAGAACTATCCAGCCCCACATTAAGCGGATGTTCCTGCACAAATTTTTTCCACCATGCGGCTTTTACATTGTTTTTAAGCTCTACACCAAGCGGGCCATAGTCCCATGTATTGGCAAGACCACCATATATTTCGCTGCCAGGGAAGATAAAACCGCGGCTTTTTGCTAACGCTACTATTTTTTCCATTGTTTTTTCCATAAAAAGTCACCTCGTTAATATTATGTCGTTTTTCTTTTCCTATTAAAATGCACAAATACACAAATAATACCAGCAATAAGCAAAATTGCTCCTATCGCTGCTATATAAGTAACAAAAGGTATATTCCCTAAATGCATAATGTTCTGATAGTCGGCTGATAGATGAAAATATAATGCCATAACCATAAAGACCAAGCCGCCGATTGTTAATATCATACCATTTGTAAGAATTGTTCCCCAAATTACCTTATTGCCAACGCTTTTTCCATCATCATCTCGTTTTGGCACGATTATTTTTGCCGAAAATCTAGCCTTCATTAGGGCTGTAACTACCAATGTTGCTATTATTGTATTCACAATAACCTCAATTGTAGCATTTGTCGTGACCACAAACACCATAAACGCCCAAACAGAAGCATGCGGTGTTCCTGAGATAGACATTACGGCATCGTGAAGAGGTGCGGCGTATATTAGCCACATCATGCCCAAAAATGCTACAGTATTTGTAATAGAACCCGCTGCGGCGGCTATACCTATTGTGATAGGCCTTGGCAACTTTGTGCCAATGAGTGCTTTAAACACCAAAAACACAGTTACGGCAATTAGCATACGTGGCAAAACTGATACCAGAGGGTTTTGTATGAAGGGGAAAAGTATCCCCGTAGGCATGATATATGCTCTTATCATTGAGCTTAACCCTGCGGCTGTTGCTACAGTGAGACCAGGGGCAAAACCTTCTAGCATAACGGTAACAATCGCTGGCAAAAAGGCTATAGTTACGCTTACCATAGGCAAAGGTATTGTGCCAAGAAGTGTAAACGCCATAATTATCGTTATGGCTATCATCAGGCTTGTTACAGCCATTGTTCTTATCATTGCTCTATTCATTGTTCTGCTGTTAGACATTTTATTTTTCCTCCTAATTTTTCTTAGACATTATTGTACCATTCGCTGGCAGAAAAATCAATAGGCACAATCCACATAACAAGGATTGTGCCTATTGATAATCTTATGAATATTGACTTTATTGCAACGATTCTGCAATTTGTATTAGCTGGTCAAGGCTTAAATCAGCATGATAACCGTCAAATGTGTAAGCGATATCGCCAACTTGTAGCCACAACATGCCTTCTCCATATCTGCCGTTAAGTCCATTTATCTCAATGTCCTCAAAAGTTCCTGACCACATTGGGATTCCCCACTCTTCTGGGTAAAGCATAATGCTCATTCTGAATCCTAGCTCACCGAAACTATATCTGATATCCAAAGACGATACATTGGCATGATATGTTGCATTATCAAATACAAATCCATTAGGGATGTATGCGGGTATCATCACATTGCCAATTGTAGCTGAAAGACGGGCTAAAGCTGTATTCAAATCATCATAGTCATGTGTATCAAGTAACACAATCTGCTCGCCGTCTACCTCGGCTATTATAGGGCTTGTGGCGTTTGGGTCTATCTCCATACCCCACACCTGGTAAGAGCCATCACTTGATTCTTGTACTGTGAAACTATTCACATATTCTTCGCCCTGTATAATCCTCGTGTCCAAATCTCGCCAAACAACCGCAGCATAGGTTGCAGCCGAAAGAGATAATAAACCTATAAGCACCGCAACCGCAATGGCTGGTTTTCTAAACTTTCTCTTTTTCATCATAATAATTCGCTCCTCATCAATTGATAGTCTGTTTTTTATTTCAGCAAGATTTTTTTCGCGGTCAATTTCCGCTGAGGGGTCTATGCTTTTGCACATAGCCAAAAAGTCATCATTTTTCATTGGCATTTTCCTCCTCCATAAACTTCCTAAGCTTTGTCATTGCCCTGTGAGCGGTTACGCCCACATGTGATTCGCTGATATTCAGTATTTCGGCAATTTCGCTATGCTTTAGCTCGGTAGCAAATTTCATGGATAAAATTTGCCGCTCTTTGTCCCTTAGTATTACCATAGCGGACATCAGCTTCTTGCTCTCTTCGTTAATAACCACAACTTCCTCTGGTTGTTTTTCAGCAGACACTAGCTCTACAATATCTTCAAACGGAAGAATTTTTCTTCGCATTGTTTTTCGCAGATAATCCGTGACCACATTTTTAGCTATACCAATAAGCCAACCTTCCAAAGGAAAGTTTTGGTTATAACTTTTCCATCCTTGAATAGCCTTGACGAAAACATCGCTCGCTAGCTCTTCAGCATCATGATGGTTATTGATACGAAAGGCGATATAGTTGTACACGCTTTTATGATATTGGTGGTACATTAGCTCCAGCGAGCAATCCATTTTAGCTGTGATATTTACCATTTTTCTGCCTATAGTCTCAACCATAATGCCTCCTTCCCATATATTTCTTTGTAAGTCTTACAACATGGTATACGTATCAAGTCATTTTTCATTAACAAACATATCAATATTTTTTTGAGAAACAATAATCAACGCATAAATCGCCGCCTCTCCTATCTTAGAGAAACGGCGATTTCATGCTATTACATATCGAATTTTGGTAAAATTAATTCATGATATTAAACAAACGCAAGATTGTAACTATGCTCATCTCTCTTGTGTATGTCCCTTGTGGCACAAAATTACCAGCATCCATACCTTGCATGATGCCTGCGCCCTGCATTTGACCAACCTGAACTATAGCCCAAGGAGCTATAGTGGAATTATCATTAAACGCTGCCGCCACAGCAGGCAAAGGCTGATTTACAGCACCTGCTAGGCGCGCAAGCATTGTTGCGGCCTGTTCGCGTGTTAGCGGATTGTTTGGAGCAAAGTTATGGTCATCAATACCTAAAACAACACCGATGTAGCCCATTTTCTGTACATTTACATCATTTGTATCAGCAAATTGACGACGACCTACGATTTCATAGCCCATAACGGTTTCGTAAAGAGCTGTAGCTAAAGCCGCAAATTCTGCGCGCGTGGTCGCTTGTGTAAATGAAGATAATAAATGATTTGGCACAAGACCATGACCCATAGCATCAAGAATCAAAGGATGCGCCCAGCCTGAAGGTAGGTCGTTAGGGTTGAGTTGTTGAGGTGGTTGTTGAGCAGCTACCACAAATACAACAGGTTGGCTAAGAACGGAATCAAATGTAGTCTCGCCATCACCCAAAGCACGCACCTGAACAATGCGGCTACCTGATTCAAGAACTAATGAGCCAAGAGCAAAATGGGTAGCCATGGTAGACGCAGATGCTACCTCCCCATCTACATAAACAACATAACCCCTAGTGCCTTGCACTGCATTCCATTGCAGAACAGTGCCTTCTAAGCGAACATTTGTAGGAACAGGCAAATCCATAGTCTGCATCTCAAATCGCAAAACCGCACTAAGTCCGCTATTATGTGTAGTAGAGCCATTGCCAAGCGCACGAACCTGTACATCATATGTGCCTAATGGCAAATTAAGGCTTGCCAAATTAAAGTTTGTAGCTGTGATAGTTTGATTTGTGGTGCGGGCTGTGCCATCAATGTAGATTCTGTAGCCCACAGCACCCGCTACTGCCGCCCAAGATAGCGTAGCACCTGTTATGTTAAGGGCGGTAGGCGTATCCAAAGCACCAGGAACAAAAGTAACAGCTGTGCTAAGGGCAGAGTTTTGTGTAGTAGTACCATTTCCTAGCGCACGCACCTGAACATTATGCTCGCCAGCCGCTAGGTTCAGGGTTGTTAGGTTAAAGCTAAGACCTGTGATGTTTTGCGTTGTGCGGGCAGTTCCGCCAACATATACCCTATAGCCTGTTGCATTTGGCACAGCCGTCCATGTTAGCGTGCCGCCAGATATAGCTACATTTGTTGGCACCGCTAACTGACCCGTAAGGTTTACGGAAGCTGTGTTGCTTAGGTTAGAGGCATTGTTGCCATTTGCCGCCAAAAATCTTATCTGGATGTTTTGTGAGCCAGCAGGAAGGTTAAACTCTGTTAAATCTACCTGTGTGACATTTGACAAAATAGGTGTTAAGGCTGTGCCATTGCGATACACACGAACGTTTTGCGCACCGTGTACCGTCCATGTTAGCAAACCTGCCGCATTAACGCTGATTTGTGGTGTTGGCAGACTAGCATTGCCAACAGTCCAAGGAAGTGCCGCAGATGCATCAGAACGGGTAAGACCTGCGGCCTCTGCAACTACAGTAAGTTGTAAGGTCTGGCCTTCATTTTCGCTAAACATACTCATATCGATTTGCCAGAAATTCGTAGTAACATTTTCGATATGCCTTGTGCCAGCATAGATTCTGTAGCTTGTAGCTCTGTTGTCAGTGGCTGTCCATCTAAGCACATTGTTTGGGTCTATATTAAGACCAGTTGGCGAAGCAAGCTGATTAGCTGGTAGCGCAGGAGGTGTCCAACCTACAGAAGTGCTAGTTGGGCTAACGCGCTCGAAGCCAGCAGTGCCGCCAGATATAACCTCGACCCTAACGGATAATCTATTTTCGCCAATAGCAAAATGAGGACCAAGATGGCTTCGTAAGTTCAATGAACCCGTTAGTTGGTTTTCGATTGTATGAAATTGTACATTATTTGCTAAAAAGATAACACGATATGTCCCGCTAAAGGTCGCATCAAATATTCGAGCATCCCAAATGAGTGAATCTACATCTATTGAGATAGTTGGCTGACCCAATGACTCTAGGCTGTTATCTTCTGCAGAAACATGTAACGGTGAAAAAGTCATCCCGCCCACAACCATAACTGCAGCGAGCAGACCAGCCACCAAGGCTTTTATTTTTCTAAACTTACCTTTCATTGATAATTACCTCCTGTGTAATAATTTTAATGCCAAAATTATAACATTGTATAGCTTGTTATGTCAATAGATGGTAGGATTTGACACCGAAATGTCATTTAAATGTTCTTCTGCTGTCATTCTGGGCTTGACCCAGAATCCCCTGCATGGTATAGTGAAACTACCATTAAAGGAGGTCGAAAATTATGAATTTCCCCGTAGACTATTTCAAACAAACATTATGCGAGATTTTGGCTGTTGACAGCCCATCTGGCTATACAGCGGCGGCAGTAGCAAAGCTAAAGACTTACGTTGATAAACTAGGCTATGAAAATTATGTCACCAAAAAGGGCAACTTGGTTATAAATGTGGCTGGCAAAAGCGACAAAACCATCGGCATCTCCGCCCATTTGGACACACTTGGTCTTGTAGTGCGCGGCTATAGAGGTAATGGCACATTAAGCTTTTCGCAGGTTGGCGGCGCAATTTTGCCTACGCTAGATGGCGAATATTGTAAAATATACACCAGATGGAGCGAAAAACCATATACAGGTACTATTTTGTCCAATTCGCCGTCATCTCATGTGTATGATGATGCTGGCAGTGCTGCCAGAAATGATAAGGGTATGCATGTTAAGCTTGATGAAATCGTTAGCAATGATAATGATGTGAAGAAATTGGGAATTTTGCCAGGGGATTTTATTTGCTATGCACCAAAAACTGAGATTACAGAGAATGGTTTCATAAAAAGCCGTTTTTTGGATGATAAAATGTCGGTTGCCATCATCCTTAGCATGCTAAAATATTTTAAAGATAATAATATCATGCCTGCGCACAATATATTATCAATTTTCTCCACATATGAAGAGGTGGGGCATGGCTTATGCCATCTTCCGCAACCTGTAGATGAATTTGTGGCTTTGGATATGGGCTGTATTGGTGATGACCTATCTTGCACAGAATATGATGTATCCATATGTGCTAAAGATTCCAGCGGACCATACGATTACGAGTTGACCACACGGCTTATTAAATTAGCAAAGGATGCAGGACTTGGTTTTGCCGTAGATATTTATCCGCGCTATGGCTCTGATGTTTCGGCGGCTCGCTATGCTGGGCATGATTTTAAGGGTGCTCTGATAGGACCTGGTGTTGCAGCCAGCCATGGTATGGAGCGTAGCCATATGAAAGCAGCAGAAAACACATGGAAGCTACTACATCTATACCTCACGCAATGATGAAAATTGTAGTTTTTCATGGTAGCCCTAGAAAAGGAAATACATACCTTGCAACGAAAATTTTTATGGACGAGCTATCAAAATATGGGGATGCAGAAATTGCAGAGTTTTTTCTGCCAAAAGATTTGCCTGATTTTTGCATAGGTTGTCAGCTATGCCTTGGAGGCATGCGCGAGAAATGCCCCAATACTAGGCATGTTACCCCGATTTTTGATGCCATTATTAATGCCGATGCCTTGGTTTTTGCCACGCCTCACTATGGGGCTTGCTCTATGCCAGCATCTATGAAAAATCTTTTTGACCATATGGATTTTTTGATGCTCAATGTGTCACCAAGAGAAGAAATTTTTAACAAAAAAGCCTTTATCATTACAACTGGCGCAGGCTCAACGGCTACAATAAAGCCAATCAACAAGACCCTCAAACATTGGGGCATAAACCGTGTATATTCCCTTGGGCTTCGCATGTACACAAATAAGTGGGATAAAATGAGGGCGACAAGACAAACAAAATACGAGAAATCACTTCGCAAGTCTGCCCAAAAATTTTATTATGCCAAAAAGAAGCCGCCGTATCTTTCGACTATATTCTTTTATCGCATTTCAAAATTTATTTTGAAAAGATTTGTGGGCGAGGGAAACCATCCCTATGAACTATGGAAAGAGAAGGGATATTTTAAGAAAAGACCATTTTGAATAAAATGCCGCCATTCATTAATTTAGATGGCGGTATTAATTTTTTGCAAAATGTGCTTGACATTTACTGCAAAGTATACTATACTAAAAATGCAAAGCAAACTATACTATAGGAAGGTGATGATGTGAACACGATAATACCACAATTACGCAAGCAAAACAAACTGTCGCAGGAGGAACTAGCCCTTGCTGTAGGAGTGACCCGCCAGACTATAACATCCATAGAAGTGGGGAAATACACAGCTTCATTGGTGCTGGCATACAAGATAGCAAAGTATTTTGGCAAAAGTATCGAAGAGGTTTTTGACTTTTCTGATGTGGAGGGATTGTAATATGGATAATTTCAAAAAGACGCTGAAAAGGCGCAATATATACAATATCTGTATGATTGCCGTCTTGGTAGCCGCCGCTATTATTATTTATTTTTCGTTTGTGCCAAGCAACCATGATATGGGCATGTTTATTATTGGTATTTTAAGCGGACTAACAGCATTGCTGGTTGCCTTAACTCTAAAAAACTGCTTTGTCATGAGGAATAATAAAAAACTGCAAGCCATGCACATCAAAGAAAATGATGAACGGCAAGCAATGATTTTGCAAAAAACTGGTGCAACACTTTTGCCAATCTGTGCATTTGGGCTTGGTATAGCTGCCGTCACGGCGATGTTTTTTAATCCGCTTATATCCTTAACTCTAATATCAGTCATCGGGTTTATGGCATTGATAAAAGCAGCTTTGCGCCTATATTATGGAAGGAAACTATGAGAACTGAATTTAAAATAGGTTTGCTTATGTCTGCGGGAATTTCTGCGCTAGACCGATTCGTAACATACCTCGCTTTGCGGTGATTGGGCTACTAATCATAGGCGTTTTCTTGGTGTTGATAGGCTTGTTTCGCTCAAAATTTCAAAATGAAAAATAACATTGTGTCTATAGCTGTAAGCGAAGTATTGATTTTGAAAAGGAGAGGTAAAGATGAGAGAAGGAAAAATCAAGAATAATATCATAATTTGTGTTATTGGGGTTGTGCTGGTGATTGTTGGAATACTAATTGCTATTTTTTACACAATCCCAGAAGAGACTATGCAAGCTTTGCCATTTGCGCTAGGAGGAATTGGTCTTGGTGTGTTTGGTGGGGGATTGGGTGGCTGGATTAGCAATCATCTCATGAACAAAGACCCAAAATTAGCTGATGAAATGCAACTATATGATTCAGATGAGCGAAATGTCTCAATTAGTCTAAAAGCTAAGGCAAAGACAGACACTTTCACATCGATGCTTCTTTACGCTCTAGTTATTTTTCTTACTGTAATGCAAGTTCAAGCAGCAGTGGTTCTGGTATTTTTGGGAGCTATTGCTTTGCGAATAATCGTGCTGTTTTTCTTCTTAAACAAGTATCACAAAGAAATGTAAATTCTATTGTAAAATATACTTGACATAATCTGCGGATAAAGTCCACACGAGCGGCATTGGATATGTCACAAAAAGACCTTGCCGAAGCGATAGGGGTGACAAGGCAAACCATCAATGCGGTCGAAAAAGACGACTACAACCCGTCAATTAAATTATGCATTGCTATTTGTGTAGTACTCAACAAATCCCTAGATGAATTATTTTGGGAGGAAGAAGAAAATGTCAGGTAAACGAAGCATAATGAATATCGAAAAAGACTACGATGAAAATCATGCTCAAAAAATCTACAAAATCGGTAGCCTTATGTTTTTTTAACGCTTGTGGTTATGGGTCTCCGTAGTTTCATCTGGGGTTCATTATCTTGTGTGTATAGCTTTAGCAAGCGTTGGAACTATCATATTTTTTGTGCTATGTGTGGTAGAAGCAAGCACTCGCTTTAACAACTTATTTGCTGAAGCTTGGCTTGGCGGACTAACGTACACGTCAATACTTATAGTTGCAACGATAATAATGCAGGCGGCTAAGAAAAAAATCGATAATGAAGATAAGGAGGTATAGTAATATTATCTGAAAACAGTGACAGCAAATTTATAAATGAACAACGATTCAAGTTCATTTTAAAATGCAGGTGTAGTTGATGCTTGCATCAACAGCTTCTCCGAAGTTATATTACTATATGAGTTGGAAACAAACACATCTTGTGATTTTACGTATATTATGATATCATGAAATTAATCTATATTTTAACGAAGGAGGAAGTTATGAAACAATTTAAAAAGAGATTTTTGGCGGGAGCATTAGCTTTTGTCATGACATTTGGCGCATTAGCTGCCTTTGGTGTACAATTAGCGGCGCAAGAGCCAACTGTGCCTCTGTATTCTGTGGAAGATATCTTTACTCTTCCAGAAGCGATGGGCTTTTCTTTAAGCCCTGATGGGCAGAGCTTGTATTTTGCCGCACCTGTGAATGGCATTATAAACGTCTTTAGGCGTGACATTGCTACTGGCGAAGAGGTACAGGTTACTTTTGAGGCGGAGCAGCATGTTTTTAATCTCATGTTCAAAGGCGACACCATGCTATTTATGCGTGATGCCTTTGGGGATGAAAACCCTAATATCTTTAGGGTGAACGAAGATGGCACAAGCACGAACTTAACACCGTTTTCTGGCGTTATGGCTATGCCGCTGGATTTACTAGAAGCGACAGATGTGGAAGATGAAATACTAATAGCTATGAATCGCGAAAATCCGCAGATGTTTAATATTTATCGCCTTAACATAGTTACTGGTGAGCTTACTATGGTTATGCAGGCTGTTGATGGTGCAATAACGGATAGAACGGGCACAATCCGCATGATAATAGTAGCTTTAGATGGTGTGAACATGTCCATTTTGCATCGCTATAGTGATGATGATGAGTTTGAGCTTGCGGGCATAGTGACTTTTAACGACCATATAAGCGAAATTCAATTTGATGCAAACAATGAATATATCTATGTTGTGTCGAATGTTGACAGAGAGCGTACTGCTCTGATGCGTGCAAATCCTGCGACCATGGAGGTTGTAGATGTTATTTTTGAGCATCCACAAGTGGATATATTAGGGACTTTTGGTAGCATGTTTACCGCTGGTACACCAGGCGGGGTTGTGTATCATGTAGATTTTCAGCATAGACACTTTTTAACGCAAGAAGCAGAAGATTTCTTTACGGAAGTTTACGCACTTTTGCCACAAAACAGCATGGCATCTATTACGGGCATGTCCGATGACTTTAGCATGGCAACTATCCATGTGCGTTCGGATGTAAACCGTGGGCGTGTGTACTTATTTGACAGAGCGGCGGGTACGATAGAGCTTTTAGCTGATACAAACTTTGCGCCGCCAGAGCATATGGCGCAGATGATGCCTATTTCTTATACCGCGCGTGATGGCGTGGAAATACCTGGCTATCTCACACTGCCTGTGGGTGTAGACCCTGTGAATTTGCCTGTTGTTATGATTCCTCATGGTGGTCCACATGCCCGTGATTATTGGGGCGGGTTTTTTGACTGGGTTCAATTTTTAGCAAACCGAGGCTATGCTGTTTTCCAGCCAAATTTCCGCGGTAGCTCTGGCTATGGTCGTACTTTTATGGAAGCGGGCTTTAGAGAATGGGGCTTGCTTATGCAAGATGACAAAACAGATGGTATATTATGGCTAATAGAAGAAGGTATAGCAGACCCTGACAGAATAGCCATTTTTGGTGCATCGTATGGTGGCTATGCGGCTCTTGCAGGTGCGGCATTTACGCCAGAGCTTTATGCGGCGGCTGTGTCCCTTGTTGGCGTTTCCAATATCTTCACATGGATAGAATCCATACCGCCAATGTGGGAGCCTATGCGCGACCTTCTTCATGAACGTGTGGGGCATCCTGTACATGATTACGACAGACTTCGCGCTACATCTCCTGTGTTCCACGTGGAACATATTACAGCACCGATGTTCATTGCTCATGGCGCAAATGATGTCCGTGTAACATTATATGAAACTACGCAGATTGTTGAAGCTTTGCAAGCCTTGGGCGTAGACGTAGAGTATATGATTTTCTGGGATGAAGGTCATGGCATGGTCTTTGAGCATAATAACTTTGCTTTCTTCACCATGCTTGAGGCATTTTTAGCTGAGCATTTGGGCGGTAGAACATTGACCACGATGGAAGATTTAAGAGACCCTGTAAGCTATGAAGAGCTAGGTGGCAATATAGTTGAGTTTATTCCACTTAATATTAATGGCAATCAAGGACAAATTCTGTTTAGTAGCGATGTTAATGATGCTACAGGCGAGTTTGCTGCTGTTTTCCATGGCTTCACACACGGCATGACAAGCGTGAATGTTGCTATAACTATAGGTGATAGGGTAGCGGCTTTTGGCATGGACTTGCAGCCAGGCGATGCGCTTGTGTTTATGCTGTTTGAAGAAGATATGGGGCATACCATTGATGTGAGAGTGTCTACAAACTGTACAAACAGTGGCACTATGGAAGTGAGCTTGGCGTTAGTAGAATAATAATTATCGTAATATTCTAAAACAAGCAAAACGGGCATATACTTATCCATTCCAAACAAAGGATGGTAGGTATATGCCCAAAAAAATGCCGAAAAAGAGACCAAGAGGGTGTGCGTTTTATATGCGCACTCTTTCGATGGGCTTAATAATTTCTATTATACTGTTGTTTGCTATGTCGTTTTTTAGTGCATCAAATCCAGTTTCTGGTGGTATATTGCTATCTGAAACTCTGCCGCAGTATACTTTTTCTGCTGATTTTCGTGATAATTTGCCTCAACCTCTGGAATTGGGTGCGGAGGTTCAGGCTGTTGCGGAAGTAATAGTTGAAGGTATTTCAGAGGTTGCACCTCATGTCGCTACGGAAGTGGTAGTTGTGATAGAAGGCGAAGGGAATGAACAGCCAACCCTCGTGGGCTTAGAGGATGTGGTGATAGAATACGGCACGGCATATGTAAATGTTCAAGAGGTTTTGGATACGCGGGTGCTGACAACCACAAACTTGGATGCACTGCGTAATCCTGAAACTTTGCGCAACGCTATGTACATTGTCGACCCACGTACAGTATTTGTGCCAGATATGTTCGATGTGGATAGATTTATGTCGCAAGACATGCGGGTCAATCCGCAGAGCTTGGCAAATGGAGACCCTGTTGTGCTGATTTTCCATACACATTCCACAGAGTTTTTTGTAGATTCTAATCCTGCTGATAAATTTAGCGGCATTGTTGGTGTTGGAGCGCATTTGGCGGCACTTTTGAATGACATGGGCATAGGAACTATTCATTTGACACAGAGATTTGATATTGTGGATGGCAGGTCGCATATAATGGGAGCTTATGAGCGTCAAGTGCCGTATATAGAGCGCATTTTGGCGGAAAACCCTACAATAGAGATTGTGATAGACCTGCATCGTGACGGCTTGCCAGAGGGTGCGCCAAAGCTTGTAACAGAAATAAATGGTCGTCCTACAGCGCAAATAATGTTTTTTAATGGATTATCCACACTTAATGATAATGGTCGACCTTTGTCCATAGCGACCCTGCCAAACCCCAATCTGCCGTATAATCTGGCATTTTCTTTTCAGATGCAATTGGCGGCGAATGATATGTTTAATAATTTTACACGGCGTATATATCTTAATGCATTTCGATACAGCTTACATTTCAAACCAAAATCGCTGCTTGTGGAAGTTGGGGCGCAAAATAATACCTTTGCAGAGGCAATAAATGCCATGCAGCCATTGGCAGAAATTTTGTCGAATGTTATAAGATGAAATCGCGCAAGCTATACGCATGCTGACGAGATTTGTGATATATGGATTAATAGGATGGTGCATGGAGGTGCTGTGGACGGGCGCAGGCTCGCTTTTGAAGCGCGATTTTCGCGCTACCTCTACCACCAGTATCTGGATGTTTTTTATCTATGGCAGCGCGGCATTTTTTACGCCGCTGATAGATGCCATATATCCCATGCCTATGCTATTGCGGGGCGTGATATATGCCCTATGCATATTTATGGTAGAATATGTGACGGGCATGGCATTGCGAGCCGCCAAAATATGCCCATGGGATTACACAGGTGCGAAAACTGCGGTGCATGGTGTTATACGGCTGGATTATGCGCCTGCTTGGGCGGTGGCGGGGTTGTTTTTTGAGTTTGTTTATGTGAGGTATCTTGTGTAAAAATAGGGCGGCAGAGTGCCGCCCTATGATTTTCTTATGGATTTACCATTGTTTCAAATAACCGTAAAATCGTGACTATTGATTGTTCCCGCGTGTATAGCCCTGCGGGTGCAAACATATTATCGCCAATACCGCCCATGATTTCTGCTGCTTGCATCTGTCCTACGGCATAAATTGCCCATGGTGAGATGGCGGAATTATCGGCAAAGGCGGCATTGGCATGTGGCAATGTATGCCCAAGTACATCTGCCAGCCTTGCGAGCATTACTGCCGCTTGCTCGCGAGTTAATGTGCCGCCTGGGTTAAAGTTGCCATCGCCTACACCCTGCACAATTCCTAACGCGCCCATTTTTTGCACATTAATGTCGCTGGTGTCATTAAATGGTATGCGGTATGGGATTTCTTGACCTGTATAAGCCTCGTGCAAAGCAACGGCAAGTGCGGCAAATTCTGCACGGGTTGTTGCTTGGGTATATTGGATTGTAGATTTTGAGGGACTAGATTTGCCATTATTGCTACGCTGACAGGCTCTGTTGCCCACTCAGAGGGCTGTTCTAATGTTTGCTGGGGTTGTGGTGTAGGCTGTGGTGTTGGCTGTGGAGTGGGTGTTTGTGGTGGGGCGGCAGGGGAAACCCAGCTTATGGAATTGCTAACGTCGGACACTGCCATAATATCTGGTCCACCGACAGCGAATACATTTACATCAAATCTGATGCCCCATAGCGAAGAGCCGTCATGTGATGGGGTGTGATTTTGCACAATTGATGTCAAGTCCATTGAGTTTGTAAAAGAATGGAAGCCATACTGACTGGTGGAAATAGCACTTGTTTGACGAATGATTTGTACTACATAATAGTCAGTGCCTGACACGGTATTCCATGTTAATATGTTGCTGTTAGTATCTATACTAAGCCCAGTTGGTGCTGGCAGGAAATAATTCATAGGCCACGCGTGTTCGATAGTTACCCATTCTGAAGGTGTTAGGCCAGAGCCCGTTGCCCTTACTTGGGGATAAAAGATTTCTCCATAAGGCATCGTAAACCTTTCTTGGGCTAGATGTTCCACTATGGGGAAGCTTGTATTGGCGATGCCGTGGGCAATTAAAAACCCATGCTGTGTTGTAATAACATCATAGCCTGTTGCACCGGATACTGGATTCCAATGTAAAACATCGCCAATCATGCGTACCCCTGTTGGTGCAGACATCTGTCCTGCTGCTTGTGGCGGCCAAGCTGTAACTATGGGATTGCTGTAAGCACCCCAATTATCGCCATAAACAAAAACTACTTGTATTGTGGTTATGCCTTGGAGTATGCCAGCGTTATCCAAATCTGTAGAGCCAGCTGTTCCTTCGTCTAGAAACACATAGCTACCCCACGAAGGGGCAGGGTTTATTACAAGAATAGCGTGAACGTTTCCCTGTACATTAGGCGCACTCCAACTTAGGACTGTGCCGTCGAGCGTAATGTGCGGTGTGGGCAATGTGTTTGCTTGCGTATTTATTGATGAAACAACCAGCAAAGTTATTGCCAGCACCGTCGCCATTATAAAGGCGAAAAATTGTTTATGCCTAAAATTCTCCATAAAAAATACCTCCATGTTATCAATTTTCTTGTAAAATAATTGTAACATAAGAGGATATATATATATATATATATTAACTAAAATTTACGATATAATATGTGACTTTATTGTGTGTTATGCATGTTTTGATTAGCGGTGGTGCTGGTGCGATATAGGTAGAATTTGAACATAGCCATTATGGGTACGCATATAACGGCTAGATTTATTGCAAGTTGTAGCGGGTCATAGGCGAATCGCAGAAAAAACGGCGTAGAGTTTATAGACAACTTCATTTCGTAATAAGTAAGAAAGGTAGTTGGAAATCCGAAATGATGAATGCTGCCGCTTGGTGTAAGTTCGGTGGTAAATGTAATGACGGTGGTTATCATGCAGATGACAACAGAAACAGCCAGCACCCATATCTTTTGCTGGCCCGACGTTTTTTCATCATATATTTCCTGAACAAATTTTAGCATCACACCACCTCTATATCAGATTTTCTGCAAAATCCACGTAACCGCCACAATACTACTTTCCAAATCATCACATTCATTAAGCTGGCTTTGTACATAGCCTTCAAAGATGGCGCGCTTTTCTGGGTGCTTTGTTATTAGCTGGTTTGCGCGGGCGGCTATGGCTTTGTTGTCTGCATCAAAGTTATAATCGTCGATGTTTTGTAACTCTTCAACCAATTTTAAGCCGCATTGCTCAAATAAGCTTAGCCACTGACTTTGTGTTAAAAATTCGTAGTTTTGGTATTTTATGTCTATATCATTTTTGTCATCGGGCAGGTAGCCTTCGTCAATGATAATGAAGCCACCTTTTTTTATCGTCTTGATGAGTTTTTCCAACATCTCCTTTGGTTCGCCCAAAATATTCCCTGCTGCGCCGAAAATAACGCAATCGTAGCCGTGATAGTTATCCGCAACTTCATTGACATCGGCAACGGTGAATCTGCATAGTTCGCTTACCTCTAGCTCAAGGGCTTTGTTGTGTGCATAGCTCACAAAATCAGGCAATAGGTCAAAGCCATGAACCTTTATACCAAGCAATTTTGCTATATTTATGGATACAGCCCCCTTGCCGCAAGCCAAATCAAGCACTAATGTGTCATTTGAAATTGACATGTGTTTTTGTAGCAGTGAAATGATATCTTTTGGGCTAGAGCCAAGCTCCCATAAATCTTGTAACAGATACGGCAAAAACGGCAGCAACTCTGTGGTTTCTGCCGTTAATGAGCGTGCTAGTTTTTCGTTTATCTCACTAGGGTTCATATTTACCTCGCGCCTGCTAGGGCAGGGGTAGCTGCTGATGGGCTTTGTTGTCTTGCCAGTTTCATTGCTTCTTTCCATGTGTCACGTAGGCTGCGCAGATGGTCGCGTACCTCTTCCAAAATTGAAACATCTTTGCCCATATTTGCAGAAACAAGGCGGGTGTAAAGATAGTCATAAATAAGGTTAAGTTGCTTAGAAATTTCGTATTTCATGTCAAGAGTTATCTGAAATTCTCTTACGATATTTTCTACACGCAAGATAAGTTCATGTGTTTTTTCGTAATTTTTGCCTTCCAGAGCCACAATGGCCTGGTTGCAAAATTTTAAAGCCCCGTCATAAAGCATGAGTGTTAGCTCTTCTTTTGTTGCGGTAAAAACAGCATTGTTTCTGTACTTGTCATATGGATTTTGCATAAAAACCTCCTGATTTTGCAATGATTATAGCGCGAGGTTGTGCCAAAATATCAATTGCCTTGGTCAAACAGAAGACCGACAAATTCAGTGATGCGAGCATAGATGTCCAGCCTAGACTCCATTGGGATTTGGCGCAAAACCTCATCGGACTGTGCTTCATGCACAGTGACCATAATTCTGCCCGAATCCTTATGTGTGTTGTATGAAAGCCTAAAGCTACTGCCAGATAAGACCTTGTTAGCATCTTCAAAAGCTCTTTCAAGCATGGCATCCGTTACATTCTCTTCACGCAAAGATGCTCTGTTTGAGCTATTTATATCCTGCGGTCTGGCAGGTGCATTTGGTGATGCGGGGCTATTTGCTCTGTCAATTTGTCTCGTTTGTACTGGTCTTTCTGTTGCGCCATTGCTGGCTATTCCAGCTGGTCTATTTTGCATAGCGGCGATATTCGCGCTGTTGTAATTAGTGGTAACATCCATGTTTTTTTACCTCCATTTAGATATGAAATGAATCCCATGGCATCATAACAATTACGCCAAATTTACACCTTCTTTTTGTCCATAAAATGACCTTGGTTTTGGTCGAGGTAGTCGTCGTAGCCTTGTATGAGGTCTACGCCCTGCCTCACCTGCTTTAGGTTGTCCCTTAGGTAGCCGCGCATTTTTTCATACACAACCATATTTGCCTTGTCTAAATCTACCATTTCCCTTGCTAGGTCTGTCATGCTTTTGCGAAAGCCCATAACTTTAGCTTGAAACTCTGTGTCATCTAAATCTGTTGCATCCAGAGGGTCTAAAAGCTCTAGTGCATCATCAATTTTTTCTACACGAGCTAAAATGTTGCTACGCTTTTCGTAGAGGGCGATAAATGCCTCTGCTTCCTTTTCTATTTTTGATGTATCGCCCGTGAAGTTTTGGCTTTGGGTTACATCGCGCATATAGATTAATGCATCTAGTTTGCCCTGTAACAGCTCAATATACCTTTCTTTCAAGTTTTCCATAAAATCCCCTTTTGGGCTACATTGCTACATGTTGCCCCACATTAATTGCTCAAAGAACATCATTTGCGATTGTGCCTGCATCATAGCCATTTCCATACGCGAGAACTGGCGGAAAAGCGAATCTTCTCTGCGCTCAAGCCAGCTTAGCATATTGTCTATGCGACGGTTTTGGTCGCTTATTTGACGAGACATATCGTTTTGTGTATCCAATGCTCCGCCAGCGACACCTGCACGCAATGAGAGCGTACCAGATGTTGGGGCGGTAGCACGATTGAACACATCATTAAGACGTTGCGCTAGACCACTTGCGTTTACCCATTGGTTTCTAGCAGAACCCACTCTTGGGTCGGTGCTATCTGTAAAAGTGTTGAGAGGTGGAGCAACAGCGGTAAAAAGCTCTTGCATAACATCTGAATGATGCTCTAATGCAAAGGCAAATCTTTCCTCATTGATTTCTAGCATACCAAATTCGCGCACATCGCTAGATAGCTGTATGCCCATATTGCCTAAATTAAAGGTGCGACCATCTGGCATTGTTATGTTTCTAAATAGCACATCTGTCATTTCGCGTTGTATGGCTCTTAACGACTCATCGCGGTGCAAAATACCTGTGCGGGCTTGCTCTTCCCATATTTCTATTTCTCTATCGCTCATGTCGCGGCGTTGTTCGTCTGTAAGAGGCATAAAGAACCCACCGTCGCGGTCTTGGCGTGGTCTGCGCACCTCGGTGAGGTCTATAAGAGAGCGCATAAGTTCGTTGTAGGAGTTTACGAAGTCTGTAACCATTGTGCGAATGTCAGAGGTATTGCGGGATACTTGTATCGTAAAGTCCTCACCTTCGGCAGCACTTGTGAGGTTGATTGTTAAGTCATCAACTGTGAAGTTGTTATTCTCTCTTGTTATGGCTGTGTCATTAACGGTAACTATGGCGTTTTGAGCCGCCTGCGTTTGGACACTGCCCATTATAGCTGCATTATTATTATTTGGGTCAAGACCCATAATGGATTGCAAAAAGCCTCCAATGCCTAAGTCGGCAGTTATTGCGCTGGAGGTACCTGTTTGGCTGGCCTGTATAGTAAACTGGCCAGAAACAGCCGAAAAGCTAACATTAACACCTGCACCAGAACCGTTTATGACATTCACTAACTCTTGTACGGTGATAGGACCAGAAGCATTGCTGGCACGGGCAACTGGCTCGCCATTTATCATAATAGAGTTATCATAGAGGTTTAGCGAAAAAGTTCGGTTGTTTATTGTGAATTCAACATCGGTTGCGCTAGGATTGACAGTAGGATCGATATTCAAAAAACCTGCTAAGTTTTGCTGCGTGTTAAAACTAGAGCTGGTAGAACTCAAACCTAACTGTTGTGCCGTAAGTCCATTTGTAGCATTTAATATATTGACTGTATTGCCTTGTGTTGCTATGAATGCAAGATGACCATTTAGGATTTCAACGCTAGCCCTTGTTTCTCCACCAGTGTTAAAAGCGGTATCCACGGCATCATTTAGGGCGGATGCGAAGGCGGTGCTGGTGGTCAAGTCTCCGAAATAAGGAAGTTCTCTTAGGTGATTAGAGTGATACTGAATGTGATTGCGGCGGTTGACAATATCTGCATGATTGTTAGGTCTGCCTATAGAGAGCAAATGCTCAATTTCTGCTTGGGCAGTAGCTATTTCGCTAATGTGGTTTGCCATACTTCCAGAAGCATCAAGAGCAGGATTACCTGCTATTATGCCATTTAAAGTATCTTTATCTATAGTGACATCACGGGCAACACCACTTACATTCATACGTATAGTGAGGTCGCTTACAAACTCAACATTACCATAATTGGGACTAAGGTTGTCAGTATTGATTCCCAAAAGTGATGTAAAGTCAATAGCACTTGTCGTAGCACCAGGATTGCTGGCGTTTAGACTATTTGCTGGGTTAGTTCGGAAAGTATGTGCCTGTGCTATTTGAGTTACGTTAAGGGTATGTGTACCTTGTCTTGCATTTGCACCAGCAGTAATGGTAGCCCCAACACCGCCTGTTATATTTACGCTATTGGAATTCCAATTATCGGGATTGCCAATATCGCGCCCACCCATAGCAAATGGCTGTGTCCACGTACGGTTAAATTGCGTGATGGATGTTGCTACATTGCGCATCATATCTTGCCGCCATACGCTAAGGTCGCGCTGTTGGCGCAAGCGGTCTAGGCGGAAAGATTCCGCACGCATCATTTGTTGAACCATGTCGGCTACATCAATGCCAGAAAAGCCCGTCATTCTCATCCTATTAGAAAACATGGATATTACCTCCTTGTAATACGTCATCCTTTTGTATGTATGATTTGATTATTGTTTGCTATATTTGAATTTAAAATCAAAGAAATTTTTGCACAACAAATCAATATAATTATTTTTCGGCAATTTGCGCTAAAAGCTTAATACTTATTTACATTTAATCAGAATTATTATATCATTAATATGTAGAAAAGTAAAGACAAAGGAGTGGTTTTGTGAAGATTCTGTTGCATATATGTTGTGGACCATGCGGCGTAGCTTTTTTGGATGGCATAATTGAAGAAAAATTCGAGCCAATATTGTTATGGCATAACCCCAATATCCACCCATTTATGGAATATAAACACAGACGAAATGCGGCGGCGGAATTTGCTGTGCTTTATGAATTGGCTATGGAGATTGATGATTTTTATGGACTAAAAGACTTTGTTGGTAATGTAGCTGGGGATATTGAAAGCAAACAAGCTAGATGTGAGTATTGTTACCGTAGCAGGCTTGAATATACAGTAAAAAAAGCGGTGGCGAGCGGATTTGAGGCTTTTTCTACTACCCTTTTGGCTAGTCCATATCAAAATTTTGATGCCATATGTAAATTTGGGAGCGAGCTTGCGATACGATATGGATGCGAATTTGTGATAAGAGATTTTCGTAAAGATTTTAGGGCGGCAATGGACGAGGCGCGTAAAATGGGGCTTTATATGCAAAAATATTGCGGATGTGTGTTTAGCGAAGAGGAGAGATACCGTAGAAAATAGACATGCCTATATGAAACCGCGATTCTTTAGCATGCGTGCCAATCGTTCGCCTTTGGGCAGTATACGCACATCTTCTTCTGTGAAACCACGTATCATCACCATAAAAACAGCATATACGATTATCCCGATAAACACAGTGATTATGGTAACTATGGCATTGCTTGGCAAAAAGACATGGATGAGGTGATAGGCAGTAAAACAAGCCATTGCCATGGCGGCACTGGCGAAGGTTGGCTTGACCAATATGCCTTTAAAATCAAGGCGCGTGCCTGTATATTTGCTTAGGAAATAGCAATTAATGACGGCGGCTATTAGGTAGCACAGCGTTGTGCCTATTATTGCACCATAAATATTGACATCTGGATGTGTGATAAGGAAATACCCCACGACGATTTTGACTACAGAGCCGATTAGTGCTGCTATGATTGGTATAGAAATTTTGCCTACGGCTTGTAAAACACCTGTAGAAATTTGTGAAAATGCCAAGAAAATAACCGACGGAAAGCCGACAACGAATAATGTGCCGCCCTCGGGATGATTGGGAAAAAGGAGCGGGACTATTTGTGTGCCAAGTATGCCAAGACCAAAGGCGATGGGGATTGTGATTAGCATGGCTGCGCGAAAAGCGGTGTTTACCTTGATTTGTACATCCCTGTGGTCGCCAAGTTGTCTTGCGCTTGCTATAGCGGGGATAATTACGAGAGCTAGGGATGAGGATATGGCGGCAGGGAGATTTGTGATGGGATTGAACTTGCCTGTCAGTTGCCCCAAAAGCTCGCTGGCGCGGGTTTCACTAAAACCTGCATATTCTAAGCGGTCAACGACTAACCATGCGTCTATAATATTAACAATGGAAAAAATTGCTGTACCTGCTATAATTGTGGAAGATGTAATGATAATCTTTTTTGCAACTTGGCCGTGGGTTTCGTCGTTTAGGTGCAAACCCTGTACGCGCGCCCTACGCCTTGCTATGCGGCGGTCTCGTAAAATATCGGGGCGGGCAATAAAATATAGTCCAGAAATTACGATAAACCCAGCGATAGCACCAACTGTAGTGCCTGCTGTACCGCCTGCCGCACCGTATGCTTCGGCATCGTAGCTTTGCTGTATGGCAAAATTCCACATAGCATGAGCTAGCAAGACCGAGAAGAAGGCGTTAAAAATCTGCTCTATGAGTTGAGATAGAGCGGTTGGCACTGTGGATGACATACCTTGGAAATATCCGCGGATTGTCGCCATGATAGCAAAGATAAACACGGTAGGGGCGAGCATTTGTAGAGCCAAATATGCTTGTGGTCTAAGGAGAATTGTCGTTATTTCTGTGGCGAAAAAGAATATTGCGGCAGTGGAGATAATGCCTATGGATGCAGCTAAAATAAGAGCAGTAACGAAAATGCGATGCGCGGCATCATGGCGACCTATTGCGCGCTTTTCGCTAACAAGTTTGGAGATGGCAGCGGGCAGACCAGCAGAAGATACAATAAGAAAAAAGTTGTAAACAGTGTAGCCTATGCTATATATAGCATTGCCTTCGTCTCCGATTAAATTTGTGAGAGGAATGCGGTATAAAAAACCCAAAAGGCGCGCCAAAATGCCGACAGCCGCCAAAATGGCGGCCTGTCGGACGAAAAAGTTTGCATTGCGTGCCTTGTCCATAGTTTTGCTAATTCCTCATAAAAGTAGGGCTTTACGCCATATGTTTTTTTGCCTCTGTGGGCAGTTCGGATGGATTGCAGTTAAGTGTAATAAAAAACTCCACATCATTTGTGGTGCTTATTTTTTCTATAGCTATCATCAGAGCTGCTATGTCATCGTTATTTAAGCTTTCGATTATGCCAGAAAGTGAGTCTATGAAAATTTCGGAAATGTCGCTATTTTGGCTTAACATACCATAAATAAAACTAACGAATTCGCGATAATTTACAAGCGGATATTCTGAGGTATCTACAAGCCTAATTTTGCGATGAACCTCGTGCATATTGCGTCCGTCATCATCAATAAAAACAATATGACCTTCTGTGATTGACAGATGGTCGTTTGCTAGTGCAATCAATTTTCTTGTTTTGCCTTCGCCCTTTTCGCCTGCAAATAGTTTTATAGCCATGATAATCTCCTCCTAAAAAATGAATTTTTATGAATCACGTTTCTATATAAAATGATTATATACATTTTTTCAAAAGAAAACAAGCTAAAAATAGAAAATTTCTCTTGACATTGACGTAACGTAATAGTTTACAATGATTTTTGAGGAGGAAAACATATGGAATACACGGTAAATAAATTGGCGAAGATTGCGGGCATTTCTACTCGCACATTGCGGTATTATGACCAGCTTGGGCTGCTTTGTCCTGAGCGGGCAAATGATAATGGCTATCGCGCATATGGGCAAAAGGAGGTGGATAGACTTCAACATATTCTATTTTATAGGGAACTTGGCGTGCCTTTAGATGATATAAAGAAAATTCTTTCTGAGGGAGAGTTTGATGGGGCGGCTGCCCTAGAGGGTCATCTGGTTGCGTTATGTACCAAGCGAAGGCAATTGGATATTTTGATATTTAATGTAGAAAAATCTATTTTGGCTATGAAAGGAGAAATTGATATGAATGACAATGAAAAATTTGAGGGCTTTGTGGAAAATGTTATAAAGGAAAATGAGGCGGCATATGGCGAGGAAATTAGGGGAAAATATGGAGATGCTATGATTGATGCTTCCAATGAAAAGCTAAGGGGCATGGATGCTGAGGAATTTGCGCTGGCTGAAAAGTTGTCAGATGAAGTAAATGATGCGCTGGCGGCTGCTTTTGCGACTGGCGACATAAAAGGCGAGTTGGCGCGAAAGGCTGTTGAACTACATAAACAGTGGCTTTGTGTGTATTGGCGTACGTATTCAAAGGAAGCACATGTGGGCGTGGCGCAGATGTATGCGGATGATGAGCGGTTTATGGCTTATTACGATAGGATTGCGGTGGGGTGTGCGGTGTTTTTGAGGGATGCTGTAGTGGATTATTATTCTTGAAGAATACAGGCGACCACATTCGGTCGCCTGTATATATAACTTTGAAGGTTGCTGACTCTATTGTCACTTAAAAACGCGAGTCAAGTATAAAATTTGGCGGCAAATCAGTGTTTTGTAACTTTTGCAAAAAAAATTCAAAAAAACTGAAAAAACCCCTTGACATTGATTTTGCATTGTGGTATTATAAGTTTCGTTGCCTTTGAAGTGACAATGAAAATTCTGGGGATAGCCTAGAATATTGGCAACACCACCGCCCCTTGAAAACCGAATAATTATGTAAAATTGAAATATAGAACCTTCTTGCATCTTCTTGCATCTTCTTGCATAAGAAGCTCTAAAAGCTCTAGAAATTCTAGAAGTTCT
>WRBK01000021.1 GCA_009784575.1 Defluviitaleaceae bacterium | reverse complement strand
TTCTCGTAAGATATCTCGGGAAAAATGATTTGCTCGCGTATGCCCAAAGTGTAGTTGCCGCGACCATCAAATGCTTCGCCGCTAACACCTTGGAAGTCACGCACGCGTGGAAGAGCCACATTGATAACTCTGTCCAAGAAGCTGTACATTTTTTCTCCACGAAGTGTAGCTTTTACACCAATAGGCATACCTTGGCGCAGTTTGAAGTTAGCTACAGACTTTTTCGCCTTAGTTACTATAGGCTTTTGACCCGTTACGATTGTGATGTCACTAACAGCAGCATCTATAACCTTAGCATTTTCTTTTGCTTCGCCAAGACCCACGTTTACCACAACTTTATCTATTTTGGGTACAGCCATTTTATTTTTATAAGAAAATTTTTCCATCATCGCAGGAACGATTTCCTTTTCATAGAACTCTCTTGCTCGGTTCAAAATCAAACCTCCTAGCTTAAAAACAGTATTTTGTAACTGTTATAGTTTTGAGCAATTACTTTTTCTTCGTAATCACTGTTTCATCTATCACATCACCTGAAGGTTTGGCGATGCGCTTAATTGTTTTGACGGTTTTGTCCGCTTGCTTTGATATATCTACATCAAAGCCAACCCTTACAGCTTTGCCTTTATGGACATATGCTACATTAGAAATGTGCATGGGGGCCTCTGTTGTTATGATACCACCTTGCGGGTTTTGCTGATTGCGCTTTTTATGTCTTTTCATCATATTTGCGCCTTCAACAATAACCTTTTCGGTTTTTTGGTTCACAGAAAGCACCTTGCCTTCTTTGCCCTTGTCTTTACCTGCGGTGATAATCACCCTGTCGCCTCTTTTAATTTTGCTGGCCATGATATCCTCCTTTATCCTAGAGAACCTCGGGAGCAAGGGAAAGAATTTTCATATATTGCTTTTCTCTTAATTCCCTAGCCACCGGGCCAAAAATTCTGGTTCCTCTGGGGTTTTTATCATCCCTTATAATAACAGCGGCATTATCATCAAAGCGAACATATGAGCCATCTGCACGACCTACCATTTTAACAGTACGCACAACTACAGCTTTTACTACTTCACCTTTCTTTACAACGCCACCGGGTGTTGCATCTTTTACGGTTGCGATAATTACGTCGCCAACGCCTGCATATCTGCGTTTAGAGCCACCCAAAACACGGATGCATAATAGCTCCTTGGCACCAGAATTATCCGCCGCAACAAGTCTAGATTCTTGTTGAATCATGCTAATTCCTCCCAGTATTACTTCGCTTTTTCTAGGATTTCTACCAGTCTCCAGCGTTTTTCTTTGGAGAGAGGTCTAGTTTCCATAACTCTAACTCTATCGCCTATGCCGCATTCGTTTTGCTCGTCATGGGCTTTTAGTTTAACAGTACGTTTTACAATCTTGTTATATAGAGGATGGCGCACGCTCGCTTCTACAGCAACAACTATGGTTTTGTCCATTTTGTCACTTGTAACGCGGCCTATCCTAGTTTTTCTTAGATTTCTGCTTTCAGCCACTTTTTACCTCCTTACGAGACCAACCCGCGCTCTTTTTGTGTCATAACAGTTCTTATGCGGGCTATGTTTCGCCTAACCTCTTTTATTCTTGCGGTGTTATCCAGCTGATTTGTGGCGTTTTGCAATCTAAGGTTAAAAAGCTCCTTTTTTGCATCCACAAGCTCTGTATTAAGTTCCCCTTGGGATTTTGAGAGCAGCTCTTGATGATAACTTCTACTCTTCACTAAATACCACCATCTTCCTTTTTCGATTCATTTGACTTAGTATGATATGCCGCTTCGCGGGCATCCAGCTCTTTGTCAAGCTCTTCCCTAGACACTATTTTACACTTTATTGGTAGCTTATGCATAGCAAGACGAAGAGCTTCGCGTGCCGTAGCATCCGCTACACCATTAAGCTCAAACATCACGCGACCTGGTCTAACCACAGCCACCCAATAATCAGGAGCACCTTTACCGCTACCCATGCGTGTTTCAGCAGGTTTTGCTGTGATAGGCTTGTCTGGGAAAATTTTTATCCATACATTACCGCCACGCTTGATATATCTTGTCATAGCAATACGCGCAGCTTCTATTTGATTTGATGTTATCCAGCTCGGCTCCATAGCCACCAAGCCAAAATCACCGTAAATTATTCTGTTGCCACGCATAGCGCGACCTTTCATTCGGCCTCTAAACTGCTTACGCCTTTTAACTCTTTTTGGCATCAACATTATGCTCTGGCCTCCCCTCTTCTGTTGTCACGGCGTGGTCTGTCGTCACGACGTGGAGCAGGGCTAGGTATTCTTTCGCGTTTTGAAGAATCGCGATTAGGGATTATCTCACCCTTGTATATCCACACTTTTACGCCAAGCTTGCCATATGTGGTATCCGCTTCTGCAAAACCATAGTCAATGTCAGCGCGAAGTGTCTGCAAAGGTATTGTGCCTTCGTTGTAGCTCTCGCTACGAGCAATATCAGCACCACCCAAACGTCCAGAAACCTGTGTTTTGATACCTTTGGCGCCAAATTTCATTGTTCTGGTCATAGCTTGCTTCATAGCGCGGCGGAATGTAACGCGGTTTTCAAGCTGACGAGCAATATCTTCCGCTACAAGCTGGCTTGCAAGCTCTGGTCTTCTTATTTCTTCTACATTTATAACTGCTTTTACTTTTGGGTCAGCTACAAATTTTTGCACTTCTGTCGCTAGTTCTGCTATTGCTTGACCACTGCGACCAATAACAATACCTGGCTTTGCTGTATGCACAGTTACGCGCACTTGGCTTGTTGTGCGAGAAATGGTGATGCGTGCCACCCCTGCTAAAAACAGTTTCTTTTTAATAAACTTGCGAATGCGGTTGTCTTCCACCAAAAGGTCACCAAAACCTTTATCGGCATACCACACGCTATCCCATTCCTTGTTTATTCCTACCCTAAGTCCATGGGGATTTACCTTCTGTCCCAAATTTTCACCACCTTTTCATTATTTCGCTGTCTTTTCACCCAAATATATGGATACATGGCTAAATTTTAATTCAATGCGGTTTGCGCGACCTTTAGCGCGTGGGTTAAGTCTCCATCTGCTGTAATGGCTGCTACCTTTGTTTGCCTGCACTTCTTGCACATACAGGTTATCCGTATCCATTCCCAAATTATGCTCTGCATTTGCTACAGCACTGTTAAGCACTTTTAGCGCAACCTCTGCCGCATAACGAGGAGAATACATTAATATAGCGCGCGCTTCGTTTATGCCTTTGCCTTTAATGGTTTCTAACACAATACGCGCTTTGGTGTCGCTTAGACGCACGTATTTCGCATGTGCGTGTGGACGCATTTCTTTATTTTCTTTATTTCTTTCTTTCTTAATTTGACTTCTGTGTCCTTTTGCCACCACCATACCTCCTTTCTAACAATTAGTAACTAGCGTACGCGTGAGCGGCGGTCATCTTTGCCGTGACCACGGTATGTGCGTGTCAAGGCAAATTCTCCCAATTTATGTCCTACCATATCTTCGCTGATATACACAGGCACGTGCTTGCGTCCGTCATGAACAGCAATGGTGTGACCTATCATTTCTGGGAAAATAGTAGAGCGTCTGCTCCATGTTTTTATCACATTCTTTGTATTTGATGCATTTTGCGTTTCTACCTTTTTTAGTAGGTGGTCATCACAAAATGGTCCTTTTTTAAGTGATCTTGCCATCTTCTTCCTCCTTTCCAACAAATATATCGTTTTGCCATAATCCTTCTAATACATTACCATCTTCACAGGTCATCTTGCCTTGCCCATGGCGTTTGTTGTTGACAACTTCGCCTTCATATACACCCCTGCCGATGAGTACAAGTTTCCCCATGCCATGAGGATAGATATTTGCAAAGTCACCTTCGTAGCTGTTCCCGCAAGGCCATAGCATTTTGCCTTTGCCGTGAGGCATGTTGTTTGCAAAGTCTCCTTCATAAATCGCCAACCCATGAACATCCTGCTTGCCTTTGCCATGCATCATGCCATTCAGCATTTCGCCTTCATAGGTATAGGCATCTCCATAAGCATTTACGCCTTCTTTTGTAGAAATAGCCATTTAATCCACCTTACTTTTTCGTAACAGCTACATATATGTCGCATCCAACATTATCATTTTTGCAGTTTTCGCATTCGATTCCGCCTACGCATGTACAATCCAAATCGTAAAGTTCAAATTCTATGCCGCCTTTAGCGAAAAAATGGGATTCGGCAGACTGTAGCCATTCATATGCTTCCTTCCAAGTGAGAGGAATGTCATTTATAGACTTAGCTGGAAACACAGCATATTCGCTCTTCGGAAGGTCACATACATGAAATTCGTTAGACACATCAGCATCATTTTTTACTTCAACGCCAACCACATAAGAAAATTCATCGCCAACACTATCAAAGCACAAGCCATACTCTTTATGGTCTTTCAGCCAATCCTGCTGATGCAGTTTGCTATGGCGACCATCTGCAAATAGTTCTTGCCAAAAAGCAGGTATGGTATTGTTGCTCATGGATGTTTTATGCAGATATCCTGCAATCTTCATTGGTCCAAAGTTCACGAATTTTGGATTCATGGCAACCTCCACTATTTTTTGCGTTTGCTGACAATGTATTTGCTGCTTGCTTTGTTTTTCTTACGTGTCTTGTAGCCGAGTGCTGGCTTGCCCCAAGGCGTAGATGGTGCAGAGCGACCGATAGGAGCTCTACCTTCACCGCCACCATGTGGATGGTCGTTCGGGTTCATAACGGAGCCGCGAACCGTAGGACGTATGCCCATATGGCGCTTTCTGCCCGCTTTACCGATTTTTACTAGCTCGTGGTCGCTATTGCCAACAGAGCCTAGTGTAGCACGGCAAAGTACAGGTATCATGCGGGTTTCGCCAGATGGAAGGCGCACTGTAGCCATTTTGCCCTCGCGAGCCATAAGTTGAGCAGAATTGCCAGCAGAGCGTACCATCTGCGCACCTTTGCCAGGTCTCATTTCAATATTATGAATCTCACTGCCAAGCGGTATATGTGTCATTGGCAGGCAGTTTCCTACATGAATTTCCGCATTTGGACCATTCATAAGCTTGTCGCCTACTTTAAGACCACTTGGAGCTATGATGTAGCGTTTTTCGCCATCAGCATATGCTAAAAGGGCGATGTTCGCGCTACGATTTGGGTCATATTCAATGGTCTTAACTGTTGCTGGTATATCATCTTTGAATCTTTTGAAGTCAATGATGCGATATTTTTTCTTGTGTCCACCACCACGGTGACGAACTGTAATTTTACCCTGATTATTCCTTCCGCTGTGCTTTTTCAAATGCACAACCAGACTTTTCTCAGGCTTGTTCGTCGTTATTTCAGAAAAATCCAAGCCTGTCATATGTCTACGGGAAGGAGTTGTGGGTCTATATCTTTTTATAGCCAACGTTTATTCACTCCTTTGCGGGCATTGTTGCCCATACATGGTCTTTATAATTACATTCCTTGGAAGATTTCAATATCTTTGCTCTCTGGTGTCAATGTTATAATAGCCTTTTTGCGAGCAGATGTTCTTCCGTATTTGTAGCTTCTGGTGCGCTTTTTTCTGCCGATAAGGTTCATTGTGTTTACCTTTTCAACCACAGTACCTTCAAACATTTTTTGTACAGCTTCTTTTATCTGTACCTTATTTGCTTGAGGATGCACATAGAAAGCATACTTTTTGTCAGCCATTTCATTCATAGACTTCTCTGTGATAACAGGCTTTAGGATGATGTCATAGTATTTCAAATCAGCCATTAGATGTACACCTCCTGTATTTTATCTACTGCATCTTTTGTAACCACCAGATAGTCATATCTCAAGATATCATATACATTAATGGTGTTTACGCCACAGGTCTTAACGCCTGGGATATTGCGGGCAGAAAGCACCTCATTGTTGCTTTCATCGCCTAGCACAAGCAATGCCTTATCTACCTTTATATTGCCAAGAACTTTAATCATTTCTTTGGTTTTTACTTCTGGCAGCTTTAGCTCTTCTAGCACAAGCATTTTGCCATCCATTACTTTATTAGAAAGAACAGATTTCAGTGCCAGACGCTTTACTTTTTTGTTGAGCTTAAAAGAATAATCACGTGGTTTTGGTGCAAATATAACACCGCCGCCTGTCCACTGTGGAGCTCTTATCGTACCTTGACGCGAGCGACCAGTGCCTTTTTGCGGCCTTGGTTTTGCGCCGCCGCCGCGTACTTCTGCGCGTGTCTTTGCAGATTGTGTACCTTGACGTTGGTTAGCCAAATACTGCACCACAGCTTGATGTACCACATCTGGATTTGGCTCTATGCCGAAAATTTCGTCATTTAGCTCAATTTTACCAACTACAGAGCCGTCCATTTTATATAAATCAACATTTGCCATAATTGTGCGTTTCTCCTTTCATAGAATTTCGGTATTACACATCGAATTTCACAGTATTTTTTATAGATACAAGCGTTCCGCGCGGTCCAGGTACAGCACCTTTTACTAAGATGAGGTTTTTGTCCGCATCAGCACGCACAATTGTAAGATTTTGTACGGTTATCTGTTTGTTGCCCATATGACCAGGCATCCTCTTGCCTTTCATAACACGACCAGGAGATGTACCCGCACCCAGAGAGCCAAGCCCTCTGTGGTATTTAGAACCATGGGACATAGGACCCCTACCTTGACCATGACGCTTGATAGCACCTTGAAAACCTTTACCTTTAGAGACACCAGTAACATCTACTTTGTCGCCAGCTTCAAAGATATCTGCCTTGATTTCAGAGCCAACCTCGAAAGCATTAGCATCTTTCATTCTGTATTCGCGAAGGTATTTCTTTGGCGTAACTTTAATTTTGTCAAAATGACCTTTTTTTGGTCTGTTGACATAATAGTTGCCGCGCACGTTTTGACGGGCATCTAAGAAACCAACCTGTATCGCGCTATAGCCGTCGTTTTCCATGGTTTTCTTTTGAATAACCACACATGGCCCTGCATGTAGTACCGTAACTGGTATTAGCTCACCATTTTCGGAAAACACTTGTGTCATGCCAATTTTCTTTGCTAGTATTGCTTTTTTTAGTTGTTGTTTCAAATTCTTTCCTCCTTCAGCGGACTGAGCTTTATGCTCATTCATGAATTATTTTTGTATTGCATTTTTACTTACATAATTTTCAAAGTAATTCCAACGCCTTCTGGTAAGTCCAAGCGTGATAACGCATCAACTGTCTTTGGTGTTGGCGACAAAATATCAATAAGACGTTTGTGTGTTCTTTGTTCAAACTGCTCACGACTGTCTTTGTATTTGTGTACCGCACGTAGAATGGTGATAACCTCACGCCTTGTTGGCATCGGTATCGGTCCTCTTACTTCCGCGCCTGTTTTCTTTGCCGTGTCGATTATTTGTGCAACACTTTGGTCAATAATCTTGTGGTCATACGCCTTTAGGCAAATTCTAATTTTGTTGCTTTTTGTGCCAGTCTTTTCGGCCATTAAAAAAGTCCCTCCTTTTTTTATTTCTTACTAGAGCGACTGCATGTGCTAAATCTCTTGGATTTGTGCTAACACTCTGCCGGGTGTTTCATAACCAACCAGACAAAATATCTCTTATGCAGTGACTATCGCTAAGGTTCAAGACCTTGACATCGCTCCCCGAGAAAACCTATTGCGCTAATTACGCAGTAGCAACCTCTCGTATCTACACTATGATAATGCCTAGAAATCAACATTTCTGACCATTATCATCGTCACAAGAATCTATTATAAACGAAAATATCACATTTGTCAAGGCTTTTTTCATTAATTTTCTATATTTTCTTATTATGTTTATGCGTGTTTATACCGATAATAAGATAAAGGTATTTTGGTGAATTTTGGAGGTATTTTATTTATGAATATTTTAAACCATCTGGGCGCAAATACATCGTCTTTCTGGCACGATGCTAAAAAGCAATCTGCTAAGTTTGAACGGGGTGCAGAGTTGCATTCGCCCGAAAAAGACGACGAAAAAGACTGTTTAACCAAGGCTCTTTTGGTCGCCGTTGAGGAATACAAAGATAAAATTTTGCGAGGATTGGGCGGACTTTCTGAAGATGAAATCGAAGAAAAAGTCGCGGAATTTGAAGCCATACACCATCCGAAAAATGAAACGCCAGAAAATATGTTAGAATTTGCTAAAAAGGTTCAATCTTTTAGGCAGTCCTTGGCGCGTTTAGCAGAGCTTACACATAGTGAAATGTTATTAAAGCCCGCGGCTGCGGCCGAAGAGGAAAACAATAGCGTTGCAAGCTTTGTGCGCTCGCAGATTCTATCAAATGCCCCGAGGCAAATTATTTAGAACTTGTCTAAAATCTATCCTCGCACAATTGCTGCAACACTTTTCATTATAGATTAGTGCAAAGAGCGCACCATTTATAATAAAAAGTGACACTTAAAAATCAGTTCATATTAGATTTTGAACAGGCTCTTGGATAAAGACTCCACGGACAGCATTAAATAATTATTATTAGAAACACATTGTCCAAAAGCAAACTCTATAGGATATGTAAAAATCGGTCCATCTGATACAAATGTATGGTATTCGCCATTTTCACCACAGATATCTGCGCCGCTATTAGCAATGCATGTTGCGAGCGATGCTGTCAGTTGCTGACCCAAAAAATCTTGTGAAAGATATTTGGTATCTATAGTGGTGATATTTGCGACGAATCCGCTATCTATAACTTCTTTTACTACATCTTTGCGACTTTCTCCCCATAACGGAAAAGCCGCGGAAATTCCCACCTTATCACATCTTTCTGTACACCAAGCTCTATGCCCCTCAATATCTATGTCGCCAAAAACGCAGGCTTGCGCCCCCTGCTCTTTTGCTTTTAGCAGGGCGGCTTCAAAGTCTTTTGCATAATTTTCATCCTTGGTTTTTATCAGCCAAAGCGGTATGCCAAGCGCATCTGATACGTCTTTTAACACAGCCTCAGGCAGTCCATGAAAATGTGACCTCTCTGCGCTATCATTATAAGTAGTGATGAGCGCAATAGGTTCATGACCTTGCTTTATCATTCTATACAGCGCAAGCGCGCTTTCTTTACCTCCGCTATATGATGTAACAAATTTCATGCTCTACACCTTCCTTTTTCTTTTGCTGAAGAAAACATATGCAAAAAATGGTGCGCCTATCAATGCTGTTACAGCACCTACAGGCAGCTCTACTGGTGCAGTTACTGTTCTGGCTGCTAAATCTGCAATCACCATAAACGCACCGCCAAAGATAGCTGACATGGGTATCACAACTTTATGTGCTGACCCAAAAATCTTGCGCACCACATGCGGCGCAACCAAATCCACAAAGCCAATAATGCCTACAAAAGCAATTGTACCACCCGTTAATGCCGCCGCAATGATGAGCAGCATCATTTTTACGTTGCCAGCATTTACCCCTATGGCCCGCGCTTGCTCCTCACCAAAAGTCATCACATCTAGCTCGCGTTTGCGCAAAAATATAGCTATGATGCCTATAAGAGCCACGGGCGCAAGGATAAATATTGTATTCCAACCGCGACCAGCAAAACTACCCATCTGCCAAAGTATCATTCTTTGTGTGCCTTCGCGAAATAGCCCAAACATAAGCGTTGTGATTGCATTGACAAATAAAGCAAGCACCATCCCTACTAATATAATTGTATGGTTTTCTAGGCGAGCATCCATCTGGCGCGATATGCCCATAACCAGCAAAATGGTGGCTAAGCCAAATGCAAAGCCTAAAATGGGTAATGTGAGCATCGATAAGACAGGTAGAGAAACACCCAGAAAAATTACAAGCGATGCACCCAAGGATGCACCAGATGATACGCCAAGGGTGTATGATGATGCTAACGGATTGCGTAATACAGACTGCATTACCGCGCCGCTTACAGCCAAAGCAGCACCTGCCACGTACGCCAGCAAGGCTCGTGGCAGGCGTATACTCCACACAATGGATGCATGAGAACTTGAAATATTCTCTGGCAACTCTGCACCAAATAAATTATGCGCAATTATTCTTAATATACTTGCGGGCGGTATGTTGACAGAGCCTATTGCAATGCCTAGCACCACAGTAACCAAACTTATACATACCGCCACAATTATTTTTACCTTCATCTAAAATCCTCTGGATATATCGCCCGCGCTATTTCCCACATTGCATTCACTATATTATGACTTGGGCGGCTGCTAGCATCTGTACTAATTAAAAATACATCGCCGTTTTGTACGGCTGTTATTATATCCCAGCCTGGTCTGGCTAGAATTTCGCCTATTGGGTCATCAATAAAGTTTGTGGATGTCAGTATGACATCGGGGTTATGTACCAAAAACATCTCATCAGTTACGCTTAGCCAGCTATTTTGGTCTGCAAAGATATTCTTTGCACCAACAAGCTCTAACATTTCATTTTGGAATGTATTTCCTCCCATAGAAAACATCCAAGGTGCAGGCGATATTTCAAAATAAACCGTGCGGCGATTGGTTATTGTTTCTGCTATCTGCACTACTGCATCTATTTCCGCTTGCATATTTGCCACTATTGCTTCGCCCGCTTCTTGAACCCCCATTACGGATGCGATGAAGCGTATATCTTCCATTATTTCAGCAATGCTGATACCTGTAGGGATATATAGCACCGCGATACCTGCATCAGAAACTGCTTGCAAGGGATGATTATTGCCATCAACTCTCGTTAGTCCCGCCACAAAAACTATATCTGGGTTTGCGTTAATAACAAACTCCGCATCTAATGCCATCATATCTAGGACCGCTATCTCTGGCGCAATGCCGTCAGAAAACATATCTGTGTAGATGATATTGTCGCCAAAGCCCAATTCTATCAAAATTTCTGTGTTTGAAGGCCCTATTGATATGATTGTAGATATCTCGCTTGGTAGCTCAATCGGATAACCTTCTCTGTCATATGATGCAGTTGCTGTAACTGTTGTTCCGTTGCCTGTACCATCTATACAAGCCGTAAATATCAAAGCCACACTCAATAATCCGATAATTGCTATTAATTTCTTATTCTTCATTTGTGTTTTCTCCTTTTAATGTAATAGGTATGCCGCAGTATAGCCGCACAACCTCATTGGAATGCTTTGCTAATATAGCCATGAATCTACCAACCTCTTCGCGCCATCCGCGTAAGATGGGGTCTGTAGGCACAATTCCGCAAGATATATCATTACAAATCACTATGTTATTGATGTTATCTGCCAAAAATTGTTCTGTGGCTTGCGTTATATCTGCATTTTCTCGTACAAGCTCCAGTAGCCATTTATCTACATATTTAACAATCTTTATATCTTGCATATGCCCAAAGCGGCTTTGCGCGTACTCTAGCTTGCCTTGATATGCTCCTCCGATAATCAAAATCATATTAACACCCCCTGCAATAATGCTAATGCTATGAGACCACATAGCTCGCCTATAACTAACGAATAGCCTAGCAAATCGCCTGACACGCCATCGAAGGCTTTGTATACAACGCGCATTGCGGCGGCATAGCCTACGATTACCGATAAAGACACAGTTAGACCCACAATTCCAAAACAAACTGCCGCGAGAGCTGTAACACAAATTGCGACAATCACCACGAAGATTCCATGTAGCAAGCCTGACTTTTGCCCTAGCATAGCGGCGTAATTGCTACCTTCCATATGCCGCAATGCTAATACAGCCAGCGCAGAGCAAGCTCTGGACAGCGTACATATTACAGCTATCATGGCAAAATATCTCCCGCTTTCCACAATGGTATACATTGCGGCAAACTGTAGCAAAAATAATATTGCCAGCATCACAACCGCAAAAGCACCCACTAGAGGGTCTTTTAATATGTGCAATCTCTCTTGCATATCTCGGCGCGACAACAGCGCATCAGATGTGTCCATATAGCCGTCAAGATGTATAAAGCCAGCGAGGAAAAATGGTGTAACCGTCAAAATTGCCGACATTATCATAGTTGGTGCATTTAGCAACAGGAGTAGCTCGGATGCACCCCACCATATTGAACCTATCAGCAACCCTATCAAAGGTAAGGTGGCCACCATTATGGGGGTTAGCTTCTCATCCCAGATGTGAAATGGTAGAGGGATGGCTGTAAACATACCCAAGCCCATATAAAACCCTTTAATATATCGCATTTTGCACCTCGCGAAAAATATCGCGCCCTTTATGGACAATTATCTGAGTATAGGTCGCCTCTAGTACCACATTGCATTTTGTCGCTACAAACCTATCCAGAGTCGCAAGCGATTTGCGATATGCTTTCGTTAGCGGGTCATATAACGCGGCATCGTTATAGATGTAGTCGGACACCACCACAATTTTTGGGATTTCATCAAGAATCTTTGATAGACCCTTTATAGCGCGTTTTTCTGCATCAGAATCATAGCTACCATCCTTAGAGAACATTTCATTTGCTAGTAGAGCTGTCAGGCTATCCAGCAGAAAAGCCCCATTTGCATTACATTGCGTTAAGATGTTCTCTATATCTCGGTATTGCTCTATGGTTAAAAAGCCCATGCCTTCACGTGATTTTTGATGTCTTTTTACGCGCTCTTCATCTTCTTTGTCTCCCGCATCCATGGTGGCTATGTAGTATAGCGGTCCAGAACCAGACAGAAACTTTGCTGCGCGCTCTGCATATGTAGATTTCCCATTTTTACAGCCGCCCGATATGAAAATCTGCATCTTTTATCTCCTCTAGGTATTCCTCGCCTATATTGCCTTCAAGAGTTCCCATATCTCGCATAATGGCACATGAAGCGTCCATCACAGCAAACATAAGAGGACAACCACTCCCCTCGCCTAGTCGCATATTTAGATGTAGGCATGGCTTAAGCCCGAGTGTATCAGCTGCATATCTATAACCTTGCTCGAGGGATGCATGGGATGCAAACATATATTCTTTGGCAAGCGGGACAAGCCGCATTGCTACAAGAGCGGCTACAATAGATATAAAGCCATCTATCACAACAGGCACACGCATATATGCCGCGCCTATGTAAACGCCTGCCATAGCCGCAATATCAAATCCGCCAACCTTTGTTAGCACATCTAGCGGGTCTTCTGAGTTTGGCTTGTTGTTCATCAAAGCTGTTTTTATCACATCAATCTTTTGTGCGTATGCTTCATCGCTCAGTCCTGCACCTTTGCCCGCCGCTTGTTCTGGCGCAATTTCTGTTAGGGCGCACAGCACCGCCGCCGCTGTGGTCGTGTTACCTATGCCCATTTCGCCTACCCCAATAAGATTGTTACCTTTTTTCGCCGCCTCTATCGCAATCTCTATGCCAACCATTACTGCTTTTTCTGCTTCATCACGTGTCATAGCCGATTGTTTAGCAATATTATACGTGCCGTTTCTAATTTTTTTCTTCATTACAGATGGGTGGTCGATATCGCCATTAACACCCACATCTACAATGATGATGTCAGTCCCGAATTGTTTTGTGAGCGCGTTTATGCCCGTTATTCCCTTTGTAAAGTTTATGGTTTGCGCATATGTAAACTCTTGCGGCGCAGCGGATACACCTTCTTCTATCACACCATTATCTGCCGCCATTATTATCACACAGCGTTTTGTGGTGTCATAATGCATCTTGCCGCTAATGCCAGCAAGCCGTGCCGCGATATCTTCTAGTACACCAAGGCTACCTAGCGGCTTTAATAGGCTGTCTAGCCTATTTCTGGCAGATTTCATGGCTACATCGTCCAATGGCTTTATTCCCGCAACATAATCCCGCAACATGCATATCCCTCCAATTAAAAAACCCCAATTCTTCACACGCACAAAGAATCGGGATAATATATCGCTGAAAAACGCAACAGACCATACCGCCCCATTCTCTGTGAGACCGTTATAGTAGCGACATATGCCGCCTTTGGAAATATGGCTAGTTTTCCGACTTAGGCTATTATCATAACCAATACGGTAGCAGGACTGCTCAGGATTCTCACCTGATTACCTAAATCCATATTTCATTTATTTAGTTATGTGACTGTCACAAAAGTATTTTAACATGTGAAAAATATGTTGTCAAGATAATCTTACGGGGCAAATTCAAAAATTTTCTTGACAATCACTTTAGACGGCTGTATAATATTTATAGACGGTCGTCTAAAATGATTTGAGGAGGTCAATGTGAATAAGATGAGAAAGCTACCAGACGCGGAGTTTGACATCATGAAGGTGGTGTGGTCAAACACACCACCCATAACAGCAAACATTATCATGCAACAACATGGTAACAATGAGGGTTGGAGGGTTCAGACGGCAATCACACTCTTGCTGAGACTCGTTGAGCGAGGTTTTTTGCATACTGAAAAAAATGGCAAGGAGCGCAAGTATTTCCCCATTGTAAATAAAGAGGACTATCTGAAATTCGAAACAGGCAATTTCATTAGGCAATTTCACGATAATTCATTGCTAAACCTCGTTTCATCAGTATATGCAGACGAAATATTGTCTGACGAAGATATAAATGAATTGCTAGAATGGGTCAGAGAGCGGAGGGGCTAGTATGCAAAACTTTATGATTAATTTGCTAATCTGTTCTATCGCTATGTCAGCAATCGCTCTGTTATATATGATAACTACGCCACTCCTGACAAAAAGGTATTCCGAAAAGGGGTGTTATTACGCTTGGTTAATTATTGTTGTCGGTTTGATTGTTCCTTTTAGACCACAATGGGGCAGCACAATTATTAGCGTAGAATTACCATCATATACAGAGAACTATGTAGCAAATTGGGGAAATGGGGCATTTCCCTTTATCAATCCAACTATATCTCTGCCTGTCGATGAGACAGTCTTTACAGGTGTACACTCGGGTATTTCATGGGCTTGGTGGCAGATTAGTTTTGCCATATGGATAACAGGGGTGGTGCTATTTGTTGCCTATCAAAGCTTGAGGCATTATCATTTTACAAAGATGATAAAGAGGTGGAGCGAGAGCGTTACAGATGAGCAAGCATTGTCGGCTCTTGAAAGCATAGGGTCAGAAATGGGCATAAAAAGACATATCCCAATTTACCAATGTGCCTGTGTGGGTAGCCCTATGCTGATTGGTATCATAAGCCCACGAATACTCTTGCCGTCAACAAACTTGACAAAGGACGAGCTTCATTTTATGCTCAAACATGAACTTGTTCACTACAAGCGCAAAGACTTGCTGTGTAAAGTCTTGGTATTAATCACAACAGCGATACATTGGTTTAATCCTATTGTGTATCTTTGCGTGAGAGCAATTAATGTATTATGCGAAACTTCTTGCGATGCTGAAGTTATCAGCAGTGCAGATGAGAAAACACGCAAAGTTTATAGCGAAGCGATAATTGGGGCTGCCAAATATCAGTCAAGACTCAAAATAGCTTTATCAACTAACTTTTATGGAGGTAAAAAAGGCATGAAAAATAGAATTTTGTCCATTATGGATACAAGCAAAAAGAAGGTAGGAGCAATTGTATTAAGCGTTGCTTTTATTTTTACAGTCGGAACTGGATTTATAATTTCCGCAAATACAATTAATGTAAATAATCACGAACCAATGGAAGGCATTACTGCTACAGCTGAAGGAAATGTCATCATTGACGAAAATGAGCCTGCCTTACAAGGTCGTCGTTCATCTGTATTAATTATTACCGAATACGAGGAATGGGGCTTGACAATTGAGGGGCTTTACAGCAATCCCGATAGTAGCTTTACAGCAACGGCAACTCAAAATGTCTTTTTTCAAGGGCGGTTGATAAGAGGGTTTAGCGATTTTGGTCATGGTGTAAGTATGTCTATTTCCTCTTTTAATGAGGGTGAAGATATATGGATTCGTGTAATACGTTATGACAATGGAGACATAGAAAGATTAGAGGTTGATACAACCCAGCAAGTATCCACGACAAATCCAGAAAGTATCGGGGTCTTTACTCGTGAGCAACTTGCCGAAATAGCAAGCGGGCATATAGGTGTATCCCCAGCACCTGTTGCAATGACTTGGGAAGAAAATTGGAATAACAGACTTGCAAGAGTTTTTTGGTATTCTGATGATATTAATGATAATCTCTATCATGTAATCCATGTTGACTTGGAAACGGGTGAAATTTTGAATGTGGCTCATAATCTTGTAGGACAATAATACAACGAACATCTCGCACAGCAACAACGCATTTTCTATCGCTGAATTTTGAAGGAATAATTTCCGAGCTTCGAGCTAATGTACAGATGTTGATTGACAATGGCGGCTTTTCTTCAAGAGAGGGGTTCGACAGGTGCATCGCTAATATGGAGAAACAGTTTGCAGTATAGAGATTGCTTGGGGTTAGCGTTTTAATTCCAACAATACCTATGCCCCTGTATAGTTTCGAATATAACTACAAATGCCAGTAGAAGTTTGAACTTCAACAATATTGTCGTCGGGGCTTCAATTTTAATGGTGTCAATTTCAGCGAGACTATGGAGCAAGCAACAGAGATGGATACATACAAAGAGGAGGTCTGAAGTGACCTCCTCTTTGTATGTATCCATCTGCATCTGCAAAAAAATTATTTTTTATCCCCATCCGAAATCATATTGATTTTGATTCCAGCTAGACCATTTCGCATTTCTGTGTCGGCTATTTTATTCTGTATGCCAAGATAGTCCATTACACCTATATTACCATTATTAAGGGCGTTAGCTATAGCCTGTGGCACTTGAGATTCTGCCTCCACAACCTTAGCGCGCATTTCTTCCACTCTTGCACGCATTTCTTGCTCTGCGGCATGAGCGGACGCACGGCGTTCTTCTGCTTTAGCTTGCGCTATTTGCTTGTCAGCTTCGGCCTGGTCAATTTGTAGTTCTGCGCCTATGTTTCTGCCTACGTCTATGTCGGCTATATCGATGGAAAGGATTTCGTATGCCGTACCAGAATCCAATCCCTTATTAAGTACGGTTTGAGAGATTCTATCTGGATTTTCGAGAACCTCTGAATGGTTTTTCGCAGAACCTATTGTGGTAACGATGCCCTCACCTACGCGAGCTATAATGGTATCTTCGCCAGCACCACCAACAAGGCGGGCAATATTAGCACGTACCGTAACTTTTGCCATAGCCTTAATCTCAATACCATTGCAAGCCATAGCAGATATCATTGGCGTTTCGATAATTTTTGGCATAACGCTCATGCGTACAGCTTCAAAAACATCGCGACCAGCAAGGTCAATGGCGGCGGCACGCTCAAAGGAAAGTTCCATATTTGCTCTATGAGCCGCTATGAGGGCATCTACTACATTATCTACACGTCCACCAGAAAGCAGATGGCTTTCTAGCTGATTTTGACTTACTGCGAGCCCAGCTTTTGTGCCTTTGATAAGCGGATTAATGACACGTGCAGGCTTAACGCGGCGTAGGCGCATACCTACAAGCGAGAAGATACTAACTTTTACGCCAGCAGAAACCGCCGAAATCCACAGTCCAACAGGGATAAAATTAAAGAATAGCGTGAGGAGAAGGATAACCGCAAGAGCAATAAGGGCAATCGCAATCAAAAAGCCATCTCCAAAAGGTAAGTTCATGGTTAAAGCTGTCATTAGCTTTCCTCCCTAAAATATATTATTTTTCTTCTTGTGCCAATTCCTCTAGTTCCTTTTGAAACTCCTCATAAGAAGGAAGTTTTAAACCCTCTACATTCGCCGCCTTAACAACGACATTATATGCTTCTTTTACGCTTTTTGCCTTCCCAATATGGTCAGCAAGCAACGAAAGGATTACTTTGGTTTCGTATGCCATAAGGTCACCTCCTTAATTCTCAATAAGAGCCACCATTAATTTATTGCCATTTAGATTCACAACCTTAACGCGCTTGCCTTCTGGTATGTACTTGGATTCTGAGCATACCTCAACCCCAGCACCATTAAAGTCGACCGTGCCTTGTGGGCGCAGGGCAGTTTTTGTTACGCCTTCTTTGCCAACAAAATACTCCAAGCCAGATAAATCAACTTTGTCTTCTGCTAGTGTTTCTGTAAGAATTAGTTTGCCGTCAAGCTGTCTGCTTCTTAGGAAGCGGAAGAAAAGGATGCATCCAGGTACAGTTACAATAATCTTGCCAATAACAATGTACACACCAAGGTCTCCAGACATTGCTGTCATCATCAAGGCAACAGCTATGACAACAAGGGCAACAATGCCCAAAATGCCAAAGCCCTCGATATAGATGTCTACCACCAGCAAGAACAGACCGATTACCATCAACACAATACCCCATATCAACAACATAATATCACCCCTTCATATAATAATTAAATTGCTATATATCATTACATTATTTACGATTTTTTGTGTGCATCACAATGCCCTTTTTTGCAGACTCATTATTAGCTACGCTTGGTCTTTCGCTAATAATGCCGTCAATTTGCCGATTAATTTCCATAACACAAGAATCACAAAACTGCCCAGATGTGATGTCTATGCCACATTGTTTGCATTTTAAATCGCCAGTGGTTTCTGCAAGCTCCAATCGACCTTCGCGCAGCCATGCCAAAATCTTCTTTGTAGAAGCACCCGTTTCGTTAGAAATTTCTTGTATTGTGGCACTAGGTGTACTATCCAAATAGTCTTTCACTATTTTAAACAGCTCCTCATCTTTCTTTTTGCAGTCTTCGCAAATAGGTTCTTTGAATTTAGGAAACAATTTTCTACACCTTACACAATTTGCCATTTCCATAAAAATTTCCCCTTTCATCTAATAGCAAAAACTCCCCATATAATTATACGACAAATCCTACTTTTTTCTTCACTTTTTTTAAAATTTTCTCACCAATATATGCAGCTTTTTCTGCATTTTTTTTCATTATCCCATCTAGGTAGTCTTTATTGGCCGAAATATCAGCAAAACTGGTTTGTATTGGTTGCATAACATTTTCTACCACAGCCTCGCCTACTTCGGTTTTTAGCTGACCGTAATTTTTTCCATCAAAATGCGCTATTGCACTGTCAAGCGAGATTCCGCAAGAGTTTGCATAAATTTCTAAAAGATTGCTTATGCCTGGCTTTTTTTCTTTATCATAACGAATTTCTGTATCGGAATCTGTCACGGCTCGCTTAAATTTACGCATAACCACTTCTGGCGAATCCATCAGGTTTATTTGACTATTATCATCATCAGATTTCGACATTTTTTGCTCTGGATGTGTTAGACTCATTATTTTTGCACCGCTCTTGGCTATATATGCCTCAGGCACTGTAAAAACATCGCCATATATATTGTTGAAGCGAATAGCAACATCCCGCGCTAACTCCAGATGCTGACGTTGGTCTTCACCAACAGGAACAAGATGCGTGCCAAATAACAAGATATCCGCCGCCATCAAAACAGGATATGTAAACAAGCCCGAATTAATATTTGCTTCATTTTTTGCTGATTTGTCTTTAAATTGTGTCATACGCCCAAGCTCGCCCATATAGGTAAAGCAATTCAAAATCCATGCAAGCTCCGCGTGACCGCTATAATGAGATTGCATATAGACAATATTTTTTTCTGGGTCTAGTCCACAAGCAATGTATAGTGCCAAAAGATTACGGGATGCTTTGCGCAAATCAGCTGGCACTTGCCGCACCGTTATAGCGTGCAAATCCACTACACAATATAAGCAGTTGTATTCTTCTTGCAGGTTGCTCCAGTTTTTAAAGGCACCCAGATAGTTGCCCAACTGGGGGTATCCCGTGGGCTGCGCACCAGAAAATATGATTTTTTTATCCATAACAACTGCCTCCTTCATATGTCCAAAAACATTATATCATGCATAGACAATAAAATCAAGCCGCCGATTATGGATGATAGATAAACCAGTTGCCTATATTCGCAAAAACATCGCCAGCACCTATCTGTATATTTCCATGCACATGACCCGCAGTGTATAGCACCTCGCGCCTAAAAGCTATGCCAATTATGGGTAGGTTTTCTGCTACATAATGTTGTGCTAGCACAGTAGCCTGTGTTAGCGAAGATTCACTGAGGGCAAAGTGCATCATCCAAAGGGTTTGGCTCATTTCTTCTGATGTGTAGCCCAAAATCGTCTGCAAGAAGCCAAAATCAGGAGCTGGCGACATTAAAGCTCCACCTACCACGATATCAAAGTCTGATGATTCTACCCGCGCTAAAAAGTCTGAAAACGGTAAAACATCAAGGGTTACACGTGCATGTGCTTGGGTTAGTCCATCAGCAAGAATGGTAGCCGTTCCTACACCTTCTGGATTGTCTTCGTTCACAATAATGGTTATATGTGCAACCCCCTCCAGTCCACCAAAATATGCGGCGGCGCGACCAGGATTAAATTGATGTTCAGGCAAATCGTACGCTGCCAGCCATGATTCAGGATTTATTGGCACAATAGTAGCATCTGCTTGAGCATAGTATCTTTGCAAAACCGTCTGCAAATCAAAACTAAATGCGGCTGCAGCTCGTGCTTGAGAGTCAGAAAAAACTCTACTATTGGCATTAAAGCCTATAAAGTCAAATTGACCTGTAAGCACATCTGCCGCGCGTGTTTTGCCCATTGCGCTGTAACGTCCCCAATCATATGGACTTGATACCAAAATATCTGAAAACCCTTGCTCAAAAGCATAACGCGTACCATCCATTTCGCGTAATACTTTAGCAGTAATTCTTGTGATATATGGCATACCCCCTGTGGCGTTTTCATTTGATATAAGTTCAAGCGACCCCGCCGCATCATAAGATAAAAAGCGGAATGGACCATTGCCTAAAGGATGCATGTTTCGCGCTGCCCTAAGATTTGTCATGGATGTTCCGCTATAATAGTCGACGGGGATAATAGGAAAATTTAGCATATATTTCATCGACCAAGATGGCTCTTGCAAGTTGATTTGAATTGTGCGCGTATCCAAAACAGCGTGAGAGACAATATTTTCTACTTTATGGACATGTACAGCCCCTTCGGAAGCAGAAAAACGCAAGACGTCTATGGAAAACGCAATATCAGCCGCCGTGATAGGGCTTCCGTCTTCCCAAAATATATCATCGTGCAAGCTGACGGCTAGCGAGCCACCATCAGCCGAAAACACCACGCTCCTCGTAATTGCGGGGTTTGGGCGCGGTCTCTTTTGGTCATCTAGCACCACTAGGGGTTCAAAAATGAGGCGCAGTACAGCATCCACATCAGGGTCAGAATTTAGGAGCGGGTTAAGCGTTGCTGCCATAGGCATTGTAATATGCAAATGACCACCAGAAACAGGCGTAATTGGTACAATAGGCGTAGCTTGCGGCGTTACATCAACATCTGGCAAGTTTAAGTTCACGGCAAAATCAGGATTGGGAGTTGCTATTGGTGGCTCGCCCATACATCCTGTTAAAAATAGTGCCAATAGTATCAATATTGAAGCAAATTGTAATCTAAATCTCACGAACTTTTTCCTCCAGCTCTTGTAAAGTGCCGTTGTTGTCAATTGCAATATCTATATAGCCGCGCAATACATCATCTGTCATCTGGCTATTGATACGCATTTGGGCGGCATCGCGACCTATACCATCCCTCTCCATTATACGCTCAACACGAATGTCTCGCTTCGCAAAAACGCCTATAACAAGGTCGCATATGCCTTGCATATTAGCTTCCACTAGGGCGGGGGCATCAATCACAATGATGCTATTGGTCGTATTGCTGATGATTTCTTCACATTCTTTTTGTACATATTTGTGTACTATTGAAGAAAGCATAGCCAGTTTAGCTTTATTAGAAAACACTATTGCTCCTAGCTTCTTGCGGTCTATTTCGCTATTTTCACCCAGAATATCGCCACCAAATTCTTGCAAGATTTCATCATAGGCGGCATTTCCTCGTAAAATAACGCGATGTGACAAACTATCTGTATCAATTATTTCCATGCCACGGCAAGCTAATAACCTGCATGCCTCTCCTTTGCCAACACCACTACCACCTGTTATCCCAATAATTTTTGGTTTATTATTTAGCATCATACCAACTCTTCCCTGTGCTAATATCAATGGACAGTGGCACACTCAAGCTAACAGCATTCTCCATTTCGTCCATCAATATATCTTTTACCTTATCTACCTCATCTGGCTTTGCTTCGATTAGCAATTCGTCATGAACTTGCAGTATCAGTCGCGATTCCAATTCCTCTTTGACCAGTCTGTTATGCACCTTTATCATGGCAATCTTAATGATATCTGCCGCTGTGCCTTGCACGGGCATATTCATAGCGGCACGTTCGCCAAAACTACGCGTATTGAAATTAGCTTGGGCAAGTTCTGGTATATTTCTGCGGCGACCAAATATGGTTTCGGCATAGCCTTTTTGCTTGGCATCGGCTACGGCCGTGTCTATATATCTTTTCACATCAGGATATCTCACAAAGTAATTTTCGATAAAACCATCAGCCTCGCGCACGCTCACTTTTATATCATCAGCAAGGCTAAATGCTGAGATGCCATATACAATGCCGAAGTTTACAGCTTTTGCTATGCGGCGCATTTCATCTGTTACGTCATCAAATGGCACATGGAACACCCTCGCGGCGGTTATGCGATGGACATCTTGATTTTGCTTGAAAGCCTCGACAAAGGTTTCATCTTGAGATAGATGCGCCAATACTCTTAGTTCAATTTGGCTATAGTCCGCATCTACAAACACAAAGCCCTCGCTGGGAACAAATGCACGGCGCAACTCACGCCCAAGCAATGTGCGCACGGGAATATTCTGCAAATTTGGCTCAACGGAAGATAGGCGACCCGTGGCGGCTGTCGCTTGATTAAATGTAGTGTGTATTTTGCCATCTTCACCAATTACAGCTAGCAACCCATCTACATAGGTGCTGCGTAGCTTTGTATGGCTGCGGTATTCTAATATTTTCTGGGCAATTTCGTGTTCTCGCGCTAGCTTCTCCAGCACCTCCACATTGGTACTATGACCTGTCTTTGTTTTTTTGATACTACGAATGCCCATGTCCTCAAAAAGCACTTTGGCCAGTTGTTTCGTGGAGTTTATATTAAACTCACTACCTGCCATATTATGAATTTCTGCTGTTAGGCGGTCTATCACAGTGGTTAATTTGCTACCATAATCTCTGATAAATTCGCCATCACATCGCACGCCTAGGCACTCCATATCTGCTAGCACATGCAAAAGCGGCAGTTCCACCTCATAATATAATGAGTTAAGATTTTGCTCACCTAGAGCCTCTATCATTATGGGATACACCTGCGTGATAACAGTAATTTGTGCAAAAGCCGCTTCCGCCGCTTCCTGAGTGTTGTCAATAGGTTCATCCAATAAACTAATTTGTGCTTCGCTAGCATAGGTCATGGCAATGCCGCTCCCTAGATATTCTAGTGACACATCATTCAGATTATCGCCATCTTTCACATTATTAAGCAGATATCCCGCCAAAAGCAGGTCAAAAGCAAGATTATACTTGGTCACTCCGTGGCGGCGTAATAGGTTTATGTCTTTTTTGGCATCAAAGGCAACCACTTTGCAGTCGCTCTCAAAAAATGGTATTATTGCGGCAAAGAAATCGCTATTGCTGGTGTTTGGAAGATATACCAAATTATCATCATATTGGGCAGCAATACCTACAATTTCGCCATTTTCTATAGATAGGCGATAAAAGCAGGTAGCTCCCTCGCCTATTCCAGATAGGAAGCTATTCCACTCATTGAGGTTTATGATTCGTCCTTGGGTTGCCTGGCGACCGAGAGTCGAACCTACGGGTGTTGCATCTATTGATTTACCCGCTGCTTGTGCACGCTTTAGCATAGATTTTAGCTCAAGCCGTCTAAATTCTGTTAAAGCATCAGGATTCATGATGTCGCCTAGCAGCAGCTTGGAAATATCAGCATCTATCTTGGCATCTAGCATAATTGTTGCAAGCTCCTTGGACAGTCGCGCTTGGTCAGCAAAGTCACGCAAATTTTGTGCGGCGCGGGGGGGCTTTATGTTGTCCACATTTGCAATAGCAGTCTCAATATTGCTATGCTCCATTATTATTTTAAGCGCGGTCTTTTCACCTATGGATGGCACGCCAGGGATATTGTCCGATGCATCCCCCATCAGTGCCTTCATATCTATATATTCGCGCGGTGTAATGCCCATTTTTTCTACAAAATCCGCGGCGTAATAATCCTCTGTGGTGGTTTGACCTTTGCTTGTTTTAGGGATACGAACTTTAATTCTATCTGTCACAATTTGCAGTAAGTCTCTATCTCCCGTGACCACAGCCACTTCATACCCCACCGTCTCTGCATATGTTGCCAGCGTACCCATTATATCGTCCGCCTCATAGCCTTCCTCTTGCACGATAGCTACGTCCATAGCTTTTAGTAGCTCTTTTAACATGGGTATTTGTTGTTTCAATTCATCTGGGAAAGATTTGCGCGTAGCTTTGTATTCTTCGTATTGCTTATGTCTAAAAGTTGGCGCGGGTAAGTCGAAAGCAACAGCCACATATTCTGGTGTTTCTTCATCTATAAGCTTTAGCATTATATTTAAAAACCCTATGATGGCATTAGTTGGAAGGCCTTCTTTGGTCGTAAGTGGCGGCAATGCATAAAAAGCACGGTTTATCAGGCTTAGCCCATCAAGCAACATTAGTTTTTTGTTTTCCATAATTTTCTCCAAAGATTGTGTCATGAAAATAATTATAACATGAAAAAAAAGTCTTGACAACAAGATATGTATATGATATCATTATGATATCAAAATAATTGGAGGTGTTAAATATGCATGAAAACACAAAGGTAAAGCAAGGTAAACATGAGGAAATTGCTCTTCGCCCAGGTAGCGGCATGGCTATGCTTGTTATTAATACCGCATTGATTTTGGGAGCTATAGTTTTAATAATTCATGCCATTATGCAGTTTGCCAGTCATGGGCATTCCGCTATATGGGTTGCGGCTATCATTGGAGGCTTTGCTTATGCCATCATCATCGGTCCCATTTTGTATATGGGTCTTAAAATTGTTAAGCCTAACGAAGCTTTGGTGCTTGCGCTTTTTGGTAAGTATATTGGAACTATCAAGCATGAAGGATTTTTCTTTGTAAATCCTTTTTCTCAAGCTGTAAATCCCGCAAAAGGTACGTCTACACAAACATTAGACCAGCCCGCTGCTTCTGCTGTCTCACAGCTAACAGGTCTGCCTGTGAATCTTACGCGTGATAACAGAAAAATCTCATTAAAGACTATTACGCTTTCTAATGACCAGCAGAAAATCAATGATGCTTTGGGCAATCCAATCATTATTAGCATTGTTGTGATTTGGCGTGTTGTAAACACCGCTAAGGCTGTATTTGATGTAGATAATTACAAAGAATTTCTATCTATTCAATGTGACAGCGCATTGCGCAATATCGTTAGGTTATATCCATATGATGCGGTTGGTGAAGGCGACGAAAGCGAAAAGACCCTTCGTGGCAGCGGTCATGAGATAGCAAATATGCTGCGTGATGAAATACAATCTAAAGTGGATGTTGCTGGGCTTGAAATTATGGAGGCTCGTATAACCCATTTAGCCTATGCACCAGAAATTGCCGCGGCTATGTTACAACGTCAGCAAGCTAAGGCCACGATAGATGCTAAGCAACTGCTTGTTGAGGGTGCTGTGGGCATGGTAGAGCTTGCGCTAGACCGCTTGGCAGAAGGAAATGTGGTGCATTTGGATGAGGAGCGCAAGGCGGCTATGGTATCCAATTTGCTTGTGGTGTTATGTGGTAGCCGCGAGGCACAGCCCATCGTCAATAGCGGGTCTTTGTATTAAGGGTGTGATTTTGTGAAGGATAACGAGAAAAAGCAAGTGCCTTTGCGGATATCTGCATCGCTATGGAAAGAGCTGATGGCTTGGGCAGAAGATGACTTCCGGTCGCTTAATGGGCAGATAGAATTTTTGTTGACGGAATGTATTAAAAGGCGTAAAAAGTCAACAGATTCAGCGGTTGACAAAGAAGTAGAATAATAATACCACCCTTGCTATTTGGCGGGGGTGGTATTTGTTAATTCCTTACTTGTAATGAACTTCATATACTCTTGTTGCATCAGCTTCATCATTTGTCATTCCAGCTTTTTTATACACTTTACATGCATGTGAATTGCTTTCATCCGTCATAACAAAGCTTTCTGAGAATCCATTATCTCTTGCCCAATCAACTACATGTCTCATGAATTTTGTTCCGCAGCCTTTCCCCTGATATTTTTCGTGAATGTCAACGGAATAAATGAAAAACTGAGGCTTGACATTGTGAAAACAAGTCAAGAAGTATCCATATACTAAGCCAACCACTTTTCCATCAAGTTTTGCAACGATGGCGATATTTTGTTTTTCTGACACGAACTCCCTAACCTGTTGCGGACTCTCCATGTATCTCCCCAAAATTTCTTTTAATTGCGGAATATCCTCTTCAAGCAACATTTCAAAAGTAAGGTTCATAATGACGTACTCCTTAGATTATTCTTTCACCGCTCCACCCAGTGTCTTCAATAACATTTTTTGCGTAAGCACAAAGGCAATGATAAATGGTATAGCCACAGTCACAGAGCCAGCCGCAAAGCGGGTAAATTCGTTTCTGGTATCATCTAGCACAAAGGTAAAGAGACCAAGTGCCAATGTTTGGTTTTCTGGAGAGCGTAGCAGAAGATTCGGGAATATAAAGTCCATCCAAGGTGCTACAAAGCTTGTTATAGCCAAAAATGTTATAATAGGCTTTGCTATGGGCATTATTATAGTAAGCCATGTACGAAAATGGCTTGCGCCATCAATCCGTGCCGCCTCATCCATACTTTTCGGAATAGTGTCCATATAGCCTTTTACTAGCCATACATTAAACGGGATGTTCATGGCTAGGTATACCAAAATAAGCCCCCAAAGATTATCAAAAAGCCCTATGCGCAAAACAACTATAAATACCGCTATCATACCTACAAAGGATGGGAAAATCTGCAAAATAAGCATGGAAAGCAGCATCCCTTTTTTGAACGCAAAACGGAAACGCGAAAATATATATGCACCAAGTGATGCAATGATGACTGTTCCCAGTGACGTTGTCACAGCAATAAACAATGTATTACGAAACCATATGGGATAATTGCTTTCAAAAAATAAGAAACGGAAATGGTCTAGCGTAAAGCCATCTGCAAAAGGGGCTATGCTTAATGTAGCTATGGAGCTGCCAGGCGAAACCGCCGCCGAAAGCACATATACAAGCGGATATAGCACCACAAGCGATATTATTATCAAAAATATAAGCACTATTGCAAAATTAAGCTTGCGTGTGAAATTCGTCATAGCTCTCCCTCCCTAAACGACTTTGTTCGCACAAAAATAGTTATAGCAAAAGGTGCAAGGATTATGAAAATCATTACCGCAAGCACAGCCGCAAAGTGATATTGTAGAGTTTCCATTGTTAGGCGATATATCCATGTTATGAGAATGTCCGCTCCTGTTGCGCCAGAAATTGGTGAATGCGCCACCGCTGGCTGACCGCCAGTGAGAAAAAATATCGCGCCAAAATTATTGATATTGTGTGTGAAAGACATTATGATAAGCGGCATTGTTTGATACGTAACCAACGGGAAGGTAATATGACGAAACAGCCGCCATTTGCTAGCACCGTCTATGCGGGCTTGCTCAAAGAGGTCTTGGTTTATTGCGGTCATTGTACCCATAGTTAATAGCATAAAATACGGAAAGCCCGCCCATAAATTTACCATAACCACGGTAAAGCGCACCATAGCTTCCGTGCCTAACCAAGGTATCATACCTTCTATTATCCCAAAATGTTGTAATGTTCGATTGATTGCGCCAAAGTGTCCATTGAGCAGATTGCGCCATACAAGCATGGAAATTACAGCAGGTACAGCATATGGCAAGATAAATATTGAGCGAAAGAAGGGGGCAAACTTGACTTTGAAGTCCTTCATGATAACTGCCATTATCATTCCGCCAAAATAGCAAGTGAAGGTGGCAGCAGCAGCCCAGACGACCGTCCAAATTGCTACCTGAAGCAGCGCGGATGTCCACAAGGTTTGTCCACCAAAAAGCGACACAAAGTTATCCATACCAACCCAATCCACTGTGTTGCCAGGCGGGATATGGTGCGGGCTAGAATAATTTGTGAAAGCAACCAGAGCCGCAAAAACCAAAGGAACAACCACAAAAAACACAACGAGCAAAACAGAAGGAGCCAATCCGAAAATAGCAAATGACTGGTTAAAAACCTCTTTGATAGAGGTTTTATTATTGCTTAATCTACCATTTTCGCAATAGTCCTTATATGTTTTTTGCGCACTTCTGACAGAAATGAAATATATGCATAAAAATATGAAAATAACCGCCAAAACAGCCACGCCTTCTATCATCATAAACATGGAATGGTCGCGGTAGCGCACAGAAAGCTCTGGTCTATGTTCACCAAGCGTGATAAGCCCATGTATCGCAGGGATAACAACAGGCAAAAAGGCAATCATGGCAATCTGAACAAGGGCAAAAAACGCGCCCTTTATATATTGTTTAAAAAACAGTATATGCGCAAGCCCCATGAATAAAAGCGATGTTATGAGTATAGCCCGCTTGGACTTGCCATTACCGTCCAAAGATAAGGACATAGCAATTCACGCCTTTCTTTTAAAAGTGGGTGCAGATACAACATGTACCCGCACCCATTTTAATTTCTGATTTATAAGCTTTGATTTCTAGTTGCCCATCATCGCTGCATTGGCAAGGTCTAGATTTTCTTGAACGCCAGCACCATCCCATATTAGCGCACTAGCCGCTTCCATAGCAGACCAATATGCAGCCATACCAGGAACGGAAGGCATAGGGAAGGCATACTCTAGTTGAGCCAAAATACCATTGAGATGCTCGTCATCAAGCTCTAGTGGCATGGATGGCAATGCGCCTGTGATGTTGTAACGCAATTGTTGCATTTCCTCCGAAATAAGGAAATGTGCGAACATTTGAGCTTCTTCTGGATGGTCAGAATAAGCAGATGCAAACATAACGCGTGTACCAGCAAAAGATGCAGGCGGATTTGTTTCGCCTGGCAAAGCAGGTATTGTTGTTACGCCAAAGTTTAGCCCAGCATCTCTAAATGGCCCGATATTCCAAGGACCTGTGAGATGCATAGCCGCATTACCAGAAGAAAAGGCAGCATCAGCAAATGCCGTGTTCATATCCCCCGCTGGTACATCCAAAATCTCTCTCATACTTTGGAAGAAATACATGCCTTGCACTGCCGTAGGAGAATTAATAAAGGAATTTGTGACATCATCGCCGCTTGGACCAAATAGTCTGTTACCGCCCGCTGTAGTGAAAACGATTGTGTAATATGCCGCACTAACGTCCATAACAAAGCCATTCATACCAGGATTTGCCGCATTAAAAGCGCGAGAGAAAGCAACGAGGTCTTCAAAAGTTCTTGGGACATCAGCAGAACTTACTAAGTCTCTGTTATAGAATAATGCATAAGTTTCGGAGGCTATTGGATAGCCATATTGCGTGCCGTCAAATGTGGTAGCAAGCACGGCAGAATCCATTACCATGTTCGCAACTTGCGTTGGGTTGGATGTAGGCAGGATGTGACCGCCAACAACAAGATTACCAAGTGTATCATGTGGTGCGCCAAAGAGGTCAGGGCCAACACCAGCAGGGCCATCAAGTGCGATTTGGTTAGCGGCATCGCCAATTTCTACATTCACAAATTGGATTGTGATATGTGGATGTAGCTCAGTAAAGCGTGTGCCAGCTTGTTGAATAAACTCATCTGGACCACCAAGAGATTCCCAGATAGTTAGTGTTACAGGGTCTCCGCTAGATGCGGCTTGCCCGCCCCCGCCATTGTCATCATTTGTGCAAGCACCCATAATGAATAGGGCTGTCAGCAAAATTACTGGTAAAAAAAATTTCTTCATGTTTTGTCAACATCCTTTCAGCTTATTATTTTTAAATATATGCACCCCATAGGGCTTCATATCATATATGCCGCTTTGTAGCATCTTGCCACTTAGCATGTCTTGCATTTCTGTTTCTAATGTCATTTGCCTGCCCTTTTCTGTAAAATTCATTGCAAAGTAATATATATTCTCGCCATTTTCACGCATCTGCACAGAAACCCCATCTTGTGCCGATATTAAAGAGCAGGACAGCCCTAGCTTTTCGATGAATATATTATAAAAGTCATCTAAAAAATCTTCATTTGTGCGTGCGCCTATGAAATGCGCAAAACCTTCTCCGTAGCCATTCATTGTTACAGCAGGGGTGCGGCTATAGAAATCATCTGCATATGTTCCTAGGGTTCTTGCGCCGCAAGTTTCAATGATTGCGCAGTAGTCAAAGGCTTCATATTGCTTGCCTCCCCACATAATGGCATTTCTGTCTTTGGGGTATAATGTGTCAGTTTCTACGATGCGTATACCAAAGACATCGCGTAACTTTTGCGGAAAACCACCTAGATGAACAAGGTCATTTTCATTCGCTACGCCCAGCATATATGTGGATACAAGCCTACCACCGCCCTCAACGTATACTGCAAGCTTTTCCATGGTTTCCTCACTTGTCATATATAACATTGGCGCAATCACAAGGTCATATTTAGTTAAGTTTTTATCTTTTGTTACCACATCTATAGGGATGTCTCTTTTCCAAAAAGCTCTGTAGTGTGCGTGAAGGGTTTGGGGGTATTTTTTATCATTATAATCCATGCCGCCGTGGTAACCCTGCGCATCCGACAATGCCCAGAGATTTTCTACATCGTATAGCACAGCAACTTTTGCAGGTGTTTTGCTGCCCTTTATTTCAGGGATTTTTTCTAAAGCTTGCCCTACAGCAGCAACATCCTTAAACACGCGATTTTCAGCAGAATTATCATGGTCGACCACAGCTCCATGCAACTTTTCGGAAGAGCCGCGGCTCTTCCGCCATTGAAAATACATCATGGAATCCGAGCCATGGGCAATGCAAGCCATAGATGACAGCATATGCATACCTGGTCGTTTTGCTTTATTTACGGGATGCCAATTTACCATACTGGGTGTAGATTCTAATACCAAAAACGGTATATCTTTCAGCGTTCTGAAATAATCATTCAAAAAAGCAAGTTTGGATGCCAAAAATTCTGTGGTTTCGTAGTCGTTATGCCATCTTGGGTATGCATCCCAGCTTATTATATCAACTTCTTTTGCAAATTTGGCATAGTCAAGACCAGCAAAAGGATGAGGATTTGTCACTTCACCCATAAAGTTTGTAGTAATTGGTATATTTGGCGTTATTTTGCGCAGTGGTGCTATCTCGTGGCGGTAAAAGTTAATTGTTTGGTCGCTCACAAAGCGTTTCCAATCCAATGTAAGCCCATGCAAGCCGCTTTCTCCTATAGGAGATGGGGACTCCACCTGTGAAAAATCATTGTATGTATGACTCCAAAAAGCACTCCAATATGCATGGTTTAGGGTATTTATATCTCCATATTTGACCTTTAGCCAATTACGAAAATTCTCTTGACATAATGGACAATGGCATTCGCCACCATACTCATTCGATATATGCCACATCAGCAACGAAGGGTAATTCCCATATCTCTCTGCTAATTTTGTATTTATTATTTCAACTTTCTCGCGATACACAGGAGAAGAAAAGCAATGATTGTGCCTGCCTCCATGCAGCATACGCTCGCGCCGCGCGTTTACTCGCAATACCTCAGGATATGATGCAGAAAGCCATGCAGGGCGCGCACCGCTAGGGGTAGCCAAAATGACATTGCCGTCTATTTTAGCTATATTTTCTATAATTTTATCCAGCCAATCAAAATGAAAATTGCCTTCTGTAGACTCTAGTGCAGACCACGCAAATATGCTCACACTAAAGGTATTGGTATGAGCTTTTTGCATTAGCTCAATATCATCAGCCAATATCTCTGGATAATTAAGCCATTGGTCGGGATTGTAGTCACCGCCATGCAACAATCTTTGCTCATTATTGTATTTGCTAGCAATAGGATTAATCAAGATTTGATTCACCTCCCTATTCAAGTATACAATATCAACAAAAAATATGCAATACTTTTTTTATTTTAGTGCGCAAGCAACAAAGACCGTAGAGACTTAGTCTCCACGGTCTTTGTGTATAATTTAAACAGGACTACTTTGTACCCTTCCATAGAAGTGACCTTATAGCCGCCGTTTCCTCATCATCCCCATTGTCAAATGGGTCGTCTTCTGGGTCTACCTCATAGTCTGGGTCGCCTTCTTCGTCAGTTTCTACGTCAGTTTCTTCATCTTCTTCTGGTTCTTTTATGTCAACATCATCAGGATAATCGTCATCTGTATCATAATAATCATCCTCATCGTCGTCATCTGTTTCATCATCGTCATAGCCTTCATCATCGTCTGGCTCTTTCATATCGTCGTCATTTAATTCTTCGTCATCTTCAGGCGGGAATAAGTCAAAATCTGGCGCATCTGGCAGCACAATATCAGGCGGCAACACTCCAATGTTAAATCCTCCTCCGAAGGAGAAAATACTAATCATTGTTGCCACTGGAGGCACAAAAGGATTTTGTGTGCTTGGATTCGGAACATTAACAAGCACAGGTATGTCGCCAGAAAGATTCCAATGTGATGCCGACCATCCCAAGCCAGCCCACCAGCTAGATGTCATAGAGCTAACAGCAACGCTGAGACCATTCACATGAGTAGCATTTGCAGCACCGCCAAAAACTGAGCCATCTAGGTACATATCAGCGCGCGCATGATTAGACCATAGCGCACCGCTGTTAGTTCCCACAACACGCCCTGAACCCCAATTAGCATTTACATTTCCATTCAGGGCTACGCTGAAACTTAACGTACCGCCGCTCATACCGCCTACAATGCCGCCTACAGATGTGTTGCCATTCACCGTACCAGAGGCATATGAAAACGATATGACACCACCGATATTGTTACCAACAAGACCACCAACTTGGCTACCTGGTGATGTTACAGCACCCGTGGCATAGGTATTTCGCACAGCAGAGCCAGAGTTCATTTGACCAACAAGACCGCCTACGCCGCTACCAACCGTTGTGCTAGTTATATTGCCTGTAGCAAAGCTGTATGCTAGGTCGCTCCCAGAATTCAAAGTGCCGACAATGCCGCCAACAAAATCTGTTCCAGTAACATTTGCACGGGATGATGAGTTATGTATAGTAACCGATGTGCCTTGCGTAGAGCCAGCTATACCGCCAGTACTCGTGCCACCAACTACCGTACCTCGCACCTCTAGATTCTGTATAGTGCCATTAGCTCCTATTCTGGAAAATAATCCCACACTATACATGCTTGGTTGATTAATGTTCACTGTTATAGCATTTCCATTTCCGTTAAAAGTGCCTGTGAAGTTGGTTATTCCACCACCGCTATTGCCTATCGGATGAGTAAGTGTCGTTGCATCAATGTCCGCCATAAGCACAAAGTTGCGGTTGAGTTGCGATGGATTTTCCGCCATCCACATCAGATTCCCCACTGTTGCAATTTCAAAAGGAGAGCCTATACCATCGCCCGCAGGCAAAGTTGCCGTCGTGGGTGGTGACGATGGGGTTGGTGTGGGGGTTGGAGTTGGGGTGGGGGTTGGAGTGGGGGTT
>WRBK01000020.1 GCA_009784575.1 Defluviitaleaceae bacterium | reverse complement strand
AGCAGCAGAGTTGATGCGGAAGCCAGAGCTAAGTCTAGCAGAAGAGCGAGCCTGCTGTGTGCCTACCATACCTAAGTTACGATGTGAATTAAGGGCTAGCATGTTTGTTCTTACTACTGTGTTAGACATATTGTCCTCCTTGTGTACAATCATCATCCTTGATAATTGTATTTGCAGGGGTTCGCCCTGCCTTCGCCTGCCGCATCCGTGCGGTCAAGTATATTCGGCTTTGCCGACTGTTTGCTCGGGCTTTTTTCTTATTGTCTCGCCCTTGCAAATAATATATCGGTGATATTATAGCCCATTTGAATGCATAGATTATGGGATTTTTGGCGATTTTGACCATGCTTGAGTTTCGTTTTGAGATATATAATGAAGAAATTCGTAAAAGTTGAAAAAAGTCTTGCAAAAAGCGGTCATGATGTGTTATAATACTCTCTTGTAAATATCACACACATGTTTCGCTTCTGAGTGCGTCATCGTAATTTAGAATAATCGAAACATGGAGGTTAAACTCAGGAGGTGCCTTATGGGCGTTATTTCAATGAAACAGCTATTAGAAGCTGGGGTGCATTTTGGCCACCAAACAAGAAGGTGGAACCCCAAGATGGCAGAGTATATCTTTGCTGAAAGAAACGGAATCTACATCATCGATTTGCAAAAGACCGTTAAAAAGGTGGACGAAGCATACCATGCTGTAGCCGATATCCTTAAAGACGGCGGCACAATCCTTTTTGTAGGCACAAAAAAGCAAGCACAAGAAAGCATTCGTGAAGAAGCTGTACGTTGTGGCATGTACTATGTAAACGAGCGTTGGCTTGGTGGTATGCTTACAAACTTCAAGACCATACAGCTACGCATCAAACGCCTTAAAGAGCTTGAAAAAATGGAAGAAAATGGCTCTTTTGATAATCTTCCTAAAAAAGAAGTTGCTCAGCTATTGCACGAAAAAGCGAAACTAGACCGTAACCTAGGCGGCATTAAGGATATGAAAAAAATCCCCGATGTTATCTTTATTGTAGATAGTCGCAAAGAGCATATCGCCATCAAAGAGGCGCGTACTTTGGGTATCCCTATCGTTGCTATTGTTGATACAAACTGTGACCCTGACGAAGTAGATATCGTTATCCCTGGCAATGATGATGCCATCCGCGCTGTTAAGCTTATTGCTGGCGTTATGGCCGATGCGGCTATAGAAAGCCGCCAAGGCGAAATGGGTCAAGAAGAGGCCACCGTTTATGAGAGTGAAGGCGAAATCGGCGACGAGCAACTAGATGAACAACCAGGGGTATAACATTAAAGGTATAGGAGGATTACATTATGGCTGCAACACCTGCATTAATTAAAGAATTAAGAGAACTAACTGGTTCTGGTATGAGCGATTGTAAAAAAGCTCTCGAACAGACTAATGGTGATATAAAAAAGGCTGTAGAATTTTTGCGCGAAAAAGGTCTTGCGGCTGCTGAAAAGAAAAGTGGACGCATCGCCGCAGAAGGTCTTGTTGGTCTTTTGGTTGCGCCTGATTTTTCTAAGGCGGCCATGGTTGAGGTTAATTCCGAAACCGACTTTGTAGCAAAAAATGCTGATTTCATAACATATGTTAATGATGTTTGTACACAAGTGCTTGATAGCAAGTCTGCTGATGTCGAAGCTTTCTTGCAAGAAAAATGGTCCAAAGGTGATGGCGAAAATGTGCAGGATGCGCTAAAGGGCAAGATTGCTACTATTGGCGAAAATCTCAACATCCGTCGTTTTATTCGTTTCGAAAAAAGCGCACCAGGCATTATTGCCAGCTATGTGCATGGCGGCGGCAAGATTGGTGCTTTGCTTGAAATTGACGGACCAAGCACCGACAATGTAAAAGAGATGGGTTACAATCTATGTATGCAAATTGCGGCTCTTTTCCCGAAATATCTTAATGTTTCGGATGTAGACCAAGAATATATCGAAAGCGAAAGAAAAATTCTTGATGCCGCAGCGAAAAACGACCCCTCAAATGCTTCTAAGCCAGCGCAGGTTATCGAAAAAATGGTAGAAGGTCGCATAAACAAGCAAATGAAAGAAATTTGCCTTATGGAGCAGGAATATGTTAAAGATACGTCTATGACCGTTAAGGCTTATGTAGAAAGCGTAGCTAAAGAAGTTGGTGCAGAAGTTAAACTTGTGCGTTTTGCTTGCTACGAAAAAGGTGAGGGCATAGAGAAGAAACAAGAAGACTTTGCAGAAGAAGTTGCGAAGGCTATGCAAGGATAGTTTTATTAAAAAGATTAACGATATTAATTTTAGGGGATATCAATTGGTTTGATATCCCCTAATTTATTGTATGGAGGGCTGTGTCATGGTAGAAAATTATAACGAGATATTGTATGCACACGAAACTATATCCACCGAGCGGTTGATTTTGCGCAAATTTCGCATTACAGATGCCGAGGATATCTTGGAATATGCCAGCGATGCCGCTACCGTAGAGCATCTTATTTGGGATGGTTTAAACACTATAGATGCCGCCTGCACCGCTATTTATGATTACTATTGGTCTCGAAATGGCATATGGGCTATAGAGTTTACAGAAAATAGCAAAATGATAGGATGTATAGATATCCGCCTAATTCACGAACACGATAAAATACAGTTTGGATATGTACTTAATCGTGCATATTGGGGTAAAGGCTATATGACCGAAGCTTTGCGCACCGTAATGGCTTTGTGTTTTGATAAATTAGAGGCAAATCGCTTTGAAGCAAACCATTATGCAGAAAACCCCGCCTCTGGACGTGTTATGGAAAAATGCAGCATGAGGCGAGAAGGGGTTATGATTCAATCCGAAAAAATAAAGGGGATTTTTAGGGATTGTGTACAATATGGCATCACACGGGAGCAATATAAAAATCTTGATAATTAACAAATATTTGTATTGACAAGCTTGAGAAATTGAATTAGAATTAGTATAATAACTAAATATTCGGAACAAAGTTGCCATGCATTAATAAGGAATTGGGTGAGAATCCCAAGCAGTCCTGCTACCGTGTTGGTTGGCGGTTTTCATACTTGCCACCTAAGTCGTGACACTTGCTTTGTTCTATAATCTTTCTACTCTACAGAGCATAGGGGGGATGACCATTAGAAATGCTTATTTTTAGGGCGTTTGCGTTTTTTGTTATCCCGAAATTTTCGGGTCTTTTTTATTTATTTTTGGTAGTATTTTTTGCAGAATTATGTTTCATTTTGGATGATAATTTGGTATAATTAATTTTCCAAAGAAAAGAAGAGATTAGAGCTGGGGGAGTTGTAAAAAAATGGGACAAGCGGTTAAGGTTGCGGCAAATAAAGGGAAGGCTGATAGGGGTATGAAGGTCAGTAGATTTTTTGCAAAAGGGGCTTTGGATGCTGTTGCAAATGCAATAGATGGCTTTTCGCAGGCGGTATATGGGCTTTTTGAATGGAAGACCACAGAGGTTGTACTAAAAGATTACACGACAGGCAAGACCATCGCCGATATGCACGGGCTTGAGTTTCCTACACATTATAGTCAAAACGCGGTAGACATTATTGCCACCAAATATTTTGTAAAAGAGGTGCGCGACGAGGCTGGCAAGGTTATATTTGCAGGCGAAACCTCCATGCGCCAAATTGTTCATCGCATGGTTAGCTTTTGGGTGCTTTCTATGCTTGACGAAGGGCTTGTTTCTGATGATGACAAGCAAGTGGTGTATGACGAGCTGGCATATATGATGCTAGACCAGCGTTTCGCGCCAAATTCTCCGCAATTTTTTAATACGGGGCTTTATCATGCATATGGCATAAAAGGCTCAAGAAATGGGCATTTTTACTTTGATATAGAGAAAAATAAAGTGATGACAGCTCCAAATAGCTATCAGCGCACACAAGGCAGTGCTTGCTTTATTTTGGGCGTAGAGGATGCTTTGCTCGGTCCAAAATCCCTGATGGACAATCTCTCGACAGAGACCTTGCTTTTTAAATATGGTTCTGGCGTGGGTAGCAATTGGTCCAAAATCCGCGCTAAGGGCGAATATCTTTCTGGCGGCGGCAAATCTTCTGGTTTGCTTTCTTTCTTAAAAGTTAGTGACCGCAATGCAGGGGCTATAAAAAGCGGCGGCACAACGCGCCGCGCCGCAAAAATGAATATTCTTGACCTTGACCATCCAGAAATTATGGATTACATAAATTGGAAATCTAAAGAAGAAGATAAAGTTGCTGCCATGGGCAAAATGGGTTATGACACTGGCTTTGACGGCGATGCTTATGATACAGTAAGTGGTCAAAATGCAAACAATTCTGTACGTGTACCAGATACATTTATGCGCCTTTTAGGTAAAGATGGTGCTGTATGGCAGACAAAAGGCCGCGTGACAGATGCCGTTAACAGCGAGATTCCTGTGGATGAAATGTGGGATGCTATAGCCCAGTCCGCTTGGCGTTGTGGCGACCCTGGTGTGCAGTATGACGATGTAATAAACGCTTGGCATACCTGCCCCGCTGGCGAAGATGGCGAGTTGGGTGCTGGGCATAACCGAATAAATGGCAGCAATCCTTGTAGTGAGTATCTATTTTTGGATGATACCGCTTGTAATCTTGCCAGTATAAATATTTTGAAATTTTATGACGCAGAAAACGAGACTTTTGATGTGGATGGCTATTGCCATGCTATAAAATTAATACAAATGGTTTTGGAATCCACAATACATTGGGGAGCATTCCCAACGGCAGATATCGCACGCAAGAGCCATAAATTCCGCACAACAGGCATAGGACTTACGAACCTTGGCGCATTGTTTATGTATATGGGTTTGCCATATGATTCTGACCGCGCACGCAATCTTGGTGCTGCTCTATGCAGCATAATGACAGGCGAGAGCTACCACACATCAGCGCAAATGGCGGAAAAAGTTGGTGCTTTTGAGTGCTATGAAACAAATGCACCGCATATGCAGCGCGTGATACGAAACCACGCGGCAGCGGCTAGTGTTGGCGGACCAGGTATGGGCTTTGAAGAAATGACGTACACACCTGTTTGCATTAATCATGAGGACTTGCGCTCTATTGGCATGGGCAATCTTTCGGACTGTCTAGCTGACACTTGGAAATCCGCTATGGAGCAAGGTAAAGTCCACGGATACCGCAATGCGCAGGTATCTGTACTTGCCCCTACAGGCACTATCGCCTTTGCTATGGATTGCGATTCTACCAGCGCAGAGCCATTTTTCAGCCATGTTGCCTTCAAAAAACTTGTTGGTGGTGGTAGTATGGTGGTAGAAAACCGCGCTATCAGAAATGGTCTGTCAAAGTTGGGCTACAGCGAAAAGCAAGTTGAAGACATTGTTGAATATATAATGAGAACTAACGACAGCGGCATGATGATAGACGGCAAGATAGAGGGTGCGCCACATATTAGCCACAGACCAGACCATCTTCGCGTGTTTGATACCGCAAACCGTTGCGGCTCTGGCGAACGTTTCCTTAGCCCAGAAAGCCATGTGAAAATGCTTGCAGCTTTGACCCCGCATATCACAGGGGCTATCAGCAAAACCGTTAATTTGCCGCGTCAGGCAACCGTGGAATACATCAAAGACATATACAATCTCTCTTGGGAACTTGGCGTTAAGGCTGTCGCGCTTTATCGTGATGGAAGCAAGGAAACCCAGCCTTTGAGCGCGACAGATGGTGTCGGTGGCAAAGTGCGCCCACGTGGCATACGTAAAGCACGTGTTCATGAAGCTGTATTTGCAGAATTTGGTACGCGCATATATGTTGTTACTAGCTTTTATGGACCAGAAGATGGTGAATTGGCAGGTAAACTAGCCGAGGTATTCATTGTATCTGGTCGCCAAGGCTCTATTACAAAAGGGCTTTTGGAAACCATCGGCATCGGCATATCTAAGTCGTTGCAGCATGGTATGCCAGCAGAAGAAATCGCAAAGATGTATGCAGGGCAGATATATGAACCGTCAGGGCTCGTGCAGGGGCATCCTTTTGTAAAATCCGCCTCTTCTATTTCTGACCTTGTTAGCCAGATTATTTCAAAAGAGGCGCAGGGCTATAATGTAGCGGAACTAAAGCCAACGCCACCTTCTACCAAAAATGGTTCTAGCCGCAAAAAACCTTCTGGCATAAGACATGCAGAGGTGCATGAGGCGAAGATAGGCACAAATGCTGTGTTTGTTGTGGCATCTTTCTATGGCAAAAAAGACATAGCAGACCTTGGGCTTGAGCCTGATGCTAAGAGGCTTTGCGAGGTATTCGCTTTCTGCGGCGAGCAGGGTACAACGGTTAAGGGTATGCTTGGCAGCATCTCCACAACCATATCCATATCGTTACAAAGCGGTGTACCAGCGGAAAGCATTGCTAGAATCAACCGTCGTCAGGCATATGAGCCATCAGGTCTTGTTTCTGGGCATCCATATATTGGGGCCGTAACATCTGTTTCAGACCTCATCAGCAAAGTTATCGATATTTCTTATGGCAACTATGATAATTGCCAGATTAAGCCAGATAAAAAGTCTGGTAGCGATGCACCAAGGCATATAGCACCCGAAAGCCTAACATATACCGCATCCGACATACTTTTCGGCGAAAACTGCGCTAGTTGTGGCAGCGATAAAATGGTGCAGAGCGGGGTTTGCAAGGTTTGTATAAATTGCGGTACTACTACGGGATGTTCTTAGGGATAGTGAGGCACAAATGATACGAAACGAAATTACCGCTACTGGGCTGGTATTTAATGAAAGCGGACATATATTGATGATTAAACATAAACGCCAAGGAAAATGGCTTCCCCCTGGTGGTCATGTAGATGCAAATGAGCTTCCTTGCGAGGCCGCGGCAAGGGAAGTATTGGAAGAAACTGGCGTTAAGGTTCAGGTTTTATCTTCTGTACCCGCACTTGGCTTATCAGATAATATGGCTAAAGAACTTCCTTTGCCACTAAGAATTATTTGCGCAGACGTTGAGGGTACGGGGCTTCATAACCATATTGATTTGTTATACTTGTGCAAAGCGAAAAATGTTGATACCACTCCACAAGAAGCCGAGATAGATGGTATTGGCTGGTTTAGTCCCGAAGAAGCTATGAAATTAGATACATACGAAGACATAATCAAATCCATAGAAATGGCACTTAGGCTTATTAATATGCCGTAAACAAATTAATGGCATATTAACCAACATTAAAATAGCCGCTCTACTTTACTGAGGGCGGCTATTTCTTTATCAATTGTAAATGCTGTATGCCCTGTCCCTTATAAATCAATCACAATATATCTCACAAATCCGCTTTCGGATATCAAGAAATAGGTCAGCTATATGCGGGTCAAAATGCTTGCCTTTTTCCTCTAAGATTATTTTTAGCGATTGCTCTGATGTAAAAGCATCTTTATAAATACGTTTGGACGTTAGCGCATCAAATACATCCACAATAGCCATCACGCGCCCTTGCAGAGGTATTTGTTCTCCTTTTAACCCATACGGATAGCCTGAGCCATCCCATTTTTCATGATGTGATATAGCAAATATCTTTGAATTGCGCAAAAATACATTTTCGCCGCTACGGTCTATTATTTTATCGATAATCTTTTCACCTATAGTGACATGTTCCTGCATTATTTTGCGCTCTTCGGGCGTAAATTTGCCTGGTTTTTTTAAAATGGCATCAGGGATATTTATTTTACCTACATCATGAAGCAAAGAGCATTCAGAAATTAGGTCAAAATCCCAACCAGAAATCTGGTCATAGTACACATTCTTAACCATCATATGCTCTAGCAACAATTTGACAAGTCGGCTTGTGCGCCCTAGATGGTCGCCTGTGGATTCATCTCTGTTTTCTACCACATCTGCCAAAACAAAGATTATATCCTTTTTCGCACTATTTAGTTGCATGGTACGTTCATTTACCAACCCCGCTATGTCTATATGATGCTTTATCCTATTAAGAAGCACGGCAGGATTAAATGGCTTGCCTATAAAGTCCACAACACCCATCTCCAAGGCTTCTATTTCAGTAAAAAAATCCGTTTTTGCTGTAAGAAAGATAACAGGGATATCTCTATAGTTCTTATTGCTCTTTAGTTGCTTTAACACATCAAAGCCATTCATATCTGGCATCTCTATATCAAGAAGTATTAGGTCTGGCTTTGTTTTTTCTAGTAGCATAATAGCCTTTTCGCCTGTGGGGATAGTCCTCACTGCATAATAAGGGCTTAGTGCTTCGGAGGCTAGGGTTAGGTTGCTTATACTATCATCAACTACAAATATTGTCTTTTTCATGCTTGCGCCTCCTTTTTCAAGATTTTGTCTGCAGTGATTCTTGCTAGCCTTGCCGCTTTGTCGTCATCGCTCAACAATAAGTGCTTTTCTATCTTTTCTATAGCTATTGTTGTATTTCTGGAGAACGGAACTTCCTTTAAGGCGTTCAATAGGCTCTGCACCCTCTGTGTGTCATATGCCTCACATGCCTCAGCTATAGCAAGCAGCTGTTCACCTATATATACCGAATCCTCTTCATCATCAAGGATATCATCTCTTCTGCGCCTTGTCAATGCCTTTACAGTCCTGCGTAAATCGTCTAAGAATCTTGGCGTGGTGCTTTTTATTGTGTCTATGTCATTATTACGTCCTGCTTCTTCTAGTATTCCTGCTGTCTTAGCTAGGTCTGTACACCCAATATTTGTTAGCGCACTCTTAACAGCATGAACTTGGATTACATATAGTCTTAAAGCACCTGTATCCTCTGGCTCAATTTGCATCATGGATTCTAAGATGACTATGCTCTTGCTTGCATCTATCAAAAACGATTCTCTTAGTTTGCCAGAGATATTTTTTACATTATCCGCTTCGTTGCTACGCTTTGGATATTTGGTTTTTGCCGCCTCTATGACCTCTGGTGACTGTTTTGCATATATATATTTCTTTAAGTAGGCATCCAACCTGCTTGGATTTAGCGGCTTGGAGATAAAACCCGAGAAACCATTATCCAAAAACATCTTGGATGCACCAATAGTTGCGTTTGCGGTAAAAGCTATAATCGGTTGGTTATATCCCATATCATGTAAGATTTTTATGGTTTCTATGCCATCCATATCTGGCATCATGTAATCCATGAAGATAATATCGTATACATTGCCATCTTTAACTTTCCCAATAGCCTCTATGCCGCTTGAAGCAGTCTCAATGTCTAGCTTATATGGCTTTAATAGACCTTTGGCAACATATAGATTCGATTCTACATCATCCACAACAAGGACAGAACCATAGGGCATAGGCTCGTGTTCAATTGTTGCCGCTTCTTTCATATAGCTTTTTACAGATTCAAAGTTCCTTAGGCTTTCTATCACTTCTTTGTCTAGCGACCGCTTGCTTTCTAGTTTTTGCGGAATATACACAGTGAAGATGCTTCCTTGACCAAGCTCGCTGTGCACTTTGATATCTCCACCCATCATATTAACTAGCGAGAATGTGATGGTCATACCCAGACCATACCCTTCGACTGTGCGGTTTTGCTGTAGATTGAATCTTGTAAACTCCGAATAAAACAGCTTGTCGAGTTGGTCTTGGCTCATACCTTGCCCTGTATCAATTACGCTAGCAGCAAGTGTTATGCTGTCATCTTCCGAGGACTCTTCCATCCACAGCTTCAGGGTCACACTGCCTTCATCTGTGTATTTAAAGGCATTTGAGATGAGATTATTAAAAATCTGCTTAATGCGTATCTCATCACCGATAAGATGCATCGGCAGTGCTTCGTCTATCTCAAGGATAAAATCAATACGCTTGCTGCCCATATCCATAAGGTTTAACTGCACCGTATCCGCTATAAGGCTCGCCGTTTCGTAGGCAACAGGGATTATTTCCATTTTGCCAGCTTCTACCTTGGATAGGTCTAAGATGTCATTGATAATAGCCAAAAGCAACCTAGAAGAGTTATAAATTCTTCTAAAAGCATCCTCAATTTCTTGAATATGTATATCTTTTTGCAGTTCTATTTCAGATATGCCTATGACAGAGTTCAGCGGTGTACGGATTTCATGGCTCATACGGGTTAAAAATTGCGTTTTTGCCATATTTTCTTCTTCCGCAATCAAGCGTCGCTTTTCATCACGAATATCTCGGATATAACAAGCAAAACCTGTTGTTTTTTCAAGCTTAACTGGTACAATCGAAATTTCGCATAAAACAGGCTCGCCATATAATGTGAGATGTTCATATTTAAAGCGATATACTTTGTTTTCCAATGATTCTTCTATTGCCTCTTGACACCTCATTGCAAACCCTTCTTCAATTTCATCTCTTTTCTCGGGATATCCAGGGAAAATGTATCTATAGTTATCCATAAAGTATTTACGGCGGAGACAACTTTCACTTCCGACTTTTTTACAATTCTTATGGTCATTTGTACATTTATCTATCCATTCCTCCCGTACACCCTTAGGGTAACGTTCTATCTCTATTTCTTTTGATATCAAAAACAAATTTAGGGTTGCTTGGTTACAGTCAAGCATATTAAAATCTTCATCAAACAAAACGCAAGGCTCAGGTAAGGCCTCAAGAAGAACATGGGCTTTTTTCTCCGCATCTTCCATGCGTTTTTCTCTGCGTAAATCATTTATAAAGCAAGCTAGGGCAGGCTCTCCTTTGTAATGCACTCGCACCAAGATTACATCACATGGTATAGGTGTTCCGTCTGTACTTTGTAAGTCAAATTCAAAGCGATGTGAACCTTTTTCGTAAGCAATCTTAGATGGCTCACGAGTTGTCTCCTCGACACTTGTACCATTTGATGGCAAAGGATAGATGTCTTTAAGTCGGGAAACAGCCTCTTCTTTGCTTGAAAACCCAAATAAGTCTAATGCGGCCTCATTGCAATCCAATGCCGAAAAGTCTGATAATGCACCATCTTCTCCTATTATTCGCTTTGTCATAAAAGATGCAAGCGGCATGGCATCAAGTAGAAGCGCGGCACGCTCATCAGCCGCCCTGGTTTCATCCATTGCTTTCTTAACTTCTCGCAAATCGTGTGTGTATCCCAAAATCAAAGATTTGCCGTTTTGTTCAACACGTACACATGTAACCTCAGCGGGCAAAGGAGTTCCATCCGAAAATTGATGCATCCATTCATGCCTGACAACTCCTTCTTCTATCACCTTTTTTGCATAAATTTCATTTAGTTGTTTTGACGGGGTGCCGCATGGCTGAAATTCGGGAATAAACTCATCGTATCGAGCTATATATTCTTCTTTACTAGAAAGACCAAACATATCAAGGGTTTGCTGGTTGCAGTCAATCACATTAAAATCTTCATCCCAAATCTCAATAAGCAGTGGCGATGAATCAAGATATTTGTGAGCGATCTCAGATGCTTTTACTAATTCTATGATAACGCGCTTGTTGTTTCGATATAAAATCACCCCTGTAAATCCAGACAAAATTACCACGAAAGCACCTAATAAAAGTGCCAAATTTGTAGCATCATCAAGAAAAGGTTGTGCAAAAAAATCGACACCAACCAACCCAATCACATTACCATCAATGCAAAAAATCGGTGACAGCCCAGCTACCAGCGCACCCCATCCCCCAGCATCTATTATGCCTGTTGTAACAATGCTTCCATGTAAATAAACCTCAGTCGAATTTTCACCAAAAACATTTGGGTCGGTTTCCACTACCAAAAAGCCGCTAGGTATCGCGCTTGAAACATAATAGGAAAACAGACCGTCCCTATACGGCACTGTTATGTATATATACGCCACATCATGTAAACGTGAAAAAATGGTGTTTACTAAATTATAAATATCATACCAATATTCATCAGGGGTTTCGCCCTCAATAGACTCAGCAAATCGTATTGGGTCAATAGAACCAGCTATGCCAGTTGCAATGCCTGACGCTTGATTAGCATATGAATTGGTAGCAAAATCGCGGTATACAAAGAAGCTGACAATAACGAAAAAGGCACCCCCTAACAAAACAATTATCATTGCCAGAATAGAGGCGCGCAATAAAGCTAAGCGTTCCTTTGATATTTGTTGTTTCTTTCCTGAATTTTCTACAAGTTGGTTATATGTCACCAAAGCCACCTCCTTAAAGGCATATGAGTTCACTAAGTTACATACAGATAATGTGTTTATTATAACATATATCTTGACAAAAATCAACACTTTTCGCTTTCCTCACTAAATGCGATAAATACGTTGTTCGCAACTATTAGTTGCGGTTATTCCATGCCCTTGCTAACCGCAATTGCTTGAAAACTGTTGTTTATTTGTGTTATAATAAATGAAAAACGCTTTCTTATGGGGGTAACTTTATGACATTAGGAGAAAAAATACAAGTATTACGCAAACAAAGCGGTATGTCTCAGGAGCAGTTGGCGGAACATATAACCATTTCTCGCCAAGCTATATCACGCTGGGAACTTAACGAAAGTGTGCCTGACATAGAAAATATTGTGCAACTTAGCCGTATTTTTGGTGTTTCTACAGATTATTTGCTGAAGGAAGGCGAGTTTACAGCTGTGATAGGTGCTGACCATAGCCGCCAAAACTCTAATGGCAATAACGAAATACCATCGGAAGACCATTACAGTCATGGTCACGATGAAAAATTAGCCATGACGACCACAGCAACGCCACGTAGAGGGCTTGGGTCTATAGCGCGTATCGCGCTGTTTTGCATAATCACATCCCCTGCCCTATATCTTGTCATGGGCTTTTGGTTTGGATGGTGGCATCCTGGCTGGTTGATATTTGTTGTTCCCGCTCTTGTGTTTGCCGGGGCTGCGGCTGCGGATATTTAGGGGGGCTATATTGTAGCAGAATATAATGATTTTGACACTGCTTAGGATATATGGTACAATTATGTTTGAAGGTATCATATTGAAGGGTGGTGTTTTTTTGTTGCTAAAACCATCCGAAAACCAAATTGATTGTTAGTTTTGATGAGATTAACGTCCTGTAGCGATTTAGATTTTTGGGTGATATTTTATGGATAATTTTTCAGACTCAATTCGTAGTAGGCTTAGACTCGTTTTTTCTGTCGAGACTGTTTGCCTTATTGCCTTTGCTTGGATTAGCGCATCTTTCTTTGGTGGCTTACGCGGGTTGCATTTTGGTATTTTTATGGTAGTTGTGTATATAATCGGCGAGCTTGTTAGAAAATGTTTAGTGATGAAAAATGAACCCAATATAGCAATTTGGCGCATTGCTTTTCTTTTAAATATGGCACAGAGACATGCAGTTGCATATATAAATTTTATGGTCAAACATGGCTTAATTGAAAATAAGGGTACGAAGAAAAATCCATACTGGGTTGTAAAGTAGCACAAATTCGGGAGGTATATGTGGTAGCTAAAGTTACATCTGGTGCGCTTTTTGGCGTTTCTGGCATCACGATAGAGGTAGAGGTGGATATGGCGGGCGGTATGCCCGCATTTGATATTGTAGGGCTACCAGATTCTGCTGTGAAGGAATCGCGGGAGCGCGTGCGTACGGCTATTCGGAATATCGGTGTGCTTGTGCCGCCTAGGCGTGTTACCGTCAATCTTGCACCAGCAGACATCCGCAAGGAAGGACCAGCCTACGATTTACCTATTGCTTTGGGGATATTAGCTTGCTTGGGCATCATTCCCGCTACCGCCTTGCGCAATGTTTTTGTGACAGGCGAATTGTCCCTAGATGGCGAGATAAGACCGATACAGGGCGTGCTGCCGATGGTGTATTCTGCGGCTAATGCAGGATTTTCGGCGTGCATTGTGCCGCATCAAAATGCTGAGGAGGCATCCTTGGTGCAAGGCATTAAGATTATTGCGCCGCAAAGTCTGAAAGAGCTGATAGACCATTTTAAAGATGGGATGTTGCCGCTTTATAGGCGCGATGAGGTCATAAGGGCGCAATCTGCTGATGAAAATATATTGGATTTTGCTGATGTAAAGGGACAAGAAAGCGTAAAGCGTGCGCTGACTATATCTGCGGCGGGCGGTCATAATATATTGCTGATAGGTCCGCCAGGCAGCGGAAAAACCATGATGGCACGGCGTTTATCTGGCATTTTAGCAGACCTAACATTTGAAGAGAGTATAGATGTTACCAAGATATATTCTGTGGCGGGCATGATACCCGACAAGGGTGCATTAGTGAGGACTAGACCATTTCGCGCACCACATCATACTATATCATATTCCGCCCTTGTTGGCGGCGGGCGCATACCAAAGCCTGGCGAAGTATCCTTGGCGCATCATGGCGTGCTATTCTTGGACGAGCTGCCAGAGTTTAACCGCAATGTGCTTGAAGCTTTGCGGCAACCTATAGAAGACCGCATTGTCACCATTTCGCGTGCCAATGCCGCCATTACATATCCCTGCAGCTTTATGCTTGTGGCATCCATGAACCCCTGCCCTTGCGGCTTTTTTGGCGATGGCGACCGTTGCAAATGCAGCGAGCGCGAGGTTAATCGCTATCTGGACAAAATATCTGGCCCATTGCTTGACCGAATAGATATGCATGTAGAGGCGGCGCGGGTGAATTACAAGGATTTTGAGGGTAGCACAAGGAGCAAAAGCTCACAAGAGATACGCGAAGAAGTAAAGCAAGCACAACAATTTCAGGCTAAACGCTATGAAAATGAAGGCATTAGTCTAAACGCGGAACTGCATGGCGGCTCTATTGACAAATATTGCAAGCTGGATGGCGATAGCCGCGCTTTGGTGAAGCGTGTGTATGATGTTATGGGGCTTTCGGCGCGGGGTTATCATAAAATATTAAAGCTAGCTCGTACTATTGCAGATTTGGACGGGGCAAGGGATATTGCCGCCGCACATATCTCAGAAGCGATACAGTATCGCGCGCTAGACAGAAAGTATTGGAGCTGATTTTATGCATATTCCTAATATAGAGACTGAGAGACTAATTTTACGCAGGATTCATGTGGATGACTATACTGCTTTTGCCGAATATTACGGTTCTCCTGAGATATATGAATCTCTCTTTGGGCATACAGATATCGATGCCAAAGACATTGCCGCCGCTTTTGATTTTAATTTGAGGCTAGAAATATGTTTTTCTATAGTGATAAAATCTACTAACGACATTATCGGCAATATTCATTTTGTTAATATAACAGAGCAGTATTTGGCTGATATTGGATATATTTTACATCCTGACTATTGGGGGCAAGGGTTTATGACTGAGGCTTTGCAGGTCGCTATTAGCTTTGCTTTTAAGGATTACGGGCTATCCAAAATACGTGCAGTAACAGAAATAATTAATACCCATTCCATTAGATTGCTTGAGCGGTTAGAGTTTATGCATGAGGCAACTTTGTGCGAGGCGGCATATGGCGGCAGAATGGCTGATATTGGTTATTTTTACCTTAATGCCGATAGCGACGAGAAAACCCAGCAGAAGTTATTCGCAGGGCTTAACCGTAATCTTTCGCTTGTAGGACTTCAGGGGTACATCAGCCAAATATTAGAATTAAGAGGTTTAAATGGACAACCCATTCAAAATTCCCTATTGCTATTAACAGAAGAGGTTGGCGAACTTGCCAAGGCTATACGCAAAAATACCAAGGGCATGTCAATTGGGGCTGATGCAAAGGGTAGCTTTGCTGTAGCGGAAGAAATTGCGGATATCTTGATTGTGCTTAGCGAAATCGCTAACGCTATGAATATAAATCTCGTTGATGCGTTAATAGCCAAAGAAAAGGTGAATGCGAATAGAAAGTGGGTTATTTCAGGTGGTGATGAATCGTGATAGAGATTGTGGCAAAATTGCCAAATGAAGGGGAGCTAAAAAAAGAGATAAATACAAGCAAGAAGACGGTTAGGCATAAGGCTAAAAATGATAGCGAGATATCCGCCATCATCCGTGGAGAAAGTGACCGCCTGTTGCTGATTATAGGACCATGCTCGGCAGATGACCCCGCCGCAGTGCTAGAGTATGCCGCAAAATTATCCGAGGTAGCCAAGAGGGTGCATGAGCGTGTATGCGTTGTCATGCGCGTATTTACCGCAAAGCCGCGCACGGCATGTACTGGCTATATGGGGCTTTTGCATGAGCCTAATGGCATAGAGACCGCACGCCGTCTACATTTGGCTGTACAAGAGCAAACAGGCTTGCCCACAGCGGATGAGCTATTATACCCCGCTACCCTATCCTATTTTGATGATATTATTAACTATTACGCCATCGGAGCGCGTTCGTCTGAAAATCAGGAGCATAGGCTTGTTGCCAGCGGGTTGGATGCCGCCTGCGGTATAAAAAATCCACCATCGGGGGATTTGCGAAGCATGATAAATGCTGTAACAGCGGCTAAAGCCCCTCACGATTTTTTATTCGATGGGCATATAGTGCAAAGTGGCGGTAACAAATTAGCCCATGGCATACTGCGCGGTGGTGTTGAGCCAAATTATAGCAGAGATAATCTGTTGAAGTTGCGTGACATGGGGCTTTCAAGCATAATAGTTGATGTAAACCATGCAAACTCAATGAAATGTCACAGCGAACAACCAAAAATCGCTATGGAAGTGCTAAAGAATCAAAATCTCATAAAAGGATTGATGATAGAATCATATATAGAAGATGGCGCAGCGGAGCGTGGCAAACAAGCCTTTGGACAATCTATCACAGACCCCTGCCTTGGATTTGATGCCACAGAAAAATTGATTTATGAAATTGCTGACAAGTTATAGAAAATATGTTATTATAGAATACACTTTTTATTTACATAGGAGGATACATAAAATGGATATTCTGATAAATCACGGGATTTTGCATATTATAGACAATGAGCGCGGACAGGTTGTGCTTTCAGAATCGGAGCTAGACCTAGATAGCGACATGGTTGCGGAATTTTTGACCAAACATATAAAAAAGATTATGAATAGCTCAGACGTTAAAGAAGCTACATTTGAGGCGGATTCTAGTGTTTTAGCTACTTTGCGCAAATATTTTGCAAAAGAAATAGACTTTAAAGCTACCAGCTGGGATTTTTGTGTGAAACTTTCTGAGATAATGCTGGAAAACGGTAGTATACCGCCCGCTGACCTGCTTGTAACCCAATTTGAGATAAAAGGTACGCCGCACATAGCCATTTTTAAACTTAATCACAGTGTCTTCTATACCCATGAGGTAAAAGGCGGCGAAAACCATATTGTACAAAGCTCTTTTGCCTTGCCGCTTGGCGGCGCGAAGGTAACAGAGGCTGTCGTCATCCCATATGACCCCATGGTGCTAAAAATCATGGAAAAGCCGCATAATGTAGGCGGCGAAGAGATAAATTATTTCTCTAAACTGTTTTTGAGCGCGGGTGCATCATTGTCCAAAAAGCAAGCCGCGAAGGTTATAAAGGCTATTTTAGAAGACACCGTGGCGGCTTATTTTGGCAAAAATCCTATTGCGGCGGCAAAATTTCAGATAGCTATGATAGAAGAGGCAATAGAAAATGATGGCGAAGTGCGATTAGAAAGTGTCACCAGAGAAGCCTTTGGCGAAGGTGAAGCGCGAGATGAGTTTCTTGCGGCGGCACGTGAAGCTGGTCTTGTAAGCGACCTATTTTTGGGCGAAAAGTTCTGCGCAAAGGAATTTGGCACGGCAAAAATTAAGAGCGAAAGTGGCATCACATTACAATTTCCCGTGGGTATTCTTGATGACCCTAATGTGATTGAGTTTATTGACCGCGAGGGCGGCTTTAGCGTGAATGTAAAGGACTTTAGGAAAAACTAATGCGAAAAGACAAGCATTGCTATGTTATTGTGCTTGCAGGTGGCTCTGGGATGCGTTTTGGAGGCTCTATGCCAAAGCAATTCCAAATATTGGGCGACATGCCCGTTTTCTTGCATAGCATAAAGAAATTTGATACAATAGGTTGCATAGATGGCATTGTGCTTGTTGCACCAAGAGATTATGTGGATCACTGTCAGAATTTGATTGATGAATATGCTATATCCAAGATTATAGATGTAGTTGCTGGTGGGAAAAGTAGGCGCGAATCCACATATATAGGGCTAAATACCATAACAGACTTATCATCTGAAAGCATCATCCTTGTGCATGATGCCGCTAGGCCTTTTGTAAATGAGTCTGAGATAAAATCGTTAATAGCCGCTACATATGCGTACAGAGCCGCAATCCTAGCATTGCCAGTTTCGGATACCATTAAAGTTGTGGGTGCAAAGAATATGGTTACAGATACGTTAAATCGAGAGGAGCTATTTGCTGCAAAAACCCCACAAGCCGCATATTTTACAGATTTGTTAAAGGCGCATAAGGTGGCGGTTAGGGATGGTTTTGATGGCACAGATGATTGTCAAATACTAGAAAATATCGGCATATTTTCTAGTATTGTGACGACAAATGCGGCAAATATAAAGATAACTACCGCGCAAGACCTTGATTTTGCGGCATTTTTATTGAAGAGAGGAATGGTGTAAGAACTATGAAAAACATGACATTGCGGGCAAAATTTGTTTTGAGCTTTTCTTTTATCATTCTTATTTTTGTAGCTTTTGCTTTGTTTACTGTCTTTGTGAGCCAAGTTTCTATCTTGATAGTGGCGACAATTATTGCAATAATCCTGATACTTATAGTTCTTTCTATTTTGATGCGTATTGTTGTTATACCCGCCATTACTATATCCAAGTCCTCTAAAGATTTTGTTAGCGGCAACCTAAAAAATATAATAGCCTACAAAGGAAATGATGAGCTGGGTCAAATATCTGATTACCTTACCCATTCGGCAGATTCGCTATTTAGGCTACGGGAAGCTAAACATTTGATAGAAAGCAAAATGCGAAGGCACGAATTTGGCGAAAGAATGCCAACTGATGCCTTTGATGGCGAATTTAAAGTCGCCGCTACATTAACAAACAGCATCATATCCTGTCTTGAGGACGAGTTGGACAATTTGTCATTATACCTAGAGAAATTTGCAGTCGGCGAATTTACTTATAGCAAAGGCTATGGTCAAAAAAGCCGTCATATCGTAGCCGTGTCGGCATTGTCGCGCACTATAAGCGAGATTTCTGCAGATATCCAAAGTATCGTTTCTGCGGCGGCATCTGGAGATTTTAAGAAGCGAATAATTTGTAAAAAATATTCGGGGGAATGGAATAAACTGGCACAAAATCTGAACAAGCTGATGGATGCACTGATAGTGCCTATAGAGCAGACCAAGGTAGCACTAGATGCCATTGCCATAGGTAAAATGGATGTAAAGGTGGATGCGAACGCTAAAGGCGAACTCTTAAAACTAAAAGTATCCGCAAATAATGCATCAACAGCTCTCACAAAATATTTAGGCATAATCGCGCAATCATTGGAAAATATCGAAAGAAAATCCAGACATTTATCAGAGCTACCAAACGACTTTGTGTCCATAAAGGTCGCCTTAGCTAACCTAAACATCGAAGGTACAGCAAAATCTAGGCGCGATATTGCTTTTGGCGGCAAGGCTGGGTCAGCTACTACGCCATTACAAGAAGGCACTAATATTAGTACACCTAGAAAAAAGATTAACCCAAGTGCTGTAAATAAAGTTTCTGGCGCACCAAGAATAGACGGCTTGCAGGTAAATACAGGTGAAACGCCTGTGTATATGCAGTCAGACTTTGGGAAGTATTAAGGGGCGGTATGGTAACATTTACTGATTATATCATCTATTTATTAGCGACTATTCTCGCTGTGATTGTTGTGTCTTTTATTATCACAAAATTGCAATCGCGTAAAAAAGTTGAAGGAAAATTTCGCGATGCTTTCGGCAATGCCCCTAATAACACAGATTACGAGCTGGATAGCATAAAGAAATATTCCGAATTTAAAGATGCGCATAACACTAATTGCTTGCGTGTGGACAAAACTACTTGGAATGACCTTAATATGGACAATGTTTTTAAGCGCATTAACGCTTGCGTGACCTCTATTGGCGAGGAGTATCTATATAATTGCTTGCATGAACTTCATCAAGACGAAAAACCACTTGCGCAAAAAGAGGAACTAATAGCTTCCTTCGCCCATAATCCTCAAGCCAGATTAAGGGCGCAGATTGCCCTCTCAACTCTGGGCAAGCAAAATTATAACAGCCTGCCCTCTCTTATGTTTCAATCAAACTACCACATATTGCCTTTTCCACCTTTATATACAATTTTCGGACTGATGCCTCTCGCCTCCGCCCTCTTTCTCTTTATCAATGTACATTTGGGTGCATCCTTGATTTTTCTTGCTTTTGCAATAAATCTAATAATTTATTACAAAACAAAATTTCGAGTAGATTCTGAAATGCTTAATATTAGCTATTTTGTCAAACTTTTGGGTGCAGGCAGGAGAATTTGCGCATTAGAAGAACTTCACGGTTTGCCTGTTGTGGATGATATCAGAAAAAACAGCCTTGCTTTTAGAAAATTGACCAGACGTATGTCTCTTCGCAGTGGTCTTGGTAATGCTGACATTACGGGTCTTACAATGTATTTAGATATTTTGTTTTTAATTGACATGCGCCAATTTAATAAGTTTATGTTGAGAATAAAAAAGCATCACGATAAGCTGCATGAACTATATAAGGCTATTGGAGAGATTGATAATGCGATATGTATTGCATCTTTTAGAAAAAGTTTGCCTACCTGCTGTTTGCCAACATTTTCCAACGATGCAGGCGTGAAGTTTTCCGAGGTTTTTCATCCACTTATCCCATTGGCCGTTACAAATTCTGGTACTTTCAGTAATCATAATTTGGTGACAGGCTCTAACGCTTCTGGGAAGTCAACATTTATTCGCGCTCTCGCTGTAAACGGCATATTGGCACAAACCATACATACCTGTGCCGCAAGGGAGTTTCGAACGCGTTTTTGCTTGGTGGCTACTTCCATGGCTGTGCAAGACAATTTACTTGGTGGCGAGAGCTATTTTGTAGCAGAAATTAAATCGCTAGAGCGCATTATGGACTATATACAAAAATATGCTTGTGCTTGCTATATTGATGAGATATTGCGCGGCACAAACACAATTGAGCGCATTGCTGCTTCCGCTGCCGCGCTGGAGCATTTACACAAACAGGATTGTCTATGCGTTATAGCTACACATGATATAGAGTTGACACGCATTTTGGATGATAAATTTGATAATTATCATTTTAGTGAGAATATAGCGAATGAGAGTATTGAGTTTAACTATAAATTAAACTCAGGAGCATCCACTACGCGCAACGCCATTAAATTGCTTGAGTTTATGGGTTTTGACAAAAGCATTGTGGAGTATGCAGAGAAAATTGCTAATAAGATGTAATGGTTCTGAACAAATATATTTGAAAGTGATTGATTTTGCATCTTGACATAGGATAGCGGGGTATAGTATAATCTAATTGAGGTGATTTTGTGTCTGGTAGACCAGATAATCTAAGCACAGCCCTAGCCACCCGCCTGAACCGTATAGAGGGGCAGGTGCGCGGCATTAAGGGCATGATAGAGCGCGGCGAATATTGCGACGATATATTGACACAGATATCGTCTGTAAAATCTGCCATAGACGGCGTGGCAAAAATTTTATTAGAAAGCCACGTAAAAACTTGTATTGCACCGAAGCTTCGTGATGGTGATGAGTGCGCCACAGAAGAGTTGCTAAAATCCATAGGGAGGCTAATAAAATAATGGAGAATGTTATTTTAAATATACAGGGCATGACTTGCGCCGCCTGCGCAAAGAATATAGAGCGCGTAACGCGTAAGCTTGATGGCGTAACGGAAAGCAATGTGAATTTTGCAGCAGAAAAACTGCATATTTCCTATGATACAACTACGGTATCGCTTTTGGATGTCATGCGGGTTGTGAAGCGTGCGGGCTTTGAGCTATCCCGCGAGGAGAGCGTGGATGAGGTTGCAGAGCGCAAGGCGCAGGAAATAGGCGGACTAAAGCGGCGGCTTATTATCTCCATCATTTTTACCTCCCCTCTCTTTATTATATCCATGGTGCCACATTTTCTTATGTGGCTTGGCTTCCCTGCCATACATCATTGGATTATGCATAACTATCCCGCGCAAAACACATGGCTGCAACTAGCCCTCACCCTACCCGTTGTTATCATGAACTGGGCAATATACAAAAAAGGCTTTATTGCCATGTGGCGGCGCAGCCCTAATATGGATTCGCTTATCGCCAAAGGTACGGCGGCGGCATTTTTATATAGTCTGTATCTGACTTTTGCTAACACATTTTTAGGCGGCAATCATGAGCCATATTTTGAGATTGCGGGCGTTATTTTAACACTTATTGTGCTTGGGAAATATATGGAAGCCCGCGCCAAAGGCAAGACAGGAGAGGCGATTAAAAAGCTGATGGGGCTTGCGCCAAAAACGGCTAAGATAATGCGTAATGATGCTGAGGTTGAGGTGCTTATCGAAGAAGTTGCTGTTGACGACATTATTATTGTGCGCCCTGGAGAGAAAATGCCTGTGGATGGCGTTGTAATAGAGGGTGAAACCAGCGTGGATGAAGCCATGCTAACAGGCGAATCCATGCCTGTTTCCAAGGGCATTGGCGACAGCATAATCGGGGCTAGTATCAATAAAAATGGTGCTATAAAATACCGCGCTACGAAGGTTGGCAAAGATACCGCGCTGGCACAAATAATCTCGCTTGTGGAGCAAGCACAGGGTAGCAAAGCCCCTATTGCCGCATTAGCAGACGCTATTTCGGAGCGTTTTGTTCCTGCCATCATTCTTATTGCCGTTGCATCATTAGCTGGATGGTATTTTTTAGGCGACCAAGACCTATGGTTTTCTATGCGCATCTTCATTGCAATACTAATAGTTGCTTGTCCATGTGCTTTGGGGCTTGCCACGCCCACATCCATCATGGTTGGTACGGGCAAGGGCGCAGAAAATGGGATTTTGATAAAAAGCGGCGAATCTTTGGAGACTGCATATAAAGTGAATACGGTTGTGCTGGATAAAACAGGTACGATTACCGTTGGTAAGCCGCATGTAACAGATATTGTGATATATGGAGACCATGGCAACACCGAAATATTGCGCCTTGCGGCATCTGCCGAAAAAAATAGCGAGCATCCTTTGGGTGAGGCAATTGTTAATAGGGGTATCGAAGATAGTATAGAATTTGTCGTACCTACCGCTTTTAATTCCATCACAGGTCAAGGGATTTCTGCTGCCATTGATGACAAGACTATCTTGATCGGCAATAAGCGATTGATGGACGAGAACCAAATTGAATTGGGTCAATATGCCACAGATGCGGATAATTTGGCATCCGAAGGCAAAACCCCAATGTTTATGGCTATAGACGGAACAATGGCGGGTATTATTGCTGTGGCAGATATCATTAAGCCTGAAAGCCGCGAGGCTGTAGAGAAATTGCAATCCATGGGCATAGATGTTGTTATGCTAACGGGCGATAATGCCGCCACAGCCGCCACCGTGGCTAAACAAGCAGGCATAACAAATGTAATGGCGGAGGTTTTGCCTGCCGATAAAGCCGAAAAGATAAGGCAACTGCAAGCCGAGAGCAAAAGGGTGGCCATGGTGGGTGATGGTATAAATGATGCGCCAGCCCTAGCCCAAGCCGACGTGGGCATAGCCATAGGTACAGGCACGGATGTGGCTATAGAGTCCGCTGATATTGTGCTGATGCGTGGCGCACTAACCGCCGTGCCAGCCGCCATAGCCCTAAGCCGCAAAACCATCACAAATATCCGTCAGAATCTATTTTGGGCGTTTATCTATAATGTGCTGTGTATTCCTATTGCTATGGGATTGTGGTACTTGGCGGGCGGACCGCTGCTAGACCCTATGATTGCGGCGGTGGCTATGTCGCTTAGTTCGGTTAGTGTGCTTGGGAATGCGTTGAGGTTGAGGCGGGTTAGGTTGAATCAAACACAATGATATTGCTTTTTTCTACAAGATGTGATACACTGTTTAACAAATAGTGTCTGATTTTTGAGAAAGGGGCAGTTTTGATGAGCCTTGATTTTACAGTGTACACTAATAATCCTCTAATAACGCCGAACGGTGTGTCATCCAAAAATGCATATGAAGGGGAGCTTGAGTTAATCAAGCCATTATTGCTTTACGCTGACCAGATAGGCGTAGTGAGTCATTCGATCAACTCCCTTGCTTTGATGGATTATAGCGAGACCAAAGGGGTAGCTCGCAATTCGGAAGAATTTTCGATATTGTTTAACCAAACAATCGAAGATGCCCGATCCGTCATTCAACTTATTGATGCAGGTCTCGTCAAAAGCTTTATCCACGGGAGCGCATCTGAATTAATAGGGCATACGGATGACGAAGAAGTCATAGAATTTCTTTCTAGCTTAAATAACGAACAACTGTCAAATCTTCATCTCCTATATGCTATGGACACAAATAGCTATGGCGGAGCACCAGTTTATTCTCAAAATGCCTATAAGCTATATGAAGATTTTGTGACAAAATCGAGCAAAGTGGGAGGTGTAACTTCCAACCCGACTGCGATAAATAAAACAACCCATCTACTCCAGTATCTAGCTCTAAAGCTACCTAATTTTGGAGATGTTCCAATAGATGAAATCTTGGATATCAGAAAAGAATTGGCAAAACCTCTTATTCATTTCAGAAAAGAAATTTTAATACTTTCTGACGAAATCAAGCATGTAGAGGGTAGCCAGAGCATAGGGGAAGCTTGCAAAAATCTATATTACACAAGAATCGCACCTGCATTACAAGATATTGAAGATGAAACAAAGACCAACAGTTTTGTTAAGAATCTGGGTTACAACATATTTTCAGACGAAAAAATATTGCGTAGCAGTTTTATAACAATTGGCGTAATGGTTTCTAGTGCATTAGCCACTATGGCGCAGATGATTCCATTTGACCTTTCGCCCATAATTCCAGCGATTATTCCAACAGCAGATACGGCGGCTCGCGTTGCAAGCAAAGCTGTAAAGACCGTAAAAGAGCATAGTGAATCCATGAAGGAGGACAGGAAAAAGCTCGAAGGCAATGGTCTATACTTTCTCCATGCCACAAGTGAAAAGCTCAAGAAATAGAATCCACAGTCAGTCCCATAACCACCGACCCCAACCACCCCATAAAATCCTCACCTTCCTCAAAGCGCATCGTCAAATGCGGCGTTGTGCCTAGTTTAAACTTCATACGCCCCTTGCTTTTGGCTACCATTTCGCCTATTTGCAAGGGGTTTACTTTTGCATCGCCTTTGAAGGTGATGACGATATTGCGCCCTTTTTGGGCTATGGAGATGATGTCCACCGCGCGGGCGCGGGCTTTTAGCAGGGCTATGTCCAGTAGGTTTTGGGCGGAGCGTGGCAGCTCACCGAAGCGGTCCTCTAGCTCCTCTTGCACGTCGTGAAAGTCCTGCTCGCTGCCTATATGGGAGATTTTTTTGTAGATTTCTAGCTTGCGGTGTTCGTTTGCAATGTAGGTTTCGGGGATGAACGCATCGATTACAATGTCCATATGGGTTTCAAATTCTGGCTCTAGCTCTTCGCCGCGCATGGCTTTCACGGCTAGGTCAAGCAGTTTACAATACATTTCATAGCCCACGGCATCCATATGACCATGCTGTGCCGCACCTAAGATATTACCAGCACCCCGTATCTCTAGGTCACGCATGGCTATTTTAAAGCCCGCGCCAAATTCTGTAAATTCGCGTATGGTTTGAAGGCGCGCCTCGGCAGTTTCTGTTAGCACCTTGTTTTTGCGATACATTAGGTATGCAAAAGACGAGCGACCCGCACGCCCAACGCGACCACGCAACTGATAAAGTTGCGCCAGTCCCATATTATCAGCATCTTGTATAATTATGGTGTTTACATTTGGTATGTCCAGCCCGCTTTCTATGATGGTGGTGCAAACAAGCACATCAATAGCACCCTCTATAAAGTCCATCATCACATTCTCTAGCTGGGTTTCTGTCATTTGCCCATGCGCAAAGGCTACCTGCGCATCTGGCACAAGTTTTTGGATTTTGTCGGCTGTTTCTGCTATGTTGCGTACACGATTATGCAGATAATACACCTGCCCGCCGCGGGCAAGTTCACGCATTATGGCAGATTTTGTCACTTCTTCACTGTATTCTAGTACATAGGTTTGTATTGGTCTGCGCTCGTGCGGAGGCTCTTCTAGCAGCGACATGTCGCGTATGCCCGCCAAAGACATATGGAGCGTACGTGGTATAGGTGTGGCAGAAAGTGTCATCACGTCCACATTCTCCCAATTTTGCTTTAACTTTTCTTTATGCAATACACCAAAGCGTTGCTCCTCATCCACAATAATCAAGCCGAGGTTCTTAAAGTCCACATCCTTTGAAAGCAAACGATGTGTGCCTATGAGTATGTCCACTGCACCATTTCTCACTTTATCAAGTGTGTTGCGTTGCTCCTTTGCCGTACGAAAGCGCGACATCACATCAATATTGACAGGATAGTCCTTCATGCGCTGCACAAAGGTGTTGTAATGCTGTTGTGCAAGTATGGTTGTGGGGCATAGATATGCAACCTGCTTTTGGTCGTTTACTGCTTTGAAGGCAGCGCGTATGGCAACTTCCGTCTTGCCATAGCCCACATCGCCGCAAATAAGGCGGTCCATCACTTTGCGGCTTTCCATATCATGTTTCACATCTTCCACAGCCGCCAGCTGGTCGTCTGTTTCTTCGTATATAAAGCTATCCTCAAATTCTGTTTGCCATACCGTATCTTCTCCGTAACTATGCCCTTTTGTCGCCTCGCGTTTAGCGTACAGCTCCACAAGTTCCTTGGCAATTTCTTCCACAGCGGCTTTGGTTTTTGCCTTAGTTTTTTGCCAATCCGCACCACCAAGGCGGTTTATGCGCGGCTTGCCGCCCTCTGCGCCAATGTATTTTTGCAGCACATCCATTTGGTTGATAGCGATATACACCGCAGATTCACCATGGTAGCTTATCTTCAAATAATCGCGGAAAACTCCATCAATCTCGATTTTTTCTAAGCCACGATAAATGCCTACCCCATGATTATCATGAACAACATAATCACCTACATTAAGGTCTATAAAGCTATCTATCACAGCCCCTTTGTGGCGGCGGGCGGCTTTGCGGCGTGGCTTTTTGCTTTTTGCTAGCGCATCGTCCCCAAAAAATTCTGCGCCACTAATTACAGCTAGTTTTACCTGCGGCAACTCAAAGCCTGACGATATGCCACCGCCGTGTAGCACAACACGACCCTGCATATCTGCAAGCTCGTCCAAATTTTCCGCATAATGTGCAGAAAAATCCATGCCCATTAGCTCATCACACAATCTGCGCGCTCGCGATGCGCCGCCAGCCATAATTACCGTAGTATAGCCTTGCGATGTAAAATATTGCAAATCTTCCGCCAGTAAATCTATGCGCCCAGAAAACACCGCCGCCGATTTTGCCTCAAAATGCGCTATTGTCGTTGGTTTGAGGTCTCGCAAAGTATATGCCATAAGTGAAAAAAGCACTTTGTCAAAACTCCCTGTCGCCCGTAATATGGTATCATAATCTAAGAAATTTCCAAATTGCTCTTGTGTTACGTCTCCTTTTTCAAGCAAATTCTCAAAAAAGCGTGTGTATTCTTCATACACTGCCGCTGCATTTTGTGCTATGCGGGAGGGTTCATCAAAGAAGATTATCGTGTCATCGGGCAAATAATCAAGAAGTGTTGATTTTTCTGTAGTACCCAATGTTTCGCTAACAGGATAGATTGTGATATTTTGCAGATTCTCTATTGACCTTTGACTAATAGGGTCCATGGCTCGCATAGAGTCGATTTCATCGCCCCAAAGCTCTATACGTACAGCATTTTTTCCATTTTTTTCATGGTCAAAAGAAAAAATATCGATGATGCCGCCACGTATGGCGAACCGACCTGCACCTTCTATCATATCAGCACGAATATAGCCCGCTTGTACCAATTTCATTGCTAGGTTGTCCAAGTTTATTTCGTCGCCTATTTTCAGGCGAATGATGTGTTCAATGAATGTGGATTTTGGGGCTATAGGCGAGAAAAGAGCATCTATGGAGCAAGTGATGGTTTGTGGGCGGCAGAGTGCCGCCCCTACGAGAACACTAAGTCTATATGATGCAATGTCTCCTGATGCTATATCTACATAATCGGCTAGATATTCGCGTATGGGAAAATGCGCTACTTTGCTATCAGCAAAAAACGCCATATCCCGCATTATTTCTCGTGCGGCTAATTCATTATGCGTTACCATTAGTATCGGTCGGTCGCCTGCATGCGCGGCAAATGCATTCGCCAAAAGGCACTTTTGCCCATCCACTACCCCTGTGCAAAGTGCTGTTGATTTATTATTCGATTTTATGTCATCCAGAATTTGCGTGTAGCTTTCAATTTCTAGTTGCGTATCCAAAATTGCTTTATTCTTCATCATTAATTACCACATGCCCAAACGTCAATTTCCACCTTCAAGTCAGGACTAGCCAATCCCGCAACATATATCACAGTCATGCACGGTTCATGCCCACCCAGCCTTTGCTTAATAAGATTGCGCCTTTGTTCCACATCATGTTCGCCAACAAAATAAAGCACAAGTTTTACCAGATTATTCATATCCATATTAGCAACTTTAAGATTGTGCAGAATATTATCAAAGGTAAGGTCGATTTGTTCAAGCACACATTCTGGTACATACCTATCCTTCTCCATGCCTATTTGCGCAGACATCACAAGCCATCTTGCATCAGCAGCCACCTCAGCTTGATGGCTGTATGATGCAAGTGGGCTATGAATATTACTCGGATTCCTAAACATCATTCTCTCTCCCTAAACTCAATATACCATTGCGGCTTACCTATTTCTGTGTGTCGCATCCATGATACTTTAAGTTCGCCGTCTTCATAAGTTACTAGCCATGTGGAATGCAACGACCCTGGGTCTGAAATAACAACTAACAAAGATGGCGATAAGTCCTGCCAATCGTTGTTTGCCAGACCCATATACGGGAAGACTAGTTGCGGCCAAGCCTCAGAAATCCAAAACCAAACATGGCGCAGTTCCCCGTCAATTACAGCAAACACGCCAAAATCCCGAAACCGCAAATCTTCATATTCCATTAAGTTTACATCAGTTGCAAACACAACTAGTGAAGGTTCGCCATTGCCTATAATACCATCTTGCAACCCAAATAATGCTAAATTCGGGATTCTGAAGAAATGCGGTGGCTTCCATGTCTAGCTCTTCTGCGGAACGCAAACCAAACGCCGCATGTGGGTTATCCTCAAAAATAGTACCAGCCCTTGTGGTTTCAATCTCTGTGTCAGTTGTTTCAGTAGTGCTTATCACCACAGTCGAAAGCAACGCAAAAACAGTTAGCACAATCATTCATGTCTTAACTTCCCTCGTCAGCCTTTTTCTCTTCTTCTTTTGGCGGCTTGGGCGGTCTAGGAGGCTTCGCTGGAGGATTATGCTTATTCATAGCAAAATCTGCTCCGCTTCTTATTATATCCTCCACAGCGGCGGCGGCTGTCAGTATGCCCTGCACCATCACGGTTTCTTCATCTGCATCCACCTTGCCTAACACATGCGCAGAGAGATTTCCGCCCTCTGGTTTGCTACCAACCCCTACACGTATGCGCAAAAATTCGTCTGTTTCCAAATGATACAGAATATTTTTCATGCCATTATGTCCGCCAGCACTGCCGCGCTCGCGTATGCGAAGCTTGCCCACGGGCAGGGCTATATCGTCATATACCACAATTATGCGGCTGGCAAAATCTTCAGGATTTATTTTATACCAGCGCACAAAATCCCGCACCGCCTCGCCAGAGAGATTCATATATGTTGTGGGCTTAACAAGCACCACCTTTTGCCCACCAATAAAGCCCTCGCCCGCAAAAGCAGCGAATTTTGATTCCTTTAGGCGTATCTCGTGGTCACGCGCCATCACATCTATAACCTCAAAGCCTATATTATGGCGGCTATGCGCGTATTTTCGCCCTGGGTTGCCAAGCCCAAAAATCAGGTATGCCATTTTATTTTCCCCTTCGTTTGCTGACCCAGCCCTCTTTGTTTTCTTGTCTCGACCTAGCCACGGCAAGCGCATCGCATGGCACCTCCTTTGTAATTGTGGAGCCAGCGGCAACATATGCCCCCTCGCAAACCCTCACAGGTGCTACAAGATTGCTATTGCTACCAATAAAAGCATTATCTTCCACCACAGTCTGGCTTTTACATTTGCCGTCATAGTTTACAGTGATTGCACCACAGCCAAAGTTTACATTTTTGCCGATGATGGCATCCCCTATGTAACCAAGGTGGCTGGCTTTGCTACCATCACCCATTGTAGCATTTTTTATCTCGACAAAGTCACCTATCTTGCATTTTTTACCAATAACAGAATTTGGACGTAGATATGCATATGGCCCAACCGATGTGCCATCGCCTATTTCAGATTCCACGCATGTACTATCCCAAATCTCTACACCATCGCCTATTTTCATATTTAAGATGCGGCAGTTTTGCCCTATTAGGCAGTTCGCGCCTATCGTGGTATCGCCTTCTATAGTTACATTGGGATATATTATTGTGTCCATGCCTATCTTTACATCTGGAGCTATGTAGGTTGCATCTGGATTTATCATAGTTACACCATTATACATATGCCCATTGTTTATACGTGTCTGCACCAATTTGGTTGCTCTGGCTAACGAAACCCTATTTTCAATGATAAGGCCGGTATCAAAGCCTTCCGCATCTTCTATATTAAGAACTTTCGTGCTTGTTTGCATTGCATATCGCAAAGCACTTGCTATATCCATGGCATCTACCATCATCGCCCCAGATAAAACAAGGCATATGGCATCTTGTCCATAATCCTGCACAATATCCTCAACGGATGTGTTGCCTCTGCCTTTGCAGATAACAGGCGCAATAGCATCATCCAAATAATGACAATATTCTGCTTTTTCTACCAGAACAAAAATCTTTTGTGCCGTAGCCTGCATGAGCGCGCGTAGCATATAATCTATTACTCTCACGCCGAATATCTTATGATGACTGGCAGGATATGCCGACCTTATGCTTTCTTCATGATATATATCTATAATAGCAATAAAATTTTGCATGATATAACCCCCGATTTTCATTGTTGACCCAAAAAGGGGAATGTCACCATTCCCCTTAGGTTTATTCTTCAGTATTTTCTTCAGTTGCTTCCACTTCTTCTACATCATCGTAGTCGTCGTCATAATCATCATCGTAGTCGTCGTCATAATCATCATCGTAGTCGTCGTCATAATCATCATCGTAAACTGGTGCTTCCAAGGTTTCTTTAATGGAAAGGCTAATCTTTTTGTTTTCTACATTAAGTTCAGTAACCTTCACCTGCACCTCTTGCCCTACAGAAAGCTCTTCTTCTGGCTTTGCCACATGCTTATGAGCTATTTGCGAAATGTGTACAAGACCATCAACGCCGTCTTCCAGCTCAATAAACGCACCAAAGTTCACCATGCGCACAACTTTACCAGATACTATAGCACCTACAGGATATTTTGTTTCGATATTTGCCCATGGGTCATTTGATACATCTTTAAGCGAAAGCGACACTTTGCCTTTTTCTTTGTCAAGCTTGATAACATAAGCTTCAACAACATCGCCTTCCTTAAGCACATCCGAAACCTTTTTCACACGACCCCAGGATAGCTCGGAAACGTGGATAAGACCGTCAACGCCACCCAAATCAACGAAAGCACCAAAAGCCGCCACGCTAGATACTTGACCCGTAACCTTGTCACCTTCATCAAGACCAGCCATTGCCGCATCTTTTTTATCTGCCGCTTCTTTTGCCGCCAAAGCTCTACGACCAGCAATGACACGCCATGGACGTTTAGTTTTGTCTAATTCAAGAATCATGAAATGAAGCGTTTGACCAATCATTGAACTAAGGTCTTTTACGAAACGCTCAGATACCTGTGTAGATGGCACAAAGGTACGTACACCAGCTATATTCGCAATAACGCCACCTTTAACAACCTCTGTAATTTTGCCCGCCATTGGTTGCTCTGCTGTAAAGGCGGCTTCGATTTCTTTATAGCCCTTTTGCGCATCTATACGCTTTTTGGACAAAAGAACATTGCCGTCGCCATCATTAACGCGCAGAACAAAGACCTCTATCTCATCGCCTGCTTTTACAGCACTAGCTGGGTCTATGTTAGGGTCGTCGGAAAATTGGTTTCTTTGTATGATACCATCGGATTTATATTGCAAATCCACCATAACTTCACCATTTACGACGCTGATAACTTTGCCCTTGACAATTTGCCCCGTATGTAAAGTGGTCATTGATTCTTCAAGCATCTGCTCAAAATTTTCGCCTTTTGCAGCACTTTCATTTACATCTTCATTTGACACATTTGTGTCCTCTCCTAAGCTTTTTTCATAATCGCTCATTCGTTTGACAGCCTCCTCTATTGTAGCAGGAGGGGTAGACGCTCCTGCGGTTATACCAATTCTATCAGAAAACGAAAAGTTTTTCAACTCTAAATCATCAATACTTTCAATAAAATATGTATTTTTTTGAATATTGCGGCTCAATTCATATAATTTGCGGCTATTGGAGCTATCAGCATCCCCAATAACTATCATCTTATCCACATTTTTAGCTAAATTTTCTGCTGCCTTTTGCATTTTTTGTGTATCTTTACATATGGTATTAGATATTTCGATATTAATTTCAGCGTTTTGCACAATATCTTGCAATTTTATGACTATTTCTTCAAAACTTTTTATGGAAAACGTAGTCTGAGACATCAAAAAATACGATTTCCCGCTGTCAAAAGTCATGCTTTCTAGTTGCATGGCATCATTTATTATGATAGCATTGTCTTCTATCCAGCCATTTATACCAATTATTTCTGGATGATTTGCATCACCAGCAATTATCACTACCATATTGTCATCATATTTGGCTTTTGCTAGCTTTTGGTTTGCCTTTACGCACGGACATGTTAAGTCCATATAATCCAGATTTTTATCAAAAAGGGTTTGATAGGTCTGCGGCGGCTCTCCATGTGCGCGGATAATAGCCATGCCATCCTTAATTTCATCTACGCTTTTCACAATTTGTATGCCTTTTTTGGTCATATCCGCAGTCACAGCCTTATTGTGCGTAACAGGACCTATTATGGAGACTTTTGCGCCATCCTTTGCCGCTTCATACACACCATCCACTGCTCTTTTTACCCCAAAACAAAATCCATATTCGTCTGCTAAAATAATTTCCATCTCTACACCGCCGCCGCTGGGGTTTTCAGGCTTGATATTGCATCCATCACGCGCCCAGCTATTTCATTTAGTTGTTCTGTGCGTATCTTTTTATCCCAATAATCCTCGAAGGATATGGGTTCGCCTATATTTATATATACTTTTGAAAACACCTTAAAATCAGAAGAGATATTTATAGGCACAACAGGCGACTTGCCCTTCACCGCAAACAGTGCAACGCCAGCCTTTGCATCATCTTGGTTTAGCTCTTCTCGTCTGCCGCCCTGCATAAATATAGCTATAGCACGACCATCCTTTAACAAAGCCACCGTACGCTTAAAGCTATCCATGCTAGGATTTTCGCGGTTTATAGGCACTGCACCAAGTCTATCAAATAGCCAGGCAAGCTTCTTTGTTTTCCATAGCTCATGCTTTGCTAGAAAATGTAACGAGCGGCGCGATGCCACGGCAAGCACCAAGACATCTTGATTGCTTGTGTGGTTGGCACACAAAATAACACTGCCTGTTTTTGGGACATTCTCTCTGCCCGTTATTTTGAAACGAAACAAAAGCCTATAAAATGGACTTACTACTATCTTGGCAAATTTATACATCCAAAACACCTTTTTCTTTTATTATTTGCAATATAGTTTCTATAACTTGCTCTATATCCATGTCGCTTGTGTCCACCATCACAGAATCTGGAGCGCATTTTAGCGGAGCAGATGCCCTATTTGTATCATCATAATCGCGCTTTTGCATTTGCTGTGTTATGCTGTCTACATCATGTGTTAACCCCATCGCGGAAAGCTCGTTTAGCCTGCGCTGTACACGCGCTTCAAGCGATGCTGTCAAAAAAATCTTTACAGGTGCATCAGGCAAAACCACTGTACCAATATCCCGCCCATCCATCACAACATTGCGGCTTTTTACCAGCCTTTGCTGTATCTGCAAAAGCTTTTCGCGTACGCCTTCATAGGTGGCTACCGCTGCTGCTCCTACGCCCATCTCTGCTGTACGCACGGCATCCGTAACATCTTCGCCAGAGACATAAACGCGCTGACCGCCCTGCACATATGCTATATCTATGTTAATGCCACCTAAAATAGATAGCACTTCGCTTTCATTATCCCATTTTTTTCCTGACCTGTATGCACAAAGTGCCACCGCACGAAACATAGCCCCTGTATCTATATGTACAAAGCCTAGCCGTGCCGCTACAGCCTTTGCTATGGTGCTTTTGCCAGAACCAGAAGGCCCATCTATTGCAATCCTTATCCTCATAAAATCCTCATGCTATCATTTATTGATTAAGTCTGGTCTTAATGCCCGCGCTTCCTTTAAATATATATGCCGCAGGTCTTTTTGTTTCACTTTTGTTTCTACTGTAGCTTGTACGCGTATGCAATAAGGCAAACTGCCAAGAACCCGCATTTCCTGCGCACACATCAACGATGCATGGATCATGCCTAGCTCGCGAGCCGCCATGGCAGGATATGCCGCATACAGGTCTGGTGTCGCTGTAAATAATATCGAAATCACTTGGTCTATCTCAAGTTTATTGGCTTGCAAAATTTCTTGCAATAGTTCTTTTGTGGCAGAAACTATACTTTGCTTTGTATTTTCTGCCGTTGTTGCGCCTCTTATTGCTCTAATCATGATAATGCCGCACTCTTTCCCGCCAATCGCCCTGTAGAAAAGGCAATTGTCAAATTATATCCGCCAGTCAATGCATCCACATCCATCACCTCACCCGCAAAATACAGATTGGGTACAAGCTTGGATTGCATTGTGCTGGGGTCTATCTCATTACATTCCACGCCACCGCAAGTTATCACAGCCGCGCCAAAACCCACGCTGCCCGTTACCTCCAGCTTAAAAGCTTTGATATAGCGACATATGGACTTTCTCGCATCTTTTGTTAATTCGTTCGCCTTTACACCCTCACCAACGCCTGCACTTTCAAGTAATGTAGAAACCAGCCTGCTTGGCAATAGCTCCAGCAAGCAGTTTTGCACTGACTTGTTTAGGCTTTGCGCAAATATTTTCAATATGCTATCATCCAAATCTTTTTCCGAAAAATTTGGCATAAAATCTAGGTAAAACTCATGTGGCATGTGTAAACTTTTCGCCAAATGTGCGCTAGCACGTAAAGCAAGGGGTCCAGATATACCAAAATGTGTAAAAATTATGTCTCCGAGGTCCTTATATGTCACCTTGCCATCGCGTTTCGCTACAAGCTCTACATTTGTCATACTAAGTCCCATAAGCTCTGTAATATCAGGCTTTTGAGTAGTTAGCGGAACTATAGCAGGATATAGCTTTGTGATATTATGCCCTAAGTTTTTTGTAATTTTGTAGCCATCGCCTGTTGAGCCTGTATGCGGAGCGGAAAGCCCGCCCGTGGCTATTACCACAGCATTTGCAACAATTTCTCTGCCGTCTTCTAGTCTCACCAAAAAACCTTGCTCGCTCTTAGATGATATATCCGCCACAGGCGCATTTAACAACACTTCTACACCTGCATTCTTTAGGTAGCCCACAAAAGCTTTTAGCACATCCACCGCATCATCAGACACAGGAAATACGCGCCCTTCATCCTCCACTTTTGTTGCCAGCCCAAGCTCGTGCAAAAAGTCGCGCAAAGCTGATGAATCAAAGCCATACAGCGCACTATACAGAAAATGAGGATTTCGTAATACCTTTTCCACAAAATCCGCTACATCTGCCGTATTTGTGATATTGCAGCGACTACCGCCTGTTAGTAATAGCTTTTTGCCTAAGCTTTCGTTCTTCTCCAAAAGCACAACTCGTGTATCCTGCGCACTATGCTCGGCGGCAGCCCCAGCTGCCATCATGCCAGCTGCCCCACCACCTACTATAACGATTGTTTTTATCTGCGTTTTCATTCCTAGGATTATAACATAAAAGGAATCCTAGGTCAAGACTGGGATTTATGAGGCAATGGCGGCAGTCTATATTATTGCGGAAAAACATCAACAAGAACCTAATTGATGCTCGCATAAACATGTTGATGTTTTTCCGCAATAACCCTTGACATATTTTCACACATATTGTAAAATGGAAGATGTAGGATGGTATTTGCTTTTGAGTAGACATTTCTTCTCTACAGAAAAATGTTATAGTATATCAAAAAGCCCTTCCCGAATAAGGATTTATGCAAATATCATCTACATAAAAAAGAGCCGATAAAAAGTAGTGCTTGTCCGCAAACGCCTAGAAAACACTGTCGGACAAGCACACCCATCGGCTCGAAAGCCTGAGAACAGTATACCACCCTCAGGCTTATTTGTCAACGACAAAAACTAGCTATGAGGAGGAGGTATTCTATAAGAAAATAAATCTATTAGTCCATTAAGAAATGAATAGAGCCTGATT
>WRBK01000019.1 GCA_009784575.1 Defluviitaleaceae bacterium | reverse complement strand
CCTTACTATCCGCCATGGAAAATCCTGCTAAATATACCACGAACAAGGCTTTAGCCGACACCCTATCAAAAACAGGTGGACTAGGAACTGTGGCAACACGGGCGGATATCATAGAAAAGCTATTTGATAGCTTTGTGATAGAAAAGCGCGGCAAGGATATATTTTCCACATCCAAGGGCAGGCAGCTTTTGGAGCTAGTGCCAAGAGACCTAAAGTCGCCTGAACTAACGGGCAATTGGGAGCAAAAGCTGAAGGACATAGCCGAGGGTAAAGCCAACAAAGATGCCTTTTTGCGCGAGATACGCAAATACACAGGCGAGATTATTATGGAAATAAAAGGCAGCACACATGTGTTTAAACACGATAATCTAAGCACAACAAAATGCCCAGAATGCGGGATGTTTATGCTAAAGGTGAAGGGTAAAAAGGGCGAGATGCTTGTCTGTCAAGACCGCAACTGCAACAGTCGCATAAATGTGTCCATGTCCATACGCTCAAAATGCCCACATTGTCACAAATGGTTGTCCATGGTAGGCGAGGGCGAAAATCGCCATATCGTCTGTGCTTGCGGCTACAAAGAAAAACACGCCAACTTTGAGAAGCGCAAAAAAGCAGAACGTGACCAAATGAGCAAAAATGAGCTGGCTAGCTTCATAGCAAAGCAAAACAAGCAGGATACAGGCAATAATGCACTTGCTGGACTTAAAGGGTTGAAGTTATAGTAGAATTTAACTATAGATTGAGTGACGCATATAATAATCCATCGGGAGGGAAAACCCATGATTTACAAAGATTACGGCACTACAGGCAAAAAGATATCCGCCATTGGCTTTGGTGGTATGCGCTTTTTGGAGGAAGAATACACGAAGGATAAAGCAATAGCCGCTCAGCTTGTTCATGAGGCATTCACCCGCGGCATTACATATTTTGACACAGCCCCTGGCTACTGCAAAGACCAAAGCGAAGAAATAATGGGCGAAGCATTCAAAACCATGAAATACGGCGACTTTTATGTCTCCACAAAATGCAGCCTATGGAATGCTAAAGATGCAGACGATACACGCAGAATGATAGAGCAATCATTAAAACGTCTCAATGTACCAAAAATCACATTCTACAACTTGTGGTGCATAAAGAATATGGATGAATACCACCAAATGACAGCCAAAGGCGGCATCTACGAAGGCATACTAAAAGCCCAGCAAGAAGGGCTTGTGGAGCATATCACCTGCACCACACATGCAGATAGCGATGATATAGCCGTTATTATGAATGAAGGCTTGATGGAAGGCGTGACATTAGGCTACAATGCTGTAAACTTCGCGTATCGTCGCAAAGGTATTGTGGCTAGTCATGAAGCTAAAAAAGGTGTGGTTGTGATGAACCCACTCGGTGGCGGAGCTATCCCGCAAAACCCACAGCGTTTCAGCTTCTTAACAGAAGGTACAACGGATAATGTTGCCGTAGCTGCAATGAAATTCCTTGTGGCGCATAAAGAAATCACGGCGGCATTGCCAGGATTTTCCACAGTAGCTGAAATAGAGGATGCCGTAGCCGCCACAAAAAATCTGCCAGTTATAGACGAAGCGTATCTAAGCAATTTAGCACAGAAATTGGGCGAAGAACTTAACGCCCTTTGTACAAGTTGCGCCTATTGCGACGAATGCCCAGAGGGTATACCTGTGCCAAAGCTAATAGATTCGTATAATGAAGCCTTGCTTTCAGAGCCTAAAGATATGGCAAATGTGGCAAGCAAGCTAAAAAACTTCTGGGGGATAACAGCAGAATCCGCTAAGAAATGCATAGAATGCGGCATATGTGAAAGATTATGTACACAAAAATTGCCGATTATTGAGAGATTGAGGGAGATGGCGGCGATGTAGGGAGGCTATTGCTTTCTATATTCGCAATAACAAAACCTAAGTCCCTCATATTCCCTAACCTCTGATTGCCCATGCAGCCGCCAATTGCTCATCTCATCAAGATTAGGGAAATGCCTATCTACATCAGCAGTAGCAAAAATTTTGGTAACATAAGCCGTATCGCACCTATCAAGCAAAAGTTCATAAATTTGCTGACCACCTATCACAAAGATGCTATCAGAATCATATTGCATCAAGGTTTGCGACAATTGCTCAAGGTCATTGCAAACTACAACGTCATCCCTTGCAAAATCCACATCCCGCGTAAGCACTATGCTTATGCGGTTTTTTAATGCTACTTTTGGCAATGCTTCTAGTGTTTTGCGCCCCATTATGGTTACATTGCCCATCGTTTTTTCTTTATATTGCCGCAAGTCCTCGGGAATGTAGAATGGCTGGTCGCCGTCTTTGCCTATTCCCCAGTCCTCGCAAACTGCTACGATTAGTTTCACTCTACATCATCCTTTTCAAATTTTCTTGACGAACACGCGCCAAATAGTGTATAATCCTCATTATATCCCAACAAAATTAGCCTGTCAACGAGGTATATAGTATGGAATTTAACCCCAATTACAATCCCTATTCTGGCGCACGTAGCGTACATTATGCAAAAAATGGCATGGTAGCCACTTCTCAACCCTTGGCGGCACAAGCAGGGCTGGACATTATGAAGCAGGGCGGAAACGCTGTGGATGCCGCCATAGCCACCGCCGCGTGCCTAACTGTTACAGAGCCTACGTCCAACGGCATTGGCGGCGATGCTTTTGCCATTGTATGGATGAAGGGTCTCATCTTTGGGCTTAATAGCTCAGGCTCTGCGCCCCGCAAAATCAGCATAGATGCCGTAAAGTCTAAAGGTCATGATGTCATGCCTAAGATGGGCTGGCTACCTGTGACAGTGCCTGGTGCGCCCGCGGCTTGGGCGGCGTTATCTCGCCGTTTTGGTGCGCTCACATTGCAAGAATGCCTAGAGCCAGCCATAGAATACGCCCGCGAGGGGTTTGCGGTGTCGCCCGTTGTTGGCAAATATTGGGATGCGGCATTAAATGCCTATGCAAAAAATAAAGACAAGGAATATCATCCATTTTTTGACACATTTGCGCCAAAGGGGCGTAGCCCTAGGGTTGGCGAGATGATGCGCCTGCGCGACCATGCTAATACGCTGGAGGAAATAGGCGAAACCCTAGCCGAGAGCTTTTATCGTGGCAATTTGGCGGACAAAATCGTAACATTTTCTGAAAAAACTAGTGGTTTTCTTTCGGAGAGCGACCTTGCAGACTTTTACCCAACATGGGTAGAGCCAATTTCTACCAGCTATCGCAATTATGATATATGGGAAATGCCACCAAATGGGCAAGGATTGGTTGCGCTACTGGCTTTAAACATCCTAAAGGGCTATGAATTTGACCCTGCTGACCGCGATGCTATGTACACCTTCCATCGCCAATTTGAGGCTACAAAGCTGGCATTTACTGCTGGTAAGGAGTTTATCACAGACCCTAATCATATGCGCGTGTCTGTCGAGGAACTACTAAGCGAGGACTATGCCGCGCGCTTGCGTAGCTATATAGGCGATATGGCTGTGCAACCAGCACCAATCGAGCCAAACAACAGCGGAACGGTATATCTTGCTACGGCGGATGGTCAGGGCAATATGGTTTCTTACATACAAAGCAATTATATGGGTTTTGGCTCTGGCTTGGTTGTGCCAAATACTGGTATCGCCCTGCAAAACCGCGGTGCGGACTTTAGCTTAGACCCCGCCCACGCAAACGCCCTAGCTGGCGGCAAGCGTAGCTATCATACCATAATCCCTGGCTTTATTACTCGCGGTGGTCATGCCATTGGGTCATTTGGCGTGATGGGTGGTTATATGCAACCGCAAGGACATGTACAGGTTGTGATGAATAGTATAGATTTTGGGTTAAACCCACAAGCCGCGTTGGATGCGCCAAGATGGCAATGGATACAAGACAAGCTGTTCCACGTGGAACACGCCTTTCCTCGACATATTGCACAAAATCTCGCCCTTCGTGGACACCAGATACAGCCATTATTTGACAGTGGCTCTTTTGGGCGCGGGCAAATAATTTGGCGCGACCCTGATACAGGCGTGCTGGCTGGCGGTACAGAGTCGCGCTGTGATGGGGCTATAGCGGCTTGGTAGCTTTTGCGGAAAAACGCAAACGCGTTCCTTGTTTGCGTTTTGGAGCAATGATTTTTCCTTAGAACAATTATCGTGTCATAAGAAAGACCAAAGTTACACACACGAAATTTTGGTCTTCCTTCGTATAAACGTTGATATTATAGGATTTACCTTAAAATCTCTTGGTCTTTCTTTGCAGAAAAATACACACAACGTTCCAAGTGTGTGTTTTGGAACGATGACTTAAAACGATTTATCCATACCACCTTAAAACTATACCCCAAGAGGTCAAGCACATCTCTATCACTACTATGAAAGATGAATATGTACAGTATTTAACGCAATATTGTATTGTTGAGAGACGTGCTTACTCTATGTTTATACGAAAAGGCGGCAACTAACACTTCATACCAAGTTAGATTGCAACTTGGTATCAAGCTCCTTATCATATGGTGCTTGCAAGCGGCGAGTTAGGAAGAGTATAAAGCGTGGTTGTTATAGAAGAAAGAGGTATGCCCCCTGTCCGCGATGACGATATGTCTTGGCTTGCTCCTAAGTTAGATTGAGTGCCAGATATGAGATGATGATGTGATAGGAGGATATTTGTCGCAATTGCGCTTGAGCGTTTTTCCACAAAGAAAGACCAAAATTTCGTGTGTGTAAGTTTGGTCTTTCTTTGCGGAAAACGCAAACGCGTTCCTTGTTTGCGTTTTGGAGCAACTTTTTCACAAAGAATCGAGTTGATAATACTGTTTATAGGCATAATTTATTCCATTATCATATTTCTAGCCTGCATTTTGGGCGCGATTGTCGGTTTGGGTGGCGGCGTATTTATCCGCCCCATTTTTGATGCCATCGGCTATCATCCTGTGCTTGATATTGGCTTTTTCTCCAGCACTGCCATTTTATCTATGGCTGTGGTTTCTACCGTTAAAAAGATGCGCGACGGCACAGCTATAGATGTCAAAAAAGCTCTGCTGATATCTGCAGGCGCACTTTTGGGCGGTATGCTAGGCAATCTGCTGTTGGAGCATCTTTTAGCGGCTTTTGGCACTCAACGACCAGTGCAGTACATGCAGATAATAGCAACTATCGTCGTGCTTATATTTTCATTGATACTAACAGCAAAAAGCAATATGCGCTATGAACTAAAAAGCAAGCTTTATGCCGCAGTGCTCGGTGTTGCGCTGGGTGCTATTGCATCCTTCCTTGGCATTGGCGGCGGTCCTATAAATGTGCCACTGATGATGATTTTCTTCGGGTTAAACATAAAAGATGCCACGGCGTATTCTATCATCATCATCTTTTTTTCGCATCTCTCGCGCATCATCACATTAGGAGTGACGGTTGGCTATGCGCATTTTGACCTATCTGTGCTACCATATGTCATAATCGCGGCGGCGGCGGGCGGGCTTGTTGGAGCGCGGCTAAGCAAAACATTTAGCGAAGCCACAGTGCGGAAGCTTTTCCAAGGAGCTATATGTATAGTGATTTTGTTAAATATTGTAAATGGGTTGTTTTTAATTTAATTTATATTATAAAAGGAGTGTTTTATCATGGAGAACGAAACAAGAATCGAACACAGTATGTCAAAGGGCATTTTGCTCTCGTTGGGTGGCGCAATAATAGGAATTGTTGCGTGGCTGGCTGGTGTTGGGCTAACGGGCTTTGGTATCGGCGGTGCTCTTGGCGGTGTTTTTGCGGCGATGCTTAGCGGTCTGGTGGTTGGTGGTTACAAAAAAGGCAAAGGTGCGCCTGGTGCTGTAGGAGTTATCGTTGTTGCCGCAATAACCTTTCTTGCCGCTACGTTTGTTGTTTTTGCTGGAACAACCATTATCATTTTCCGCGAAGGAATTGGTCGCGACCTATTCGATGCCTTTACGTTTTTGATTGACATTTTAGGCTTTGATAGAACTATTACAAATGCATTTTTATTTGACTATGCCGTGTCCGTAGGCATAGCTGTGGTTTTTGCTATTGCGGCGATGGTTAGTAAAAAGAAAGTGGCAGAGAATAATAATGATAGCATAGAAGAAGAAACCAAGGAATAAGCAGTGCGAAACAGTCGAATCCCTCCTTTGAGGGATTTTTTTATTATGCATGTTCTGATTTGATGCTGGAACAATTGGTGCAGCTATAGTAATATTACCATAGCAGAATCATTGCAATAACAAAAAGCCCCAAAAAGAGGCTTTTCAACTAAAATACTATAAAACAAAGCTGGATATTATCCTATAGCAAACCCAATCTCGCGACCATCGCAAACAGCCACATAATCACCCTTTGTGCCATTAACCACAACGCAACCTTGCTCATTTGTCACCAAATGCTGCTCTGGTGTCCACCAATCCCCCTTTATGCGGCTATGCAATGCAACATATGCGGGCTTTGGGTCGCTTTGGCGGCTTAAAAGCCCGCTAGGCGCGTTTAGCCACAGCCCGTCATGGAAATTCCACCATGTAATGGACTGCACCAAAGGATGGGCGTATAGTGTCTCGTAGAAAGTCACCACTTCCTCTGCTTGCCTCGCTTCGCCCGCTGGTGTGGATGGCCATTCATCAGGTGAAAAATCATTCAAATCAGGATAATGCTCCGCCATAAGCTCGCCAGAAAGCATAGAAACCTCGGTAAAATGTAGCGGCAAACCAAAACGTCCATGGCGCGCCAATATCTCCTCTGTTTTCTCTGCGCTCCAATGGCGTTGATGCATATGTGATTGTATGCCTATGGCATCTATCTTTACGCCTGCGGCAAGCAAGCCTTCGATAAGAATATCGTATGCCACGGATGTATCATAATCGTTGATGAGCAGTGTGGCATTAGGGTTTGCCTCTTTAGCCGCCGCAAATAGGTCTTTTATAAGACTAATGCGCCCACGCTCGCTGCATATGCGGGTCATGGCATTGTCATATCGGCTATAGCGCGGCATTACTACGGCTTCATTTATCACATCCCACATGTCTATGCATCCCGCAAAACCTGACACTTCACGCTGTATGCGGGCTATTTGTGTTTGGTATATTTTGCCATTGTCTATATCCATTAGCCAGTCTGCACATACAGTATGCCAGCACAACGGATGCCCCTTTAGTGTCACACCCATGCTCTTTAGCATCTTTGCTGCCGCCATCATTCGTTCGGTATCCGGCTTACCCTGTGTAGGCTCATATCGCCCCCAATAAAAGGGCAGGGTAACAGAATTAAATAGCTCCGTCATGTAGCTATAGCGTTTTGCGGCTTCCCCATGCTCTTTTTCATCCATCTCGCCAGCGGCATATGGCAATGTGGAAAATTCAGAGCAACCAAATAAAAAGCTATGGCGCAATTGGCGTATTTTAACGTTTTTGCCCGCGACATCCGCAATTTTTACTATGGCAGTACCTTTGCGGTGTGAAAATTTATTATCCATAATCATCCTTTCGTTTTTTCCAAAAGCCACACGATATTTTCTGCCAATCTTTTCATGGTTCTTATACCCTCTTCATCCTTCGCATAATCGCCCTCCGCCATGGATAGTGACACATTGAGATATGTAGAACCAGGCACTATCATGTCATTTATCAGAAAAAAGTGCTGTATGGAATCCAGCGTAGTAACGCCGCCAGCGCGGCGCACAGCAGATACAGCCGCACCTATTTTGCGGCTAAGGCTAAAGTTATCACGGCGATTAACAAAGCCGCAACGGTCGATTATTGCCTTTATTTCTGGCGTTAGGTCAAAGAAATATGTAGGCGAACCAAGGATGATGGCATCTGCCTCTTTCATTTTGTCGTACACATCGTTTATCCAATCGCCTATGACACATTTTTTAAGCTCACTGCATGCGCCGCAATGCCTGCAACCGCGTATTTCGCGTCCCCCTGCTTGGTATAACTCGGTTTCTAACCCTGCCTCTTTGCAGACGGCTAACACCTCAGATAGCATATTAAATGTGTTGCCGCTGTGGCGCGGGCTTCCGTTGATGGCTAAGACTTTCATATTGCAAACCACCTTTCATTGTGATTTTTATAATTTAATTTTACACCAATTTTTAGGAGTTTTCAAGGGGAATTAAAAAGGGCGGTCACAGACCGCCCTTAGAACCTGTTTACTATCTCCATTCCGCCGTCTTTTCAGCTTATTTTCCGCTAGGACTTCGTCGAGGCTTCCTAACAAAAGCTCTGGCTTTGTGTCGTCAGCCTCTCCTTGCCTAGCGAAAAAACGCTCGAAAATACGACGAAAGCGAGATAGTAAACAGGTTCTTACAATTATCTTCCTTGTAATATTTCAGCTATTCTAAAGCGTGGACGAACTGTTATTTCTTGCAACTGCGTATCCTCCACAACCTCTGCTTGCGCGACATCCATTAGGCACATAGCTGGGAACATAACACACCACCAATTGCCGCCAGCACCATCGCCTATGTTTATTTGCAGGGCTTCGTAACGCCCCTGCGGAAAGATGATGCCCGCGTAGCTCATGGCAGGAAAATTTTGGTTTTGCACCAACTGCACTGATACATCATGCTCGCTGTCGTGTTCGTTCAGTATTCTACGCGCCGCCGCCTCTATATATGGCAAATACTGCGCTGTAATTTCTCGCGCCTGCTCCACACTGGTCGCGTAATTTCCTATATCTGACATATAGTACCATATACCATCACGCACAGCTAGTTTTAATGCTTGCTCCGCATCCGAATCATCATGAGGCAAAATATGCAACCGCAAAACCTGATTAATATGCCGCATTTCGCCATCATCACGCGCAGCAACAGCAGTAACATGCAAAAACATCCAAGCAAAACCGATAACAACAGCCAAAAGCATCATGCGCCTATGCTCATAAAATAATTCGCAAATAATTTCCATAACAAAAATCCCCTTTGTATTTGATAGAGGGATTATTGCCGCGAAAATTATAAGATATACCTGTTTATAAATTCTAACTACGGGTAACAAAGAGAGGTTACTTTCAAAAATTCCTAATCACCACATCTATATCCACAGTAAACTCCATCCCCTCAAAAGCCCTTTGCCAATCATTCCCATATTTTTGGTACAGCCCCCAGTTTGTCTTGCGTAGCCGCTCTTTTAGCCCAAAGCCGTCCACACCCAGCTCATCACGAAAGATTCTTATAGTTTCTTCTATTTCTCTATATATCTCGTTTGCAAAGTCTTGTTGCAGATTATTGGCGTTTCCATTGCCGCCTTCTATGCTTCCCTCGGCACGCAAACGCACATAACAGCCCAGCTTACCATTATGCTCGTATATATTTAGCTTTGGCTTGCTGTTTTGCACAAACAATGTAGTGTATTCGTCATTATATTTTACAGCTATCTGCGTACCTGCCGCATCTTCCATAAGCCATAGATAGCCCGCCATCACTTCATCTTCTATACAGTCTTCCAATTTGTAATTTTTTAGCACAGCCACGCCAGAGATAGCAACTCCCTCGCTTTCTCCGTCTTTTTTTACTGATACTTTAGGTATCACAGCACTATGTGTATCGCGTAGACTTTCCGTCAGACCCTCTAGGTCTAGTTTTACCACAGCGGCGGCGGCATTTGCTCCATCATTATTGTAAAATCCAGATAGATATACGCCAAGAAGGCTTTGTTCGCGTGGTTTTGCCTTCAATATATCTTTAGCCGCGCCATCAGCCGCTGTTATTATGCATTTTATATTTATGTCCTCTTTGCGTGCCAATGTGTCAGCTACTTCGCGTAGCAGAGCCTCATCTTCTAATATGCCCCCGCCAAGCACTATGGCTTTTGTGTGACCATAGTATGCGGTTTCACTCATTTTTGCATCTATCAGCCCCATGGCTCGCGCTAGGCTGTTTCCGCTAATAGAGCGCAAAATAGCGGCATCTTCCGCGCCGCCCTTGCCCTCCATTGCGGCTACATCAGCAATGGACATGTGTACCTCAAATCTGTCGCCGTTGCCATTATCGTCCGCAGCATCTATGCCGATTGCCACCACAAAGGCTCGCCCCTCCAGCTCTGTTCTGTCCCAATTGAATGAAAGCATAGCAAAAAGCAATATCCCAATTATAGCAAATTTAAAACCAAATTTAGTTCCTTTCAATTTTCATCCCTCTAATCTTAGCAATAATTAGTATAATTAATGGTATGCCAACCATCGTGGCAAGCCCGAAGGTAGAATTTGACAGTAAATGATATTCATACACAACCGATAGGTTTTGTGGTATATGCGCCAAAATGGCTATGATGGGTACAAGTACGAGAATATACGCGCTATGTTGCCCACACCCTATCGTGTCTTTTAATAGCAATGAGGAGAAAAATAACGCAGCATTGATAGTTGCATAGGCAGAAATTATCCAAAAAGTCATGATTAATGCGCCTTGGCGGTCTATGATAGAGCCAGGCAAACTTATTGTATCCATCATTTTAAGCACTGGCCACATTTGATGCACAATGCCATCCGCCCCAAAGCGGGCTATAGTGACAATTGTGACAATAGCCATGGATATACCAATTGTAATGGCTACCCCGCTGGCTGACCGCACAAGATGCTTTGGGCGCGAAAGATATGGCGAGACAAGCAGTAGCACCTCCACGCCAGAAAACGCAAAAAATGCTGGAAAGCTACCCCTCGCGACATCTAAGGGAGTAGCTACAAACACGGGTGCAAGATTTGTAAAGTCGATATCGCGCCCTGATATACCAAAAACAAAGATTAGAGGCAATAGCGTTACAAGCACTAGAATTTCTGCCATGCGAGCGCGGGTCTCTATGCCTTTTGCCGCGCCATATGCTGCTAGCATAAGCATAGAGACGAAAATCACAACAAAAGGCGTGGTGGGTAGCATGGTCTGGCGCGTTATTTCCGCGAAAATACGTAGATTAAAAGCCGCCAGAAGCACCAAGCGTAGACAAAATATAAGAGAAACAACTACACCAAGAGGCTTGCTTATCACATGGCTAGCAAAATCGTGAAAAGATTTGCCGCCAGCAAGTCGCGCTAGATAGCTCGCCATCATTACCACAGGGATTATCATAATAACCGCCAGAAGTACACTGAGCCAGCCGTCTTGCCCAGCGTTTTCAGCTACGCGGCGCGGCAGTGCTGTAACGCCGAAACCAAAAACCTCAAGGAGCAACAATGCTTGCAACTGCCTTAACGATATTTTGTTGTTAAGCGCGAAGCCCTCGTGGGTTTGGTGGTTTGTCATAATTGCGCTCCTTTGTGTTTTTGATCGACATGCCTTTGGGCTTGTGTTATAATGGTTCTAGTGATTTCTGGAGGTAATGCATTTATGGATAATGAGATTTTGATGCGGATATTGAACGAAGTGCAAGAAATGCGTGGGGAGATGCGTGGGGTGCGTGAGGAGCAGCGTGTAATGCGCGAGGAAATATGTGAGATACGCAAAGAGCTTAATAACGCTAAAGAGCATTTAGAAGATGTCATTACCATGCACGCCAGCGATTCGATAAACCTTATGGAACGCACTGCTTCCTATGACCGCATACTTAATGGCGTTAAGGACATTATCGAAAAATAAGGTCATTCGGGTGCGGCATTTTAGCCACCTTACTCTTTTTTTCTTGGATTCCCTAATTTATCAGTATTCAAACGTATTCTTTGAGACGGATTTGCATAAATCGGTCTTTTTTTCATGAAAATTATTGGCAATCTAAAGAGGCTGTCCTTAAAATCTGTGAAGCCATTAACATCCCCTGCCGCAAAAGGAAAGAGATATGGTAAACCAAAGGATTTTAGCGATGCTAGATGTATCAGTAAAAGTAACAGAGCAATCCAGAAGCCCAAAAGTCCAAGAGCTGCCGAAAGCGCGATTATTAGAAATTTCGCTAGCCTAAAAGCTGCCACGAGCGAATATGACGGCACGGCAAAGCTGGCTATGCCTGTAAGTGCCACAATAATAACAACAATTGGACTAACAATGCCCGCCGATACAGCCGCCTCGCCTACTATCAGACCGCCTATAATACCTATGGAGCTACCTACAGGGCGCGGTAGACGTATGCCTGCCTCGCGCAGAAGCTCAAAGGCAAATTCCATTATAAGCACCTCCAGCACGGCTGGAAAAGGTATGGATTCCCGTGCTGCTGCCATTTTAAACGCTAGCATCATAGGTAGCATATTTGGATGAAATGTTGTGATGGCAATATACAGCCCAGGAAGCGCGAGAGCAAAAAATGCTGAAGCAAAGCGCAATAGCCTCGCTAACGACATTATTTCCCATCTTTGACTATAGTCATCTGCGGATTGGAAAAAGGAATCTATGACAGCAGGAATAAGGATGACCATAGGTGCGCCATCCACCAAAATAGCTATGCGCCCTTCCAATATCGCGCTTGCTGCCTTATCTGGTCTTTCTGTTATCTGTGTTTGTGGAAATGGAGATTGGTAATCTTCTTCTATAAATTCCTCCAATGCGCCACAGCTTAGTATGCCGTCTATATCAATATTTTGTATGCGTTTTATGGCGCGTTCCAGCACCTCATGTCGCACCACATCATCCAGATAGCAAAGTGCTATATCCGTAACGGTTCTGCGCCCCACCTGCATTTGCTTAACTTTTAGTTTAACATCTTTTATGCGCCGCCGCACAAGTGCGGTGTTTATACGCATAACCTCACTAAATGCTTCATTGGAGCCTTGAACCACCACTTCTGTATTTGTTTCTGGTACGCCACGATTCGGAAAACCTTTTGTTGCCACAAGTACAGCATTTGCCGCGCCATCTGTCATCAAAACTGTGTCGCCCGCCATCACGGCTTTCGCTATGGCATCCATATCGCTTTCTTCTCGTAAATCTGCCGTGGTCATGCCGCCTTCTTTTAATGTCGCCAAAAGGTCTAAGGGCGCGTGAAAAAAGCTCTCTGGCATTTTTTGCGCACTAGCCATTAACTTAGGTAATACCGATGCTTCCACAATTTGCCTATCTATCATGCCGTCAAAATACATAATATATGCATGTCGTGTAAGGCTTGCACCTATAGGAAACTTGCGAGCCACCATATCGCCGCAATTCGCAAAAAGAGTCTCAAAATACTTTATATTTTTGTCTAATTCGCTGTATAATTGCAAAATAAATCACCTCGTAACAACCTTATGTTAAAAACGACGAAGCTTGGGTCGCTTTTAATTCAGTTACTGTAGGCTATTTTTAGCTTTTATTGTGATTTTATGCATTAGTTGCAGAGAAAATGTCTGAGCAACGAGCTTGCCAAGCAACCAATCCTTTCACATTTTCATACGGGCGGTTTTTGGCCGCCCGTATGAGGCTGGGCATTACGTCACTATATTCAACATCGTTATGGCAAGGATGCGACCACCCTCGTGGAGGGGAATCGAGGTTCAGAACCCTTCATCTGGCGAAACAAGAATCAGGGCTTGTGTGAATTTAAAAACAGTACCCACAGGTAAGTTCGTCATTTGTGTTGTTGGAATAAAATAAATGCCTGTTTCGTCGAAGCGTATGGGCATTGTTTCTATAGCTCTGCCAGGCGCATCTATCCAAAGCGTGCCTAATGTTGGCTCACCTTGATAATACGTAAGTGGTTCATATTGACTAGCCGTTATTAGGTAATATCTCACGCCATTTGTCAATGTTTGCACATGGTCTAATGCGCCTATGCCCCAAAAGTTATAGGTAAAACCAGAATGAATCACACCAGAGCCCAACCCTCTTAAAGCAGGAGTTAAGCTCCATAGCTCTTCCACATCAGATAGGTAAATAAAACTCTCTAAGCGATGTATTATCGTATAGATATTGACAATTTCTTTCTCCAAAATCGTCACTCTTCGCTCCAGCTCCTCAAAATCATATGGGCAAGTGCCTGGTTCTCCCTGAGGGCCTTGTGTGCCTTGCATCCCCCGCTCACCTTGAGGACCTGGTGGTCCTGATGGGCCTTGAGCGCCTTGTGGGCCTGATGGGCCTGGAGGGCCTGGAGGGCCTGGTAAACCTCCGCCCGTTGCCCCTCTTAATGCGCTCGACATTTTTCCGTTTAAAATAAGCTGGATATGTGCCGTGGTTTCTAAAAGTCTGCGTACGCTATTATTTATGTCTAGCACCTGTTGCACCGTGGGTGATTGTTCGGGTGCTATGCCTTCTAGTGTACCTAATGTGTATTGTATCTTTTCTCCTTCGGCATTTATAATATGACTTAACGCAAGCTCCTCCATAGCAATGGATGACAATATTTGGTTTATAGCACCATCTCTTGTTAGCCCTTCTATATCTTTAGGAAATTTTGGCATAGACATAGTGTTTCACCTCTCACCATCATTACTTAATTACATTTTATGTATGCAAGCTCAATTTTGTACATATTAGGGCGTGTTTACACTAATGGGTCGTGTGAATTTGCGAGATGGTTTTCGCCTGCCAAGGAGGCGAAATCTGCAGTTTGCCTAAAGGCAAATAAGGATGAGCTGACGAAGGATGGCGGAAATACCAGCCGCAAAGGCGTGCAGCAGCTTAGTGTAAGCACGTCCTGAGTCTGTTGGCCGATTATTTTTTTCACGATATTCATACACAATTCACATATATTTCGTATACTATTATGGTTCGTTTAGAGTCTGTTTAAAATTTCACTCAACAAGGAGAAGGTATACATGAAAAAGAAGTCTAAAATGCGCTTAATTGTGGTTTTGGTTGCTATTGCGGTTGGCATAGGTGGCTTTGCATTTTTCTCAGCCATGGCTACAGATAGCGCACCCTCCATGAGCCACACTGTGTTACAATATGGCGATTTGACAGATAGTATAAGCATACGTGGTGCTGTAGAAAGCACAAATCGCCGTGATGTTATTTCTACTCTCAATTTTCTGGTAGAAGAGGTCTTTGTGGAGGTTGGCGATTTTGTTCAAGCGGGCGATATTCTAGCTGTGCTTGATACTGCTGATTTGGAGCTGAATATACGTCAGCAGCGCGCAGAAATAAATGCCATGGATGAAAATAATCTAATTACTTTGCATAACAGTGAACGCGCATATATTGATGCACTTGTAAATCTTAATGCTGGTCAAAATGCGCAGGTGCTAAATGCAGAGACTTCTTATCGCAATGCTGCTACAAACTTAGATATAGCACATCGAAACTACGAAAACGCAAGAGATGATTACGAAAATCCTATAAACGCGCAGGTGCTACAAGCCCAATCTACCCTTACTTTGGCTGCTATTGAGCTAGATAATCTACAGCGTACGCATGATAATAATGCACTTCTATTTGCGGCGGGCGGCATATCGCGCAATGCTTTTGATAACAGCGAAACAGCCTTGATAACAACGCAAAACCGCTTCACAGATGCTGTAGCGGCTGTAGATAATGCGGAAACAGCTACAAGACGTGCGCTAGATAATGCACGAGACCAGCTAACATCTGCACAGGTAACATATGACAATGCGGCGGCGGCTCTTGTGGCTACGCAGTCAGCGGCTAATCAGGAGCTAGATAGGTTATCTTCCAATGTGCAATCTTCGCAAATAGCTTTGAATAACGAGGCGCGCCTGATAGGGCTTGAGCGTTTGGAGCTACAACTTGCGGATAGTGTAATAGTTGCGCCTATTTCTGGTACTATAACCGCTAGTTTTGCCACTGTGGGTTCTTCTGGTAGCGGCTTGCTATTTGTAATAGAGGATACTGAAAACCTAAAAATAACAACACGCATACGCGAATATGATGCTACACAGGTGCAACTTGGTATGGCTGTAGAAATACGCACAGATTCTACTGGTACACAGATTTTTGAAGGTGAGTTGTCATCCATAGACCCTACAGCTATCCGCAATGCTATGGGAGATATTGCTAATATTAATGACGTAGAGTTTGGCGCGGAAATTACGGTGCTATCAACAGAAACACCACTGCTTATCGGTATGAATACACGCCTAACGGTTATCATGAACGAAGTGCATGACATTTTATTTGTGCCTTTTGATGCCATTGGCTTTGATATGATGGAAAATGCCTATGTATTTGTGGTGGACGGCACAGGAGGGCGCGGCACAGCGCGTAGAGTGCCTGTAGAGATAGGACTTGAAACCGATTTCTTTGTGGAGATTATTAGCCGCGAGCTTTCTGCTGGTATGATTGTGCTTAACAATGCGGCGGTCGTTATGGATGGCATGGAAGTGACGGTGAATTAATGGCTGAGAAGAAAAAAGTTATCGAAATGCGCAATATTGTGAAGAACTTTTTCATAGGCGAGCCAAATGAATTGCATATTTTGAAAAATATCGACATTACCGTAGAGGAAGGCGAGTTTGTTTCCATTGTTGGGCAGTCGGGCAGCGGTAAATCAACTCTTATGAATCTCATAGGTGCGTTAGACCGCCCTACATCTGGCTATTATGCCCTCGCAGGTCATAATATAGCTGACATGAATGACAATGGGCTTTCTGATATACGCAATCAGCAGATTGGTTTTGTTTTTCAGACATTCAACCTTATCCCCCGTTCTTCTGCGCTACGTAATGTGGAGCTACCTATGCTTTACAGCGGCATACCTACCAACAAGCGCACAAAAAAGGCAAAAGAACTACTTGAAATGATAGACATGGGTGACCGCGTGGACCATATGCCCAATGAGCTATCAGGCGGACAAAAGCAACGTGTTGCCATAGCGCGTGCCATGGCGAATGACCCCGCTATAATACTTGCAGATGAACCTACGGGGTCGCTTGATTCATCAACGGGGCGTATGGTTATGGACATTTTTCATAAATTGCATACGGAGCAAGGCAAGACGATTGTGCTGATAACACATAATCCCGAGCTTGCGGAAGAAACACAGCGTATGCTAACAATACACGATGGACGCATTGTAGGCGAAAAGATAATGTAATCATAACGAGGAACTGTCTATGAGAATTAAGAATTATCCAAAAATATTTTATCTGACCTGTGGTCTTTTGGCTGATGGCGACAGGCGTTATGACCGCTCAGATACTGACGTGGCGGCTCTTGCCGAGAAGATACATAGGGCAGCGCAAGAGGTTTCTTTGGATGCCGATGTTTTACAATGGTTTAATTTAGCAAAGACAGCACAGGTGGACGGTAATCCTTATTGGCCGCGTGGTCATGCCATGCTTATTGCGGCTCTATATGAGGAGGATTCCGCAAGGCTCGATATAGACCAATTTATGGAATCTCTTGAAAAAGCTGGTATGACAGACCCTGTAGGTGCAAAGGAGTTTCGGGAATGGATAAGCCGTTTGCCTGAAATTTTGACATATACAGAAAGCATGTTTCGGGGCTTTTGGAAAGAGTATTGCGAGATTATGTTTGCTCGCACAAATGCTTGGATGGCAGAGGTTGAGGCATCACGCCTTCCGTTAAAGGAATTTTACGGCACACGTACACCCAGCTTGATTTTGGCAGCAAATCTCTTCGCCAATCCCTTTGTAGCTGATTTTGTGCGACCACCAAACCACGAGGAAGAAGCATTGATTGTAATAGCCAGCAAGCCCGATGTAGAAAATATGCTACAAGAAGCCTTGCGAGATAAGGTGGCGGCACACAAGAAAAAGATTGCGGCTTTTTGCAAAACAAATGGTGTAGCAGGCTTTGTGGATGAAGAAAAGATGAAAGATATAGGATATATACGAGAAGGTGACATTACCACAATGGTACATACCATGGAGGACTGCTTTGTGCGTGCGCTATCGACTATTTTGGCGGGTGGTGGTATGGGGCGCATGAAAAGCCATATAAATATTGGCTTTTCTGGCTTGCCAGCTATTGCAGAATATTACGAGGAACATCGCCCAAAGGCAATTAGGCTTGGTGAGTTTATAGATGCGGTTTTGGAAGGGATGGCTAGTTCGTGATGAAAAGGTTCTTGACCGCTCGAAATTTCAGATTTTTTGTGGTGACCTGTTTTGCTTTTGCTTGTATTTATCTCGTTATTCTACTTTTTGCGCCGCATATAGAGCCGCCTCTTGGGCTATTTGCTACAGATGATTTTGGTCATGCTGTACAGCTATATTTTTATCTTTCCGCTATCTTTGTATTGTATTGGCCCGAAATCTTTGCAAAAATCACTAGATTCAAAATTTCTGATGCTATGCTGGCTATGTATGTGAGTTTTATTTTTCTGGCTTTGGTGCTAGGCGAGATTTTGGATTTTTATACACATTTTGTATATTGGGATTTCTTTTTGCATTTTATAAGCGGCATCATACTTGGCACTCTGGGTTTTGCTATCTTGCATAATGCCCAAAGAAATGCCAAAACAAAGATGGGTGCTGGCGTTACTGCTGTTTTTGCTTTTGCTTTTTCTATGGCTGGTGGCAAAATATGGGAAATATATGAATTTACTATCGATAGCCTTTTAGGCATTAACACTCAGCAATGGGCGGATGCTTATGGCGTGCCGCTTGTGGGTCAAGCCGCCTTACATAACACCATGTGGGATATGATTTTTAATATGATTGGGGCTATTCTTGTCGCTGTCTGGGGTTATAAGCGCATTAAACGCGAGGGGTGGCCAAAGGGGCTACAGATAACCAAGAAATAATTTTGGAGGAAATTTCATGCATCTGTTAGAAAATATACAATTAGCTTTAGAGGGTTTGAGAGCTAACAAAATGCGTAGTTTGCTTACCATGCTCGGCATTATCATTGGCATTTCTGCTGTTATTGGAATTGTTACTGTAGGTAATTCTATGACACATGCCGTAACAGACCAAATGCAGGCATTGGGCGCGACCAACATTATCGTTAATGTGCAGCAGCGCGGTGGAGGCATGATGGATATGGGGCCGCCGCCAACACCTACAGAATCCGACATGATAACCGAAGAGATGATAGAGCAGTTTGCCGCTTTGCACGCGCAATATATCACCGCCATCAGCCTTTCTGCGGCGGGAGGCAATGGGCGCGCTGAGGAAGGGCGGCTTTTTGCCAATGTTTCTGCTATTGGTGTAAATCCTGGCTTTGCCCTTGCTAATAATGTCGAGATGCTAAATGGGCGTTTTATTAATGATGGAGACGTGCTTTCACGCCGCTATACGGCTGTGGTTAGCCATCGCTTCGTTGAAAATATGTTTCCGCATGGCGGCGACCCTCTTGGACAGGAGGTGCGGGTAAATATAGGCGCGAGTGCGCAGACTTTTGTGATTGTTGGTGTTTATGAACATATACCTATGGGGGCTGGCATGGGATTTGGACCAGCGGCGGATAATATCAATATCCGCACGGATATGTACATCCCTATCACCACCATGAATATGATAACGGGTGCAACGCCTAGGCAGTACCTTATGTTTACTGTGATGGCAGAGCCTACTGTTGACTTTAATGTGTTTGAGGGTCAGATACGCCGCTTTTTCGGCACTTTTTATCAAAATAATCCTCGCTTTACCGTCACCACATTTAGCATGGACATGATGCTTAATGCTACAGAAGAGATTATGGGTACGCTGGCTGTTGCGGTGGCTGTTATTGCGGGCATATCGCTTATCGTAGGCGGTGTTGGGGTTATGAACATCATGCTTGTGTCTGTAACAGAGCGCACGCGCGAAATAGGTACGCGCAAGGCTCTTGGCGCACGCAATATCTCCATACGCATACAGTTTGTGGTAGAGGCCATTATTATATGTGCCATTGGCGGCATACTCGGTGTAATACTTGGCGTTATTATGGGATATGTGGGCAGTATGCTCCTTGGTTTCCCAGGTTTTCCATCTATTGATATTATAATCATCGCTGTGGTGTTTTCTATGATGATTGGGCTTTTCTTTGGATATTACCCTGCTAATAAGGCGGCGAAGCTTGACCCCATTGAGGCTTTGAGATATGAATAAAGCAGAAATAAGGGTAATGACCATTAATGACTACAGCGAGGTTCACGCATTGTGGTCAAAAACCTCTGGTGTTGGACTTAATGAAATGGACGATTCCAAAAGCGGCATAGCAAAGTATCTTGCTAGAAACCCCCTCACCTGCTTTGTTGCCGAGATGAGCGGGGAGATTGTGGGTGCTGTGCTTGGTGGGCATGATGGTCGCCGAGGCACTATTTGTCATCTTGCTGTAGCTCATGACCAAAGAGGGCAAGGCATAGGTACTGCTCTTGTGGATGCAACGATTGCCACTTTGAAACATGAGGGCATACGCAAGATTTGGCTCGTGGTTATGAATGATAATATGCAGGGCAATGACTTTTGGGAGAAACAGGGCTTTACCCTTAGGGACGATATAGGTTATCGCGATAAGGCAATTATCGGAGAGCGCAAGGTGTATATATGCTAAGAATATTGGTTGTTGATGATGATAAAAATATCCGCCGATTGATAGAAGCCTATCTTGTACAGGCTGGTTTTGAGGTACTCTTGGCAAAAAATGGACAGGAAGCATTGGACATAATGGACCAAAAGCATCTGGACATGATTGTTGCGGATATTATGATGCCTTTTATTGATGGCTATGAGCTGGTTTCTGACATCAGGCATCTGGATGACAAAATCCCTATTTTGATGATAACCGCAAAGGATGCTTTTGAAGATAAAAAACGCGCCTTTACTATTGGTGCGGATGATTATATAACAAAGCCCATTGATTTGGACGAGATGCTATTGCGCATACAGGCACTTTTGCGCCGCGCCAAGATATCAAGCGAGCAAAAAATAGATTTGGGCGATTTTTGTATTAATGCAGAGTTGCGAACGGTTACGCGCGATGGCGATGTACTTGATTTGCCTAAAAAGGAGTTTGACCTACTTTTCAAGCTATTGTCTTATCCTAAAAAGATTTTTACGCGCAGACAGCTTATGGACGAGATATGGGGCATGGAGAGCGCGGCGGATGAGCGCACTGTGGATGTGCATATTAAAAGATTGCGTGAGAAATTTGAGAACTGTGAGGAGTTTGAGATAGTTACTGTGCGCGGGCTGGGTTATAAGGCCGAGCGCAAGGGCTGATGCGTGGCATAATGGTGTTTGGGGCGGCTGGCTCTGGCACATCTACTCTAGGCAAGGAGATAGCGAGGCTTCTGGGCTTTATTCATATTGAAACAGACGATTTGGAATTTAAGAAAACCGACCCACCATTTATCCAAAAATATGCGCGCGAGATTGTTTGGCGGCGATGATATTATGACTGTAGAGGTTGATGATAAGGAATATTTAGTGATTATGTGTCATAATAGCCTCAATGGGTGGATACTGATTCCTCGCCAAGCTGAGACAAGGGTGTTTATAAACCTTGCTAACGACAGAAGTTACAAAAGTCGGTTTCATATTCAAAGGGCGAAATAATTGTGCGAGACCTAAATAACCTAGAGGCCTCCATTCTTTATCGACAAGGTTTTAAGAGGGTCGCTAAAGAATGCAAAGCTTTTGAGCCAAAAATGATGCTTTATGACAGCGAGGAGACCATGAGATGCACAAAAGATGTGGTAATAGAGCATGTTAAGTCTAAAAAGCTTGGTCTTAACCTGATCATCGTCAAAAAGAAGAAAGAGTGATGAAATGAAATTTCCCAAGCTCTTCCATAGCATGTATTTTAAATGGACACTTGCCTTTATTGCTTTGCTGCTTGTTGCGCAGGCAATGACAGCAACCTTTTCTTTTAGTGCCATAATTACAGAAACATCTGATATTTTGACCGAAAAATTGATGAGCAAGGCTACATTCATAATTAACTTATATGATGAAGGCTATAACATTACAGAATACACAATGGAGCAAATGGGCGATATAGACATGCAATTGACCTTTTTGAGCGAAAATACGGATGCATTTTATGCTGATATTGTATCTTTTGATATGATGCATAGAGCAAGCCGCGGCGAGATTGTGATATCTCATCGCAATGAAATTTTTCATCGCGTACCCTATGGATTTTTTATGCTTGGAGACCAGCCTGTACTCATCTCCCCTATCCTGCCGCAAAATGAACTTACAATCTTTGTAAATGGTATTGCCCGCGCAATGGTGCTAAATATTGCCTTGTCTTCTGTGTTTATTTCCTCTGCATTGTTGCTTATTATCTTTAAGATACGCAAGGTAACAGCTGCAACGCGCGAAGTGGCAAGAGGAAATTTTGATGTGGAACTTTTTACACGTAGCGATGATGAGATAGGCGAGTTGATGCGCAATTTTAATACCATGACACGCGAGTTGCGCCAGAGCGAATATCTCAAAAAGGATTTCGTATCTACTGTATCGCATGAATTTAAAACACCAATAACGGCAATAGAAGGGTTTGCGCGGCTTTTACAAAATGAAAACCTTACGTCCGAACAGCGCACCGAATACACAGAAATTATTATCAAAGAAACGGCTAGGCTTGGTGGACTTTCCACAAATCTCTTGCGCCTATCACTTCTTGACAGTAGCGAGTTTGCACCAAGACCTGATACCGCACCATTTTATCTTGATGAACAAATACGCGGAACCATATTGCTGCTGGAACGCGGCTGGGAAGAAAAAAACATTTCTTTTGATATTAATATGGAGGAGATGCGCTATATCGGCAACGAAGAGTTGCTTTCGCATGTGTGGATAAATATTTTGCAAAATGCCATAAAGTTTTCGCCGCGAGGCGGAACTATTGGTGTTAAAATGTCTACCGATGGTAGATTTATTGTCATAGAAATTTCTGACAATGGCTCGGGAATATCTCCACAGCATCACGACAAAATCTTTACGCGTTTTTATAAAGCTAGCAGACCTAGCGGCGAGGATGGCAATGGACTTGGATTGCCTATAGCAAAGCGGATTGTGGAGCTATTTGGCGGGGAGATTGGGTTTACGTCGCAGCTAGGTAGCACGATTTTTTATGTAAAACTTCCAAAATGATAAAACTTTCTTTTGTAACCTCCGTATATGTAACCGAAGTTAATTTTAGGAGGTATTACTGTGGATTACACTAACGATAATGGGGCGCGACCAATAGCTATGACTGTTACGGCAACATCCAGAAGCACAAAATGGCGTAGGTTTGCCTATGTTATTATTGCTGTGCTATGCATAATTGGTATGGGTGCTAGCATGATTACTAACCTAGCTGTTAGCGGACAGCTTTCGTGGGCTTGGTATCCCATTTTGGCTAATGCTTATGCTATGGCACTGCTTACGCCGCTTTTAGCAAAGAAAAATAGACCTGCGTATTGGCTTGCCGCCCTAATAGTGTTTACATTGCCGTTTTTGTATTTTTTGGATATTATAACCCCTGGTCATGATTGGTTTACGGCTCTTGCTTTGCCAATTTTCGCTATGAATATTGCAGCTATATGTATATGTTTTTTTATCTCTAAACTATTGAGAAATAGATGGTATATTGCTGCCGTCTTTGTATTTGTTTTGGGTGCTATTGTTAGCCCTATCACTAATCTTTTGGTCGATAGCTTCATTAGCCAATTTGCACCTGTTTTTGCCATTTTCACATATATTAACATTATTTCGACCATTGTATTGTGCGTTGTGATTTCTATTACTTTAATTGGTGTTGGGCGCAGAAAAAAGACCATGCATGAACACGACACGAGCGCAGAAGCTAATGCGAATTAGCTTGTTGCAACCAATTTTTGTAATGCTCAACAATACCAATGGCGTGTTTTAAAAAACTTTCTTCACCTAGGGTATTTATCTTAAAAAATACTGCTTGGCTACCGCCTGAAGTTATGACTGATACAAAGAGTTCTTGTAGGCAGCCTATGAGCGTGATTGACATGCTGATGCGATTGCCGCCAATCGCGCTGTATCTCTCATATACTTTCACAGCACACCGTATGTCATCATTCACATAATAGCTACTGTCCTCAAGATGCGCAGAAATGCTACCGCCCAATATGCCGTCATCTAGCATTTTTAGCATAGTGTCAAAATCGCCATTAATTACCTTGCTTTCATATTTTGCCATATTATGCCCCCTTCTCAGCTAGGTCTTCTTTCGGCATTTTTCTTGCATCAATTTTGAACCATACCAGAAGCCACGCGGAGCGTATAGTTACGGATATAGCTATGCCTATCCATATACCATCTAGCCCGAGAGCCGTCCCCGCTAGCGCATATGCAAAAATTACGCGCAGTACATTGGATGTTACGGAGACAATTGTGGGCTTTATTGTTTGCCCTTTGCCGCGGAAAGTGCCTGCGGCTACGCCCTCCATGCAAAAAAGCACCTGCGTGAGAGCAAATACGCGAAGATAGGTTACGCCTATGTCTATAGATTCTGTTTCTGTTAGGAATATGCCTATAAGTGGGCGGGCAAAGAAAAACAAGACGAAGCTTACGAATACACCATATGCCGCCATTACTGCCAAGGAGATTTTGTAGCCTTGGCGTAGGCGGGCAAATTTTTTCGCACCGTAATTTTGCCCCATGAATGCTGTTACTGCGGATGCAAAGCCTATTGCCATCATCCACGACAGCGATTCTACCTGACTGCCTACGCGTTGTGCCGCAAGCGCGATATAACCAAAGTCTGCCACGCGCCAAGTGATTACCATAGCAAAAAAGGTGAACATGCCAGATTCTATGGCTACAGGCGTACTCCAGCGGAAGATTTGCTTGATGTAGTCGCTTATGGGCTTGGTAAAAAATTTGAATGTCTCAAAAGGTCTGTTTATGTAGCGTTTCATTGCCCATAGCTTTAACGAAAGATTGATAACTTGTGCAACCACAGTGGCTACAGCCGCGCCAATAACGCCCATCTCAAGGGTAAAGATGAAAATAGGCGTGATAGCAATATTTATGGCAAGACCTATGGAATTTATATAAAATGGCAGGCGCGTGTTGCCAAAACCATTGAATACGCCCGTTATCACGTGATGCATAAAGAAAAACGGGAAAGCAAGTGCTGTGAATACTAGGTATTGCTCGGCTTCCAGCACCACCTGCGCTTCTTCTATGCCGAAAGTGCCTATTAGTGGTCTGTGTAGAACAATCATGGCTATTCCATATAGCGTACCTAGCACAATGGCTATGAGAAAAGCGTTTTGTGCAAACTTCTTCGCGGCATCCATGTCGCCCTCACCTATTTTTTGCGAAACGCCTATCTCTGCACCTGTGCGTCCTATGGTGATGAATGCCATGGAGAGCCATAGGAACATGCCCGCTGTGCCAGCAGCGGCTACAGAGCCTTCCGATAGACGCGAAAGCCAGAACATATCGGAGAGGTTGAAAGCCATCTGCATAAAAGATGTTGCCATTATAGGCAGGGATAGGGTTATTAGGCGTTGTAGTATTGGACCGTTTGTTAGGTTGTATTTGTTTTTGGTCGAGTTCAAGGTTATTTTCCTCCAGATTGATTATTTTCTAGTGTTTGTAGCATTTTTTCTTTCTCATAGACTATGTACTGATTTGTGGCAGTTTCCAATTTGCGGATAATATCAGAATGTTCACTTGCAATACCTTTTATTTCCTCGCTTAATTCTTCTTGAGTATTGGACTTGAATCCCTCATAATAGCTTTGTATTACAATTTCATCATGAAGAGCATGTGCGCCATCCATAAACAAACAAGCTTTAGCTGTAGCTCCTACAAGGTATATTAGCAATTCTGCATAATACTCATTGTTACTGTTTATTTTCAGCTTAATCTTAGAAGAGATATAGTTAAGAGCATATTGAGTATTGGTAAATATACCTACCCTTTCTATTTCGCCTTTACAGTGATACAGTTTTAATCTAACATCTAATGGGTCAAAAGCTGCTATATATTCCGAAACCAATGTAACTATTTCCTCATGGTGCTTGTCATAATATTTGGTTTCGAAGTCATGCCTTTGAGAGCGAATCAAGTCTCTCTTTTTAGCCGAATTATTTATCAAGGCAATTACCACGGTAGAAGCAATTGCTAAAGCCGCCACAACCTCGCTAGTAATCCAATTCCGCAACCCATCATTTGCAACAACTTCCAACACAACATTCAACGGTTCATTCGTCATATAACTATCCCCCAAAAGAATATATGAATATATTGTTTCATAATTAGACACATATGTCAACAAAATTTAATATAATGTTTCTGGACAATTACCGATATATGATTTATACTGAGAATATCAGAGTTATATATTTAAGGAGGGTTACGATGAAACTTAGTAAAAGCAAGTTTTTTACCGCTATGCTTTTGGCATTTGTTTTGGCTTTTGCCGCGCCTATGTCGCTTTTTGCTAGTGCATGGGATGGCGAGCAGGGTCAAGCCTTTTTTGCTGAGCTAGAAGAGCTATTTGGCGAGATGCGTTCAGAATGGGTTGTGGAAGACCTAGAGATTCTTCGTGAGCATGGTATTTTGTGTGATGAGGAGTTTTACGCACTACTAGAGATGGGTGTTGCTGATGCTTTGGCACATTATCTCGCGGATGGGTTGCTGTCTGCATTTTGGGATATGGACGAGTCTGGTAGGTTTTGGCTTTTATATGACGAGCTATTAGACTTATGGCTTTACATAGACCCTTGGCATGATTGGGGTTGGGGTTGGGATGACGACTGGAGCTGGGACCCATGGTTTTCTGATGCATGGCTCGAAGAAGGAAGTGCTTTCCGTTTGCAGTTAGTAGAGACCTTGGGCGAGCTACATGCCTCTTGGATTGCCATGGACCTTGATTGGATGCTCATAGATGGCATCATTGACGAGGATACCTACGCAGAAATTTTAGCGACTGATTTAAATGCATTGCTAGTTCAAAATCTTACCCCTTCTGAGCTAACCATGTTTTGGAATGCTAGCGACGAGTGGCTTAGATACGAGATGCTCTGGTGGGATATCATGTGGGATGCCTTTGACCTTGGTTGGGGCGATTGGGTACCTGAGTTTTCAGCTATATGGTATGAAATGGGCGCATCATTCCGCACACAGCTTGTAGATATTATGGGTGAGATGTATGCTTCATGGGTCGCTATGGATATTGATTGGGATAGAGACTTCATTGGCGAAGATGTATTTTTTGAGATATTACAGCTTGACATAATGGAGTTTGTAGCTGAACATAGAACTGATGCAGAGATAGCAAGCTGGTTATCACAAGAAGACGAATGGGAAATATGGATTGATTTTTGGAATCTCTTGCGCGCTGTTTACTGGCCTGATTGGGATGATTGGGGCTGGAGCGATTGGAGCTTTGCGCTATCTGCCATATGGGATGAAGATGGCAAAGGTGCTGCACTGATGGCACAATTGGTGGAGCTATTAGGCGAAGACCGCGCAATATGGACGGCAGAAGACATCGACTGGGCTAACGACATGGGTCGCTTGACCGAAGAGGCTCTTGCGGAAATCTTGGCTCTTGACCTAATGGCAGAGTTACAAGAATTCTTTGGAGATGACTTTGACGAGTGGTTTGCTCATGTTGACGAATGGAATCTGCGCTGGGATATATGGGATTTTATCATAGAGCCTATTATGTGGGCCGCTTGGGGCGATATAGAAATTTCGCGTGAAGATATAGCGCAGGCCTTGGATGTCGTTATTGACCTATATTTCTTCCTTGATAGCGTTGATGTATTAGCAATTATTGCTACGGCAGAAATGACACAAGATGACCTTGTGGATGTTATATATTCGTTATTTAATATGTTTGATATGAGCATGTGGTGGTGGGCATCCATGGGTGATGACTGGCTCGTGGATTATATTGACAACCTGCTATGGGAATTTAGATGGGGCAATGAAGAGTCGGCCATATCGCATTTGCTATTTTTATCCGCTATAGGGCGCATGTACGATATTATAGGCGATTATCTTTTTGACATTATGTGGATGCCTGTGATTTTTGACCTAGAGAACATCTTTAGCGAAACCGAAATTGCACTTGCTATGTACGGCGGTGACGGAATAGAGATTGTATGGCATCAATATGGCTCGGATTTGATGCGCATACTTGACTTTAGACTGCATGATGCTCTGACGGAGCTTTTTGCATCAGAAGATAATGAGTGGCCACTTGGTTTGAGCCTGTTTGATGAAATGCTCGGTGGTCTTTTATCTGATAATCTTGATAGATTGCATGAATTTTATGCAGATGGCCCTCCTGTTATGATTGATTTCTGGCGTTTTATAAATGACTGGGAACTTTTGATGCTTGATGAAAGCGACTTGGAAGAGCGCAGGACTTTTGCTACAACTATGGGTACAGAATATGCTATAGATTTCTTTAGCATGGACAATATGAACCTTAACCTCTTTTATGCAAACCATGCTGATTATGTGGCGCATGTAAGGGTAGAATTTCGCGGCGGACGTGGCTTTGAAGAAAATGTGTATACAGTAGAGCCTGGCAAATCTATCACCATACAGCTAACAGCCGACCAACTTGCAGGCGGAAGCGATATAGTCTGGGTTACTATTGTAAACATCGACAACAATGATGTAAATGGCGAGTTTGCGTTTAGACTGACACAGCAGCCACTAAATTAATACCATTTATAGTTTAATCAAGACCATCTGTAGCAAATCGGTTGCAGATGGTCTTTTTGTTGTGTATACTGAGTTTGTAGCTACGAAGGAGGTGATGCAATGAAGGTTGAAATAAAAATAGACCCGCAAATTAGCGAGACCACAGTAACGATTGTTGCTCAGAAAATGGATGACAATGTAAACGAGCTGTTAAAGAGCTTGTCACAACAAGATTCTAATGTTATTGTTGGATTCAAGCAAGACAGCGCGATAATGCTCGGGCTTGAGGACATTATCCGTATTTATGCGGCAGTTCAAAAAGTTTTCATCGTTACTGCTGATGGCGAGTATATTTCTAGGCTTAGGCTATATGAACTAGAGGAGCGATTGCCCAGCAATATGTTTGTGCGCACATCAAACTCCGAAATTATTAATTTGCAGAAGGTACGTGATTTCGACCTTAGCTTTTCTGGAAGAATTGGCGTTAGGTTTTGGATGGCTCTGCGACGTATGTTTCACGTCGGTATGTGTCAAAAATTAAGAAAAAATTAGGATTGTGAGGTATTGTAGATATGTTTAAACAGACAATTATACGTGCAGCTTTGGGCGCGACCCTCGGTGTTGCGATAGCATATGTCATTACTGTTATTATCTCTGTAATTTATGCCGATGGCTACTTTCACCCTGTTGTGCCGACACTTACTGAGCAGTTTGGCGGCGAGCTTAATGCAGTGTTGTTTCAGACCGCCCTAGCTGCAATACATGGCGCAACCACTGGCGCAGCATCCATGATATGGAATATTGAGCGTTGGAGCTTGGCAAAACAAACAGGTATTTTCTTTCTCGCCCTTTCGGCCATCACGCTACCAATTTCATGCCTAGCTCACTGGATGCCGCGCTCAACCACAGGATTTCTAATATATATCGCAATCTTTATTGTTATCTACGTAAAAATTTGCGCCGCAAACTATTTCTTTTGGCGCACGCATATAAAGAAAATAAATGAAAAAATATCGCGTTAATTTCCAGATTGTGCATCATAATTACGAAAAATACAAGCTGACCCATGTACCATCGCGCCATGTTTTACATAATATGGCGCGATTTCTTTATCACAAATAATATCAATCATATATATGTTTTTCAAGTCAGTCAATATACGTTTTATCAGCTCGCCGCCAATGCCACAATTCTGATAATCTGGCAAGACCTCTAGTAGGGGTATATACGCAGATAGCACCCCATCAGATACTGCGTTGATAAAGCCAACGACCTTGCCTGTTTTTTCATCTATTGCCACATAAGCAAGGTGACTCCCACGCAATATTTTCAAGTGCGTACTTGCATCTGGCGAATTTGACCAACCCACAAAGAAACCACCATCAAGCATATCGTCGCTGATGGTGGTAATATTGTTCGTATACTTGATGCCCGTGTTTTTACTCATAATTTAGTGTATCCCCAAGAATGGCCCAGGATTTGTATGATTGCCATTTATCATTACTTCAAAATGCAGATGAGGTCCTGTAGAAATACCTGTGCTACCCACATTTGCTATATGCTGACCACGCGCCACCCATTGCCCAGTCGAAACATGGTTTACAGAGTTATGGGCATAGAGTGTAGAAATTCTTTGTCCTGCGGCATTTACGCCATGGTCTATTATAATTGTATTGCCATAGCCACGCATCCAGCCAGCAAAAGTTACATGACCTTCATCTGCCGCTAAAATAGGCGTGCCATGCGCACCTCTCAAGTCCAAGCCTGTATGAAATTCGCTACGCCCAGATATTGGATGTGTACGATTGCCATAGCCCGAATTTACGCCGCGTACACCATCTACAGGCCATACAAACGGCGCATCAGAGGAGACGGTTACGGTGCGGTTGTTTTGCGAGCTGGCATTTTGCGCTCTTGCGGCATCAGCTTGCGCCTGCGCTGCTGCTATGAGCAGGTTAAACTCTTGTCTTTCTTCATCAAGCTGGTCTATTATAATTTGATGCGATTCCGCATTACTCTCTAACTCTTCGATACGAGCTCCGCGAGCTACAAGTGTAGCTTCTAGGTCTGCTATTCTGCCCTCAAGCTCTATGGTTAGCAATTCCGCTTGTGCGTGATGTTCAACAATGTCTTGCATATTTTGTGCTATGCGTTCCTCTGTTTCTATCAACATTTCAAGCATATTGTTATCATGCTCTATAATTCTGCCAAAATGCTCCATATTGTTCAAAAATTCGGCAACACTTCCGCTAGAAAGCAGCAATTCTATGTATCCCATGGGACTATTTTCGTGAATAGAGCGTAAACGATTGCGCAAAACCTCGAATTGTATTTCTCTTTGCTGCTCGGCTTCTATAAGGTCTATTTGGGCAATGTTGAGCAATGTTGTGACAATCTCAAGGTTTTCTAAAGCTATCAGATACTCGTTTGTTACCTCTGCTAGCTCAATATCCAGTTGAATAATCTCTGCCATGGTGTCGTTGCGCTCTGTCTGTGCTTGGTTTAATAACGAACGCATCTCATTTATATTGTCTGTTACGCTCTGTCTTTGCTCTTGTAGTTCTGTAATGTTGTTATTATTCGCCATTGCTGCAGAGCCTAGGGACAAAAAGAATATGCTTGCGCAAAGTATTGCCACGCTTTGTTTTAATCTAAATTTCCTTTCAGATTTATTAATCATTTTCACAATCACTCCCTATAAAAATTCGATTAAAAAGTTTAAACACTAAGGTATTTGCGCATTGCAGATATAGAGCCTAGAACACCTATGCCAACGCCCAGAATTACCACAACAGGGGCAACGATGGGAAAAATCTCTGATGCTGACCTAAATGGCATTTCTGTAAACATTTGGATGATTTGGGAATCTCGTAGAGAATCCATTATGCCATCGTAGCTTATCCAAATAATGGCTATAGGTATGGCAGCACCAAAAATACCTATGACTATGCCCTCTATTACAAAAGGCCATTTTATAAACCAGTCTGTTGCGCCAACATATTTCATGATGATGATTTCGTTGCGGCGATTATTGACTGTTAGCTTTATTGTGTTTGTTATGATAACTATGGCAAGAATGCCTAGAATTAGCATAACTATAAAGCTAAAAGCGAAAACAAAATTATTAAGGGTTATTAGTGTGTCTGTTACGCCAGCAGCTTCACTTATGCTGTGTACTCCGAATAGCTCGGCTATATATTCAACCGTTTCGCGTTGCTCGCGTATATCTGCTAGCTCCACCGTGAAAGAGCGGCGCAGAGTGTCTGGTTCGAGAGACATCAGTATGCCATGTGTGTCGCCTAGTGCTTCCGCAAGATTCTCCAATGCTTCTTGAGGAGGAATAAAGGTAACAGCAGTTACATTTCCCATGTCCAAGATTTCATGATATAATTGGTCTACCTGTTGAACATCCAACTCGTCATCTACAAATACGGTGATGCCCACAGAAGTTTCCAGATAGGATAACACATGATTGACATTGGAGCCAATAGCATAGGAAAATATAACTATAAACAAGCAAGCCGCAACAGTGGCAACAGATGTGAGCGACATGATTTTGTTGCGCACAATATTGCGAAAAGTCTCCGCCAAGTAGTATTTGATGTTGCGAAACTTAAAGTCGCCGCTTTTATAGTTTGTGCTATAGCTTTTTTGTTGTTTTGGTTGCCTTGGCGACTTTATCTTCGGGGGTTTTATGTGTTTTGCAGGTTTAGTAGACTTCTTAGTCGTTGTAGAATTCATCGCTATATCCGCCTCTTTCCACATCCCTAACCACAAAGCCGTTTTTTAGGGCTATTACTCTTTTTTTCATGCCATCAACTATGTCCCAAGCATGTGTTGCCATTACAATTGTTGTGCCTCTGTCGTTAATCTCGTTTAGCAGATTCATAATATCCCAGGCGGTGTCAGGGTCCAGATTACCTGTTGGTTCGTCGCAAATCAGCAGGGGCGGGTTGTTTACGATAGCACGTGCTAGGGCGCAACGCTGTTGCTCGCCACCAGAAAGCTGATTTGGATATGCCTTGGATTTCTTTTGCAGACCCACCATAGAAAGTACCATGGGTACATTGCGGCGTATTTCACGGTTTGCGGCATCGGTTATTTGCATAGCAAATGCCACATTCTCATACACCGTTTTGTTTGGCAAAAGGCGAAAATCTTGGAAAACCACACCCATTTTACGGCGCAAAAAAGGAGTGTCCTTTCTTGAAAAATAAGTGATGTTTTCGTCGTTTATAAAAATTTCGCCCTCTGTGAGGTCTACTTCTTTAAGCAAAAGTTTTATGAGGGTAGACTTGCCGCTGCCAGAACTGCCAACAATAAAGGCAAACTCCCCTTTTTCGATATTAAGCGTGACATCTTGTATGCCGCGCGCTCCGTTGTCGTAAATCTTTGTGGCATTGTTTATTCTAATCATGGTCAAAGTCTTCCCAAATGTTTTTATTCTGTAACATTATATTGCAATTGTTACAAAAAATTAATAAAAATAAAATAGATATTTAATATTATACATTAGCCGCGACGAAAAATCAACTATTTTTTTGAATAAAAATTTTTTACTTGACTTTAGAGCGCACTTTAATGTTAGAATGATATTGGGAGGTGAGCAAATTCAATGAAGCAATTTTCTATTAAGCAGGTTTCTGAAGTATTAAATATTTCCAGGGATGCGCTAAGATATTATGATGAGCTGGGGTTGGTTAGCCCTGTGCGCAACCAAAACAGGTATAGGCATTACACTGTGCAGGATATGACGGAATTGCAGTTCGTCCAAATGCTTGCCTTTTCTGGCTTTTCTTTGGCAGAGATTGGTCGGATGTTTGGGTTGATGCGGGCTTGCGATATCGAAAGGGTTCCAGAGGTCATGGAAATTTTAAAAAATAAACGGGAATATTTGGCAAAACGAGTAATGATGTTTCAATCGATAATTCAATATATCGATGAGGCAGAAGAATTAATGCAAGGTAAAGAAAACGTATCATATATGACCAATATTGACATGCTGGTTACAAAAATGTATCAGGGACTTAACGAGTTAAAGGAGGAGCTAAAATGAAAAATCGGATTTATTTTTTTACAGGAACTGGTAATAGTCTAAAAGTAGCTAAGGAAATCGCAGCAAGCTTGCCAGATTGTGAGCTTATTGCTATTCACAAAGACATGGACAACGTAATTCCCGCAGGTTATGACCGTATTGGTTTTGTGTTTCCTGTGTACTATTGCGGACCACCTGCTATGGTAGTAAACTTCATAAAGAAAGCAGTTTTTGCCGAACAAAACGATACATATTTCTTTGCCATAGCAACACATGGCGGTATGCCAGCTATCTCCTTGCCTTATATGCGAGATGTTTTGTCGGAAAGGGGTATTGAGCTAAACTATGCTGCGGGTCTAAGGATGTTTGCAAATGGCGTATTTAATTATAATATGAGAAAAAAGGTTGATGAAAAAACCAGCAAATCTAATGAGGACATAAAAGGTCTTATACCGAATATTGTTAATAAAAACCAATCGAAAATTGGCAGAACCAACAAGGTTATACTGCGTATATACACAAGTAGCATGAAAAAATTGAGCGATTTTGATAAAGGACTTAGCGTTAGTGATGATTGCATCTCTTGCAATATTTGCCGCGATGTATGCCCTGCAAAAAATATTGATATGAAAGATGGTCACCCTACCTTTTTGCATACTTGTGAAGTATGCCTTGCCTGTTTGCAGCATTGTCCGAAGAGGGCCATAAATTACAAAGAAAAGACCCAAAATCGCAGACACTATACGCATCCCGAAATTGGGCATAAAGAAATTTCTAAACATTATCATCCGTGATTAAAACGGATGATTTTCTTTGTATTTCATGTACTTACTGACCATTAGCGTGATTTTAAAGATAATAGCATCGTCAAAATTGCGCAGATCCAGCCCTGTCATCTTTTGCAGTTTATCTAGGCGGTACACAAGGGTATTTCTATGGATATAGAGTTGCCTGGAGGTTTCGGACACATTTAGGTTGTTTTCAAAAAATTTATCCACAGTGGTTAGTGTTTCTTCGTCAAAGCTATCTGTGGATATGCCGTGCAACACTTCATTTATAAACATGCGGCAAAGCGAGATTGGTAATTGATAGATAAGGCGGCCAATGCCTAGGGTTTCGTAATTCATTACAAGGCTGGTGGCATCAAAGATTTTGCCTACCTCTAGTGCCATTTTTGCTTCTTTGTATGAGCGGGATACATGCTTTAGGTCATCTACAGCAATGCCTATACCAACGCGCACACTACTCATTGCCTCTATTGAGAGGGTGTCGCAGATAATTCTTGCGTGGGTTTCTATTTCATTTATAGTGTCAGTGGGTTTTAGCTCTTTTGCCAGAATTATGTTGTCTTGGTCTACTACGGTTACAAAGTCCTTATGCTTGGCGGGGAAAATATTGCGTACTATTTCTTGCATACCAAAATCTTCGTTATTTTTTGCCTCTATAACATATACCACACGGCGAACACTGTTTTCTATGCGCAGTTTTTTTGCGCGGCTGTAGATGTCCACCAAAAGAAGATTGTCAAGTAGCAGATTTTTAATGAAGTTGTCACGGTCAAAACGTTCCTTATAGGCAATTATAAGGCTTTGGATTTGAAATGCCGCAATTTTGCCTATGCGGTATGTTTCCTCATCTTCACCTTTAGTTAAAATCACATACTCTGCAATGCCATTGTCGAAAACCTTGAAATATTGATAACCTTTTATCAATTGGCTTTCTGCTGCGCTGGTAACAAAATCCGCGGCGGCATCAATATGTGTATTTATCATCTCGGGTTCTGTGCTGGCAGATACCTTGCCCTCACGCTCTATTACGCTAAATTCGCGGCGCGTAATGCTTTTTAGACCATCGATGGTATTTTGCAAAATTTGACTGCTTAACATATAATCAACTCCAACTCTATTCCGACTTTGTATGCATCCTCAGCTTTCATTCTACAATTTATTAGAAAAAAAGTCAACGCTAAAGTAAAATTTCCCCAATCATATATGTTATTGCTTTCCCGCCTATTTTCACTCTATCGCCCATAGCATGGCATACGAGCTTGCCGCCGCGTGCCGAGAGCTGCGCGGCATGAAAATTATCCTTGGCGAGTATATTTTGCCAATACGGCACTAAAAGAGTGTGCGCAGAACCTGTTACAGGGTCTTCGTTTATACCTATTTTTGGACCAAAGTAACGAGAGACAAAATCTAGGTTATCGCTATCTGCTTTTGCAGTGATTATAAGACCCGAAAGGTCAATATTTGCGGCTTTTTCAAAGTCGCACACAACATTTCTTACTTGTTCTTCGCTCTCAAAAATCAACATATATTCTTCAGTACCTCGCCATACTTGTTTTGGCGTGTAGTTAAAGCAATTTGGGACGATATTTGAATCTATCTGCCATATTTTGTCCGTAGGAAAATCTAGCATTATCAAATCACTCTCCTGCTTCACCTTTAGCGTATGGCGTATAGATTTAAAGACAAGCTCACCTTGATAATCTTCATGCGCAAAGAGAGTATGAGCGGCGGCTAGCGTGGCGTGACCACATAGCGGCACTTCTACGGTGGGTGTAAACCAGCGTATATGTAACTCTCCTTCAATATCAAGCACGAAAGCGGTTTCAGAGAGATTATTTTCTGCGGCTATATTTTGCATAAGCTCTTCTGGTAGCCAGTTGTTTTTTAGAATGCAGACTGCGGCAGGGTTGCCAGAAAACAGTTTATCTGTAAATGAATCTATCTGGTAGAGTTTCATATCGAGCCTCCTAATTATCGTATATTTAAATCCTTGGCATCAATAAACTCAAATGCCCAGTTACCATTATCATCTTTTTTGTTTACCCCTTTAACAATCAGCTCTTTTGTAATCTCAAAGCCAAGCGATATATAGAGCGTGATAGCATTTTCATTCCATTTTGTGACGGTTAGTTTTATGGGTTCATTTCCACGTGTTTGCATATGACTAATCGCAAATAGTGCAAGCTCGCGTCCATAACCTTGTTTTTGATACTTTGGGCTTACAGCTACATTTTCGATAAGATTTTTGTTGCATGTAACAGCACCAACTATTTTATCATCATCTATGAAAAGAAAAGTATTTCTCATTAGTACTTCTGGTTCTTCGAGGCTATAGCTATGTTTTTCGTATGGGTGTATGTTTAGGTCTTTTCGCATATTGTAATAGCAGGTATCAATCAGTGTTTTATATTGCTCATAATATTCATCTTCAAGCGGGATGAGCGAAAGATTCGATTTTACTTCATTTCCCTTGTATTCCATTTCATACATATTCCAATTTACCGATTGAGTATCCATCATCCACCTCCACAGTGTAGCAAGCTTCTCCTGCATATTATATTCATCATACATTAAAACTCCATGCAATGTCAACGAAAATTTATGGTTGCTAAAAACATCCCAAAAGTAGTATAATGGATGTAGGCAAGCATAGACTTGTATCAAAGGAGTGAATAAAATGAGTAAAAAAGCGAATTATTTTTTAGGGCTTTTATCGGGCATGGGGCTTATGGTTATTGCTGTTATAGCCTTTGTGCTATCGCCGCTACACCCATCCACATTGTTTGATGGGTCGTCTGCACCGCTTAGAACAACACCTACGGCGGCTGCGGCTGCGGCAGAGCTGGACGATACAGACCTTATGCAAAAGCTCAACCATATCCATCAAATTATTGATACCAATTTTATAGGCGATTTTGACCTAGAGTTAGCTATAGAAATGATGTTTGCTGGCTTTGTATATGGCGCAGGCGACCCATATACGGTATATATGGACCCTACTACATTTGCCGCCTTTAGAGAAGAGACGGAAGGTAGCTTTATAGGTATTGGCGTTAGCATAACTGTAGATGCTACCGACAATCGCATGCTCATTATATCTCCTTTTGAGGGTTCTCCCGCTTTTGAGGCAGGGCTTTTGCCAGGCGATAAGATTGTGCGCATAAATGGCTATGAGGTCTTTGGTGATGGCATGAATGAAGCTATACGCATGATGCGCGGTGAGGCAGGCACAGAGGTTGTTGTTACTATTTATCGCGAAAGTAGCGGCGAAACATTTGATGTGCCTATAATTCGCGCTGTCATTGAGGTGGAAACTGTGCGCAGTAACATTTTGGACAATAATATCGGATATATTCGTATTTCGCAATTTGACCGTGTGACCTATGAGCAATTTGCTAATGCATATGAGCGCCTTATGGGACAAAATATTGAGGGTCTTATCATTGATTTGCGTAACAATCCTGGCGGGCTTCTTGATGTAGTTAATAATATCACAAATATGCTAATACCTGAGGGCATCATCACATACACAGAAGATGCACAGGGTCGTAGGGTATATTTCCCATCAGATGCCAATTATATTGATATACCGCTAGTGGTACTCGTTAATGGCAATTCAGCATCAGCATCCGAGGTGCTTTCTGGTGCTGTTATGGATACTGGCGTAGGTGAGCTTTTGGGTACAACAACTTTTGGCAAAGGCTTGGTGCAAAATATCTTCCCATTGCGTGATGGTTCTGCGGTTAAAGTTACTGTGCAAAGATACTTCACTCCTTCTGGTCGCTCCATACATGGCGAAGGCATAACGCCGAATCATTATGTGGAGATGGATGTAGAGCTGACCAATAACCTTATGCGTATTTCACAGGAGGAAGATGTACAGTTGCAAGAGGCTATTAGGGTTATTGGCGGGATGATTGGGCAATAGGAGCAATTATGACTTATATTGTACTCGTCGAAATTTCACAGGAGGCGGCAGATGCCTCAAAAATGGATATTTTGTCACATGCTTCTAGGTTACAGTGTGATGTAGATGTTGTAACCACGACAAGCATGGATGATTTGTCGGCTCTTTTAAAAAAATGCGATATTTTAGCGATAGAAAGCAAGGCGGTAGATGCTAATGCACAGCGAATTTTTCAGATGATGAGAGATTTTTCGGCTGATGGGCAACCTCCTAGCTTTGCCGTGATAGAGTTTGGTGCGCCTATTGGCGAACCTTGTTTCAAAAAGTGGTTTGAGCATGTGCTTCCAAAAGAAATCCCCATACCTTTGCCAAGAGGTCAAAAGGCTGAATTGGTCGAAAATATTGCTTATTTTGAAAGCAAATCCAGAAAGGTATATGTAAAAACGCATGAGGGTCACTACTCCACAACTTTGTGTATGAGCAAGGCTAAGGAGCTAACCCACACTTACTCGTTTTTATCACCTTATGTAGGATATTTGGTAAATCTTTTGTGGGTGGAGCAGATAGGTGCACGCGATATTGTTTTAAAAAACAAGGAGACATTGCCTTTATCCCAAAAGCGAGCCTCTGCGTTTAGGAAGGCATATCGTGATTTTATACAAAGATAACGAAAGCGAGCGGTGCATGTAATTTATGCACCGCTTTTGTCTTGTTCTACAAAAAACTTGTCTGTTTTGATTAGGCTATTGTGTTGCATATATTATAATGCTATAATCGCTTTATAGCACAATCCACGATGCCAGTTTGAATAATTTTATTATAAATATGGAGGTAATTTTTATGAAAATTGCAGAAAATGTAGCAATGCTACCGATAACAATTGAAGTGCCTGACCGCGAAGCCCCTATGAATCTTAACATGACTCTGACATGGGATGAGAAAAATTTGGTGCTGATGGATGCGGCTGTACCAGAGCAATCGCAGGTCATAGCAAAATTGATAGCAGATGAAGGTTTTGATGTGAAAAATCTCACGCATATTATTATCACGCATCAGGATATGGATCATATTGGCAGTGTGTTAGAGTTGCTTAAACTAGCACCAAATGCAAAGGTATTGGCGCATGTGGACGAAGCACCCCATATGGATGGCCGCAAAACACCGATTAGATTGGCTGGGTTGCTGGCTCAATATGATTCGATGCCACCAGAGGCTCAAGCGCAGTTTGATGAATATAAAAAGGCTGTAGATGCTGGTCAGTTTAGGCTTAAAATTGACCAAGAATTGACAGACAAAGAAGTTCTGCCTATTTGTGGCGGTATAGAGGTTGTACATACGCCTGGGCATATGCCAGGGCATATCGCGCTTTTTCTTCGTGAAAGCAGCATAATGGTATGTGGCGATGCGGCAAATATCGCTGATGGGGCTATATCTGGTCCAAACCCCGTGCATACGCCAGATATGGATGAAGCAATGAAATCTCTTGAGAAGATAAAAGGATATCCTTTAAAGGGCATCGTTGCTTATCATGGCGGGTATTTGGAGATGTAATATTACATTTCTGTTACAGATGCGTTATAACTATTGCCGCACCCCCCCCCCCCCCCCCCCACTATATCTAATTTTTTTTACATATAATAATAATTTATTATT
>WRBK01000018.1 GCA_009784575.1 Defluviitaleaceae bacterium | reverse complement strand
TACTTCGTCCCAAAACTCATCTGTAATTTCCCATGATTGTTTTTGCATTGCCATATTTATCACCCCTATATAGATATATCGGATGATTCTATTGGGAGGTTTAGTTAATTAGGGATAAATACTAAGTCACTGATTCGATTTGCTAATGCAAATTAATTATCTTTAGCTATTTTTTCATACAACAGAGGATAGTTAGTAGCCCCATGCAAAACGCGGTAGATGAATACTGCATCATCAATTATGCGATAGAATACTATATACGGTTTTATACCAAGCATCCTGTATCCTGCCTTGTTCATCTTTTTATCAGGCACAAGCCAACCACGTTTTGGAAATGTTGCTAGGTTGTTAGCTTTTTCAATTATTATATCATGCATACGAATAGCAGCGGCGCGGTTATCTTGTGCAATATACAAGATGATTTCTTCCAGATCATCCAAAGCCTCTTGAAGAAAACGAACCTCATATACTTTCATCGACTAGCCCCCTTAGCTTTTCGCTTACCTCTGCTACAGTGTATGTTTTTGCTCCTGACAATCTGCCAGCTTCCGCAGATAATAGTTTTTCCCTTATATCTAACATTTCCTCGCGATACTTGTATGCTTCAATGCTCATAACAACTAAATCACCTTCACCATTTTTGGTTAGGAAGATTGGCTCTTGTTTTTCCTTGCATAGCTCTGATATAGAGTTGTATTCATTGCGTAACGCAGTCGATGGCTTTATTAACATGACAATCGCTCCTTGATATATTATATACATATTATATCATAATAATATCAATCATGCAAGAGTTTTTATTAAAATCTTCGCAACTTTACCTTAGATTTACTCACCTTAACACCATTCTCACCAATACCATAGCCTGCATTGTAAAGCGCAAAATCCAGCCCAGAAGTAGCGGTATCAAGTATAGACAAAGGCGCAGTTATTATCTCGTTTATTGGGAAGCTTAGATTATTGCGTAGTGCCATTTTTATGTATGGTATGAGAGTGTTATCAACTTCCCTTGCGAAGAACTGACATCGCAAAAGATTTGGGTTATTGGAATCCATATGTTTTATTAAACACCATTCATGCTCATATGCAAAGTCGTCACTTTTGAAGAGGACGGCGCATTGGTCAAAAAGCTTATTTACGGCAGCATCAAAGGCTCTATTGTCTTTGGCTATACGACCATGCTCAACACCGCCTATTATGGAAATATTTTGCCCTAAACCTTTATCGGCGGTTTTTGCGACCTCTTCAAATTGTTCAAGTGTCTGTTTTATTAATGTGTTAAGGATTCTTACCTGCTCTTGCCTGTCGTAGATAATAGGGGCAAGATACCAGTTGCCACCAAAAGAGCCTTGGAATTTAGCATGAGGCTGATATTTCTTTGTTAGGTCTACAATGGTTTCAAGGGATGTTGTGATATTTCTTTTTGGCTCTATGTTCAAGCGTTCTTTTGATAAGATTTCATTTTGTAGCTTATAAGCATTAAAGCCTATACTATACCCTTTCATTTTGGTGAAGGTTGCCCATAACGGCAAATAGTCAGGCTTCGCTGAGAAAGACATCACATATATTTGTGTGCCGAAGTCTGCCGATATAGGTTTCCAGTTGTTAAGATATTCTTTAACAGCAGGGTCTAGCTCTGGTTCATTCATAAGAGATTTGATGTAATCTAATTCTGCTACATCGCTCAAATACGCAATATTTGTCAGCCATATCTCACGATTATGAACAATGCCATTTATGGCATCGAAACTGGGTGTGTAATGATACAGAGTATTAGGTAAACCGCCTTGAAATTTGCTAATATGATTGGTTAATGAATTAAATACTCCATTAAAAGGTATTTGATACTCTGGATGCAGTATTGCCATTTTGATATCTCCTAACATGATTTTGTCCTCCTCTAAATTATACCATTGACTATTATTAGTTGTAAATAAAAAATGTATTAACAATATATTAACCATCAGCATCATATAGCCTGTATGAGTAACCACATAAGCCCAAAAATCATCAATGCCGTTAAAGCAGTCCGTAATATTGGCATAAAGTAAGCGCCATATTTACCTCGCAAAAACCCATAAGCCGCCTTTTTTGCCCTTTCGCTTGTTGCAATAAGCACAACAAGCTACTAAGTTGCTGATATTATTTACTCCATCAGGAAATTGCTTGAAATGCACCCTCAAACGCTTTTTGGTCTGTACCCTGCGAATTGAGTAAATGTGGTCTACAACCATTTTCTTCTTGTTTATCATTGGCTTACCGCAATAAGGGCAGAAGTATAGTGCTTTCGACGGCTTAGTTGGAAGTTGTATGCCTCTATTTGTTTTAAAATAAAGCTCACGATAATTGCTGCTCCTTATTAATTTTTTTGTACGCTCTTGATACTTCTCCTTTTTCTTAAAATACATACATCATATCTAGCCTTTTACCTTTCGTATTTTCTGTTATTTCTCTTCGCTATCTCCTTTTCCATTATATCATCCCGCTTTTTGGCACTATCTAAAAAATCACAGGCTTTCTTTATGTCATTTGGGTGTATGCCCATCTTCATTAGCCACTCTTCCATTTCCCTGCGTTTATAGTTATTTTTGGTTAGAAACAACGACATACAAATCAAATCCTCACAGCTACAGCAACTCTTCTTCTTGTTTGTTCATAATTCTACGCAGGTTATCAGTGTTAAGCGGTTATCATTGAAACATAGTAAAGGCGAAAAATCATCTTCACTTATTATATAGGTCATTTCTACGACATATCGGCACATACCTTGATTTGTTTCGACTATGATAATGTCTCCTTGCTGTAAAAGTCTTACGAATGAGAAGAAGCCAGCAGGACCCCTGTTATGTCCAATAAGTGCCATGTTGCCATCATGGAGACCACTAAACGTAAATCTTCCCGCGCCAAAATCCATATTTCGCATCGTTTCACCTTCGTAAATAGATACTGTGCGATTTAGTCTTTCCACATGCAAAGTACCTATCAGTTCACCTTCGTTGTACGCACTGCGGCTCACTGATGGGGAGAAATGACGTTGTGATATCTGATTACTTGCATCAACCGAAATACCTAAGATATCAGCTAACCTGCTTTCATCTATATGCACAGCTTGTGAGCTTGGACTTGCGCCAAAGCTCCATGGCGGCGGTGAGGCATGTACTGTTGTGATAAAAGGTGTCGATAGAGCTGTGGTAAAAATAAAAGCAAAAGCGATAATGGCTTTTGCTAGATACTTACTATTCACTTTTAAATTCATTTTCATAATATTGCACCTCGCTATAAATTTTATTTAGCTGCTTATGTCATGCCTGTTATTATGTTGCCCTTGTCGCAAATCTAAGCATATCTTATCATTATCCAGAAACTCAAAACCAAACTTCTTATAAAAATGATTTCGGCGGTCGGTATTTTCGAATTTTTCATCAACGGAAGATAAGCGACCTGTTATTTTGGTTGAATTATGCTTTTTCGCATATTGAATCAGTTCATCCATTAGAATAGTACCAAAACCAGCATTAGGCGTATGAACAAAAAAGCCCCTTATGTGCGCAATGCGTTCAAAACTTTTGTTAGTTGCCTCCGTGCCATCTTCGGTATTTTCGCTTCCTTTTGCCGCATTCTCATATATAACTATACCGTGAACTTCTGCCATGAGACCACCCCTAACTCCAAAACTGCTCCCCTTATGTAATTCATACCACCATTGCACATTAGAACCGCTTATAGAAAATTCCTCTCGTAACATAACGAGATAATCTTCATCACCTTTTTCAACAAGACGTACAACTTTAGCCTTTTTTGCGGGAGGCTGGAAAGCATGTTTTTGAGTTCATTATACTTATTATTGCATTTTACAAAAGCAGCACATTTCTGGTGACAACTTCTGCAATTGTGTGATGAATGGCTGGTATATGTTTTTTCTGAACTCATCTTCACTGCGAGCTCCTCCAAAATCATAAATTGTTAAATAGATGCCTAACGACCTCATTATACCATACATTTCATAATTAAATAAATATCCATTGGGGTCGCTTGCGATTTTCAATGCATCATCCATAATTATTTGTATGCCATCATAGAATCGTTTACCAAAGTGATGGCTGACCCTTAAAGTTCCTATATATACACACTGTTAGCTCTTAGAGGAAAAGGTATATCAGAGAGCCTGATTTTATCTTGCAATAGCAAGCCATGTAGTGTATCTGATGATTGTAAATAGCATGTGTCGGCTAGCTTGCCATAAAGTTGCAATGCTTCTGTTGGGTTGATAGTTCTTTCCATTGTGTCACCCCTTGATAATATATTTATCGGAAATCTAATGCTGAAACAAATTTGGTTATCTCACAGGTACAGCTTCTGGCTCTGGCAGCTTATGCTTAGGTTCTTGGGCTTTTAGATGACCTTGCTCTTCTGTTTGATGGGGTTGGGCTTGCTGCTGTGAATTTTGACTGTGTTTCCCCAAAAGACCTTCCAAATCCGCTTTGAGCGCGGCATCATCTCCAGAATATATATTGATAGAAATATGCTCATCAGTGAAGCCTTGACCCCATAATCCATTACGCCATTCTGGATGAACTCTGGCTTTTTGTAAATCTTCGTTCCAGTCCTTGTTTTTTGGGAAATAGCAACATATATCGCCTTTGTAGCCAATTTCTCTAAGTTTTTCTGCCATGCCCGCACTGGCGGCAATACCTGCCTTATCATGGTCAAGGGCAAGCCATATCTCCTTTATATCTTGACCTCGTGATGCTTTGTGTGTTACATAGTTCAATAACGGAGAAGGGCTGACACCGCCCAGAGCCAAATAGCTATCCTCTTTCCATTGAACCGCCCCATATTTGGCATCATTATCAGGTTGACCCCCTACTTTTCTTACAAATACCTCTTTTGCCTCCATTATTGTAATAAAGCTTAACATATCTATTGGAGCTTCAAAAACAAAAAGGCGACCATTTATGCCGTCTCCATCATGCCTAAAGCAGAAGTCCTTCATATTTGAACCTATGTGGTTGCCTTTAAAGCCATCTGGTGTCAAAGAGCGTTTAATAGCTCCTTGTGGATTTCCCTCAAAATCTTTGGCTACAAAAGCAATGTTAGAGTATGTATTGCCTTTTGTTTTGGACTGCTCCTTTGTTTGATATAGGCTATCTGCATCGTAAAACTCCCATATAACGCGCTTTGATATGCCCCTTTCATCCGAAAGATAGCCGTAAAGCATATCGGCAGTTGCTCCATTGTCGCGCACTGGCGGAACAAAGGATCTTCTTTCTGTTTGCATTAATTGCTTTGGTGCACAAGAGGGGCGACTTGCACTTTCTGCCTCATAGGGAATGCGGCCGCCATTTAAGGCTTCGACTGCCTCTCGAAATCCCATGCCTAAATAATTGCGGCAAAACTTAATGGCATTACCACTCTCTCCTGTTGCAAAATGCTTATAGACATTAGGTTTATCTGGGATTATTGCCACAGAGCTATTGCCGCCCCCAATCCAAAAGTAATTATTACCGCGCTGTTGAACTTTCTCCCCTATAGAATTTAGGAAGTTCAGGAGATTTGTATTTGCAGCATTATTGATTTCATCTTTACTCATGTTTCTATAGCCATTATCTACTGTTTTCTTATTAGGTGTTTTTGGCTCTTTGTCGGGTATCGCGTTGTTTTGCAAGCTTTTTTCCAAAGATTTCTCTAAGTCGCTGATGATTTCACTTGATGTTTTTCTTAATTACATCTAGCGATGATTTTAGCGTTTTGTTATCCTTTTCTTGTGACCATCCTGCAATATATCCAAAAGAATATTCACTGACACCCAAACCAAAATGAGAACACACGGTGTAAGCCACACTCTCCGCTTGTACTTCTTTTGTTTCGGAATCAAGCAGTAGGTCTCTGTCAACAATATCTTTATCGTGTAATATAGTATGAGCCATTTCATGTATAGTGGTTTTGATACTTTGCAGTTCGCTCATGCCTTCGTTTATTGCAATTCTTTTGTCTATATGGCTGTAATAGCCCTTTACTCCAGAGGTTATGCTCTCGAATGCAATTGGCACAGGAGAAATTTTTCTAAGAGTATCAAAGATTCTCTTATAGTCCTCTACGCCACCCTCCAATTGCTCTAAGTCGATTGACGTCAATGGGTCGCCTTTAGTCTGCGAAATATCAAAAACGGTGGTAATTTTGAAGCCTTTGATTGCCTTGCCTTCGGTTATTTCGCCGGTTTCGATATTTTCTTTTTCAGTTTTGTAGACTAAGGGGGCTAGAATTTTTATTCCTTTTTCGCCTTTTTGTACCTGCCTATTAAACTTAGTAGTCCAAGTATTAAAGCCTGCTACATAGCTTGCATCTGATTTTTGCGAATGTATGAGCATGGTGTTGTTTAAGCTGTAGTTGTGGAATTTTGATAAAGTATTCAGGTAGTTTTGATAATCAGAGCTCTCAAATATACCTTTGACACCATCTTCTAAGTTTTGTAAGATTTCATTGACATTGTTATTCACCTACAACACCTCCGAAATATCAGAATCATTAAGTTTAAAAGCTTCTGCAAAGCTATTGGATTTTTTAATTTCACCTCCGTGAAGATATGCAGGAGATATTTTCACATTACCCTGACTGATTATTTCAATTATCGCTCCCGCCTCAATTGGTATTTCGTCTTCTTGAGACATGTTGAAAAAGATTATCATAATATTATCTTCCTTAGCAATTATTTGATAAGAAGCAATATCCCGAAAGTCAAGCCCTTCACCAAAAAGCACCTTTTCTATCTCTTTTAGTGTGGGCTGAATATCAAAATCCGTAAATTTCATTTTTGTGTTCATTTTATCCTCCTTACTCTTGATGCGCTTCGATACTTGCATTGTCTTCGGTTTCCTGTTGCTCGTGATTTTCTTCATCATCTAGTAAATCGTAATCATAATCATTGTTGCCCCTACCGATAAATGAGCGTAGTTTGTCCATGCTAACAAATCCGAGTTTGAATGCAGCAAATACAATCAACGCAATTAAAACGATACCTAAGACACCGCCGCCCATTCTGCTGTCAGCAACTTCTTCATTATCAGCGACTACATCATCCGCCATCCCTATTTCATCCTCACGGTCTTCAATATAACTATCATTACCATTTTGCTCCTCTACATCTATCATGCTAACGAAGGTCACCTCGTATATAATTTCTGGTGTTAAATCAAAGAAGGTGATAGCCCCTGCATATGTAGCAGTTGTAATAAAGCCTGGCACAATATTTCTGGCATAATGCCCCTCGTAATGAGCAATCGCATTATATGAAATAGAAATTGGGCTATGACCTACACCTTGAGTAATAGGAATCCACTCCACATCAATCAAGCTAAGAGTTACACCGTTTCGTGTCATTGCCCTTGGTATAACCGATATATCACCAAAGGCTATGTTGTTGAATATCTGAGTGTCGGTCATAGTGCGCCGCTCTGATACAGATTCCAAGGGTATCGTTCTAACGGAATCATGTTGCAGATGAAGTTCGCCAATATATGTGCCGTCATCAAAGAGCAAAGCCGCATATAGGGTATTCATAATCTCTATAATATCGGATGTTCTTGTTTCGATTGATATTTCCTCCGAATGCTGTAAGCTATGAGTTTGGTCTGTGTCTATGCGCTGTATGGAGTGAATCTCAAATTGTCTATTATCAAACTCAAAGCTATCTGTAGGAATTACGTTTGGCTCATCAAACGGGAGGCGAAATGTTCTAACCACTGTAAATCTATCTGGAAACTCCAAATGTACTTCATCAATAGGTTCAATACCCATAAGATGCAACTCATCACGAATTGTAGTAATGACAACAGTTCCTTCATCTTGGTATTGAGGTTGAAGGTGTTCCTCCTCCTCTTCGTCGTCATCTTCCGTAAAAGCAAAAGAGGCAGTTAAAACTGCCCCTTGCGTTTGCTGTAGCACTGCCGCCTCTGCTTCTTGCGGTCTTGCAAATATTAGAACTAAGATGAATATTGCAACAAATGCCATTATTCCAATGGCTACATTGCGGATGATTTTCTAGTTTTTCATTAAGTTATCAGCTCCTCGCTTAAAATTTATTTGTTACTTATGGTGCTTTACTTGCGTATAATCTGACTTTCGTCTGCGCCTAAACTACCCATAGTATTATCAGTTGATTTTTCTAACACTGCGCCTACATGTTTTTGTAAGGCGGCTAGGTTGTCATCATGAGCTTTCCATACATTCCTTGTCACGGTGGGTTCTAGGTCTGTGCCTCTAAAAACATTAATGCAAAACTCTCTGTAAGTCATGCTCTTTGCCATCAGCAATTGTTGCAAAGAGCCGTCCTTCCAATGCCTAGGACTGCTTGCATCTACCATGGTCAGAAACTGATTATAACCAGAAATAAAGCGAGCCGCCATGTCTTGTGGCACAATGATTGTATCATTATTTTTGTTGTCATAAAGCCAGTTTTGGGTATCAACCCTATCTTTATTAACAAGATAATGGATGTCAAATCCTTTAGACAGATTTTTGTGTGGGTTTATAGAATTGCATTCAGCACCATCATACACCAAAACGTAACCTGGTATATCTTTGCAGGGCAGCATTATATTTTCTTCTAACTTTATGCTATTGCCCTTGATGTGAGCAAGATATCTATCTCTTTCTTGCTCAAACTCATGCATAATTGCTATATCGCTTACGCCTTGCTTAGTGACTAAATCAAGACTTTCCAAATCCTCTGCTTTGACATAAATATCAAAGGTATAGTCATCTAAAGAAATTTCACTTGTATGACTTTGTTGCTCTGACGTTAAGCCATTATGGAAATTAGGTCTTTCAACATGAATGTTGTAACTGTAATACCCCTCTTCCTCCCATCTAAATATTTCATTCAAATATCTTGCATCTCTTATCAAGATATAGTCATAGCCGCTATAGCTCGATTCCGCTTGATTTATGAGGTGATTTACCCAAAAATCATAATCTTTAGCTCTGTAATCGCTACCTACAGACTGCAATAGCGTTCTGCCTTTTTCGCCTTTTTCGCCATCCCAGCCATAGTTGCTTGTAGCTATTTCTTTGAGATAGTCCGCATATCCTGCGCAAGCTACTTTTTTGCCCTGTCCTTCAAGGTGTTGCTTTGCAATTTCAAGAGCTGTGTCTTTTCCATGTCTAGCTTTGCCAGAAAATGTTATAATCACAGGCTTGCTTATAAGCATCCCCTCCCCAATATGTGTTTCGATGCCCATTGGCATATCGCTGTTTTCAGGCACTAAAAAACCATCATGGTCTGCGCCTTGATGGTTTCAGGTTGGTGTTTTATCATCAACATCCAGTTCATTAATTATTCTATCGACATCAGCTAAAATACTAGGGATATCCTTTTCACAAACCTTCCAAACCCTCTTTATGCTGAAATCATCATAATTGTGAGCGATAAAATTTCTTATGAAAACCCAATCTTTCCATTTTGTGTCTGCATAACTGGCTTTAACTTCATCACCAAGAACTTTGCATAGTTCACCAATTTGAAGTAAAGCAAAAGAGGCTGAATTTCGGTCTCTGAAATTCTCGCTTTTTACAAAATCATTAAAAGTGATGCCATTAACAATAATGCATATTTCATCACAGTATGTTTTAATCTTTTTCAAAATATTTTCATCTGATTTTTTCATATATCACCTTACCTGTAGATTTTATTTCTATGTCCGCTCGACCGCCTTCTATTATGTCCTCAATATCGAAAAAGTCAATCTTCTTCCCCAAAGTTTCCATAATGTGACCCCCGATGCTGTAAAATTCAAGTCCGCCTACCCACTCCTCCACTTCGATGGCTAAATCTATGTCGCTATCTTCCGAAGCTTCGCCTTTAGCATAAGAGCCAAATAAGATAGCCTTTTTAACGCCCTTATCATCGAAAATCGGTGTAAGCTTTTGCTTAATTTCCTCAATTGAATACACATTATCGCCACTTACACTTGCCCCGATTTCCACTAGCTGTTCTTTGTATTTAGTAGCCCGCCCTTCGGCTCTGTCCTTCAATATTTCCATCATTCGCAAAGACCTATTTTTAGTAAAAATATGAGATACCAAGCCTTTCTTTTCTTGAGGCAGGGTAGAAAGATAATCAGGAAGGGTTGCATCAGTTAGGTTATCAACCTCATAGATTTCTTCTGCTGTCAGAAATGCCTCTTTCATATCAACAACTCCTTTGCTTGTGGCTATTCTAATAAAGACTTTATCTTTTCAAAAACTCAAGCAGCCTTTCTTTGTCCCTGATAGTAAGTTTGCCTATTTGGGCTATGTGTGTTTATTGCGTACACAGAGACCCTAGCAAGTTCTCCAGTGTCAATATATGACACCTTGTGAAGTCCTGATAGCTCCCAGTCCTTTATTTCAAACAATTTATATTTAATGGTTTCACTTTTGCTTTCATATTGTGTTGTGATGGGATACACAAGGATTCCATCATTACCACATCTTAAAATTAAAACAGGACGGTCTTTGCCTCCGTCTCCCCAAGACAAAAAGGCAATGTAGATTTCAAATGGATGCATTAACCATTCACCGCCCAATCATAGAGATTCGGACTTGTTTTTTTGTCGATAATTGCGTTACCATTTTTATCTGTATCTAGGTCTGTTATCTCTGGGTTTTTAGCCATAATTGCAGATACAATCTGTTCGTCAAGTGTAGGCGAGGAAGTCTCATTATCAAGCGGGCCCAGTTTATGTTTTTGGAAAGCAATAAATTCCACAACCTCCTCCAAGGCTTGGGTCGGCAGGGTTTCAATTTGGGTTAAAATATGTTCTCGCATGGTCATATGAAAACCTCCAAAACGCATTCTATGTCAATATTATATCACAAGGCGTATAATTATACAATGATGAATGCAGATTTGCAAAAGTACCCTTCGCCACTATTTGAATAATCAATTTTATCACGCCTTGTCATGCCACCATTTTTTCACAGCCGCATAGGTTGCACTACCACATAGATTATCAGCCTTTTGGTTGGTTTAAGCGAGGCTCATTATCCATGCTTTTGCTACCATTGGCAAGCCCGAGACTGGTAGTCAAAGCCCTCTTAATTCTTTCATCTTCCAAATCAATCCACCCAACATATTTGCCCAACTCATAAACATTGACGGTGAAAATCTGCTCAAGAAGCAGTACAGAATCACACATCCGAGCTTGCAAATCAAAAACATTATCCACTTTAATAAAAACATGAGTGGGTAAATATATTTCCTTTTGGGCAGAAGTTAGAGGCGAAACAATTGTCATGGGCGAGTGTTGATTACCAATATCATTTTGCAGTATAACCACAGGGCGTATACCTATTTGTAGGTTGCCTTTGTGTTTATTTAAATTGCAGTAATAGATTTCCCCTCTTTTGTGTTGATTGCGTTGGATTCTTTAACCCTCTATACTTAGTCAAGAATAGATGTGTGGGGCAACATTCCGCCTGTTTGACCTAGCGATGTTAAGTGAGGGGAGGATACGCCACTGCCGATTCCCCAACTTCCTGAACCTTGACCCCATGCAGAACCTTGACCTGTGAAGTTTTGACTCGCTACATGGGCTGATACAGGCTGGTTAGTGAATGAGGATATTTGAGGGGTTTGGGTAATAAAAGGCTGTTGTTGGTTGCTTTGGAAGACTGATTGTCGGAATATAGGGTTGACCATGGGCGTTGCCACTATGGAGCTGAAAATACCGTATGGCAATGGCATATCAGATGCATGTCTGTCACGCCTAACATTTTGGAATGTGCTATCTGGCGTAAAATTAGGAGCAAAAGTATGTCTGCCGAAAGTCTGATTCCAGTCTGGTCCAGTTGAAAACCGGTAATTCATTGGACCAAATCTATCCCAGCTTGATGTGTGGAAATCGTTTTGGTTGATTGGCCCGAACCTGCCTTCGCCGCTATTCCAGCCATTGGTGGCATGAGGCGCAGGGGGATTAGCGTTAGCTTGAACTTCGGTGCTAGGAAAAGCAAAAAATGCACCCATCAGAATTAAAGATAGAGCTGATAAAGCTAGATATCTCCTGATATTAATAAATGGTTTGCCAAAGTTATGTTTCATAAAAGTTCCTCCATGATTTAAAGATTTTTATTGTAATAAAATAGCCACCACATTTTGGCGGCGAGCTATCTTACTTTTTGGTTCTTATAGTGTCTAAGTTTGCAACTCCTTAATAAATTCATCCACACTAGCTCCGACCGCTTTTTCAAGCAAACGTTTCACTTTATCGTTTGCTATATAGCCATCTTCGTTAATGTTTTTGAGCCATAAGGTCAAAGGTTTAGGTACGCTGGTTGCCTTTTTATTCGTGCCAACTATATTGCGAGGCGAAAGTATTCTGAATGTTTCTACATCTATTGCCCCATATTCTTCTTCGTCTATAAGTCCTAGGATAGCATAGCTGTCATTGTTATTGTGGTTATCAGCAACAATTTCTGACATTGGCTCACAGAGATATGTGATACTTTGAACAGTTGAGCCATAATTACGACACAACAAAGGTCTAACAACATATAATTTTGCAAACACTGCTCTTTTGGTCTAAAAACACGCAAGCACCATTTGTTACGTCACTTGCGGAAACAGTGCCGAGCCATTTTTCAGCAATCCTTCCTCTTATATTATGGTTTGCACACAAATAATGGAGTATCATTATATACTCGGAAAAGAATACTTCAAAATCATCCCTGCAACATTGACTGCATCCAATCTTGCAGATACTTTGTGCATTGGCATTTCTTTTGTCGATAACACTGTAAAGCTCAAGCATCTTAGCAACAAGGCTTTTTTCGTTTATATCTGAATGGCAATGCTTAACCTTTTTGCCGCTACCACAAAAACACCTATCATTTCTGCCCATAAATCTCATTTCTCCAACACAATAAATCTCAAACTCTATATTCCTACCCAGATGCGTTATGTCCGCAAAGAGGTCTATTAAGACGATATTGTCTAGTTTGATAAAATTCATCGTCACCTCCATGATATCACATTTAGTACGTGTTTTAAACACAGAAGAAAAAGTTGACCGAGCAACCTCTTTTCATTAATGTTAAGAACTTGGTCTGCTGATTTTAAAGTTGTTCTTATATATCTACCTCCTTGCCACCACCGCAATACATCTCCAAAGCCGCTTCCACTATAAATTGCACTTCTTTTGCCGTTTGTTCAGGTGTGAAATACTTTTCGTAAGTAGATTTGCTAAACTTTATAGATGGTTGCTTATTTGTCTTTGGCAGAACTTTACCCGCTAGGATGAGCATTATGTTATTTTCATTAAGCTTATCCTTTTTAGAATATTCTTTCATTAAGTCAGTCTTTTTCATATCCACAGTATATGGATGATTTTCAAGGCAACGAGCCAAAAACACTTGCTCATCTTCTCGTAAAAAGGATATCGCGACAGCAGGGATAAAAGGCATTTTGCCTTTATCCAAGACCTCTCTTAGAGGCTCTATCAACTTGCTGATACGCAGATACCTAGCTACAGTTTCTTTTGAAAGACTATACTCATCAGCCACTTTTTCATGGGTTCGCAACTTTTTCTCAACTTGAGAAAAAGTTCAATTTTTAGCTTAGATACAAGATTTACTGATGCTTTTGCTTATCACAGCAGCTTGATATTGTGTGCAGACACCTCATATGCAATTTTATCAATCGCTGTTCCACAATCTAGCACTTTTTTATAATTTCGGCTTTGAAAACACCCATTTAACTCTATCAGTCTGCCCATAGATAACTTACCTCTCGTATCTATATCAAATTTATCGTTAAAAGCATGACCATTGTACAGGCGGTCATAATTTATAATCCGATTAGTGAAACTACTTTAAAAATTGGGTCACTCATATTTCCGTCTTCACCATTGTTCACATGCAAGCCAATAATACCAGTAAATAAAAAAGTTGCGTCTACAGAAAACATAATCAACATTATCAGAATATCGCTCAACTTCCTCGTTAAACGAATTGCATTCCATTTCAACACCTCATTTATAGCATATAGCATATAACTTCAAACAAGCAACACCTGCATTTTTGAACGAACTTGAAGCGTTGTTCATTCAAAAATTTACTGTTACTGTTTTCAGGTTATGTTGCTATAGAATAAAAAAATATAACCAGAATAAAGCACTGGCATTACCAGCAAGATACTTGGTTATATTTTGTAAGTAATATAAAATGATAGATAATTGCTATGTATTTTAATTGGTAAGATTGAACGTAAACACATGCTAACAACTCGTACAAACCACATAACAGGCGAAATTGCACTAGAAACAGACCCACCAAATAGCCTACCAGACCATGTCGTCACAAAAACTGTAGAAATAAACCCCAACATGCCGTTTCCCACCCATGAAGTGAGACTGGAGATGTGGCGGCTACCTGAGGATTCTGAGCATAGAGAAATGGGATATGAATATGAAATAGCAATCCTAATCACAGGTCAACGTCAAGCCAATTTTGGCGTTAGCTCAACATGGCAGACAATAAGAGGTCTAAGGGCTGGTCATGACTATGGCAGATGGATAGACATAGACCCCGAAAATCCCTTAAACCTCCATTTCGCCGACTTTAACGGGGATGGTTATATGGATATGGCTTTAAGACACTTTCCACCACAAACAGGCGGCATGGCGTATGATTCACATTATTTCTGGCTATGGAATCCAGATGCGCCGTCATGGCAGGGTTCTTTTGAGCGCAACTATTCCTTGGAATATATAGCTAGTTTTGGTCAGGTTGTTTCTGTTGAAAATGGTTATGTGACCATCTTCCACTTCCAAAGCGTTATGTACCAGTCTTGGGCTACCTATACATATATAGACGGCGAATTTGTGCTTGTGAGCTACCAAAGCGTAGAACCCGAATAAAAAATCTGCCAAATCAATAAACTTTTCCACCCAACCGCCGTATACTTATGCGAAAGGGGTGAAAACGAATATGAGAATTCTCACACTACCATTTCGCATGTTTGCATGGCTTGTAGGCTTGGTCTTTAGTATCACAGGTCGGTTTATAGGCGTTATTATAGGTCTATTGCTGTTGGCTGTGGGCATGGGTTTAACAGCTACAATATTGCTGGCAATAATTGGTATACCATTGATGATTGTAGGCTTTTTGCTAATTTTAAAATCGTTATTCGGTTAAAATTAGCATTGCATTTTAAATGATAATATGTTACAATTTCACAATATGAATTTACTATGAACACGGAGGGATATTATGAGTCAATTTCCTAATCAACCTAGTGGTCAACCGAGCGGCGGCTATCAGCCACCAGGCGGCTATCCAGGCGGCGGTATGCCACCAAGATACCCAGGTCAAGTGCCTGGTCATGGTCACGCGGTAGCATCCATGGTGCTTGGTATATGTTCTTTAGTTATTCCATTTATTGGCACTATCCTCGCTATTGTAGGTATCGCGCTTGCTATTTCTGCCAAAAACCAAGGCTATGTAGGCGGCATGGCAACGGCTGGTCTTGTTTGCTCCATCGTCGCTCTTGCTCTTAGCGTTGTTATGCTTTTCACCTGCTGGATACCTTTATGCGCATTTGGTGCATGTTTCTAGGGCTGCATTATGTTTCCAAATTTTACATTCATAGGCAGAACCCACGACTTATACACTTTGCTAGGCGTAGTCGCTATCGTTATCGGTGCGACTATCGCCTCTTTTCGTGCAAAAAAATATAACTTCAACAGCATGGATATAATCTTAGCCGCCGTAGCCGCAGGTATCGGCATACTATTGGGCGGCTCGGCATTAATGGGTATTACACAAATCCCCCGCATAGCCGCAAATTGGGAGTTTTACTCAAGCGACCTCATACATATGTTTGCAACTATGTTTCGTGGCATGGTCTTTTATGGCGGCCTCTTCGGCGCGTTTTTCGGCTTTTGGGCATATTGCCGCATCTTCAAAAAAAGCTATGCCGATATTTTGCGCATTGCCGTCCCTGTCTTGCCGCTTTCTCATGCTATTATGCGGCTTGGATGCTTTATGGCAGGCTGCTGCCACGGCATAGAACACTCTACATTAGGCATAGCCTTTACCCGCGCCGAACATTCGCCAAATGGCATACCTTTCCTGCCCGTGCCACTATACGAATCCGCCATGAACCTCACCATCTTCGCCTTTGTATGGCATTTTTCCAAAAAAGAGCGCAAGCCGCTATATCTGCTATCCGCCTACCTCATACCCTATGCCATCGGTCGCTTTGCGCTGGAGTTTTTGCGGGGAGATGCCGTGCGCGGTATGGTTTTTAACCTATCTACATCGCAGTTTATTAGCGTACTGATAGTGTCAGGTTGCGCTGTTGCGTTGATTGCTGATAGATTTTTAAGGAAAGCTTCATTAATAAAAAAAGGCTAATGGTGTCAATGAATTGCCGCAAACCATTACAGAAACACTCAAATGAACCACTTGGATGTTTTTCCGCAATAGCCCAAAGCAATCCATTTACATATAGATATTGATGACATAATGGATTGCCACGGGCTAGGTATCACCACCTATATAATTCCCCACGCCCTCGCAATGACGGCTCAAGTGTCGTAGCTCCCCTATTAAGACGTAGTCCGCAGCAACGTCATTGCGAGGGCTACAGGTTGCTCCAAAACATCAACAAGGAGCGCGTTGATGTTTTTCCGCAATAGCCCAAAGCAATCCATTAGCGTTAATTGTATCGACATAAATAAACACAATTTGTTTTAAAAAAAGCTTGACTTTTTGTCGATTTATGTTATAATCTTAACTATAACTTATTGTTGGCATTTAATGCCATATGTGTTGCTATGAAAGGTGATGTGATATTATGATGTTTTTGTCTTTCTTTACACGATTGTTTATGCCTTTTGGATGGTGGTGTTGTTGCGGGATACCCATTGAGGATTAATGGACTATAAGTGGCAGGGGGGATTAGTTTGTTGAAAAATAAGATACTTGATGAGTTGTTTTCTTTAAACGGCAACCATTATATTGATAAAATCAAAGAAATAAAAGATGAACTTTCCGACTATCTTGTAGCCAATAGCGATGATGTCCAGATTAGAGACGGCTTAAGGATGTTGGAAGCCTTTTCTGCGGAAAATATAAATAACGATTCTGACACCAGTCGCGAGTTGGTCGCACCAATTTTCGAAAGGTTAGCCCATGCTGATAAGTGGGATATTTATGATATCAAGCTTATTTCGTCTGTTTTAGGTGGTGCTAGTACAGCTGACCAAGCTCATACATTTGCACAAAAAGCCTTAAGTGAGCTGGAAGAATACTCTGACGAAAGAGGACATACGAATATCAAGCTCTCTATATACATGAACACCCAATACCGTCTACTCCGCGCCAAATACTTCGATTCCGACAACCTAATACCATCTGATGAGCTAACAAAAAGGTTTCACACCTATTACAGAGCCATTATAGATATGTGCGAGGGGTCTCGCGGAAAGCTCGATGTATATAAGTTTGTAGCTTTTATTAGGCGTGGCTTCTTCTATGCCGAAGAAGAAATGCAAAGGCAAGGCTTTAGTTTGTTGGAAGAATGCATTGGCGATACAGATGAAATCTATAGAATGATGGAAGCAGATGCCGAGGAGTTTAAAACCTTCACCGAACTAAACTTGAGCAGACAACAAGTTGAAAAAATTATTAGCAAAAATATCAAGAGAAAGCGGCTAGAGGTTGGGTATACAATACACGACTTGGCGGCACTCAGCGGCTTGGCTGAAAGTTTGATTGAAATGTTAGAAAGCGGAAATACGGTGCTGTCGTCGCTGTCAAGCTTTAGTACATACAAGCTTTCTAAGGCTCTCGAAGTGCCAGTTGATGCCTTTTATGAAGGGCTTGGCACCAATTTCGCCCATAATGCCAAATCTATCAAGCGTAAAGCACAGTTGAAACGATTGGAAATGCTCGCAGGAGACCTTACCACTAAAGAGCTTGAATACATAGTGGCAATGGCGGAAGCATTGCCTGATGCAAGAGGATAATAACCTGTTGAAGTATAGAATATAGTAGGGGCGGCTCTTAGCCGCCCCTACTATATATCAAGCTCACTATGCTATTATCATCGTGCCACTATCCCCCGCTATCGCCGCCGATGCCTGCTCCAGCGAACCTATAATAGCCTTTTTGCCAACACCACTAGCGGCAAATTTTATAGCCGCCTCCACCTTTGGTAACATGCTACCTTTAGCAAAATGCCCCTCTTCGGCGTATTTCTGCGCCTCTGCCACAGTCAGCACATCCAGCGATTTCTCATCAGGCTTATTAAAATTGATTTTCACGCGGTCTACAGCCGTTAGGATTATCAGCATATCCGCACCAATAAGCTCCGCCATTTTAGCAGACGCAAAGTCTTTATCTATCACGGCATCTATGCCCGTATAACCGCCTTCGCCCGCCACAATAGGCATACCGCCGCCGCCGCAAGCTATCACCATATAGTCATTATCCGCAAGGAATTTGATGGTCGCCGCCTCGCGAATGTCCACAGGCAAAGGAGAAGGCACAACCCAACGCCAGCCGCGTCCTGCATCTTCCGCATATACTTTGCCTGTTTCTGCCATTAGCTTTTTGGCTGTAGCCTCATCACAATATGCGCCAATCGGCTTTGTAGGGTTAGCAAAGGCAGGGTCATTTTTATCCACAATCACCTGTGTCAACACAGTTGCCACTTCTTTTTTTACGCCGCGGGTCGATAGCTCATTGCCCAAACATTGTTGCAGATGATAGCCTATGTAACCTTGGCTCATTGCTGTACATTCTGGCATGGGTACTACAAAGCCACCCGTATCAAGGGCTACTTTTATTGCACCCACCTGCGGACCATTGCCATGCGCCACAACTACATTATGCCCTGCTGCTGCCAAATCCGCTATAGATGCCGCCGCCAACTTGGCATTTGCCAATTGCTCTTCCACGTTGTTTCCAAGGGCATTGCCGCCCAAGGCCACTACAATTTTTGCCATATTTATTTCCTCCATGCCTAGGGACTGCAAGCAAATAACTTCCCTATTCCCCTTGTCTTATTTACTTACTGCCCCTTGATATTTTGCATCTATTATAACATGTATCACACAAAAATGTAACTATAACTTAATTTGAAATTTTGTCGATAATAATATATAATATAGTCCCAAGTTTTAGCGATTTTGGAGAATTTTATGGAGCAAATACATATAAAAGCACGAGCAAAAATTAATATCTCTCTGGATATAACTGGTAAACGCGAAGATGGATATCACGAGATTTCCACCATCATGCAAACAGCTTCTTTGCATGATACCATAGGGATAAAAAAAGTATACAAGCCCGATTATTTAAAGACAGTTAGCAACCTTGCCTGGTTGCCTGATGATGAGCGCAATTTGGCATACCGCGCAGCAAAATATCTAAAAGAACGCTTTGGCATAGAGGAAGGCATTTTTATTAATGTCCACAAGACCATACCTGCATCTGCTGGGCTTGCTGGCGGTAGTGCAGATTGTGCCGCAACACTTTTGGGTGTACGCAATCTCTTTAATTTGCCACTTACGGATGATGAGTTACGCGAGCTTTCTGTCCAATTTGGCGCGGATGTGCCATTTTGTGTTATGCGTGGATGTGCGTATGCAACAGGCATTGGCGAAGTACTAAAACCCCTGCCGCCGTTGCCGTATATGCATATAGTGCTTGCAAAACCGCCCGTGATAGTATCCACAGAAGAGGTTTTTAAATCACTAGACCTCAACGCCATACACCAAAGACCAGATACAGAGAGGATAATTTATGGCATTGAAAGCCGTGATTTAACGGAGATTTGTGAAGGTATGGCAAATGTATTGGAGACTGTGACTGCCCGTGAAAATCCCATCATAGAAGAAGTTAAAGAGTTTTTGATGGAAAAGGGAGCTGTCAAGGCTATGATGACGGGTTCTGGACCTACAGTTTTTGGTATTTTTAATGGAAGAAAAGTTGCCGAGGAAGCAGAAAAGGCTTTAAAACATAAGCATCGTGATTTTGATGGGATTTTTGTTACAAGACCGATAAGTTACTAAGATTTATGGAAGTTTTACACCAAGGAGGGTGAAGTTATGAAAAGGAGCATCCCAAGAATCGTCTCTGCAATTTTATGCACAATTTTTGTTTTCAGCAGCAGCATAACACTACATGCCACAGATTTTCGCGATGTTGGTTCAAACCAAGCTTGGGCGCGGGAAGCTATCGACTTTGTTAGCACAGCAGGCATAATGACGGGGGATTTGCAAGGCAATTTTAATCCTGCAGACCCCATCAGCAAATTTGACACTGTGCGCATCCTTTCCAGAATGTCTGGCTTTAATCCCGACACACTTAGTCCGCAAGATGCCGCATACTATAACGCTGTTTTTGAAGCACGCAGAAGCACTATTGAGGCTGTTTCTGGTCGCTTTACCACATGGAATAGCAATACAGACCGCGAAATAGCATATCTGCTATACACAGGTGTGCTTATACCATCCGACCTAGAAAATTTTATCATTATATATGGCGGGCAAGAAAGGTTGCGCGCCCTTACCCGCGAGGAAGCGGCGGTTTTCTTAGTCCGCTTCATGGGTCGCACGCAAGAGGCTTTGCGTACCGTTGGTGTACCCTCTTTTTCTGATGACCACCTAATCTCACCTGGTGCTAGACCACATGTCTATCTTTTGCGCCATCTCGGCATATTAAATGGCGATGGCTCAGGCAATGTAAATCCGCGCGGCATAGCTACAAGAGCTGTCATGGCTGTGCTTGTGCAGGCTGTGCTTGAAGAAATGGAATCGCCTACACAATCCACCACAACATCTACAACAACAGGTTCAGGCGTAGCTTTTGAGACAATGACAGGCACTATAACCAATACATACCCCTCATTCCGCTCCATACTCACAGTATCATCAAATGCAGCTCATAATAATCGCATATTCCCGATTTCACAAACAGCCATAATCACCATAAATGGTCTAAATGCTAACTTTGGTGACCTCACCCGCGATATGAATTTCACCGCCATAGTGCATAATGGTGAGATTATGACTATAAATATACAGACACAAAATGCGCCGCAACAGCTCCAACCCGTGGAGGGACGGCGCATAATTGACGGTTCGGTGGCTAGGGTAAACCCAACCGCTAACACCATAGGCATAGAAACACGTATGCTTAACCTCCGTAATGAAATTATCTTTGAGGTGCGCGACTTTACAATAGCCCCGAACGCCGCAATAACGCGTGGCGGGCAGACCGTGGGCGCGGCAAGCATAGAGGTCGGCGACATGGTGGTAGCCATTACATATGGAAACCAAGCGCATAGCCTAGAGCTGGAGGAGCGCGTACGCCAAGTAACAGGCACGCTTATGGAAAAAAATTTCAGCGAAAACTCTCTTTTCCCACTTTTGGTGATTCAAGATTCCGCAAGGCGCAACCATAGTTTCACTACTGATGCCGCAAGCAACATATATCGCTTTGACATGGGCAATATACCGCCGCGCTCTTTACGTATAGGCGATGATATCGAGATTACAGCAGAGTTTGGGCGCATAACAAATGCCACAGCCAGAGGTGAAATTTCTGTCGCCGATGTTTATATACGCGATATTTTTATAGCTGGCAGAGAACAGAGCTATATCGTTGTTAGTAATGAGCTATACGGCACGCCAGACAGGCTACACCTTGTAATAGACGGTGCGATAGATATGTACGCACTAACCATAGGCTCGCAGGTACGCCTATGGCTTGATTCGCAAGAGGTGCTGGATTTTAGCTTGCTGGCTTCAGCATCCGTCGGCACTTTCACAGGGCATATAACCCATGTCAGCCATAATGAAATAGTGGTGCGCGATGCCAATTTTAATACGCGCACTTTCACCCATGATATACGCACCGTATTCTTTAACTCCATGATGGGCATGACAGTGCATGTGGGCGAGCTTTTCCCTGGTATGCGCGTACAGATAGTGGCGGATGCAAATAATAGCGGGCGCGTAGCTTCGGTTACGGTTTTAACAAATTAATAATTCATACCAGCTTGCAATCTTAGTTGCAGTTTGGCGCACAAACGCACGCTGTAGCTGTGCGCGGTGCTTTTGTGCATCTTGCTGCAAGTTAGATTGCAAGCTGGTATCAACCTTTGGTTTATTGTTTTCTCTTTAATGCCGTGATAATATGGTATTCGGAGGTGTAATACTATGAGGGATTTAGCAATCACAAAACTAGCAGACTATACAGGCGATGCCCAGCGTGACACGGCAGAAGTTTTTGTAGAAGGATACTATAATTGGCTCTCAGCAATATGCGACGATAAGAAGAAACTGATATCCGCGTTGTCTGGCGGATTCAATGAAGACGTTTTCTACATTGCAATAGCGGATGACAAGCCCGTGGGTATAACAGCTTGTTCAGATAACAAGGCTAGAGCTTTAAGACTGGATATAGGGCGGTTTTGTGAGCATTTTGGTCATGAAGTAGGTGTATATGCTTATGATATGATGAAGGAGAGCTTCCACGCCCCTTTGAAGTATCCTGATGGCGTGGCGTATATCGAATGTGTAGCAACAGCCCCCTATGCTCAAGGCAAAGGTATAGCAACCCATATAATGGAGCATATTATGCAAACTGCGCTATATAGCGAGTATAGGCTAGAAGTAACGGATAACAACACATCCGCAAGAAAGCTGTATGAAAAGCTAGGCTTTGAGGTATACGAAACAAAACGCGAGGAATATCCAGAAAAATTAGGGTTTCACGAACGTATTTATATGAAAAGAGGTCATGAATGAACGAAGAGCAATTGCTTGACAAAACACTAGAAATTCTGAGTGAAAGCAGTGCTGATAAGGCATATGCCCATCTTTTATCCAACAAAGACTCTCTGGAAGAATATAGCAGCCAGCTATACAATTTCTTATACTGCTTAGGTGCTGTAGTGGGTGCAAAAGATGAGGCATTGGCCTGGATGCATGAAGCTGTAATTGACAAAGACTATTGGTACAGACCAGAAGTTTTTGAGGATGACGACCTAAATTCCATCCGCGACGAAACCTTGTTTTTAAAATGCAAAGAAATGTCAAATAAAAGATATTACGAAGCACTAAAAACCGCAAGCACCTTGTGCACATGGGAAGAAGTCCAATCCGCAAGACTTGCGCTCATTCTTCATGGAAACCAACAAAACATGTATTCCGACAAGGGCTATTGGAGACACTTGGAGAAATATGGATATCAAGTCGAGTATATCCAATCACAAACTATAGATTCACATATGCTTTATAGATGGGAAGACGATGCCAAAACTCAGCTTGATAGCGTAATCAAACAGCTACCTTGGGATGTATATGACAGCCATATATTATGCGGATTTTCAGCAGGATGTAACGAAATATTAAAAACTCTGCTGAATACAGATATCAAATGCGAAAAAATCATATTACAATCGCCGTGGATACCAGTTATTGATAACAACCTTGATGAGCTAATTAAAGTTTTGAGCAAAACCGAAATTGAAATAATATGCGGCGAAAATGATGATGATTGCTTGCCTTATGCGAAAAGGCTTGCCGAAGAGGCTGACAGGCGTGGAATCAATTGTAAATTACAAATAATACCCAAACTTGGGCATAGCTACCCAATTTAATCAGTTTTACCCCTTGCAAAGAGGTGAAATCGATGGACAAAAGAAGACAACCAAAACCTAGACCGCCACAAAGGTCGCATAGCACGCAACAGCGCAGGTCGCCCTCAAGGCGACCTAATCGTGTATCTGCAAAAAAGCGACAACAAAGAATGAACAAAAGGCGAAAGAAAAAAAAGAAAATTAGAAGCGATTGGACATTAAATTTCTTTGACTTTTTTGCAGCAATAGGCAGATTAATAAAACGCGGATACCTACGGTTAAGTGTTACTCGTCATTTTCGCGCTGTTTCCTCTCTTGTCGCCATTTTGTTTTGCATTGGCATTGGTATATTGATATTTTTTGGGTCAACACGTCCAAATGCCTTAGAGATACATATTGATGATACACCAATAGGTTCGATACGCGTAGAGCTCGGAAGCCGCCAAATTTCTTTGGACTATATCATCCTCCATACCACAGCCCGCTTAGAAACACAGTTCGTTAGCGATATAGACTTTATCAGCGAGATTTCTGCAACCCCCGTTAGGCTAAATGCTGGCACGCCAGGTCATACATTAGATAGTTTGGTTAGCGCATTAATAAATGCGCTTGATTTTAATGTACATGGTGCTATAATAAAGGTCAATGGAGAAGAATTTGCCGTGGTTTCTTCAGGGGTCATCGCAGATAATTTGCTGGCGGACATAGCACAAAGTGCACGTCAAGGGGCAAATCCACCCTTTGGCAATGATTTTGTGGAGGTTGTAGAAATTTTGCGACGTTATATGCCACATATCGAAATAATGAGTTATGAGGATGCTAAAGCAGCACTAACCACATCACGTCCCGTACCAGACGTACACATAGTACAAAGCGGCGATAGCCTCTATAGCATTGCCAGTTATGTTGGTATGAGTTTTGGCGAAATTATAATCGCCAATCCTGATATTAATATACAGGAGCATTTATATATAGGACAAGCTGTTAGTATAGTTCGAACAGTGCCTCCGCTGAATGTGAGAACCCAAGATTAGATAATATTTTGGTCAGATTTAACATTTAATTCATAATATCGGAATAAAAATTTAAAGAAAAAATGCTTGAATTTTATCTTCCCCTGTGATATGATTGTAACCACGTTGTAATATGGATGAAATAGTACATAGGCATTTGTGTCGTTTTATCCACAAAAATAAAAACGAGAAACACAATTTAGGAGGTAGAAAGTTTATGACAAAGAGACTTTTAATGTTATTGTCTATGCTTATTCTCGCTGTTGCTGTTATGGCAGCTTGTGGTGGCAATAACGACAACGATGACACAGCGGGCGATACAGGCACGCAACAAGAAACAACAACAAATGAGCCAGCAACAACACAAAATGAGCCAACTGACCAAGCTACAACAGGCGGCGCACAAGACACTATAATAGTTCTTAAGGCAGGTCAGTTAGTATCTATGGATCCGCCAATGTCTAATGACCAACCATCTGCAGAGTTTAACCGTATGGTTTACTCCAGACTTTTTGACCAAGATTATAACACATTTGAGCCTATTGGCTCTCTGGCTGTAAATTGGAATATGCCAGATGCTACTACAGTTGAAATCGAAATTCGTCAGGGCGTCACTTTCCATAATGGCGCACCCTTGACGGCTCATGACGTAGCTTTCTCTCTTACCCGCGCTGGCGCATCTACTCAAGCTGTTCCTATTTTGGGTATGATAGATTTTGCAGAAGCCATCAATGATTACAATGTGGTTATTCATCTTGAAATTCCTTTTGCTCCAATCCTTCGCCATCTAGCGCATCCAGCCGCTAGTATTGTTCCTATGGATGTGGTTCTTGAGCTTGGCGATGAAGAGTTTGCTCAAAATCCTATTGGCTCTGGTCCATTTATGTTTGAAGAGCTTATCATTGGTGACAGAGTTGTTATGACAAGATTTGATGATTACTGGGGTACATTGCCAGCTTTCACAACTCTTATCTACAGAACAGTTCCAGATGCATCTACAAGACTTATTGAAGTTGCTGCTGGCAATGCCGATATAGCCCTTGCTGTAGCTCCTGCTGACGTAGCTGGCGCAGAGGCAGACCCAGATGTTACACTTATGCGCAGAATGGGTCTTGGTACAGACTTTATCTGGTTTAACACCCAGCAGCCATATCTCAATAATCCGCTTGTACGTCAAGCTATCAACTATGCTTTTGATGCAGTAATGGTCGTAGAAACAGTGTTTATGGGTCTTGGTAACCCTGTTTCTAACCCTGTCCCTCCAATTGCATGGGGTTATGCTCCTCAGGCTCCATTTACTACTAGCCTTGACAGAGCAAGAGAACTTCTTGCAGAAGCTGGCTACCCAGATGGTTTCGCGACAACAATGGCATTTAACGCTGAAAATGCACAACGCGGTCAAATCTCTGAAATGTTACAGTTTACTTTAGCTCAAATCGGTATTGAGGTTGAGCTGGTTAGTTTGGAGTGGGGCGCATATCTTAATTACATGGATACTGCAGAACATCACATGGCTATGATTGGCTGGACAACAGTAACGGGTGATGCTGACTATGCCCTGTGGCCGCTGTTCCACTCTACAAGCTATGGCTCGCCTGGTAACCGTGCTTTCTGGTCTACACCAGAGCTGGATAATCTTCTTTTGCTCGGTCGTATGAGCACAGATGAAGCGGAGCGTATGGCTATATATGCTGAGGCGCAAGCTATCATTCGCGCAGAAGCCCCGCTAATCATGGTTCGTCAAAATGAAATAGCTGTAGCTGCAAACCCAGCTATCCGCAATTTCGTTCTTAACCCGACGCTTTCTCATAACTATGCAACAATCACATTTGCTGATTAATATTACAGCACCAATTTTAAAATGACCTAGAATTACCGGGGCGGCATGTAGTGTGTCGCCCCATTTTAGGATAAAACCATAAAAAGAAGGTGATGCTGTGCACAAATATATTTTAAAGCGTATTTTAATGATGATACCTGTACTTATTGGCGTTGTTTTCATAATGTTTTTTATAAGCTCACTAACACCAGGCGACCCTGCCCAAATTATTTTGGGTGAAGGTGCTACAGAAGCAGCTATAGCTCAAGTTCGCGAAGAATTTGGACTAGATGACCCATTTTTGATGCAATTTGGTAGATATTTACTAGGTATCGCGCAGGGCGACTTCGGCGTATCTTGGGATACTCAACGTCCTGTTCAAGAAGAGATTTTTGCTCGTTTCCCAAATACCATGCAACTCGCAGGTATGGGCATAGTGCTTGCTTTGATGTTAGGTATACCGCTAGGTATACTATCCGCCGTTAAGCAGTATTCCGCTTGGGACTTCGGCGCAACATTTATTGGTCTTATAGGTGTTTCTATGCCGAACTTTTGGCTAGGTATGCTTCTTATCATGCTATTTACAGTTAATTTGGGGTGGTTACCTGCCACAGGCTTTAGTGAGCCTTTGATGTGGATATTGCCAACTTTCGCTATCGGCACAGGTTCGGCATCTATTATAATGCGTATGACGCGCTCTAGTATGCTAGAGTGCATACGCCAAGACTACATCCGCACAGCTCGGGCAAAAGGGCAGATAGAGCGCAAGGTTATTTTCCGTCATGCTCTCAAAAATGCCCTCATACCCGTGACCACCACTGCTGGTCTATCTTTCGGCTTTTTGCTTGGTGGTGCTGTACTTACAGAAACAATTTTCGCCATACCTGGTTTGGGCAGTTTCATGGTTCAATCATTACAACGCAGAGACTGGCCAACCGCTATTGGTGGCGCATTACTTATAGCAATTTCGTTTAGTATTGTGAACCTATTGGTAGACATACTATACGCCATACTAGACCCGCGAATTCGTTCGCAATATCGCTAAGGGGGGAGGAAAAAATTATGGAAAATGCTGTTGAAGTAAAAAAAGCAAAAAAGAAACGTAGTCAGTTTTTTGAAATTTGGAGACGTTTTAAGAAAAACCCCCTTGCTATGGTGGGTCTGTTTATTATAATAGGTATATTGATTTTGGCGGGCTTAGCAGATTTCATTTCCCCTGCCGAGGGCATGATACCTGGCTACAACCTACAAAAATGGGGTACAGACTATGTTCGCCAATTCCCTAGTGGCGAACATATCATGGGTACTGACCATCTTGGGCGCGATGTATTTGCACGTATAGCTCATGGTGCTAGAATCTCTTTGCTTGTTGGTTTTATAGCTATCTCTATTGGTCTTGTTGTTGGTATACCTCTAGGTGCGCTAGCTGGCTTTTATGGCGGCGTTACAGATAATATAATTATGAGATTTATTGATATTATGTTGGCTGTGCCTAATATATTAATGGCCATTGCCATATCTGCCGCACTTGGGGGCGGTCTTAATAATGTAATGATTGCGGTGGGAATCGGTGTTATACCTATTTATGCCCGAACGGTACGAGCACAAGTGCTTGCTATTAAAGGGCAAGAGTTCATCGAAGCAGCCAGAGCCTCTGGTGCTTCTGATTTTAGAATAGTTATGCGCCATATTCTACCAAACTGTATGTCACCCGTAATTGTAGAGGCATCTATGGGTATGGCTGGTGCTATACTTGCGGCCGCTGGCTTGTCGTTTATAGGTCTTGGTCTCCAACCTCCTGTACCAGAATGGGGGGCTATGCTAGCCGAAGGTCGCACTTTTATGCTTGCTGGTTATTGGCATCTTACCGTATTCCCTGGTATGATGATAGCTCTTATCATCTTTGCCCTTAATATGATGGGCGATGGTCTTCGTGATGCTCTCGACCCGAAATTGCGCTCTGGCGGCTTCTCCAAAAAACGTTTTAAGCGTATGCAGCTAGCAAGGGCAGCATCAAATAACAGCGGGGAGGGGCGGAAATAATGTCAAATGTAAATATCAACAGCATAGATAGCGAAAATTTATTGAATATAGAGGATTTGAGCATACATTTCTTTATCGAAGAAGGTACTGTTCATGCCGTTAATAACCTCAACATCACACTAAAACCAGGCGAAACTATTGGTCTAGTAGGCGAGACAGGCGCAGGTAAAACCACATCTGCCCTTGGCATTATGCAGCTTGTACAAAGCCCTCCTGGCTTGGTTGTTAATGGTAAAATAGAGTTTGAGGGGCGCAATCTGCTTGATTTAAGCGAGGCAGATATGCGCAAGGTGCGGGGTAGCAAAATCTCTATGATTTTCCAAGACCCCATGACAAGCCTTAACCCTGTAATACCTGTTGGCGACCAAATAGCTGAGGTTGTGCTATTGCACGAAAATGTGACAGCTCAACAGGCAAAATTCAAAGCAGAGGAAATGCTTGAGAAGGTTGGCATACGTAAAGAACGCGCCCGCGAGTTCCCGCATCAGTTTTCTGGTGGTATGCGCCAGCGCGTTGGCATAGCGATTGCCCTTGCCTGTAACCCTGCCCTGCTTATAGCGGATGAGCCAACAACAGCTCTGGACGTTACCATCCAAGCGCAGGTGTTGGAGATGATGAAAGACCTAAAGGTTGAATTTAACACATCTATGATAATGATTACACACGACCTAGGCATCGTTGCAGAGATTTGTGACAAAGTTGCCATTATGTATGCAGGCAGTATCGTAGAAACAGCCGATAAATACGAGCTTTTCAAAAATCCTAAGCATCCATACACCATAGGGCTTTTCAATTCTATCCCTGATATCGAAAAAGATGAAGAACGTCTTGTACCTATCAAGGGGCTTATGCCAGACCCTATGAATCTGCCTACGGGCTGCCCTTTCCATCCTCGATGTGACCGCGCAATGCCTCAGTGCGCTGAGATTGTGCCAGAAAATACCGAGGTTGCAGATGGACATATAGTGCGTTGCCTGCTATTTGAGAGCAACCATAAACAGGAAGGGGTGTGATGAGATGTCTGTTTTGCTAGAAGTAAAAAATCTAAAAAAATATTTCAAAACAAAGCGCGGCTCTTTGCACGCTGTTGATGGCATTGATTTTAAAATCAACAAGGGCGAGACTCTTGGGCTTGTTGGAGAAAGCGGCTGCGGCAAATCTACCACAGGACGCGTTGTTCTAAAGCTAATTGAGGCAACAGATGGCGAAGTTTTCTTTGAAGGCAAAGATGTTTTGAAATTCAACAAAAAAGAAACAAGTAATTTCCGCGAGAATGCGCAATTTGTCTTCCAAGACCCTTTTGCGTCACTTAATCCGCGTATGAGCGTTTCTGAAATCATTGCAGAGCCGCTTATCATCAACAAAAAGTGTGCAAACAAGCAAGAATTGATTAAGCGCGTGCGTGAGCTTATGGACATAGTTGGTCTTGCATCTGCTCTAGAAAATGTTTATCCGCATGAGCTAGATGGTGGTCGTCGTCAGCGTATAGGCATTGCCCGTGCGCTTGCGCTAAACCCGCAGTTTATCGTGCAGGACGAGCCTGTATCAGCTCTGGACGTTTCTATCCAAGCGCAGATTCTTAACCTCATGGAAGATTTGCAAAAAGAGATGGGGCTAACATATCTCTTTATCTCCCACGATCTTGGCGTTATCAAGCATATGAGCAACAATATCGCCGTTATGTATCTGGGCAAAATCGTTGAGATGTCAGACTACAAAACAATGTTTTCTGACCCGCAACATCCATACACAAAAGCTCTGCTTTCTGCTATTCCTATACCAGACCCAGGGCTAAAGCGCGAACGCATTATTTTGGAGGGCGACGTGCCTAGTCCGATAAATCCGCCTCCAGGCTGCCGTTTCTACGGCAGATGTTTTGCCCGTAAGGATGAATGCAAGGATATAGACCCAGAGCTAACAGAAATCTACCCAGGCAAGTTTGTTGCTTGCCACCTTTGCAAGAAAAATGGATAATAGTACAAACCAAAATAACAAAAATAAGCCAAAGCAGTTAGTCGCAAGTGTTTTAAACATCTTGCGGCTTTCTGCCGTGCTTGTTTCTGCTGTGGCAATTATCAGCATAGTCTATGGCTCTATCATGCATAGTTGCTTTTGGCCTTTTTATATCTTTACTGCCAATCTAGCTGTTGGAGCTTTTGTGATTTTAGCAGGCATAGTCCTTTTTGCTTGGCCCACAATGTTAAAAAAGAGCAAGTTAATAGACATATCAAATCACGCTGAAATGCACCTAGAAGCAAAGGCAAGGAAGCGCGAAAAGGCATATCTATTGATTTACACGGGTATTGGAGGGGTTATTATCACAGTGCTTGCACAATATATTCTCAGTCTTGTTTGGAGATAGAGTCCGCCAAATCAGACCTTTTGATGTGACCTACCCTACATATATAGCTATGATTATGTGCGAGGAAGGAGTTCTAAATGATGAAAAGAATTTTAATGCGACTATTAAGATATCTAATTTTTGCTATTATCTCGGCTCTAACTTTGTTTTTGACATTCTTGTCGACAGGTTATTTATCACTTGCACATATCTCCACCCTAGGTTTTGTTGCAGGACTTATTTGTTGGCATTGGCACATCTTCCCTTGGTTTTTATCCTACAGCAAAGGCTGGCAGCGGCATGAACAAGGGATATCCAGCACGTTCAATGATGGATTTTAAATCCTTAAAGGTTAGGTGTTTTCATTTCTTCCAAATTGCAAAGCATATCAACATGTGGAATGCCATCCTCCAAATACTCATCGCTCACAATTTCAAACCCAAGAGAAGCGTAAAGAGGCACTATATATGATTGAGCCGAAATCTTGATATGTGTTTCGTTCAATGCATCCCTGATGAAAATCATAGATTGAAGCATCATCTCTTTTGCAATACCTCTGCCACGATGGCTTTTAGCAGTAATAACTCTACCAATCGAGTTTTCATCAAATGTGACACCTTTGTCTAATATTCTAGTACAACCAACTATCTTGCTATCATCAAGTACCAGCAAATGATATGCATTTTCATCATTGTTATCTATATCTGGGTAGATACAGTTTTGCTCAATAATAAAAACATCCTGTCTCAGCTTTAGCATTTCGTATAGCTCGATATTATTAAGTTCGTCAAATTTTTTAATTATGTAGGTCATGCGCTTATCCCCCCTTATCTTGTAGCATAGAAAAACGAACAGCACAACACCATCGCCAAAAGGCGATGGTGTCTCTGTTTTTATATTATTATTCCTGCGTAGATTCAGGAGCAATCTTTTCTGCCGCACCTCTTAACTTGCCTACAATATCAATGCCCGTAAGAGCCTCAACCGTAGTAGGCAAAGTAGAGATAATATCTGTAACATATCCCGAAACCTTCGCCGCACCGCCGCCAGAGCCATTGCCACTATCAATAACCACAATTTTTTCGGTCTTAGAAAGCGGTTCAGATACATTTTTAGCAATCTCTGGTAATTGCTCAATAATCATTTGTGTAACAGCCGCATCGTTATATTGCTTAAATGCCTCGGCCTTCTTCATCATAGCCTCGGCTTCTGCCATACCACGCTCGCGTATAATTTCAACTTCCGCCATACCCTGCAAACGCTTAGACTCTGCCAGTGACGCGCCTTCTGTACGTATAGCCTCCGCGCGGGCTTGAGCATTTTGTATCTCGCGATATTTCGAAACATCAGCCTCTTTTTCAAGACGATACTTTTCCGCATTAGCTTGCTTAATTACAGTTGCATCAAGCTCTTTTTCTCTGCGCAAAGCCTCTTGCTCAGCCAATTCTATCTCTTTTTGCTTGCGGATAATTTCTACCTGCATATTCGTTTCCGTCACTTCTTTTTTCACTTTATTAGATTCGATTTCATACGCCAAATCCGCTACCGCCTTAGATGTTTCCTGCTCTTTACGGTATGCTTGCACCTTTAGCTCTTTATCCTTCATGGCTTCAGCCACTTGGGTTTGCGCTCTTAGATGCGCTTCTTCCCCTAGCCTGCTTGCCTCGGCTGTGCGTATCTTGGTTTCCTTCGCCGCCTCTGCTTCTGCTATCTGTGCATCGCGCTTTACTTCAGATATGCGCTTTTTACCAAGAGCCGCCAGATAACCATTGTTATCAGAAATATCACGGATGGTAAATGTTTTAATTTCAAGACCCATTTCCAAGAGGTCTTGTGCAGCATTGCCCTGTACCTCACTAGAAAATTTTACGCGGTCTCTGTAAATATCCTCTACTGTGAGCTTAGAGATAATCTCGCGCAGTTTGCCTTCAAGTACATCCTTCGCAATACCCTCTATAACAGCAATGGTACGCGCCTCGCTACCAGCGTTAAATTGCTCCACCGCCGCTAGGATAGATTCCTTTTCGCTCTTTACCTTGATAATAGCAACGCCATCCGCCGTAATGCTAACGCCTTGCGCCGTCATAGCACCGTCGCCACCTGTACGTACCTCTATTTTCATGTTCTCAAGAGAAATTTTGTCTGTTCTCTCGAAGATAGGTAGCACCATGCCGCCACCGCCCATAATAACGCGCTTTTTAAGCCCCGTTACCACCATCGCCTTGTCTTGTGGCACTCTTTTCCATAGCGAAAGCAGAAAAACAAGCACAAGAATAGCCACACCCACAATAAGCAGGATAATTAACAAGTTACCCCCAGTTAAAAATTCTGGCATACTTTTTACCTCCATTTTTTATATTTTTGGTCTCACATGATACGTATTTTTTTCTATATACACAATCTCAACCACGGTATTTCTTTCAATTTCATTACCATCTTCGCTTCTAGCAGGCCCCGATAATATCTTATCATCATAAGTGTATGATATCTTGCCATAGCCCCCTTGCGGTATGGTTTCCGCTACCTTTGCCGTCACACCAATGGTGCTTTGGCGGTCATGCGCGCTGGTGTTTTGCCACCTATGCAATGGCACAACAACAAAACGAAATATGAGATAACTAAGCCCCAAACCGCCAGCCGCCGCGACACCAATCACCATCCATGCAACAGGGAAAACAGGCACAAAGATAAGCCCAAGCCCACCAAATACCGTAAGGAAAAAGGCGATAAGGATGGGCTTGAAAGGCGATACAGCCGCAACATCAAAATCCATAATACCGCCTAATTGACCAAGCAGCACCGATATAACAACAAAGCCCGCGCCAACACCAAGGCAAATAAAGAAAAATACATTCATACAAAATCACCTCCGCTAACTTTATTTTAACATAAAAGGATTGCCGTTGCAAACAGTAAATGTTATAATTGAGTTAGCGATACAAGGGTATGGCTTATTTAAAGAGAGGAAAGTTAATATAAATGTTAAACCATAGCTTATTAACAGATTTTTATCAACTAACGATGATGCAGGGATATCTGCACGCAGGCATGGGTCATAATCGTGCCGTATTTGATATGTTTTATAGAGAAAATCCTAGCGGTAGCGGCTTTGCCATTATGGCAGGGCTAGAGCAGCTCATGGACTATATAGAAAATCTGCATTTTTCTGAAGAGGATTTGGACTACTTGCGAGGGCAAGGTATATTTTCAGAGGATTTTATAGATTATCTACGCAATTTCCGCTTTTCTGGCGATATTTGTGCTATACCCGAGGGGTCGGTAGTTTTTCCAAATGAGCCGCTATGTGTTGTCACTGCCCCCATCATAGAAGCGCAACTAATAGAAACCGCCCTGCTAAATATCCTTAACCATCAATGCCTTATAGCTACAAAAGCCGCGCGCGTATGCCATGCGGCAGGTGAGGATAGCGATATGGTGCTAGAATTTGGTGCGCGCCGCGCCCAAGGTCCAGATGCGGCAATATATGGCGCGCGCGCGGCTGTTATCGGCGGCTGCTCTGCTACATCCAATGTGCTTGCAGGTAAGATGTTTGATATCCCCGTAAAGGGTACACATGCCCATAGCTGGGTTATGTCTTTTGATACCGAGCTAGAGGCATTTGCCGCCTATGCCGCAGCTTTCCCTGACCGTTGCACTCTGCTCGTGGACACCTATGACACCCTAGAAAGCGGTGTGCCAAATGCCATACGTATTTTTGACGAGATGCGAGCCGCTGGCAAACCGCTTGGTTATTACGGTATAAGACTAGATAGCGGTGATTTCGCATATCTTTCTAAAGAGGCGCGAAAGATGCTAGATGCCGCAGGTCACAAAGATGCAAAAATAACAGCCTCCTGCGACCTAGACGAGTTTTTGATACAGTCGTTAAAATTGCAGGGTGCTAAAATAGATAATTGGGGGGTCGGCACATCGCTGATAACCTCCAAGGACTATCCCGCATTTGGTGGTGTGTACAAGCTCGTAGCCGTGGAATCTAATGGCAAGATGATTCCCAAAATCAAGCTCTCCGAAAATCCTATAAAAGTCACAGTTCCTGATGTAAAAAAAATATATCGTATTTATGATGCCAAGCATCATAAAATAAAAGCAGACCTAATTACACTAGCAGATGAAACCATAAACGAAGCCGAACAACTAACACTCTTTGACCCCAAAGCCCCTTGGAAAAAGATGCGCCTAGCTCCAGGTGAATACTATGCGCGAGAGCTATTTGTGCCTATCATCAAAGATGGTAAGCGCGTATATAACTCGCCAAGCATAATGAAAATACGCGAATACAGCATGCGCGAGCAAAATAGCCTATGGGAGGAGCATCGCCGCCTAATAAATCCGCATATTATGCCTGTGGACCTGTCGCAAAAGCTATATGATTTGAAGCAAAAGATGATATATGGCGCAAAAAATGGAATATAATGCTCTTTATTAACCAGACACAAAATTAAAGGAGGATGCCAACCATGTTATTAACAGATTATCTGGACACCATCGAAAACACCGATGACGAGCAACTTTTCCTACAAAAGCTGGCAGAAATCAAAGACGACCTTGCCCAAGCAACGAAAATACCATTTGTAGGCAAGCTCATGAAAACACTAATAACAATCGGCGAATACGAAAGTATCGAAGAATTTAAACAATCAGAACATTACAAAAACATCAAAGGTTACAAAATCTCTGTCAGTGACCTAGAGCAAGGTCATTTTAACATTTACCCAGGCGGTGAGCAGTTTAAGAAGATGGGTAAGGTTTTGGCAGTGATTGGGATTGGGGTATTGCTGTTATGCTTGTGTTTGAAGCGTAAGCGCAACCATTAAGAATTATAGGGGCGGCTCTCAGCCGCCTTTTTCTTCTATCTTAGGCTTGAAAAACCACTCACAGAATGGTATAATAGGTTTACAAGTTTAATCAAACACAGGAGGAAGTATGGATAAGAAATCTAATGGAAGCCATTTTCAACTACATTTAGTGATGGTGAGTGGTTGTCATTCTGGGGTTCTTATCTTGGAGGCGGACTGACTATTGTTGCTATTATTGTGACTTTATATATCAACAAGAGGAATGTAGCTCGCGAAATAAAAAAAGAAGCCATTTTACTCAAGGATGAATTAGAAAAAGAGCGAGCCAGAAACAAAAAAGAAACCGCATTAATCAGATTGGAGCTGGAAAAGGAGCGAATCAAAATTAATTTTAACGAGTTATTGCACGATATTGATAGTTTGTGCGAGTCAATGACAAGTTTTGAGATGAATATATACAAAATCACTGATGTCAATAGTCGAAACACAATGTTATCGTATTATAGGAAAGTAGGTCTTATGCTTGCCAGACTTCAAATATTTTTGCACAAATATTCAGAAAGCACAATACTGCCTAGTGATTTTTTCGATTTTGCTAAGGATATCGAACAAAAAATTATAGACCTAATGCCACACAAAATGAACGGTGAGTCAATAATTGAAAAAGCAAATAAGACTTTAGATGGTTTTTGTGAGTTGTGGGGTGGTTACGTCGTTGTTCTACTAGAAAAAGTTGAGCAATGCAAACAATCTATCCGCAACACCAAGAATGCACAAATCGAAAGAATGCACAAATCCATAGAGTGCTTGTAATTTTAAATCCATACCAACATCCTTACATAACCCCAACAAAAATCACAATCAGCCCAAAAAACGCCCCCATAGCCGCACACGCGCTTCTAAAACCGATGTTTAGCCTACCTATACGTTTTAGGGTATTGTTACCATACACTATATATTTGTAGATAAGGAAACCCACAACCGCACTACCTAGGAATATCAGGGATTTCTCTATATAGCCCCATGTATCTATGGATGCTGGGCTATCGTATAAGGGGAATAGGAAATTGATAATATGACCACCAAAGATGCCGCCCACAAGGCAGAAAATACCAAGTGCCGCAGATGGCACAATACGCCATATGTCAGGCTTTACAGCATCACCCTCTGCGCCTAGGTCTTTGCCAAAAAGTATCCCTGCATATTTTATAAAGGATATGATGGTACCTAGGCTAATGACGATAACAGTGGCATTAAGCCAAAATGGCACATCAGCAGCTATAAAGTATTTGGATATGCTACCTATGAAAAATGGCGCGCCAGTTATGCCCAGCACAGCAAACAATGTAACCATTCCAACTATCGGCATACGCCGCAACACGCCCCGTATTTTATACACATCTCGTGTACCATAGGAATGAACAATGATACCTATGGATAAAAACAACGCACTCTTAAAAGTGGCATGACTAAGAATGTGGTATAGTCCACCTAGCATAGCGTACTCATTGTTGGCGGAAAGACCAATAATAATAAGACCAACTTGGCTCATTGTATGATATGCCAAAATCATCTTAACATCCGTTTGACAAATCGCCATGATAACACCCGCAAGGCTAGCAACAATGCCTACCGCCAAGAAAAAGTTATGAGAAGAAAAGTCACCGAACATATCCTGCATGCGCAAGAACATGTAGACCATAGTTTTTATCTGAACGCCAGAAAGTATAGCGGCAACAGCAGATGGGGCTTTTGGATATAGTTTAACCTTTGGCAAAAAGCTAAAAATAGGGATGATAGAGCATTTAAAAGCTATGCCTGTCATTATAAGAGCATACGGAATCATTTTATCAGAATAATCAACATAAGCAAGCAACTCACCTGCGCGCTGGATATCAAAAACGCCTGTAAGCATATATATATAGCCAATGCCAAAAAGATATAACAACATGGCAACAATATTTAACATAAGAAAAACTAGACCCGAGAGCATGTTGCGGTTCTTTTTATCATACATCAAAAGAATGATTACAATAACCGTGGAAACCTCAACAAGAACGAAGATATTAAACAAATCCCGCGTAAGAAAAAGCCCCACAAGCGCGGATTGCAAGATGAATAACAAAAACCAGAAAGTACGGCTGTCACTTTGGTTGAAGCTATATATAGCAACAGCGAGAAACACTATGCCGCAAAGCACCATAAATACGGCAGATGTGGTGTAGGCGCGCAAAATAATGCCCATAACACCGTAATAGTCGCCGATAACTACCGTTATCTCCTCGCCCCGTGTCTCCCAAAGAAGGTATAGCGACAGAGCAACAAATACGGCTTGAAACAGAATAGCAAGCACCCGCGCCCCTTTGTTTGATGCAAAAACAAAAAGGAAAACGGCTATAAGAACAGGTATTATAACAAAATAGGTCAACATGGGCTACGCTTCGCCTCCGATTAATATTCGCTCCATTCATGCAGGGACTTTCCATTTTCATCCAAAAGACTTGTCCATGTGTTGTTGTCGCCAAACCTCAAGAAAATCCCTAGCTCATTAGGAGATGGAAATATAATACCTTCCGTGGTCATGCCATCCGCCACCTTGCCCGCATGGTCAGCACGCAATGTCTTAGCAAATTTAGCAGAATAATTTAGAGAGCCATCTTTAGTTTAGCTGGGGGTCTGGCGTTAGCTTTGCGCCAGCTTTCAATAGCAACTCTTTTCTCTTTTGCCAAATCACTTTACCATAGCTACCTCTATCAGAAAATGTAAATTCTGCACGACTTATTTCTTCACTCCATTTATGCCTTGCCTTTTCCATTTTTCAAAAGACCTCCGTCTATTAATTATATGGATTTTCCGCCTCTTCCTCCGCCTGCATTTCATGCAAAAGATACCAATCAGCTGTGCTGTATTTTCTAAAAAGATAGTTAAGCATGGTTATCTTTATAGCAGAAACTGATATGCCGATGATAATTGCTGTAAGCATCAAGGCTTGCGGCGTAGGGTCTGCTATAGCAGTAATATCATATAATATAGCTTGGTCATAAATAATAGGTGGAATTGTGCCTGTTCTCGCGCTCAAAAAAAGCCAGAACATAATAACAGCCGTCTGCATAACCAGCGTAAAAACAATAGACTTTATGGCATTTCTAGCTGTTATAAGCCCGAAAAGTGCCAGAAAAAACATAAAAACAGCAAAAATATCAAGATTCTCCAGATTAAACATGGCTATCCTCCGAACTCTGATGTCTTTGTGATATCTCTATCGGCGAATCCTCTCTGCGCTCTATGGCAACATAGCGATAAAATATAATAAAAAATCCACAGGCAACCTTTAGTCCTATCAGGATATTCATGATAATGAGATAGGTATCATTAAAGGCATCTGCAAAATATTCAAACTGGTATGCCAAAAATGCCTTAGAGCCAACAAATACCGCGAATACCGCAATAACAACAATAAACACAAAAACATATTCTTCCAACTTAATAACCTTTTTTACAGAGATATCATAAATATCATAAATCATATAGCGGCAGATGAAGAATGTAGCTATAGCCACGCCGCCCTGAAAGCCGCCACCCGCTGAAATATGCCCATTAAGGATAAGGTATGTACCAAAAAGCAGGATGATAGGCGATATTATGCGGACTGTAAAAACAGCCATGGAAGAATTTTCTATTTCACTATGGCGACCATCATCCACAGCCATTCTGTCCAGCCAAGACATATGCGCCACAGCCACAACAGCAATAACAAGGATAAGAGCCTCAAAGAGCGTGTCATAAACACGATAACCAAGAAGTATCGCCGCAACAGCATTTTCGCCACCAACATCCGTAGCAAAGTATTGCAAATATAGGTCTTTGAGATATGTGCTTACATCCCCTACAGGCATGAATGTAATAAACAGCGCAAACAAGCCTATACAAAACACAAGCGGAAGCACAATATTTGTAAACCAACTGCCCCGCTTAGGCGCGCGTATAAACTCAACTTTATTACCCTTTTTACCATAATATCTTTCTATGCAAATGATAAAGAATATAGTAGAAAACACAGCAATAGCCGCCTCCGCCATGGCAACGTCAGGCGAACCAAGCATAAGAAAACATACAGAAGTAATAAGCGAAAAAATACCAAAATAAATGATATTTCGATACACTCTGCGCTCAAAAAGAAGTATGAAAGCAAGTATTATCCATGTTAGTAGTAAAAATTCGATTATTTGCATATTATTTCTCCGTTTTAAATGTCAATTGAACTAATCAGCCCAACACACTTGACAAGGCCGTCCACCGCCAGCTCTTGAAAGAGCCTCTCCAATTGTCGTTTGAACAGGGTTTGCCATATTCGAGCATGTATCGGTTCGATGGATAACCTCACTTATTCTATTTGCAGTCCAGACAACTCTATATACATCGTCGGCATTCCAAGCATTTTCATGCATAGGCTGCACCGCCACAGCCCCCACACCCTCTGTGGTCAATATGACCATATTCTCTGCACCATCAAAGTCAACATCAAAACCTGCTATATCTGCAATAGCACGAACAGGTAGGAATGTACGAC
>WRBK01000017.1 GCA_009784575.1 Defluviitaleaceae bacterium | reverse complement strand
TTTTGCGAATCTGGTATTGCTCTTCAGGAGAAAGTAAAACCGCATTTGTTTTGAGTTCGTTATCCATGATTTTATTGTAGCATATTTGCTAGGAAAACGCAAGGTTTATTTGGTGGGTTAATACAATTGCGATGACTGTAATTATTATTGGCAATTTTTTTCTTTTTGTGGGGCTAATGGTTGTTTCTGCATTTTGTGATACTGCTGGCTGTGTGCCACATTTTTGGCAGAATGTTCCTTGGTTAGTTGTTATGTTATTTCCGCATTTTGAGCAAAACATATAAGTCACCTCTGTTTGTTGAATTTTTGTCGATAAATATATTATAACAAAAAAAAAAAAACGCAAGTCAAGATGAAATTTTGAGGGGGGAGATATGGATTGCTTTGGGCTAGATATCTCTGCTTATATAATTCTCAATGCCATTGGTCGGTGCTAAAGCACCTGGCTAGGCGGTCACCCAGCCTCGCAATGACGTTGTGGGAGGCTGCTATAATAGCGTTGTGCGCTAATCGCAATTTTTTGAAGAAGTGGAAAAATGATGCTAATATTAATTAATGATTTTGCCGATAATATATTACATAGAAATTAAGAAAAAGGAGTGCTTGTTATGAAGATTACGGGCATTGGTAATGTGCAAGGGGTTGTGCGCCCTACGGAAGTAAAGCCTAATGTGCGGGCAGATAAGGCTCGCAGTTTTGCGGATGTTTATGAATCTACTGCCTTGGCGAGCGAGTTTAATTTGGCGCGTAAAGCTATTGTGGTTACGCCTGATATTCGTGAGGATAAGGTGGAAGATGTTATGGCACGCATGGCGGCGGGGGATTATAATTTTTCTGCGGCGGATTTGGCGCAGAGGATTATGACACAGTCATAATGTAGGTTTTATTCGGGGGATATTTTTATGGCGGGATTAATTGGCAACCTCATAGACACCTTAAAAGGGCAAATCGAGCTTTATGAGCAGATTACTGCCCTTTCTGTGCGGAAAAAAGAGTATATTATTAAAAATGACACAGAGAACTTACGTGCTGTGGTGGCTGAGGAGAATTTGATTGTGCCTAGGCTTGTGCGGGGCGACAAAGAGCGCGAGCGTGTTATGAAAGATATCTGTATGGTGCTTAATAAAAAGGAAGAGGAAATGACACTGAGCTATCTTGTTGTGCTGATGGAGAATCAACCTGACCATGCGGAGCTTGCGGATATTGTGGAAAAAACCAGAGCCGCAGTGACGGAGCTAAATGAGGTAAATGAAGCAAACAAGGTGCTGATAGAAAACGCATTGGAATTTATTGACTATAATATAAATTTGATACATTCGACATTTTCGGATATGCCTGTGGGATATGGCGGATATGAAGATGCTGCAGAACAGAAGAGCTTTTTGGATATTAATGGATAGACTTTGGATTAGATAAAAGTGGGGTAAAATATATGAGCATGAGCAGTCTTTCTACACCTATAAGCGGCTTGCAAGCGGCGCAGGCGGGTCTGTATGTAACGGGTCATAATCTTGCGAACCATCATTCGCCTGGGTTTACGCGCCAGCTTGTGGGGCAAAGCACATTTTTTAGCCGCAATATTGGGCGCGATGCTGGCGGCATTATGCAGATTGGGCTTGGTACGCAGATATCGGGCATACGTCAGGTGCGTGACCATTTTCTTGATATGCGCTGGAGGGCTTCTGCGCCAGAACTCAATTTTTGGGATGTACGCGCGGGTACGGGGCAAAGATTGGATGATATATTTGGGGAGCTGCATGGCGAGTTTCGATTGCAAGGCGTTTTACTAGACCTTAACCGTGCCTTGCATGAGCTAAATAACGAAGCCCCTTCTATAGAATCTCGCGGTAACTTTATTGCTTTTGCGGGGGCTTTTATTAATAGAGTTGCGGGTGCGGCAGCAGCTATGGAGCAGAGACAGATGGAGCTTAATAATAATGTTGCCAGCTCTGTTCGCCGTATAAATCAGCTAACAACAGAAATACACGATATGAATGAGCGCATTATGCTGGAGGAAGCCAGCGGTGCTAATGCCAATGACTTTAGAGATAGACGAAACAATGCTATAGATGAGCTTTCTACGATAATAACCATTACGGCTAGGGAAGATAGCAGAGGGCGTATAAACATAATATCTAATGGGCATCCGCTTTTGGTAAATGGGCATAGAATGCAGATGGGCTTGCAATATTCTGCGCCAAATTCGCTTTTTGTGCATCCCGTGTTTACTTGGGAAGATGGTATATTGCCTGATGACGCAGATGTGAGAGCATTTTTTAACTGGGGTGCGATGACTAACATGAGAGATGTACCGCCAGATGGTTCGCTATTATCTATGATAGTTTCGCGCGGGCTTAGTGCGGCTGACCATACAACGCCAAACTCTACGGATGCCTGGGATGTGTTTAACATGACCCATGGTGTAATACCGCAGGTGCAGGCACAGCTAGATACCATGCTAAACGCTATTGTGACAATGTTTAACACTGCTTTTACTACGGCGCATCCAGACCATGGTATGCCACGTAACCAGCATGGACATATCCATGGGCAGATAGTGCCGCCAGCCACCGAACCGCTTGATTTAAACCTTTTTGTAGAGACTATATCAGGGCGCGGTATGGTTATGGGCAATATTAGCATAAACCCATTTTTGCTGGGTGAAGGCGGTGCTAGCCGCTTGCCGCTGACATTTGATGGACCTGATGATAATAGGCTTGTGGGGCAGATTATTGAGCAGTGGAATTCTGCTACTATCACTATGCCGCAGTTGGGTACTGTTGGTGATGATTTTATACAATTCCCTGGGTGGTATGGCTTTGGGGTAGATGGGTTTTATCGCAATTTTATTACCCAAATGGCAACGATAACAAGTACAGCCATGGGGTTTTTGCAGACATCCACGGAAGAGATGAACTCTTGGGATAACCGACGCTTGCAGATATCGGGCGTGTCGCTTGAGGAAGAAATGTCTAATATGATACGCTTTCAACATGCTTATAATGCCTCGGCAAGAATGATAAATATGCTTGATTCTATGATGGATAGGATAATCAACCAAACGGGAAGAGTTGGAATGTAATTAATGAAACGGAGTTGAAACTATGAGGTCATCATTTTTTGGATTACATGTGGCAACATCTGCAATGAATGTGGCGAGGGCGCATTTGCATGTTGTTGGTCATAATATAGCAAACGCAGAGACCCCTGGTTTTTCGCGCCAGTTCGGTGTGCAGCAGGCCACACAGCCTTTGCGCGTGGCTGGCGCACGTGGTATGGTGGGTACGGGTAGCCATATTATTTCGATTGGGCAGATGAGAAACCAATTTTTGGACACAAAATTTTGGAATCAAAATGCTGTGCATGGGCAGTTTGTTAGGAAATCGGAGATATTATCGCTTACGCAGGGTATTTTGCGTGATAACGAAGAAATAGGGCTTACGCATGAGATAAATAATATAATGAATAGAATGCAGGATTTAAACGGAAATGCGCATGAGCTTACATATCGTGCGAATTTCCTGAGTTCCCTAGATTCCTTGTCAAATTTTTTGAACACGACATATTCTCAGTTGACACAGCAGTTGAGGGATATAAACCAAGAAATTAGGGCTACTGTGGGCATAGTCAATTCTTTGGGTATGCAAATACAGAATCTTAATAGGCAAATTGCGGTACTTGAGCTGGATGGCAGCAATGCAAATGACATGCGTGACCAGCGAGCTTTGCTTTTGGACGAGCTTTCGCAACATGTTAATATAGAGGTACGCGAAATTGAAAAAAACCCAGAATTTGCGGCAGGGCGAGAGATAGACCCGCGCCAAAGCCGCAGAGAGCTTATGGTTATGATTGATGGCGCGATTTTTGTTAATCATTTCCATATGCATCAGATAGAGGTGCGCCAGCGTGACCCGCAGGCTCTGCTAAACCCTGAAGAACCAGGCAGAATGTATGATATATTTTGGGCAAATGGAAACCGTTTTGATATGTATTCTCCTACGCTGACTGGAGGGCTTTCGGGGCTTATACAACTGCGCGATGGCAATGGCAGCAATCATACAAGGATAACATCGCACAATGGTGCATCCCCTTTGCTTGATGTTAGTTTTAATGCGAATTTCCGTACGGATATTGCTGGCGCGGGGATAATAACGGCTAGGCATCCTGATGGACGCATTATGCAAATTCGCTATACTGACAGAACATACACAGGCGGCTTTCCGCCAACTGGAGCTACATTGACACTGCATCCAGATGACTTGCCAGCCGACTGGGGTACGGTGTGGTCGCTTACAGTGGGTGAAACAACGGATTATATGGGCATACCATATTTTATGTCGAGGCTAAATGAGCTTGCGCGTACGCTTGCTCGCGCTTTTAATGAAGGGCAGCATCTCTTTGGTGATGGCACGGCGGCGGGGGCCATAGCTGGGCTTAATGGTGGTCATGTTCACGGCTTTGACCTTAATAACAATGCTGGGCAATGGCTAATGGCATATGAGGGCTTTAACTTTGGCAGCTCTACAGCTACGCCATTTGACTATTTTAATATAAACGCGACTAATTTTAGAATAAACCCAGAAATTATGCGTAATCCAGCTTTTATGGCTCTTTCTAGCACCCCAACGGTATCTGGAGGGGAAAGCAAACATGATATAATTGAAGGGTGGACAAAGCTTACTGAAAACCGCTCGCTTTTTAGAGAAGGGCGCTTGGGTGACTTTTTATCTAGCATTACTGGTGATTTGGGTATAGTGGCTAGACAAGCCGTAAGGTTTGAAGCCAGTTATGCAGAAATTGTGGTTACAACGGATAATAGGCGACGCTCGGTATCTGGAGTGAGCCTTGATGAAGAGGGCGTGTCCATGATACAACATCAATTGGTGTTTAATGCGGCGGCAAGGTTGCTTACTGTGATAGATGAGATATATGACACTACTATAAATAGGCTAGGCACTTGGTAGAAGGAGGGTACTATAAATGCGAATAACAAATTCGATGACAACAAATAGGCTATTGCTTAACATGAATCGTAATGCTACTGCGGCAGATAGGTTTATGATGCAGCTAACTACAGGCAAGCGCATACACAATCCATCTGATGACCCAATTATAGCCAGCCGCGCCTTGCGTTTCCGCACGAATGTGTCGGAGGTGGAGCAGTTTCAGCGCAATGCTGGGCAGGCTCAATCATGGATGGAAGTAACAGAAGCCTCTATGGGCAATATGCAAAGTATAAAAAACACCATAAACACGCGCTTGATTCAAGCTCCTAACGGACCGTTTACGATTGGGCAGAGGCAGACCATATCCGCAGAAATTAACATGTTCTTCCAACAACTTAATTCGGAGATGAATACCACATTTGCGGGTAGGTATGTTTTTTCTGGCTTCAGAACGGACAGGCCGCCTGTTATAACCAATAGCACTGTTCCTCTTCCTCATAATATTCATATTGCACATGGGGTGGATGTTGCTGGTATTGAAACATTAAGCCAATCTTTTTGGCGTGCTAGTCCTAGCGACCCTTGGGAGCTAAATGATGACCCTGTACACAAAATAAAATTGCCATATAGTGCAAGAGACGGCAGAGCAGTTAATTTGACGGAGCTTAGATTTGTCGACTCCTCGGGTACTACTGTTTCGGTACCTGTTGCGACTGTGCCTGCTGGCACTAACCCTTATACGCAGGCATTTCCTGTTTTCGTTCCTGAGACGGGCGAGATTATTTTGCCGCAAGTTTGGGCAGATGCTATACGAGATGGCAGTGGCATTGAGGTTGAGTATACCTTGGATGGACTATTTGAGGGGGAGCTAAACCCATTTGTGTTTTTTCATACCGAAGAGCTTAGCGCAGGACCTCCAGGGACGGCTGGCAACACGATATTTACGGTGGGTGGTCAAGAATTGCGCTTTGAGCTAGGTACAAATGTGCGCATTGCTATAAACAGCCAAGCACCAGATGCTTATCCGTGGCAGTTTTTTGCGGACTTGATGTCGCTTCATAGCTTTATTAACAGCATGGAAATTCCAGAAGGTCTTACAGAGCAAGAAGCGATAGAACACGAGCAATTTTTCCGCGAGTCGGCGTATCAGAAATTTACGAATTTGATTTCATCTATGGAGAGGCATATACAACATTCGGCTACAGAGTATACTACTATGGGAAGCCGCATGAACCGCGTGGAGCTTATAAGTAGCCGCCTGATGGAAAACCGCGATACCTTTACGGAGCTTATGAGCGAAAATGAAAATGTGGATTTTGTTGAGGTTATGATGCGTTTTAATGCGGCGGAGGCTATTTTCCAAGCGGCATTGCAGGTGGGCGCGAGGATAGCGCAGGTGTCTATAATTAACTTTATTTAAATAGAAATGGAAGTGATACAATGAAGCTAGAAACCCGAAATTTTGGAGAAATAGAGATTTTGGAGCAAGATGTGATTGATTTTAATGATGGTCTCCCTGGTTTTCCTGAAAGCAGACGTTTTGTGTTGCTTTCTGAGGACGATAGTCCTGTATCCTTTTTGCAGTCGGTAGAGGGCGACGATGTTTCCTTTGTGGTTGTTGATATGATGGCTTTTGGTCATCATTATCATCCATGGGTGGATGCTAGCCATATAGAAGACCTAGGAGAATATGACCCAGCGAAATTTGTGATGTATAATATTGCTACAATATTTGAAAATCTAAGTGACTCTACTGTGAACCTAAAAGCCCCTATTGTGATAAATGCTGCTGATAAAAAGGGCAAACAGGTGATTTGTGAAAATGAGGAATATACTGTGAAAGACAAATTATTTGGTGGTGGCGGTGCTGATGCGGACGCTGGCTCTCAAAATGGGGAGGGCTGTGAATAATGTTAGCATTGACACGCAGAAAAGGCGAATCTATTATTATTGGCGATAACATAGAGGTTATCATATTATCTGTGCAGGGCGATTTGGTAAAAATTGGTGTAGATGCCCCGCGCTCTGTACCTGTGAATCGTAAAGAAATCTACGCGCAAATTCTAGACCAAAATAGAAGAGCGGCAGAAAGGCCTGTTTCCGTGAAGGATATTTCTAATCTATTTAAGATTATGCAACAAAAAGAAGCGGAACAAAAAGAAGTAGAAAAGCGCGAACAAGAGACACTGGATAAGCTGGAGAAAGAACAACAAGAAAGAGAGAAGCAAGCAAAAGATAAGGAAGATAAGACAGAGTAAAAAGGAGTGAAGCGCAATGGTGAGAGCAATTGCGGCTGGTAACAATGCGCTTTTTGGTGCGCAAAGGCGTGTGGGCGGAAGGGATGCAGTGGTTCAAGACTTGATGCAGATGCGCCTGCAAGAAAAAAAGCGCGAAATGCAAATACGTGAAATGGAAAATGAGCGCGTAAAACTTATAACAGAGCGGATAGACGAAATAAGAAACTCTGATATGGAGCATGACCTAAAGCAAAATGTGTTAAGAGGCTTGAATGACCAAATCAATCAAATTTATGAAAATCGTGCTGAGCGAGAGCTAATGGCGGCTGAGCGAGAGATGTTGCGCCAAAAGGTTGCGCTTGAAGAGGCAACTAGCGCGCGCGACGAGCTGCAGAATAATATGGTACATAATGGTCAGGATGCTGAGGGAGCGGAAAAAGCCGCCGAGCGCGATATGTTAAAGAGCATTGTGGGTAATGCTATAAACCAAGAAAGAATAACGATGCTAAAGCAAGCTGGGGCGGGTTTGGCGCAAGAGGCAGGGCATATAGCACGCGCTATACGCAATGATAGTAGTACAGTCAATGATTTTAGAAGACAAAGCTTGGAGCAACTGAACCTAGGGATTGTACGTACGGATGCGGCTATAAACCAGACCATAAGTAGCATGTATCGTGATAGCGTTAAGATGCAGGAGGAGTGGCTGGGTCGGCAAGATGACGCAGAGCCTGCTATAGTAATATAACTTCAAACAAGACGTTGATGCAAGCATCAACAGACACCTGCATTCTTAAATGAACTTGAAGCGTTGTTCATTTAAGAATTTGCTGTTACTGTTTTCAGGTAATATTACTATAGCACAAAAATTCGAACGAAACAACGTTGAAATTCCAAGCTTTCTTGTTAGAATTTACTTCCCGAAGACCTGCGTAACATAATAACCATATCGCGAAGCATGTATATAAACCATGCCAACACCCATATAGACAGCATCTACATTTAAAATATTTTGCCTATGCCCCGAAGAGTTCATCCAGTCAAGGATGGCGGTTTGGGGATTTTTTCTGCCGCCGCTTATGTTTTCGCCCATAAACATTATGCTTGTGTTTGCTCTATGTACTCGCAATTCTGGCGTAGAACCATCTGTGCCTGTGTGGCTAAAGGTATTGCTTAGGGCTAGGTCTTGGCTATGGTCGTGCGCTACATCTGCTAGCTTTTTGTTCCAAATTAGGGTGGTCAGCCCATGTTTTTGCCTTTCTTTGTTGGTTAGTTTGAAGATTTCTCTCTCATAATTGTTCATTTATTAGCCCCTCCTTATGTTCAACAATGCATTTGTTTGCGCGCCTATTAAAATGGTGGCGGATATGATGTTTAGCCATAGCATGGTGATAAAAATAGAGGCGATAGAGCCGTAAACAAGAGAATATCTGGAGAAATTGTTGACATAGAAATTAAAGGCAGAGGAGGAAATGGTCCAAACCACTATGGTGAGCATAGCACCTGGAAGTAGAGAGATTAGGGGCTGACGTTTGCCTAGGGAAAGCCGATAGATTAATATGATGGTAGCAAGCATGATGACAAGGGTGATAAGCAGACCCGCAAAGCCAAAGAGGGCGGAAAGTCCATCGGGTTCGATGTGATTATGGATTAAACCATGAATGGCATCGCCATAGATAACAACAAGCAATGATGCGATAATGGCGAAAGCTAGGGCGATAACGAGGAGGGTGGAGTGAAGCCAACGCTTTACAAAATGGCGGCTATCTTCTTGGGCATATGCCTTGTTTATGCCACGTGTAATGGAGTTGAAGCCATTTGCTACAGTGAAAATGGAAAGCAAAAGGCTGGTGGATAATATGCTGGGGTTGCGTGTATCCACCACATCGCGAATAACGTCGTTTATGACCTGTGCTATCTGCAAAGGAAATATGGCAAAAGTTTCTTCTAGTAAAAAGTCGGCATCAATATCAAAGTAGCCAACAAGGGAAATAAGAAAGATGACAAATGGGAATAGGGCAAAAATCAGGCGGTAGGTGAGCTGGGTGGCAAGTGGCATGATTTCGTTTTCTTTTATTTTTTTGGAAAGTGTGTGAACGAATTGCGTGGCTGTTTTCATGATGAATCCCCCATTCGTGGTATATTTAGTGTATACCGCGGATTTCAGAATATGTAAAAAGATATTGAACTTGATTGTTTCGACATGGTATAATTATGTTTAGCAAACTTTTGATTCGTCAAGACAAGGAGAATTATCTATGAGTTATGGAGATATGAATTTCAAGATTCCGATTGAAGATGCTGCCTATAAAATAGAAAATGAAAATAATAAGATTATTCTTAACACAAATCTAAGATTTGGGTTACCCATGGAAAATATCAACAAGATAGCTGGACCAGTAATAGAAGCTTGGCATTTGAAATTTTCTATGATATCAAAGATGAGTTGAATAATTCATTTGAATTAATTAATGTAGAGTCAAGATCGCGACTTGATATGGCTGATGTATTATTGCAATTCAAGAAAAACTCGGTCGCTGTTGTAACGGCAAATGTAGATGTAAAAGCTACGGCAGAAGATATTGATAAATATGGAAAAGGCCCGAATATAACCTTGTTTAGCAGAATAAGAACGGCTCATATAGAAGACCCATATTTTATGTTCATTATTCTTTCACTTAAACACAAGGTCTACTCAGAACGTAACGAAGTCACAAAGTTAATGGATGGGGTGATGGAAATAGTCAAATACAATGCTTATGATCTGAAATATCTGTCTGACAGCGACATTAACTACAATCCTGCACTTGGAACAGGTCAAATCCAGATTAAAGATATCCACTATGTTGAGTATAAATATAGAACAGCATGGGAGTTTTGTCAATTGCTTGACAAGAAATACCTTAACTCAACAAGACGTACCTTTAGTGACTGGCACAGAGAAGCTGTGAAAAATAAATGGATAAAAGAATAGGGATTAAACTAGGCGACTGTGGGAAATTATGAAAGCTAATAGAATCTGAAAGTGTTGATCTAATTGTAACGGATCTTCCCTACAATTTATCAAAGGACTATGGGAATAATGGAGATAATCTTGATCACCATGACTATTTAAACTTTATGCTTGAATGGCTGAGAGAGGCGAAAAGAATTCTGAAACCAACAGGAACTCTTTATCTTTTCATGGGCGTTAGGTATATCTCCTATATTTATGTAATGCTTGAAGAAGAGCTAGAGCTTAATTTTAATTCGTGGATTACATGGACTTACACCCAAGGCATTGGAAAAACGAAAGGGTTTAGCCCAAGACATGATGATATCTTAATGTTTACAAAAAGTAAAGATTTCAAATTTAATTTGGATTCGGTGAGAGCACCGCAAAAATATTATAGAAGCGTGAATAATATGAGAGGTGCAAACCCTAGGAATGTATGGGATTTCTCTCATATTCACTATTGTCAAGAGAATCGTCAAAATCATCCAACTCAGGAGCCAGAGGCGTTGTTTGAGCGCATGATTTTAGCATCTTCAGATGAAAACGATGTAGTTCTTGACCCCTTTTGTGGCTCTGGCACATCTCTAAGAGTTTGTCAACAAACTAACCGTCAAGGAATTGGTATTGAGATTAATGAAGAATATGTATCGATGATAAAAGATAGGCTTTCCAGACCTTTTCTTGGGTTCGATAGTATAGACGAACGCATGATGCGAGTGCCAAATGACCTTAACGATGCAAATATTAGGGCGGAGTATATTCACAATCATATAAAGTGGTTCTTGGAGAATAACCCAGACAGAGTTGATAAATTTATGAATTCTGTGTACTCAAAGTATTCCAATAAAATGATTCAATTGGATTTTGACAACATATTGACAAATTCGGCGAGCTTATGAGTTTAAAATGTTATCCACATATTTTTTGGCTAATGCTGTCAAGCGGCGTAAAATAGATGTGAAAAATGTGGATAGGGAATGTTGATAAGTGGATAAGTGTGTGGAAAAGGTGGAAAACTTTTATTGACATGGGGTTTTGTGCATGTTATTATGATTGCGCGATAATTTGGATATAAAAACACTATATAAGACAACTGCAAAAAAAGGAGAAGCCGCATGTTTAAGGAAATTAGAAGAAGCGAAAGAACTTTGTCGGATGCCGAATTGCTTGAAATAATGGCTAAAGCTGAATACGGCGTTTTGTCCACCGTCGGTGCAAACGGCTATCCGTACGGTATACCTATCAATTTTGTTTATCAAGATAATACCATTTACTTTCACTGTGCTACGGATGGGCAAAAACTAGAAAATATCTGGCATAGCAATAAGGTTTCTTTTACTGTTGTTGCAGATGTTGAACTATTACCAAGAAGTTTCAGTACAAAATACCGTAGTGTTATAGCTTTTGGGTTAGCATCAGAAGTGACGGACACTGACAAAAAGATGGACATACTTGTGAGCATCATAGAAAAATTTTCAAAAAACTTTGCAATGGAGGGCATGAAGTACATAGAAGCCAGTTCACATAAAACAAAAGTCTATCAAGTTGAAGTTGAACATATTGCGGCTAAAGGGCGCAAATAAGGGCAGTTTGAGATTTCGGAAAATTACTGTCAAAAAGATTTCGGGCCAAGACAACTGCCTGAGGCGAATAAAAAAACCGCAGTAGCGGCAGTTGATATTGTGTGACCAAAAAATAGGCAATCGGCATCAGAAAGAACGCCGAACGCACCCTGCAACGGCTTTGATTGTAAAATCAAAGCCGTTGAGCTGATAAACAAACCTCTTATATGTCATCGTCACCACCATCGTCACCAACCTGAATATCCATACCGCTATTATTCCGCACATTATCCTCACGTATTTGGTTCATAAGCCCTAGCGCAGCAGTTTGGTCTACTATAAACCAGCTTGTGTTGGCGGTTGCGCCTGGTCTGGGAAATTCTGAGGGTTGCCCAGGCAGGGTGTAGAAGTCTATATCATGCGGATTAAGCGCATCCGCAGCACCTAGATAGCGAAGAGCATCCATTAGCCCAAAGTCCGTTTGTACATGTGTGATAAAGGATGTTACGAGTATGCCTGCATTGCTCATAATTTGTTCGCTACCCAAAACCTGTATGAAAAATTCGCGCATAAATTCTTGGTTGGCTCTTATGCGCCCCTCGTCTCCGTCGCGGTATTGCCTAAAGCGCACGAATTGCTCTGCCATAGCACCATCTAGCAATTGCCGCCCGCCTGGTAACGCAACTTCTATAGTTCCGCCCACGGCATTATTTACATTATAAAACATGCCCTCGGGGCGTATGTCCATATATATGCCGCCTACTGCATCTACTATATCTCTGAATACATCAAGGTCAAGGATGACATAGTGGTCAAACTCTATGCCTAAAATATTGCCTATGCGATGGCTAAGAACATGATGACCAAGGGCAAGTCCTGCGTGGGCGTGCAGCTCATTCATTTTCACTACGCCATGGTTTGGAAACCAACGCCCTGCATCACTTAACATATCCATCTCGATTTGTGTCATGACCACTTGAGTGTCGCGGGGTATGGAGATGATGTCTATGGCGTTATTTTCGCCGTCATATGTTATAACCATGATAACATCAGGCAAATTTGCTTCGTCATCTATGCCCAAAAGGAGTATGTTTAGGTCTGGCAGAGCTACTGTTTGCGGCTCTTCCTCTTCTCGTACATCTGCGTAGTTTGCGCTAGAGCCATTTAGCTCATGCGGTGTGGCGGCTGTTATTTGGCTGGCTACAATAATATTGTTTACAACAACAGCAGACGCCATAACTATTATAAAGCAAGAAACAAGCGATACAACTATGGCTATGAATTTTTTTATGAGAAACTTGTCCATATTGGTGATTACCCCTATATTATAACTGATTTTTCAATTTCAGTGCCATTTCTTCAAACTTTTCGGCATTGTAGCTTTTTTGTGTGGTAGAAATACGTATGCCATCTTCATTATAGCGCGGGATGATATGCAGGTGGAAATAGAAAATAACCTGCCCTGCTGCCCTGCCGTTATTTTGTATGATATTTATGCCATCGCAACCTGTGGCATCTTTTATGGCTGATGCCACCTTTTTTGTTAAAGGATACAGCCCTGCCGCCGATTTTTCGGATAGGTCATAAATATCTGCTGCGGGAACTTTCGGTAAGATGAGGCAATGACCCAAGTTTGCAGGATATGCATCCAGAATGACCAAGAAGTTGTCATCCTCATAAATCTTGTACGAAGGAGCATCGCCTTGTATTATTTTGTAAAAGATATTTTCGGAAAAATCACTCATTTTATTCACCTCACTAAATGAAAGTTGGCGAAAAGCCAGATGCCATCGGTTAAAATTAGGTGAAAATCATGTATTTCGACCTCATAAATTTCCTCTAGCCATTGCCAATTGATGTCATCCCATTCTAGTATGTCCAGATGTACGCGGTATATAATCTCGTTCGCGCTAATATGGATGATTTCGTGTACCTCTTCGCCTGCATCCATCCTTGTGCCGCGGTCTGCTGGTGTGCTATGCAGGATACCATAAAAATCGCGGTATAACATTTGGTCGGATAGCAAATATGTAACGGCATCTTCTGTAAAGATGCCCCTAAGATGTATTTCCAAATCGGACATTGTGCTTATTGTGTCATGTATAACGCGCCAGTAGCTCCAACCTTCTTCTGACACGGCGTGTGGCTCCATTTCCCATTCCACAGGCAATGAGGATAATTGAAACCACTGCATTGCTTCATGTGCATTTTGGAATTTGGCTTCGATTTCTATATTGGTGGGGATGGTGACAATAGGCTCTTCTTGTGAGCAGTTCATAAAAGCAAGCGAAAGCATGGGTATCATAATTGTTAGTATAAATTTCCTCATGCTTTTAATACCTCGACCTTATCTAGCCTTTCCCATGGCAAGTCAATATCGCTTCTGCCAAAATGCCCATATGTAGCGGTTTGGCGGTATATGGGGCGGCGTAGCTCCAGGTGTTCTATGATAGCACCTGGCGATAGGTCGAAATGCTTGTCTATAAGAGCCAGAATACCCTCTTCTGGTATTGTATTTGTGCCAAAGGTATTTATGCTAACAGAAACAGGGCGAGCAACACCGATGGCATAGGCTATCTGTATCTCACATGTACGCGCCAGCCCTGCTGCTACAATATTTTTAGCTACATAGCGGGCGGCATATGCCGCGGAGCGGTCTACCTTTGTGGGGTCTTTGCCAGAAAATGCGCCGCCGCCATGCCTTGCTACCCCGCCATATGTATCTACAATTATTTTTCGTCCCGTAAGCCCCACATCGCCCTTTGGACCGCCTATAACAAAACGACCTGTTGGGTTTATGTAGAAATTGGTTTGGGTATCTATAAGATTTTGCGGCACAACGCGCTTTATTACTTTTTCTATAATGTCATTTTGGATTTGGTCTTGCTCTGCATCTTCGGAATGTTGAGCAGAGACAACAATAGCATCTACACGTGTGGGCTTGCCGTCGTTGTCGTATTCCACAGTAACTTGTGTTTTGCCGTCTGGGCGCAGATAGCTTATTTCGCCAGATTTTCTAGCATTATCCAAAGCTCGCGCTATTTCATGGGAGAGATAGATGGGCAACGGCATGAATGTAGGCGTTTCGTCTGTAGCATAGCCAAACATCATGCCTTGGTCGCCTGCGCCAATGGCTTTTTTGGTATCGCCGCATCTGCCCTCCAAAGCGACATTCACGCCTTGGGCTATATCAGGCGATTGCCCTTTCAAAGATACCACGACAGCGCAAGAGTCGCTGTCAAAGCCGTATTTTGCCCTAGTGTAGCCGATGCCCTCTACTGTATTGCGCACAATATTTTCTATGTCCACATAGCAGTCGGTTGTAATTTCGCCTGTTACAAAAACAATGCCTGTGGTGACGAGGGTCTCGCAGGCCACACGCGCAAAGGGGTCTTGCGCCAAAATAGCATCCAAAACAGCATCGGAAATTTGGTCACACATTTTATCTGGATGCCCGCTGGTGACGGATTCTGATGTAAATAGTCTCTTCAATATAGTAAGTCTCCTTATAATCATTTGTGTCCTCTATCCATTGTACCCGAAAAAACGAAAAAGTAAATAGGTTTTGTAAAAATTTAAGGAAACTGTTATAATAGAGGTAATGAAAAATTACATTAGTCTTGGAGGGAAAACAAATGAAAATAGGGATAATTACGGGCGGTGGGGATGCCCCTGGTTTGAATTCTGTGATATATGGCGTGGTGCGGGCTGGGCTGGATAGATTTCCTGATTGCAAGTTTATTGGCTACAAATTCGGATACCGCGGCATGTACCGCAATGAGTTTAAAGAGCTGACAAGGGAGAATACATCGGGCATACTGCACCGCGGCGGCACAATTATTTATAGCTCCAATAAAGACAATCTTTTCCATTATCCTGTGGAGGAAAATGGGGAGATTGTTCATAGAGATGTTTCGGATATTGCTGTGGAAAATTTGCGTAAAGAGGGTGTGGATGTGCTTGTGGTGCTGGGTGGCGACGGCACGCTTAGTTCTGCTTTGGAGTTTGCGAAAAAAGGTGTGAATGTTATTGGTGTGCCAAAGACCATTGATAACGACTTGGCAGCAACAGCCGCTACATTTGGTTTTAATACTGCGGTGAATATTGTGGTGGAGAACCTTGGTAGATTGCATACCACAGCGGAGTCACACCACAGGGTTATTGTGGTTGAAGTTATGGGGCGTGATGCGGGATGGATAGCCTTGCACGCAGGCATTGCTGGTTCTGCGGATGTGATACTTTTGCCAGAGATGCCGTATAGCTTGGAGAAAATTGCACAGAAGGTAAGAGAAAGAGAGAGCCATGGCAAGATGTTTACGATTGTTGTGGTGTCGGAAAGTGCTAAGGAGCAAGGCGGGCAAAAGGTGGTTGGCAGGGTTGTGGATGATAGCCCCGACCCCATACGCTATGGCGGTGTGGCAGCAAAGCTGGCGGCGGACCTAGAGCCGCTTGTAAAAAATGAGGTGCGCAGTGTGAATCTTGGGCATATACAGCGCGGCGGCGAGCCTTCCGCATATGACCGCTTGCTTTCTTTGCGCTATGCTACAAAGGCTGTGGATTTGATAGAGCAAAAGCAGTTTGGGCATATGGTGGCATTGTGGAAAGGACAAATGGGGGCTGTGCCGCTGGAGGATGTTTTTGCTGGCGGCAATAAAGTTGTGCAGGCGGATGATGAGCTGATTAGGGTAGCCAAGGGGCTTGGGATTAGTTTTGGTATATAATGGAGGGCATATGGAGCTTTGGGATATACATGACAAAAACCGCAATAAAACGGGCAAGACCATAGTACGCGGCAAGGACAAGCTTGGGGAGGGCGAGTATCACATAGTTGTTTTTATAGCTGTTTTTAACTCAGAGGGCAAGATGCTTATTCAGCAACGCCAACCTTTTAAGGAGGGTTGGTCGGGTTATTGGGATATCACTGCTGGCGGCTCTGCTACATCAGGTGACACATCTGCTATAGCCGCCAGCCGCGAGCTTTATGAAGAGGTGGGCATATCGGTGGACTTTGGCGATGCCTTGCCGCATTTCACGATAAATCTGGATAATTTCCTTTGTGATTTTTATTTGCATAGACAAGATGTGGATATTGATAGCCTTGTGCTGGGCTATGATGAGGTAGCGCAGGTGAAATGGGCTACGAAGCAGGAGATTTTTGACATGATGGACGAGGGTAGCTTTGTGCCTGCACAAAAGGGGACGATAGAGCTTTGTTTTGGGCTGAACGAGAGGCGTAGTACGTTGACGCGGGATAGTGAATAGGAGCGGATTATGGAAATCTGGGACATATACAATAACGACCGCCTGCAAACAGGCAAAACCCATGTACGCGGCGAAAAAATAGCGGATGGCGACAATATCTTGATTGTGATGGTATTGATTTTTGATAGCAAGGGGCGGATGCTGCTACAGCAACGCCCGAGTAATATGACATGGGGGCCTGATAAGTGGACTATGACGGCAGGTGGGGCTGTAAAGGCGGGCGAAGCATCGAGCCAAGCCGCAAGCCGAGAGCTGTACGAAGAAATGGGTATAAAGATAGACTTTACGGGTGTGCGCCCGAATTTTTCTATGACTAATGCTATGGCATTTATTGATTATTTTGTGGTGCGCAAAGATGTGGATATTGCAACGTTGGTGATACCGAATGAAGAGGTAGCCGCCGCGAAATGGGTGGCAAAAGGTGAGATGCTAGAAATGATAGAGCGCGGGGAATGTATGCCCTATAGAAAGGCATTTGTGGAATATGTGTTTGACGTGGCTTTGAATCCTATGCTGGACAGCACCCTCTCGAAGTAATCTGGTAGGGGGGCTGTGAATTTCATATATTCCTTTGATGTGGGATGAATAAAACCCAACAAATTCGCATGAAGCACCTGTCCATCGGTTTTAAAAGGCTGTTTTTCGCTACCATAGACGGCATCGCCAAGTACAGGTCGTCCTATGCTTGCCATATGCACGCGGATTTGGTGTGTGCGCCCTGTATCTAATGTGCATTTTATTAGGGTATATCGCCCTAGTCTCTCCAATACATTCCAATAGGTGACGGCTCGCTTGCCATCTGGCATGATTGCCATTTTTTTGCGATGTATTTTGTGCCTTGCTATGGGCGCATCAATTGTGCCTTCATCTTCTTTTAAGCCGCCGTGAACAAGGGCGTAATATTCCCGCGCTATGCTATGTGCCGCGAATTGCTCTGCTAGTGCGTTATGGGCGCGGTCGTTTTTTGCGACCACCAAAAGCCCTGATGTGTCCTTGTCTATTCTATGAACTATGCCAGGGCGCATAATGCCATTGATGCCAGACAGGCTACCTTTGCAATGATGTAAAAGCGCGTTGACGAGCGTGCCGTTGCTATGCCCTGCCGCAGGATGAACAACCATGCCCTTCGGCTTATTTATAACGATGAGGTCGGCATCTTCATATATGACATCAAGCGGCAAATCTTGCGGCAAAATCTCTGCTTCGGAAAGCTCGGGGAGGGATATGTCTATAACATCACCCGTACGCAAGCGATAGCCTGTCTTTGAGGGTATTCCATTGACAAGTATATTACCGCCCTCGATGAGCTTCTGAACCGCATTGCGCGTTAATTCTAATTTTGATTGCACAAAAATATCTAGCCTTGTGCCAATATCGTCGGCTTCTATCTTATAACAAACCACTTTTTGGCTCCTTTACAAATAATATCATTATAGCCAAAGCAAAAATGGAGACCACCAAAAAGATGTCGGCTACATTAAAGATAGGAAAATTGATTAGGCTAAAATAAAAGAAATCTACCACATAGCCCTGTATGAGGCGGTCTACAAAGTTGCCAAGTGCGCCGCCCATTAGCATGAGCAGAAAAAACCGCATAATGCTATGATATCGCGTGCGGGGAAGGCTTAGATAATAATACACAAAAAAGCCCATGGCTAGTATCGTAAGCCCAACAAAAACCCAACGCCCGTCCTGAAACAGCCCAAAGGCCATGCCAGAATTTTCGTGATACAAAAGTGAGAACACACCATCTATTAAAACAAATTCTCTGATGGGTGCTAAATGCACTACTGCTAGGTACTTTGTTAATTGGTCTATGCCCAAAAGAAACAGCACAAAAGCTATGGGCAATACATGTTGTTTAATGATTTTCATGCACTGCATCTCCTTCTATACAAGAACAAGCGGGGGTCGCTCCCATAATATTGATTTTATAGCACTAATAACATCGTCTTTTTCCGCGCCACGATGTATATTTGCAGAACCTATTTTATGTGAGATTATCAAAGTTATATTGCCATTTTCTGCTTTTTTATCTACTAGCATTTTTTGGTATATGTCTTCTGCGGTTAGCTTAAATTTTTTTGGCAGCTTTGTGGGCAAACCAAAAAAGCTTAGGATATCATAAATATGTTCCACGTGGAACATTGACATCATATTCATGTTTTTGGAGAAATTTGCGGCGCATATTATGCCTAGAGCTACGCAGTGACCATGCGGCAACTTAAAATCACATAAAGCCTCTATGGCATGACCAAAGGTGTGGCCATAATTAAGAATTTGGCGTATACCCCTATCTTTTGCATCTTCGGCAACAATTTTGGATTTTATGCTTATGCTAGTATTGATGATTTTTTCTAATGCCTCTGGGTTTCGGGAGGCTACTTCTTGGCGGTGGTCGCTGATATATTCAAAAAAATTGCTATCTGATATTATGCCATATTTTATTACTTCTGCCAAGCCCGAAATATATTGTGCGTGGTTTAGTGATTTTAAGGTATCTACATTGATGTAGACTAAGGATGGATTGTGAAAAGTGCCAATTAGATTTTTTACGCCCTCAAAGTCCACGCCTGTTTTGCCGCCTATGGAAGCATCTACCATAGAAAGCAATGTGGTAGGGAGTGTTATGTAATCAATGCCGCGCATATATATAGATGCAGCAAAACCAGCAATGTCTGATATAGCCCCACCGCCAATAGCTACGACTAGAGAAGACCTATCCAATCTATTTTCGTGAAAGTATTTTAGCAGAGCCATAGTGGTAGCAATACTCTTGGCTTCGACATTGATAGCGAATATAGTGATACTTTGATTGATAAGCACAGATGCTCTGAATGTTTTGGAAATGTCATCAGAATATGTATCAAAGATAGCTTCGTCAATCACAATAAAGAATTTGCGCTGAGGTGTATTGATTTTATGCAACTCAAGAACCAAATCTGACCAAGTATTCCTTATCATTATCGGATACAAAAAAATCACCTGCCAAGCAAAATTTTTGAGCTTTCCCACTAAAGTAATGGGAAAGCTCAGGGAGTTTGTTTATGTTTAACAAAGAAGGAGTCTAAAAATGTGTGAACCCTTATCTTAGCTCGGAAGAAACTGATACATCATTTAAGGCAGGGTTCATTGTTATCGTTGTAGAAAAATGGTATCTTGATGCTGTTATACCGATTGAACTAACAGTGGTTGGTATGCCGACAACCTCGCTAAAGAAAGATAGCGGCACATAGGTTAGGTTATCAAATAGCATTGGGGCTACTTCTAGCTCTCTTGCGCGACCACTGAGGTAGTAGTATGAGTTTTCGCCTATGGTTACAGTGCTTACCAAAACGCCGTCCATAAGGATGCTGGCGGTACGTGTGATATTATCCCACCTTACCTCATAACCAAAACTGCGCATAACGTCGCCAAGGCGAATCATTATTGTGTTGTATTGCGTTGGCTCTAGCACCCTAAAGGAATCGCTCGTAAAAACATGTTCTTCAATATTGCTGATGGAAAGCGTAATTCTGTGTATGCCGCGTTCCGTAGGGATTAGTTCCGCAGAGCCAAAAGGTATGACTAAAAGGTCACCGTCCAGATAAAATGGATGGCTGGCATCTATGCCAGAAAAGCTGGCGAAACCATGAGGCCTTGCGGCTATTTGGCTATCGATATAATTATTTACTATTTGCAAGATATTTACGTTAAATTCGGGAAGGGTTATTATATTGCTTGTTGATGTATCTATTACTGTTGTGGAAATTACAGCGGTTGTGGAAACGGATGAAGCTTCTTTTATGAATGCAGTAGATACGAAATTGGTGGACGTGAAATGTTCTACGCTAGAATCTATTGATAAAGCACTTGCTGCATGGTTTTGCATAAAGGCGTTGTATTGTGATGTCCAACGCTCTTCGAGTTCATTGTCCAATCTGGAGTTGCCAGTTTGGGCTATTGGTATCTGACCTGTTATTTCCAAACCTATGATTGTTGGTCTTTGTGGGGCATCTTGCACACCGAGATTGGCAAAAATGAGTGCCGCAGATGATGTGGCTGACGATGCTGTGAGGGCGACATGCCCAATAGAGGTAACAACAATAAAAGTTGCAACTAAAATAGTAGACAGCAGATGCCTTATATTAAATTTATGTTTTTTGTATGTTTTCATAAGCCCAACTTCCTTTCTGTTTAACAGTATAGATAATATTTGAGATATAGTCAAATAATATCACAGTATTGTCGAGAAATTGTAAAGAAAATGACATAGTTCAAGCCGTGTCAGAAATTGGGCAGGGTTGTAATCAAAAAGACATACAATTGTAGTTTATTTTTCAGAAATTTGGGCTTGAGTAAACAGGTGAAATGTAGTATAATAGATTGCGTGTTGTCTAAATTCTGAAAAACAGAGAGGAAATAAAATACAATGAAAAGATATAGCAAAAAACATATAATGCTTGCAATTGTTGCGGCGGCTGGTTTGGCACTTACGGCTTGTGTGGGCGCGGATGATGTGGAACAATGGGCGGCATCACCAAATGATACACAAGAAAACCAACAGCAATCCGAAGAGATAGAAGATGTAAATGAAATAGACCCCATAGAAGGCTTTGAATCTGGTGCTTTGGCAAATCAGATTGCGCCGCCAGCTATAGGTGAAGAGTTTGCCATAATGCATACCAATTTTGGTGAGATGCACATACGCCTTTTTCCAGAATATGCTCCGCTTGCTGTGGAAAACTTTGTAACACATGCAAGAAATGGCTTTTATGATGGTTTGATTTTTCATAGGGTTATTGAAAACTTCATGATACAAGGCGGTGACCCTTTGGGTACTGGCACAGGCGGTGAGAGTATATGGGGCGGAACTTTTGAAGATGAATTTACAAATCGCTTGCAGCATATAAATGGTGCGTTGTCCATGGCAAATAGAGGACCTAGCACGAACACGAGCCAGTTCTTTATTGTGCAAAACAATAGCTTGCATCACACACAGGTATCGGAATTTGAAGGCTTTATATCAAGCCGCGATATGGTTGTGGAAGGTGCGGATGGTGCTACTCTGGGGCAGCTATATGCCTCTGAATTTGAGTTTATGGAGTATTATATCCAGCATGGTGGTACACCACATTTGGATATGATGCATACCGTTTTTGGTCAGGTGTTTGCAGGCATGGATGTGGTTAATGCCATTGGCAACACGCCTGTAGGAGCTAATGATTTGCCACTTGAAGATGTTATCATTGAAAGAATAGAAATTTTGCCATTTGGTGGATAATATTTTAGAAAAATATGCCGATATATTATATAGATGCAAATGAGGAGAGCAGAAACTCTACTACAAGATGAGGATGGGTGAATGACCTTGCAAAAAATAGGAAGCAAGATTTTCAGGAGAATAATTACGGCTGTTTTGGCGGTGTTGATGATAATGCCCAGTATGGTTGTTTTTGCAGATGATTATATTTTGCGCGACCAAGTGCAGAATATCTACACAGGTCGTACACAGGCGGATGCGCTGATAAATGCGGCGCAATTTAATGATGTTGGGTCAAATTCTCCTATACAAGAGATAGTTGTGCGTGGTGTGGCTCTTGGGCTTATACATGGCGATGGACCAAACTTTTTGCCTAACCAGAACCTGTCGAGGCTTGAGGCTCTGTCTTTTGTGATGCGTACCCTTGGTTTTTCTGCTGTTGCCCTCACCGTTGGTACGGCTATAGCGTTGGAGGAAGGTATAACGAGCCCCGAAGATGTGCTTTCTACGGGTTATTTGGCAGTGGCTGTGCAATTGGGTATGATAGTGCCTGATGATATAGATAATATGGGGGCTAATGTTACGCGTGAAGAGGTTGCGGCATGGATATTTGGTGCGGCATCTGCGGCTAGCCCTGGCATTTTTGATGTTACGGCGGCTCTTACACGAGTGTATGGTTTTAATGATTGGAGAAATATAAGCGGACCGTATCTTATGGCTATTGAACATGTGGTGGCGGCTAATATTATGCGCGGTGATGGTACGAATTTTAACCCGCGCGGCAATATTACACGCGGCGAAATGGCGCAAGTGCTGGCGAATATGGATAGCATTTTGTTTGAAATAAATGGCTGGCAAAGAAAGCACGCTACAGTGGCACGTGTGCAAGATGCGCAATATGTGACCACAGGCGAGGCGGCATTATGGCGCAATATTTATGTGCGCCTTGGTGATGGCACAGTGGATGTACTGCAATATCAGATAGTAGAAAACCCTTCACCACAAGTAATGGACAGAGGGGCTGTTGTGTTTAACAATGGCGTTGTAGGCGGCATGGGTATGCTTGTTGCGGGCGACACCATAGAGTATATTGTGGAATCTGATACAAATACTGTTTTATATATCAATGTTCTTTCTGAAGCGCAGACGACCTATGTTGAAGGGCGGCTTTTTGCGATAAATGCTGATGAGAGTACGATTGTTTTGCAAAATGCTGATAACGATTCCTTTATGTATAGCATGGCAGAAGGGATTATTATGCATAGACGCGGAAATAACTATATCATGATGGACCAAGAGCGTCACAATATAACGACTATGCCATATGGGCAGAATTTGCGACTAACGCTTCGCAATAATGTGGTGATATCCATTAGCTTTGTGGGCTTGCCTGTGCTTGTGGATGAGGTGCGCGGGCTTGTGGTGGAGAATAACCCTGCTTTTGGCTATATGGTTATTATTGATAGCAATGGGCAACGCCGCATTATGCGCTATTATGAAAATGAGATGCATGTAGAGAAGGTGCGCCATTTTGATACGGCTGTGCCTAGCTATATCAATCATCTTTTCCCGTCATTTTCATTTAACCCTAATGCTACGACAATAGACAATATAAACCCTGGCGACATTGTGTTTATACGCCCTGACCCAGAGGATGCGGGCGTTATTCTTATGATTTCTGCGGCTACAAACTATATTATGCGCTATGGGCGTGTTAGCAATATTACACATCATGATGGGTATTTGTCGCTTTTATTTGAATTTGAAAGCGGGCAGACGACATGGTTTGATATTTCTACATCCATATTGATAACGCGTGATGGGCGTAGGCTAAATCCGCTGGCTATACAAACGGGTGACTGGGCGAGGGTGCTTGTTAATGAAGCCATTATAGCACCAGGGCATGTCATGACATCTGTGGTAGAAATGACGATTGAGGGCGGCAACCGCCATATTTCAAGCATTGTGCGTGGTAGCTTGTCGGGTATAAATTCTATACAAAATCAGATTGTGATTGAACATGCGCAAACGTTGGCGCAAACGGGCTGGACAGACCACCGTGAGATTGCGCAGTTTAGTATAAGTGGCAACAATATACAGTTTTTCTATAATGATGAACAGATTTCACGTGACCAAGCTGTAAATATGTTTGGTCGCCGTGGTGATACCACTGTATATCTTGCGCTTGAAAATCATTTTGCGGGTGAAGCTGTACGCATGGTTTCTTTCCGCTCGGAGCGCGAGGAGAGACTGCCTAATGACACAGTTATTCATGCAGATGGTACGGGAACTATTCAGTTGGCGGGACAAATTGCTGATATAAATACAGATATCGGAACCATTGTGCGCCGCCATGGTCGTTTGGTTTCTGGGCTGGACATTTTCCCTTCGGATTATTTGACTGTGGTGCTTAGCGGTGCTGGTACGGCGGCTGTTATTGATATTTTTGAAAGACCAGATACTAGCGGTTTGCAGATAATGCGCGCGCGCGTGGATGAAATAAATGATGGCGCGAGCTTTACTGTGCAGTCAATGTCACAACTTTTTGGAAATGAATGGGCATTTACGCCTGTACAGCGCGAATTTACAATAGACCCGCGCACTGTATTTTTGCCGCATGGCACATTTAGCCTTGATACCTTCTTGACATATACTGAAACATCGGTGTTTGACGAGGTATTTACAATTGTGACGGATGGCGCGAGAGCAAGCCATATTTTCCAACACAATTTTGCTAATAGGTCTGCTCGCGGTACGATATTTAATGTTGACGGCGATGTGATACATCTGCGTGATGTGAGCATACAAGACCCTGTGACGGGACAATGGCATGTTATATCTAATGTGAATAACACAATGACTGTTACAGTGGATGCTGGCACGCTGATAGGGCGCAACAATGCTGTTGTTCAGCCCTGGGCATTGCAAAATGGCGACCAATTGCTTATAATGACAAGCGATATGCCAGCTCCAGCGGATAGGGAGCCAGGGATGAATATACAAGCACAGATTATAATGGTTGATTAATCTAATGAAGAAATGCAGGGTGCAGGAGGGATAAAATGAGGAAAATACTAAAGATTGCTATGGCAATGGTGTTGGCTGTTATTATGCTTTTGCCTGCGTCCACTACTACGTTATATGCCGCGGCGCAAGCGCGGCCAGGCACAGGGCAGATGAGTTTTTTTGGTGGCATAACGGAAGGTGTGCGATTGCCAACCACGGCGCAAGTTGCCGCGGCACAGACGGCTACGCGTGGGCGCGGCAGTGCTGTAACGGAACTTGTGTATAAAGAAATTATTTGGCTTGCTGGTGTACCTGTTGAATTTGAGGGTACATTGCGTGTGCAGCCTGGCGGCACGGCTGTTGGGGCGGCTGGATTGGATTCTGGTCAGGCTACCGTGAACTACCGCATTGAGGCGAATGCGGCCACAGGTGCGGATGGTAGCATAAACAGAAATATTACCTTTAGAATAGACTGGCGCAGAGAAGGCAATCAGATTGTAGAAAACTACACTGTGACAAGCTGGACGGAGACTATTATTGCAAATGGCACGACATTTACGCTTATACCTGCGCAAAGCAATCATAATGTAAGCATATTGCGTGATATTACACCTGGTGTTACGTATTACAGTGGCAATATATCTATGCGTGCTGTTTATACTACTGATGATGACAGTGGGCTTGTGACCCATGAGGTTATGGGGCAGATATATGGCTTTTTGTCAGCTTGGTCCGCTACAGAGACACATCGGCTAGATGGTATTGTGTCCACTGATGAATGGCAGATGCAATATCATCTTGTGCCTAGTGTATCTGTTAGTAAGGAGTTGCAATATGGCTCGAATGAACCCACGCTTATAAGCTTTGACGGCAATTATCGCGAGGTAATGTCTAATCAAAGCGGGCTTTTGTATGAAATTAATATTTTACCAAATATTTTCTATGGAACACCGACCACGGGTCGTGCTACAATATCTACATTCAATACCTTTGAGGACTTGTTTGCTCCTAATCTAAACTTTTTGCAGGGACATGCGGCGTTCGGAGATATACGTAGATTGTTTGCTATGGAAGTGCTTTCAGGAGACCCTGCACATTTTGTGCCGAACCAAGGCGTTACGCGCGGTGAATTTATTATGATGCTATCGAGGGCTGTACGCTTGCCGCTAGATGAGAGCCTGATACCGCAACCGCCGAGGGGCAGGGGTAATAATCAACCAACGATAAACCTTGTGTTTCCTGATGTGGACCCTAGCAGACCAGACTTTTTGTATATTATGACGGTTAATGACATGGGCATAGCTATTGGGCGGGGCGATGGACATTTCCATCCAAATGAGATTTTGCGCAGAGAGGAAGCCTTTGTGCTTGCGCTACGTTTTCTTGGGCTTTCTAACCTAGGAATGGAGCCAACACCGATAACGCCGTTTATGGATGACCATATGATAGGCGATTGGGCGAGGCGCGATATATATGCGGCATCGCGCATAGGTCTTATATGGTCTGATGAAAATGGCATGCTGCATCCGCAAGAGCTGATGTATAAAGCAGAGGCGGCGGCACTTATTAACCGCTTGATAGAATTTATGCGCCATGAGCTGGTGCAAGATTATACTGATAACATCATAAACTTTATGAATTAGACTTAGTTTGAGGGGGGATTGGGCATGAGTAATGAGGAAAAAATGATTTCTCTTTTAGAAATTGTTGTAAGTAAAATTGACACTTTGGAATACAAGGTGGACAATATTGAATACAAAATAGACAACCTAGAATTTAAGATGGATGGTGTGGATTACAAGGTTGATTCTATTGACAAGAGGTTGGAGAAGATAGAAAGCTCCCAAGAAACGGCACGTAAGGGGTATATGGATGCCATGGAGTCTTTTGAAGAGCGCATGTTAAGACTGCAAGAAAAGCATCTGCATACTGTACTTGAAAACATTTCGCGTGTGGAGAACCGCATCCTCAATGCTGTTAGTCCAGAGCATAGCTTTTTGGACTAGAAAATAAAAAATACGGATTATTTTGGACCCCATAAAAAGGGTCCAAATTTACTTTATCGAGGAGGAGATATGGAAAATACAGCTACAAAATACATATTTGTGACAGGTGGCGTGGCATCGGGGCTTGGCAAAGGCATTGTTGCTGCATCTTTGGGTAGGTTATTAAAATCTCGCGGGTATAGGATATCGAACCAGAAATTTGACCCATATATCAATGTAGACCCTAGCTTTATGAGCCCCATACAACACGGCGAAGTTTTTGTGACCGACGACGGTGCGGAATGTGACCTAGACGTGGGACATTACGAACGTTTCACGGATGAGAGCCTGACGGTTAATTCTAATATTACGGCGGGCAAAATTTATCTATCTGTGCTAGAAAAAGAGCGCGCGGGCGACTATGACGGCAAAACCGTCCAAGTTATTCCGCATATCACAAACCATATAAAAGACCTTGTGATGAAGGTCGCCAAAGATGGTACACGCGACATTGTAATCACAGAAATCGGTGGAACTGTAGGTGATATGGAGAGCCGCCCCTTCCTAGAAGCTTTCCGTCAGATGATTTTTGATGTGGGGCGCGAGAATGTACTATATGTACATGTTACTTTGTTGCCATACTTAGAAAAAGGCGGCGAAATAAAAACCAAACCTACCCAACACAGTGTAAAAGAGCTGCTTTCTATGGGCATACAACCCGACATGCTTGTTTGCCGCACCTCTCACCCGCTAACGGAAGAAATAAAAAACAAGATTGCTCTATTTTGCAATGTTTCCCGCGATTGTGTAATAGAAAATATGGATGCGGATTCTGTATACGAAGTGCCATTGCTTTTGGAGGACCAAAATCTGGCGCAGGTAGCCCTAAAACGCTTGTCGCTTCAAGACCATCCTGCCAATCTCACAGAGTGGCGAGCTTTGGTGGACAAGCAAAAAGCAATCACCGAGAGTGTAAAGATATCTTTGGTAGGCAAATACACCGTTTTAGCCGATGCATATTTCTCTACTGCGGAGGCCCTGAAGGCAGCTGGCTTTGCGAATAATGTTAATATATGCATAAACTGGGTGGCCGCCGAATCGCTAGAAAAAGGTGACATGACCCCGCTGCATGGCAGTCATGGCATTTTGATAGGCGGCGGCTTTGGTGTGCGCGGTACCCAAGGTAAGATAGCCGCAGCGAAATATGCTCGCGAAGCCAAGATTCCTTGTTTTGCTATGGGCATGGGCGCGCAAGCTATGGCGATTGATTTTGCCCGCAACATCATGGGGCTTTCGGATGCAAATTCCACAGAATTTGACGAGACCACCCCGCACCCCATAGCCCACAATATATACGACAAAATGCGCCTAGGTGCTAGCCCTTGCGACATTACAGAAGGCACACTGGCACACAAAATATACGGTAATACAGAAACCCACGAACGCCACCGCCACCGCTACGAATTTAACACAGAGTATCGGGAGGATTTTGAGGAGCAAGGCTTTATATTTTCTGGTGCAAGCCCTGATGGCAAGCTATTGGAGATATGCGAGCTTTCACGGGACATTCATCCTTGGTTTTTGGGTGTTACATTTAATCCTCAATTCAAATCCCGCCCGAATGTGCCGCATCCTATTTTTGCAGCTTTTGTGGAGCAGGCTAAGGGAATGCGAAAATGATGTTGCGTAATGTGCAGAAATAGTGTATAATAAATACAAAGAGAAGATGCGGGTAACATCTCCTCTGGGGCTAGGCTGACTTACGACCTTGCTTGCTCGATCATTTGTGTTTTCGATATATGTAATGATAACGATAAACAACATGATATATGAAATCATCAAGTCGCTTAGGTATATCGCGAGAATCATCGTATTCATCTGCATCACCCCCTTTCATTACAAGAAGGGAGCAAGCAAGACCGCCACAACCAAGCCTTCACATTATATCATAACTGTTTAGTTTTCATCAATACTTCATTTTGATATTGCATATCATGCGAAAATGATGTATAATACAAGAAGGAGATGCGCTAACATCTCCTTCAAAGCTTAAACTGTAAGCGACCGAGTTTGCTCGGTTAATATTGTTTAATACAAAACAACCGCGCTCAAGTTTGGTGGCTTAATGGCGGTTGTTTTTGTTTTCGAGATATGTAACGATAATTATAAACAACATGACATATGAAATCATCAGGTCACTAAGATGTATCGCAAGAATCATCGAATCCATTTGCTTCACCCCCTTTCATCAAGGGAGGAGCAAGCAAGAGCCGCCACAGTTAAGCAATCACATCATACCACATTTATACAAATTTTGCAATATTCTTTCCAATTCTTCCGCATTTTGCCTAACATAAAAAACCCATATCCGCAAAACCTATCAGGGCAAACAAAAACAAATAAATTGCAAACAAAAACCATGTCCGTCGTTATTGTAAAATCGTTCGTAGGAGCGGTCTGTGACCGCCCGTTTGTTCCCAAATGCCTACCGCATCAGGTGTTTGTAACCTTTCGGGCGACCACAGGTCGCCCCTACGAAAAATGGACGAAATTAGCAAAGCGGCATCTCGAAAAAAGACATGCTACACGAAAAGAAAAACGGATTTTGTTACAAAAAACACATCGCCGCATATGTTACAAAATACGACAAACTCGGCATCCAACCATATAGCATTCCCCCTTTGTGTCAAAAATATTACAAGAAAATTACACTTGAACAATTTTTGTTGACGGTTTGGGCTCAGCTTGCTAAAATGGTATATGTAAACATTAATCTGGGTATGGCTTACACACCTGTGTTTAGTCACAAGGGATTCCCACCCCTGTGTAATAAGCCCATAGCCCACAAAATCCAACTTTATGAAGGAGGAATTACTGCAATGAATTTTAGAAGAAAAATTGCAGCAGCTCTGGCAGCCGTTATGGCTTTCGGCTCTGTAAGCATGATCAATCTTCAAGCTAACAACTACGAAACAGGCAACACGCAACGTGGCGTAGCTGGCACATGGATTGACCATGTAAACAACAATCGCCTTGTAGACCAACGTGCAAACCTTGGCGGCGGCATTGCTTCTGGCGTGGATTTCGTTCTTACTGGTCCTAACCTTGTACCAGCTGTAGGCGGTTCAGAACGTCATCAAATTACACTTACACTTACAAATGGTATCTGGAACTACGGTGCTATCGGCATTAACAGCAATGCAAACCGTCAGCCTTTGGCTACGGATCATGCTGCTAGCCTTTCTAGTATGCCTATTCCATGGAATACTGGTGCTCAGGGTTTCTTCTGGGACCCATTAGCTGTTGCTCCACCAACTGGCCCTGATGCCGCTGTAGTTCGTGGTTGGGCATATTGGGTTGACGAGCATAGTGACACTCCAGCTTGGCCATTGCCAGGTGCTGGCTTGCCTGCAAGCTATGACATCGTGTTTTCTGGTACATCTAACACAGCTTACATCGTTGACACAGCTACTCGTGTAGCTTGGTTCAGAAGTGAGTGGGTACAAGAGAATCCGATACATCTATCTCATCCTGATGCTTGGCAACCAATTTGGGGCGGAGCTAGTACACAGTTACCACTTGCTAATCGCACAACTTGGGAAGCAAGATTAGCTGCTATGCAGTATGGTGTAGGTCCTGCTCCTGGTTTTGCTCCTATAGCAGGTGCGCAAAACTGGCTTGATATGATTGCTACTCAAGCTCCTGGTGCAAACACAACTTATGAAGACCTTGTTATCATCCCTGTAACACAGCCTGGTGGTGCAAACCAAGCCGCGGCTCGTGTTCTTGTGCAAGGTGCAAATCCAGAAGTGAATCCATTTGTTGTACATGGTGAGATTTTGCTAACTGCACATCGTGCGGAGGCTAGTGGCTTTGTACGTGTTGAAGGCGCACTTGGTGATCCTGGCATCGTTGCAACACCAGATGCTATGGTTGCTCTTATGGGAAGACCTGTAATACCTGCTCCTGTTGCTGCACCTGCTTTACCACCTGATCCTACTGTAACACTGCCTACAACCTACGATATGTCTATTCATGGCTGGGTTCACACTAACTATATTGATTTGATTGCAGATGCTCCACATTTTGCAACAAACAGCTTGAATTTAGTATCTAGAGGTTATGCTCTTCAAGCCTCTGGTGACCCTATGGATGCGGCTGCTACAAGCTTAGCTGATCGTATTATCATAAACCAAGCTACTGCTACGCTCGCAACAACACCATGGATTAATCAAACTGATACTGACTTGATTAGAGAGTGGACTTGGACTGGAACGAATGCAGAAGATGAAATCCAAGGTCAATTTGTAACATTTGAGGCTGACTGGAATACACAAGTTAATGCTACTGTAAGTACAGCAACTATTCCAGGTGCTGGTACTCGTATGACTCCTGGTGGAACTGCTGTAACTTCTGCACTTCCAGCAACTCAAGTTTTCTGGCCAGTACAAATTGGCGCAACTAACAATCTTGTTAGTGACTGGGCACTTATACCATTTGAATTCACTGGTGTTCAGGCTCAAGTTGGTAACCCAGCTGCTTTCTTTGGGGGCAACTCTTCAGGTGTTGCCGTAGTTGATGCTATAACTGCTGCTGCTGAAAGTTATGATTTCCCAGTAGTTGGTGCTGATATACCTATGGTTGGTTCTGCTAACATGATTCGTCCAGTATCAAGCGCGGGTCTATGGAACTATGTTGGTACAACTATTCCTGCTGCACCTGCAGCGATCGTTGTAACTGGCGGCACAACTCTACCATGGGGTACTGCTGGTAATGCTATTCATCATGCTATTAACACTAACATTCCTGTACCTGGTGGTACAACAACACCTCCACCAGCTGTATTACCATCTATCGGTAACATTGGCGCACAAACTGCTACCCGCCTTACTCGCATTGAGTTTACAGGTCGTGAAACAGGTGCTGGTCTTTTGAATGAAATTCCATTCCGTCTTGAGTTCCAAGGCTCTAACTACATGGTTATTTCTTGGTCTCGTGCAGATGCTTTGAGCTTTAACACAAATGCAGCTGGTAACATGCTTCGTGTTCCTCTTGCTATTCAAGCTACAAGCAACGATGAAATTTCTCTAAATGTTGTTCAAAGAACAGGTGATACTCTTACACCTGCTCAAGTTGGTACAACACCACAATCTGTAACAGGTACAGGCCGTGGCGTTCAAATGACTAAAGTTGGCGGCGTAAACATCGGTCATAGCTCTGTTCTTATCCAAGACCTTCGCATCTCTGAGCAAGGTACTGGCTTTAACAGCACAGGTGTTATCACATTAACACTTCCTTATGACTATGTGTGGGCTCGCAACCATACTGGTGCAAACCAACTTAGAATTAATGGTTTTGGTAGAATGGGTAACTTCACAGATAACTTTACTTTTACTGAAACTAACCTAACTGGTTTTAACACTGCATCAAGTGCAGTTCCTAACCTAGCTGGCACAAGCGGAACACCATTTATCTTCCGTTCTGAGCATCCTGACACAGGTCAAAGCAGACTTCATATCGTTATGAATGGTTTGCCAATGGTAGGTGGCGCAACAGCTGGTTGGTTGCAATTTAACAACCTTATGGTTGAACATCGTAACCCACGTAACCCAGTTTGGGGTACAGATATCGAAGTTACACTAAGCAACAGCACAGGTGGTGGCTTCCGCGCTACTGCTGCTGATGCTGGTTTGCATCACCACAATCCAGACAACAATGCTCCTAACGGCGCAAGCAGAATTATTGCTCCTGCAGCTGTAGAAGTATTTAGCTTGGTTAATCGTGGCTTGAGACTTGAGCATACACCAAATGCACAAGGCGAAATGACTGAAATCGTTGCAGGTCGCGTTTATACAAATCGTTTTGCTAACAGCACAAACATGCTTGCACAATCGTTTGACCATTTCGATGGCCTAGCGGCTCGCGTAAGACTTTCTGAAAATGTACCTGGTTCTGCTCTTTGGAGAGACATCGTTCTTACATTGACAGATGCTGATGGCGATCTTCTTGAAACAGCTAAGATTGCTGGTGTAAGATTTAATTCTTCACAACTTGGTACTCCAGGCGTTACAAACCTACGTAATGGTTTCAACGATTGGGTATTGTACCACAATATCGTTCCTGAAGGAACAAACCTTAACAGAATCATCTCTGGTGCGGGCGACCAAGCTGGCGATGTAATGGTTATCTTCTCTGAAGATGGTCACAGTGTAACTCTTCGTAACCTAAGAGCTACTGATGATGATCTTGGTAGATGGCAACTTGATATGGACTTCCTACTTTCTGTAGACGTTAACAGCGATGCTGATGTATACATGACAGTAGAGCAAGTTGGTGGAGCTCTTGCTGCTTTCGATTTCGATTTCGTTTACCCATCTCCAACAATCCAATTGGCAGAGGTTAGACAAGTTCTTGCTATCGAGTCTGAAGTAACAAACATTCCACATCGTCATCAAAGTGTTGACGTAGCTGACATCACAATCAGAGAACTTGAAGTTGGTGCTCTTGTAAGAGATCGTCAAATTCAACTTTCTATCTCTGAGTTCGGTGTTGCTTCTACAAGACAAAACTTTGGTTTCAACCCGATTGCTACAGGTGACATTGAAGCTACAGGCGCGTTGAATGTTCATGTTCAACCTATGGTTCTTGGTTCTAACACCATTAACGCTGTAGTACAAAGTCAGTCTACTGGCACAGCTCCATCTGCATTGACATTCTCTAACCTTGACCTATTCGTTGACCAAGCTATCCCTGTAGGTACTTATGGCGTTATCGCTCGTGGTACTGCGATTCTTGACAACGAAAGCATCACAATGAACGCTGGCTCTACTGGTCCACACACTGGTATCAACAACAACCCAGCTAACGCAGGTTTCCGTAGATATGGTTTCGGTGGTCTTGAGTTCACACCATACGCTAATGTAACTATGCCTGGTGCATACGGTACTGGCGGTGGCGTACAAGTAGACCCACTTGTTGCTACAGTAACAGCTACACAAAACAGTGCTATCGTTGTTATCGACGGTCAAACTGTTACTATGACTAACCAACATGGTCAGCAAACACCAATGTTCCATGACAATGGCACAAACTTCTTCCCAATGAGAGGTATTGCTCAAGTTTATGGTTCTGAAGATGCTATAAGCTGGATTTTCGTTACAGCAGGCGGTCAACGCACTGTTGAGTGGGCTCCTGGCGTAGAAGTTGAAGTTACTGTTTCTCTTGGCGGCAGAATCATTGTATTTACAACTGGTTCTACAACCTTCACAGTGAACGGTATTGCTAACACTATGCCTGCTGGTCAAACTCCACGTAACGTAGGCGGCACAGTATTCATTCCATTTGCTGCTCTTGGTCATGCTCTAGGCGTAGACGTATCTTGGGAAGGCTATGGCGCGAGCCAACAGTTCTTCTTCAACCAACCAGCTAGAGGTACTATTGTAACTCTTGGTGGTGCTGCTGCTCCAGCTACTGATGTTATTGATGTAGATAACGGCAATGGCAACGGCAATGGCAATGGTTACGAAAACGGCAATGGCAACGGCTATGAAAATGGCAATGGCTATGACAATGGTGACGACGAGTAATCGTAATTACTAACACAGATATAAGCAAAAGCCCCCTTGTGGGGCTTTTGTGCTGTCTGGATGTAATATAAAGTTCACAATCCTTGGGTATAATGACATGATGGAGGGATTGACGATGAGGAAAAAGATATATGCGGCTATTTTGGTAGGTGTGATGGTAATGTCACAGAGCTTTGCTGTATTTGCGGCTGATGCTGATGATTATGTGATTGTGGATGGGTTTTTGCGACATGCGGAAGATGCGGCGGAGATAACCTATGGTCAGCCGATTACGAGATTTGTGGATGATGCTAGTGGACTTGTGCGGATTTCGACTATTGCGATGGATTATTCGGTTTTGGGGCAAATTTCTGCTATAGAGCCTACATTGCGTGTGAATTTGCAGGCTGCGCTGGATATGATAAATAGTCGCGATGCAAGATTGCTTGCCCTAGAGGAAAATAGGGTAATTGTGGAGCGTGAAGAGCGCGAAATTAATGATTTTTTGAGCGATAATGATATACGTGGTTTTACGCGCCGTAAATATACTGTGGCTGAGGTGCAGATGCTGCGTGCGCGTGAAGCAGTGCGCAATCAGCTTGTTGCTATGGATATAAACGCGAAGATGGTAAGAGCAGGAAATGAACTGCAACTGCGCAACGCGGTGGCGGAGATTTCTCGGGCAGAGCTGGATATAGTGCTTTTGGAACGTCAATTATATGTGGAAGAACGCAATATTGTTATTGTGGAGCTGATGCATGATTTGGGCATGGAGAGTGAGGCTAATTTGCGCAATGCGCAAAGTGGCTTGGAACGCACGCGCACAAATTTAGAGGGCTTACAGACATCGCTTGCCAATAGCCGCATGTCCATTAATACGATGCTGGGCTTGCCTTCTGATACGATTGTAGCAATAACTGACCTAGCGTGGGCTACAAGCGGACAAATTGTGCTGGAGACACATGTGACGGCGCAACTGGCGAACGCGCCCAATTTGGCACTTTTGCAATTGGATTTGGACTTTGCGGAATATGTGTTTTTTAGCTATGATGTACTTTTGATGCGCGAGGAACAAGAACCAAGATATCGTTATCGTGGGCGCGACCATGACCCCACTATTGTGATAGAAATGCGCAATGATATCAGTGCCGCAGAGCGTGCGCTAAATAATGCTATGGATAGTTTGGAAAATCGTGTGCGTTCGCTTTATAATGATATTGAGGCTTTGAGGGAGCAACAAGTTGTAGCGCGGACTGATTTAGAAAATGCTATATCGGATTATCAAGATGCTATGTTGCGCTATATTACAGGCTCGGCGACTTGGCTGGAGCTGGAACGCGCAATGCTTGCAATATTGAATCATGAAGTGACCATAGCTCGTAACCAGATGAACTTGCATATGTTGATTCAGATGTACAACCATCCATATTTGAATTAGAGGGATGTTATGAAATATAGAAAAGATGAAAAGTCGGGCAATGAGCTATCTGCGCTGGGGCTTGGCTGTATGCGTTTTCCGCGCGACAAGGCTGAGACAGAGCGCATGATTTTGGTTGCCATTGACGGTGGTGTGAATTTTTTTGACACAGCCTATATATACCCGAATAGCGAAAAGACATTAGGCGAGATTCTGGCGAAGCATGATAAGCGGAAGGATGTGTATATAGCGACCAAGCTACCGCTAATGCTGTGCAAGACCGCCGATGATTTTGATAGATTTTTTGACGAGCAACTGCGAAGACTGCAGACGGACTATGTGGACTATTATTTCATGCACCATGTTTCGGATTTTGACCAATGGGATATTATGCGGAAAATGGGCATTGAGGAATGGATAGCAAAAAAGAAAGCCGCTGGTCAGATACGCCAAATTGGCTTTTCTTATCACGGCACATGTGGTGAATTTTTGAAAGTGCTGGATTCTTATAATTGGGAATTTTGCATGATACAGTATAACTATTATGACGAGAACTACCAGGCGGGCAAAACTGGCCTGCTTGCCGCGGAAGAAAAGGGCATACCTGTGATTATTATGGAACCGCTACTTGGAGGTACGCTTGCTACAGGTTTGCCAAAGCAGGCTGTCGAGGTATTTGAAAGGTCCAATCCAGACTTAACGCCTGCCGACCACGCACTTTGGTGGCTGTGGAATCAAAGCGGTGTAACTGTGGTGCTTAGTGGTATGAGTAGTTCGTGGATAATGGGGCAAAATTTGCGCTCTGCAAATGACTTTAGGTTACTGAGCGACAAAGAGCTGTCTGTCTACGATGATGTGGTAGATTTGCTGAAAAAGACACATAAAATCAATTGTACGGGCTGCAATTATTGTTTGCCTTGCCCGAGGGGGATAAATATTCCTGCTTGTTTTTCTACTTACAATGCGAGTTATGGGCATGGGTGGTTCAAAGGCATGACACTTTATTCTACCACCATAGGCATAGTCAAGCAAAAGCCAAATAGTGCGTGGCTTTGTAATAGCTGTGGCAAATGTGAAAAAGTTTGTCCGCAAAATATCCCCATAGCGAAGTCGCTTAAAAAAGTTGCGCGTAGATTTGAGCCATTGCCGATACGTATTGTGATGGCTATTATGCGAAAAGTAATGACAAAATAAAAAATCCCGAGTTTTCACATGCTCGGGATTTTATGTAGAATATAATTATGCTGTTAAATCATTTCCGCAGTTATTGCAGAACTTGGATACGCTTGGGTCGCAGGTTGCGCCGCATTTGTTGCAGAATACGGTGCTGCTTTGTTGCGGAGATGGGCTAGCCATACCTGAGCCAGAAGTGGTAGTCACGGTGCCGCCCTTTAAAAACATAAGCACACAAGCTGACAATGCCGCAATATGAACAAAGTACATAAAGTAAAAGAAGAATGTGGCAAACATGGCAAAAAGGTTGATTCCTAGCCAAGGGTCGGTTAAAGTGCTACCCAATGCCACATGCGAGATTATCATAAACAAAAAACCTGCACCAGCTACACAAACTAAAATAAGAGAAAATTGCTTTGCACTTTGGAAAGTAGATTGCAAAAAAGTAACAACAAGTAAAGCTAAAGGCAACAGTAAAAGTGATAAAGCCACAGGGGTTGCGCCTACATCATCGCCAAATTCGCCTGTGCCAAGAGACATAGTCCAGCCATTAGCACTTTCGCTACCAAAACCAGGTATTACTACTGATATCCATGGCAAGAAAAATAGCAGAATTAGCACACCCGCACATATCCTAGTTGCCAACATTAGATATTCCGTTTTAACTTTGCTCATAATTTCGTTCATAATCTATTACCCCTCCAAAATTTTATATATACGCTCATTATCGCAAAAAAACCCTGCAAGAGCAATAGATTCCGCGATTTGTAACCTAATTGTAACAAAAGTCGACTATTCAAACCTCTCTTTCAGCTTATGATACAAGCTCTCCATGCTTTTGCTACCATCATTATTGGCAAATAGGCAAAATGGCATACTATCGGTTTCGCGGTGGTTTTTCACGCATTCGCAACACTTGCTATGGCGCGGGCATTCAGTTTTTGGGCATAAACATTTGCTAACACAAGACATTTTTCTCACTCCCTTGATATATTTCGACTTTTGATAAGTATAGCATAAATGTGTTGGAGAGTACAAGTGATTAAATAGCATTGCTCCAAAACACCCAAATGGACTGCTTGGGTGTTTTTCCGCGGTTCAATTATTTTGCCTTGCAATTTCCTTAAAAAGTTGCTATACTATAGTAGCACTACCTAAAAACAGTAACAGCAAATTTCTGAATGAACAATGCTTCAAGTTCATTCAAGAATGCAGATATTACTTGTTTGAAGCTGTATTACTATATAAGCAACACACAAAAGAGGGTGGTTTCATGGCTTTAGAATTGGTCTCCAAAGCACTTACAATAAAAAATGAAAATGGATTGCATGTACGACCAGCGGGTGCGCTGGTTTCTATATGCAGACCTTTTGATGCTGATGTAAAGCTCAAATTTAATGAGATTGAATACAATCTAAAGTCGGTGCTAGGAATCGTTAGCGCGGGCATAAAAAGCGGCGATGCCGTGGAATTTATTTGCATTGGCGCGGAAGCGGCGGAAGCTTTGGAAGCTATCGTAGAAGCTGTGGAATCGGGCCTACTTGATGTTCAGTAATACCTAACTGTGAATCTTAACCTTTAGGAGGAAAATATGAGCGACAAATTGCAAAAGTATGTAAAGTTAGCTGTTAATGTAGGTGTAAACATCCAGCCAGGTCAAAAGTTGCTTATACGCTGCCCTGTGGACTGCGCATATTTTGCGCGCTTGGCTATGGAAGAAGCATACAAAGCGGGCGCAGAGTGTGTCGAGATTTTGTGGAATGATGAAAAATCTATGCGCATTAACTATCTGTTTGCACCAGATACAAATTTTGGACATGAATATGACTGGGTGAAAGAGCGCGTAAAATATTTTGTGGACGAAGGCTTTAACATGATGGCTGTGTATGCCACAGACCCAGAAATCCTAAAGGGTGTAGACCCAGAACGCATCCAAAAAGAACAAAAAGTTGGTGCAAAGATTGGCAAGCCGCTTTCTGACAAGGTTTCAGCCTCTGCTGTGCAATGGACGCTTATATCTGTACCCACAGAATCTTGGGCTGAAAAGGTTTTCCCTAATGCCAAGACCACAGAAGAAGCAATGAATCTCATGTGGGATGCTATCTATGCCGCTTCGCGCGTGGATGATACCACAGACCCTGTAGAGAATTGGAAACAACATATAGCTACCATGCAAAAGAAAGTTGATGTTTTGATGAAACACAACTTTAAATATTTGCATTTTAAAAATGCGGCAGGAACGGATTTACAAATTGAATTGCCTGAGGGTCATCAGTGGGTTGCTTGTGGCGAAAAGGCGGGCACAGGCTACAATTTCATAGCGAATATCCCTACAGAAGAAGTTTTCACAACGCCGCATCGCACAGGTACAAATGGCGTGGTATATGCTACAAAACCGCTTGTACATATGGGCGATGTGATTGACGGGTTCTGGTTGAAATTTAAAGATGGCAAGGTGACAGAGTATGGAGCTGAAAAGAATCAGCATTTGCTAGAAAAATTGCTGACAACACATCCAAATGCTGATTTCCTTGGCGAGGTGGCTCTTGTACCGCATTCTTCGCCTATATCTGCATCTGGCATATTGTGGTATAACACACTTTATGATGAAAATGCATCTTGTCACCTTGCGCTTGGCAAGGCATATCCATATACCGTAAAAGGCGGGCTGGAAGCCAACAGTGATGAGGAGAAACATGCTCTGGGCATAAATACATCGCTTACCCATGAAGACTTTATGATGGGTTCTGCTGATATGTCTATTATTGGTGAGACATATGATGGTAAGAAGGTTGCGGTGTTTGAGCAGGGTGAGTGGGCAGTATAGAAAGCGGAAAGTTAGGTATTTTTAAGAGGTGAGCTGCATGTTGATTGAATTGAAAGAAAAATCCCAACTAACTTTGCCAGAAGAGGTTGTGGTCAATTTGGGCATAAAAGAAGGGGATACTTTTGAGGTCATAGAAAAAGATGGAGGTATTTTCCTTTGTCCTGTTGTGGTGTGCCCTAAGGAAACTTTAGAAAAACTAGCTAAAATAATTAAGGAGCATGATGTTGAGGGCAGCATCGTATACGATAGCGTTGATGGCATGTTTAAAGATTTTGGTATTGACCTAGAGGACGACAGTGATGTATAAGCTTGTTAGTTCCAAGAGTTTTGAAAAGAGCATAAAAAAATTCTCCAAAAAAGAGCAGCGAGCAATATATTCAAAGCTTCAGATTCTTGAAAACAACCCATTCTACCCTTCGTTAAGAACCAAAAAGGTGCTTAGACTAAAGAATATATTTGAAGATGATGTTTTTGAGAGCAGTGTAAATATGGACATCAGAATATTCTGGCGGTATCAAGATGGCAAAATAATTTTGCTTGTGAATGTGAGTCATCATGATATGCTATAGAGGTAAAAACAAAAAGCGGGCGTGAACTTAAACGCCTGCTTTTTGTTTGCATATAGCTTGTTATGGAAGAGGTCTTCTCATGTGCATATAAATTCTATGTTCTACTTGCGAAGTGGCAACAAGCTCTCATCCATCTGATGCCATTTGATTCAAATGAGCATCTACTCTGCTAATAACATCGGCAGATGTTCTGGCGCGCCCTTCAACCCATCGGTCAACACTTTCAGTATGGTATTCCCAGTGCACCGACTCACTTGTGATGGTTTGACCCTGCGTAAATAAAGCCAACATCTCGGTCTGCAATATAGCATTTTCATTTTGCAGACTTACAATATTTGCTTGCAGAGTATCGAGTTCTTGTTGGAGTGACATAACTTCGTTTGAAGGAATTTCATTTAACTGAGCCTCGCCGCTTGCATTGCCGCAGGCTACAAGTAATAGCATCAAGACCACACTTGCTGTAATAGTTACTAATCTTAATCGCTTCATATAATCCTCTCCCTTACTTTTTTATAAGAATTATTATACAAAAAAATGGGGGGGGGGGGGGAAAACCTTTTT
>WRBK01000016.1 GCA_009784575.1 Defluviitaleaceae bacterium | reverse complement strand
CGGTCTTGAGCCTCGGTACATTCTTCTTTCTGTTCATAAAGGTCTGATATTTCTTCTTGTAGCCTATCCACTTCATCTTGTAGCCGTCTTATTTCGGATGATGTTCTTCTTACGCTCATGTATGTCCTCCTGAAATATGTATATAGTCATTTTCAAGTTAAATTACTATAGTGGTGGCTGGTTATTATAGCCGCCCAAATGGGTTTACGATGCTTTGCATGGCTTCACGTTCCTCTAGGGCTTTTATTTGCCCTTCTAGCACACACATTCGGTTTTCATTATTGTCAATCTGCCTTTGGAAGGAGTTGGCTTGGTTTTTTAGGGTGTTTGCCGCCTGTGTGTAGCTTCTGGCTGTGCTTTCCATATTTGCCACTTGCCTTTGTACGGCGTTTTTGGTAGCAGAAACAACATCCTCCGCGCCCTCTTCTGAAAGAACAACCTTGAAGCTATCGGGCGCACGGTCTGTGTCGCCTACCTCCCTTACGAATCTTCTAGTCTCTATATTTGCGTTTTCTGTTAGCTCTCTGAATTTGGGCAGAGCATCCTTTATGCGCTCCGCTATAGATAGGATTTTGGGGTTGGTTTCTGGTATGGTGTATATCGTGCTACAAATTTGTTCTACCTCACAACACATTTTATAAATCATTTCGCCAACTTTATCGTCGGCATTATCCATTTTTTTCGCAATGTCATCATAGTTAGTTTGCTCAACAATGATGTTTGAGCTGTTGCCAACGCCTGTTTTGTACCTGTCGCTGTGCGGGTTTGCATCGCCTGGCTCAAAGGGTAGTTTCACATTAACGCCCTCTTGTATGCGCGGCAAAGGAATCTTGCCTTTGGGCATGCCCTTTAAGGGGTTTTTGCTATGTGCCTCTGCTGCCTTGTCCATCGCTTCATTGGTTTTCTTAAAAAAACGCTCTACGGTTGCTCCTGAAAAGCCTCTTGGCATGATGTTTCCTCCTTATTGTATATTGTCCGTCATGGCTCTTGCCATTTTGTGTTCGTTAATTTCTACCTGCCTAGCAGAATCGTTAAGAAATTGCAGTAGCTCGTCTAGGGTGCTTGCGGCTTCATATGCCTTTTGGCGGTTTGCTTCTACCGTTTCTTGCAAACATGCGTTGGTTTTCCCATCCATGTCATGCAACTCATGCTCAACCTGACGGTAGGTGCTTTCCATATCGGCTAGCTCTGCCTCTATGCGGCTACGCAGCTCGGCGGTTTTGATGTATACCGTGTCGTATTGGATTTGGAATCTGTCTGACATAAATTATCATCTCCTTGTATAATTATATATTAAGCTTTGCATGATTGTTTTACTCATGTATCCCTGCCTGTTTTCAAAGTTAATGATTTTTGTTAATGCTTTTTACATTATACCACTTTTAGAATCATCTTTTCAATAGGTTTTGATATAAAAGCTTGGTTTATTTTCCAAGGACAGACAATATTTGCAACAAGGCTCATAGGATATTGTGTATAAGATAATTTCTCGGGAGGTACTTTATGAACAATACTATGGCGGGCGCGCATATGCCTTTTGGTGGCCATTCGCAGGATAATGGCATGATGCTTTTGTTGCTTTTGATGATGATGGGCCCTAATATGTTTGGGGACAATATGCTTATGATGATTCTGTTTTTCATGATGTTTTCTGGTGGGAAGTTCTAAGGATAAAGCTAAAAAAACCACCGCAGCTCATTTGCTCGGTGGTTTTGTTATATCTATGGGTGCATCTACGGCGCGGTCTCAAAATGCAAAAGTTCATTGGTGTATGCATTAAAAATTGCATTAAAGCGCATCATTCCGCCCATATATACTGAGAAAACATAGGCAGGAACGCCGATGCTATGCCCGCCCTCTTCTGTTAGGAAATAAGAGAGGCGCATGTCGTTTATGGTTATTGCTCCTTCTGCACCCCTGTTTAGTCTCATATGGTTAGCTAGAGCCATAAGTGCTTCATTGGGTGGAAAAATGCCGCGGGCATCCCCTATAAAGCCGCTATGCTTAACCCTTGAATATTCTATTATTTCTATGCCATTTTCTGATACATGCACCCTTATGTGGTCATTTTGTAGGACAAATCCCCTGTAAACCGCAAAGAAGTCAATAATCCAAATGCCATGGTAGCTTAAAGTGGTGGAATAATGCTGGATACTTGGCGACATACCTAATAGATTCTCTGTAAAGTGGGTAGCCAGAATTTCCGCGCCTCTTTCGTTTTGCATGAGAGCGAAGGCTTCGTTGCTTGCGCCTTGGGGCATGAAGAAGCTAACCACATTTGTCCATGTGCTATAAACCATCATTGCTCCATCGTCGTTATTTGGATGTGTGTATTTATATTCCATCTCCATTGCATCAAGGATAAAGCCATCGTCCCCAAAAAATCGGGTAGCAAGCTCTTCTAGCTCATATCCATATCTTTGCATTTCCATTTGTCTTAAAGGTTGAAAATCGCGCGGAATAACCATGCCGTCCCGCAGGTGTATGTTGTCTCTTTCCAATACTGCTCGTATATCCGCTTCCTGACCAGCAGAAAGGGTATACCTACCCTCGGTAGCAAAAATAAGTGCGCTAAGCGATATCGCTATTACGCTCAAAAGGGCTATAAGCACATTTTTAGTTCGTTCTGTATTCATAAACAACACCTTCATAAAAATTTAGCATAAGCCGCCTATATTGTAGCACTTCGTTATTTAAAATTTGTATTTCTGCCGCGTGATTCAATATTCCTGAGTCTATGTCATTGCAAACTTCCATAATTCTCCTGCCAACAACATAATTAAAGTAAAAATTCCATTGACCCTCCATAGGTCCTGTGCTATAGCCCGCCAAAAACACGTCATTCATCGGATTGCCCCTTGCTAGCATTGCCGCTTTGTCTCTATCCAACATATCCAGAGCCGCAAGGAGGGATGATGCAAGGCTAACTGTTCCTGAAGGGCTTATGTTTGGTAGCGCATTGTATTCCACAACATTGTTGGGATAGAATTTCACAACGCGGGAGCTGTCCATATATGTATACACGCCATTAATGGTGGTTCCCATGCTTGCGGCGGCAGGGTTTGGGAAGAAAAATAAAACAAAAGGGCGCACGTCTACATGCAGCATTTGTAGCTGTTCACCAATGGGATTGCTTGAGAATATGCGATATGATGGAGCTATGACATATAGCTCTTTAATATCTTGATGTTTTTGTAAGAAAAGTTCCTCGAAGGCATCATAAATCATCGCATCAGCGAGCAAAAAGGCATGAAAAGTACCATCTTGACCATCATTGTCGCCGCTGATAAAAAAGAATTGTATAGCACCTTCGTTTGGCAGTATCACCAATCTTTCGAAGCTGCCAAAAACGGAGGATAAAAAGCCTGGTCGTTGACCAAATTGCTCCCTAAAGAAGCTTGTGGGCATAGAAAAGCTATATTCAATCACAATACTACTGGTAGAGAATATTTCGGCTCTCATTGCCTCTGTCAATGTGCCAGAGAGGTCAAAACTACCCTCATTTATGAGACCAGAAATGGCGCGAACAGAAATATTCCATGCCTCATTATCGGGCAATCCGCTAAATACTTCTTTTCTATAGTTTTCGTCATCGCCAAAAACTATGGTTATTTTTGCGGTTTCTATCATAGCGGCAGACATCCTTTGGTGCGCAGGATTTGCTGACACTATGGGTTCAACGGGAAAAAGACCATGGATGAGGAAATTCCCAAACCAAAGCCTAGCTGTTAGTAATGCGCAAGTAACCGCCAAAGCGCAGATTATTATACTCTTTATCGTAGACCGTCTCATATCGTAATTATATCAAAACCGCTTTACATTTATATTACATTTGGCTTACAGATTAACGCAAAACCAGTATTTCTCTCGCCATGTCCACAAAAAAATCCATCCCTAAAATCCTGTGTATATCCGCCATAGAGTAAAATAGCTCGCCCTCTATTTCTATCTCCTTGCCTTGTAATAGCTCCAGATAGGCAAAATTCACATCATGCATCAACGCTTGTTTAGGGATGTAAAATCGTGAATTGTGCATAACAGCCATAAAGGGGGAATGTAGCCTTAGAATAGCAGTTTCGTTGTCTCTATTGCCGCTCATAACCGTAGCCGAAAAATGCGGAAGGGCTGTAACTAAGGCATATGCTTCGCTTATTTCTTGCGCGCTGTTTATGATATATTTATTGCCCCTGCCTTGCAAGTCATTGTAATTACGGTATATTACAGCCCTAATGCGCGGATATTGCTGTAGTCTGTTGTAAATATAGTCAATTCTTGCGGCAGCCTCATGTATAAAATACCTATTGTTTTCTAGTGTATAGTGCGAAACGGCTAAGCTAACCATAAGCGGAGTCTCCTGCTGAAAAGCAGAATGAAAAGAATAAATATGCGCAAAAAAATCCCCAAATTCACCTTGCGCATCTACATTGTCGTGAATCATCAAATGTACCCAGTCCACAAAGTCTGTCTTAGGAAAAAACTGCGTGGAGATAGACAAGCTATGTGCATCAAACCCCCAAACAAGGGCGACATTTGGTGCGTATTCTGCAAAGGTGCCGTGCGCCTCTTGGAAGAAGGAGATATACTCTAAGGGTGTGAAGCCATGCCCTTCTAGTATAGGATATAGATTCACAAACATGGGTATGTCAAATCTCCCAGCTTCATATGCAAATTCTGTGAGCAGTTCTATATCGTCCCAAGCACTATCTATTGGCGGCATAAGGACAATTAAGGGCATTTTCATAGCTGCAATATTCTCCAGCACCCATCGCAGGGGGTATTCATCGCCCAGCATCATTGTATGCGCAAATATAGCATGATTAACGCCTATATTTGTCTCAAAAGACCTAATGCTGCCACTAGCAATATCCCTATCTATATACGCGCCTAAAAAAGTGCCTTCGGCGGGTTCATGTATAGCTAATACGTGGTTTTCGGTCTCTATCTGCAAACCAAACCACATCATTTCATCATATGTTGGCAGAAAAACTTCGGCAGCCACAACCTCGCTATGCACAATGAGGGGTGTGGGTTCATGTGCCACAGCTTTTTCGCCGCATGATGTGAGAGGCAATAAAAAAAGGGTTGCTAGAAAAAAGATATGTCTTGACATACTCCATCCTTTCCGTCCCCCTATATCATTATTCAGTTTCTGAGGTTTCCTCCAGATATACATTAATAGCATCCAGATAGCGCAGATATCCGCCCTTATACTCCACTAAATACCGCTTATTGAAGCTCTCATATGGTATGGACTTTCTAGCTCCGCTTTGCGCCATATCCCAAAGCTCTTTAAGTTGCACAAAGGGCAAAAAGAAATATTGGTCGTATAGAGCGAAATTAACCAGCATAAAGGCTATGCCGCCCTGCTTTGTAAATTCCACCATAAAATCTATTTGGTGGCGGTGTATATTGCTTATGGGCAGGCTCTTTTGCCTTGTTTCTTTGGCATCAAAGCATATGGCTATGCCCTGAACAAGCCCTATGTAATCCACCGTGCTTTTTTTCTCAAAATAGGCTAGTGTAATGGTGCGGCTTTCTTTATTTATTTCCACGGGCGTTATGGGAGTGGGTATTTTTTGCACAATAGCCAAAGAATCGTTGCGATAACGCTCGTTTGTGAAATTTATCATTTCTTCAAATGTAGAGCCTCTAAGCCCCCTGTTAGAAAATCCCATAAATATTATCCCCTTATGCTAGCCATATTATACCAAGGCGCGGGCTGCCTGTGGTCGCCTGTTATTTTTCAGAATATTTTCTCATATCTTCAGGTAGCTTTGCCTCAAATCGCTTTCTGGTCAAATATCCCAAAATTCCACCAGTATCACCGAAAACAATTTCGCTAGCATGTAGCATCTGCCTTTTCGCACCCTTGCCACCATATTTTGTATCACCTACCAAGGGATGCCCAATACTGACGAGGTGTGTCCTTATTTGGTGGCTACGCCCTGTTTCCAGTTTAATTTTTAACATAGTCGTATCTGTTAGGGTATTATATTTTATTGGCTTGACCTTTGTTAAAACTTCTTTTGAAAATGTTCCACGTGGAACATTTTTTACAATTTTCGATATATTGCTCTTTGCATCCTTGACATGATGCCCTTCAAGCAGCAGATTTTCTGTTATCTTACCATGCGCAATAGCTATATAATTTTTCTCAATTTTTCTATAATGTATAAGTTTTGCCAGAATTTGTGATGCCGCAAGGGTCTTTGCGCATAGCACAATGCCTGTTGTGTTGCGGTCTAGGCGGTTTATAGCTACGGGGGCAAACGCAGCATCGGCATAAATATGCCGTAGACGGCTTGTGACGGAATCGCTATTTGTGCTATCTGGCTGGGTTAGCAAATTTGCGGGCTTGTTTATGATGATGATATGTTCGTCTTCAAAGATGATGTCTAATGTGCCCGCGTACGAAGTCCTAGCTTTTGTGAATTTTGCTACGGTTTCGTCGGAAAGATATAGGGTTATTGTGTCGCCATCGCTTAAAATGAGCGCACCTTCTGCCCTCTTGTCATTTACCACAATATTTTTTTTGCGCAGCATCTTGTGCAAAAAAGTTTTTGGCGCGGCACCAAAATAACGCGCAAGGAATTTATCCAAACGCTGACCTGCTGTTTGTTCTGTTATCTTAACCTCTTGCACCTATTCTACACCATAAAAAATCTTTTTGATAAAGTCTTTGTCGGGTATATCAAAGTTATCAAAGTCCTCTAAGGTCTTTTTTACATCATATTTTACACTGATGTTTTCGAAGGTAAAGCCATTTTCATTAATGTGTAGCATGCCCGCCCTTGCGATACCCCTGTCTTTGTTTGGACAGCCCAAAGCACCAGGGTTTATGTAACATTTATGACCTTGCAGTGTGTATGCCTTGTGGTCGTGACCATGCAGGATGATGTCTGCATCAATATCTTTGAACATCTCGTCAAAGATATCAGGCGTAATGTCTTTAGCAAATGTAGCATATCGACCGTTTTCAATTATGCCGTAATGCATCACATGGATTGTATGCCCTAAGATATTCAGAGTCTGACTAAGAGGTAGGCTCTTGATAAATTCCATTGATTCTTGGCTCAAAAGACCGCCTTCCCATTCATGCATTGCCTTTTCGCCCGCGCCCATACTATCGGCGTTATAGCCCTCTGTGTGGTATCTTTCATGATTGCCACATACACAGGCGAGCATGTTGGGAATCTGCATTACAGCCCTGACCGCTTCTTCTGGGTATGCGCCAATGCTTACAATGTCACCGCAACAAATGATGCCGCCTACTTGCTCTTGTTCGAAGTGTTTCAAGACGGCGTTTAGGGCGTATATGTTGTTATGGATATCAGTGATAATGCCTATTTTCATGGCCACTCCTCTATAATCATCATTTCATCGTATTTTGGTCGCGAACCAAGACCCATTTATCATCAACATACAAAAATATCAAGCCTAGGAAATATGTCATTTCATAGGGGTTTCCATCTTGGTCTACGTCATGATAAACAACATCCAGTAAGGCATATCCCGTATTCTCCACGCTAAATGTATCTATGGTCTCAACGTCCATTCGCCAATCTGGATCGCTGAACCAGTCTTTGTGGAAGCTTAAGATATTTTCGTTGCCTTCGACTATGTCGCCGTTTGGCAATATGATAATGCATTTGTGTGATGGATGCAGAAATTCAGCGAAACTGGGTAGGTCTCTTTCTGCAATAGCCTTGAGGTGTTTTTCAAGAGCATCTTTGAAATTTTTCATACATGGCCCCCTTTATTGATTAGCATTATGGCTGTTTTGTCCCGTAAGCCACAAAAGATATGCATTAATAAACATATCAATACTCCCGTCCATCACAGCCCCAATATTACCCATTTCAGCATTGGTGCGGTGGTCCTTTACCATATTGTAGGGATGGAAAACATACGAGCGTATTTGGTTGGACCAGCCTATGTCCTTTACCTCGCCGCGCACGCCAGAGAGCAGCTCATTTTTTTCGGCATTTTTAAGCTCTAGCAGTTTAGCGCGCAGCATTTTCATTGCTACATCGCGGTTTTTGTGCTGGCTGCGCTCGTTTTGGCATTGGACTATTATGCCTGATGGTATGTGGGTTATGCGTATAGCAGAATCTGTTGTGTTTACATGCTGACCGCCCGCACCTGATGAGCGGAAGGTGTCTATGCGCAGCTCTTCTTGATTTATCTCTATTGTGTTGTCATCTTCAATCTCTGGCATAATGTCACAAGAGGCAAAGGAGGTGTGGCGTTTGCCAGCTGTGTCAAAAGGCGATAGGCGCACGAGGCGGTGTATGCCTTTTTCGCTTTTTAGATAGCCATATGCGCTGTCGCCTGTTATCTCCATGGTTACGGATTTTGTGCCAGCTTCATCGCCTGGCAGATAGTCCAGAATCTGCGTAGAATAGCCGCGCTCGCTTGCCCAGCGGGTGTACATACGCAAAAGCATGCTAACCCAGTCACAGGCTTCTGTGCCGCCTGCTCCTGCATGTAGCGAGAGTATGGCGTTATTTTTGTCATATTCGCCAGAAAGCAGGGTGGCTGTACGTAGGTTGTCGTAGGTTGTTATGAAATCTCCTGATGCTTTTTTGATATCTCCGAGCAAGGAGTTATCATCCTCTTCTTCCGCCAGCTCAATCAAAACAAGAGCTTCTTCATATGCTTCTTCTAGGCTACGAAAGCTCTCTATTTTTTTGCGTAGGTCTTTTTCTTCTTTTAAAATCTTTTGGGCATTTTCGGCATCATTCCAAAAGCCGTCTGCGCCTGATTTTTCTAGTAATTTATCTGCTTTTGCTTCTAAAGTGGCGATGTCAAAGTGAGTTCCCCATTTCAATTAGTTTTTTGCGGTATGGGGCTAGTTCTGCCCTTATTTGCTCCAACATTTAATCACTTCCTTCTATGCTGTTTTTCTTTTTATTGTGAAATATGATTTTATTTGTGGCAAGTGCTGTATGAAATGTATTACAACAAGCCCTAGTCCTATTCTGGCGGTTACGCCATGTATGCGGCTAAATATATGCATCCATTCTATGCCAAAGGTGAATGAGCCTATGGCTAAAAAGCCTGTGGCAATTGAGACTGACCACATTACAAGCAATAACATGTCTACTATATACTTCCCTGCCAAAGACTTCTTTAGCTTGCCTGTTAGGCAGGATTTTGTCATGGCTTTTATCCATTTTCTATGTATGATAATATGCATGGCAAAGAATATAGCGCAAGCAGTGCCTACTATGCCGTGGAAGGTGAGGTCGCTCTCCCATCTTATGAAGGATAGCACCAGAAAAACAGTCATGAGGATATCGACAATTATTTTGGTGGCTTTGCTATTTGATAAGAGTTTGGTCATCTTGTGGCCTCCTATATTAGCTTGCTATAGCGCACTTCTGACACTTTGAAATATTCGGAGATTCTTTTTGCGCCATCTGTTGCGTAGCCCAGTTTCTCGTAAAATGACCTTGCGTTGGTATTGCCTTCTAGCACCCAAAGGCATATGTCGCTGTAACCTTGTTCTGTGGCGACTTTTTCAAAATGTTCGGCTAATTTGATGCCTACGCCCTCGCCTTGCATAGGGGGGTCTACAAAGATTCTGTATAGTTCTAACGAATCTGCCTTGTCTTCATCTTCACATCTCCCAAGGGTTATGAAGCCTTTGATGAAGTCTTCATCGTATACAAATCCGTTCGTTTGATTATGCTTAAAATATTCTATACGGTCTCCCACGGTCATCTTTTTAAACAGAAACACATATGGCACAACACCTCTGTAGGTGGTTCTTTGTGCAAAGATGTGGATTTCTGCTATGCGGGGTATATCGGATTTTTCTAGGGGTCTTATCATATGGATTTCCTTTCGTTGCCGCGTTTGAAATTGCCCGTTACTTTTGCTAGGATTAGCTGTGCTTCTTTGCCGTTTTTGTCGGCAATATCGGCAAAGAATTTTTCGGCTTTTGTGACACCTAGGGTTATTACGTGTTTGCCGTGATATGATATTAGGACTTTTTTGTCTTTGGTGATTTTGTATGTGAAAATTTCTTCGTCTAGGATGTTGTGTTTGTCTATTGGGCTGTTCATGGTTGCCCTTTCTGGTGGTAGGGTGGTTGGTATAGGGCGTGACCACCCCCGTCTTTGCTCTAAAACGAGCAAAGACATCCCCTCCTCGGAGGGGAATGGGTGCTGTGCCTCTTTTTGGCTGTGCTATTTATCTATACAGCAAGCCTTGTATTTCTTGCCGCTGCCGCATGGGCAAGGGTCGTTTCGTCCTACTTTTTCCATTTTTCGCTGAACAGGCTTTTTAACGCCGCTATCGCCGTCTTTGTTGTATGCAAGGGGCCTTGCTACTTGTTCGCGCTGTTGCGGCTGCGTACCTACCTGCACATTAAACATATGCTTAACTGTGTCATCTTGAATATTGCGCCCTAGCTCATCAAACATATCATAGCTTAGGAAGCGGTATTCTGTAAGCGGGTCGCGCTGGGCAAAGCTGTGTAGGGAGATGCCTTGGCGCATTTGATCCATGGCATCTATATGATCCATCCATTTTTGGTCTACCACACGCAGCATTATGATGCGCTCTATCTCGCGCACACGCTCGGAAGTAAACTCTGCTTCGCGCTTGTCGTAGAGATTTATTGCATCTTGCACAATTCTTTCTTTTAATGCGCTATTTTTCTCGCCATCTTGCAATTTATAAGGCTTTAGGCGCAAGGCTGGCTCTAAGAATTTGTTCAGCATGTCAATATCGAGAATTTCTGTGTCGTCATCTGTATAGGCATCCACGGTGCGGTTTATTACCTCTTTTGTCATGGTTAGTATGTTTTCTTTCATATCTTCACCAGACAAAATTTTGTAGCGTTCGCCGTAAATAATCTCGCGCTGTTCATTCATTATGCGGTCATAGTCTAAAAGGTGTTTACGTGTGGAGAAGTGGTTGCCCTCCACTTTCTTTTGCGCTCCCTCTATGGCCTTTGAGAGCATCTTGCTTTCTATCGCTTCATCATCTGGCATTTTAAGGGCGTTCATGGTTGCCATTATGCGGTCGGAGGCAAAAAGACGCATTAAGTCATCCTCTAGCGAGATGTAGAATCTGGATTCGCCTGGGTCGCCCTGCCTACCCGCGCGACCGCGAAGCTGATTATCAATACGGCGGGATTCGTGGCGTTCCGTACCTACAATCATTAGGCCGCCAAGCTCTACAACGCCCTCGCCTAGCTTGATATCCGTACCACGACCAGCCATGTTGGTAGCTATTGTAACAGCCCCTTTAAGCCCAGCATCTGCTACAATCTCTGCCTCTTTGTCATGATATTTCGCATTAAGAACATTACATTTCACGCCCGCGCGTTTTAGTAAGGTGGCTAATACCTCGGATTTTTCTATACTTACAGTACCTACAAGCACGGGCTGTCCGCGCTCATAGCATTCTTTTACATCGGCTATAATGGCTTTGTATTTTGCCAGCTCTGTTTTATATACAAGGTCTGGTTGGTCTATGCGTGCTACAGGTTTGTTTGTAGGCACAGCAACCACGTCCATTTTGTATATATCTCTAAACTCGCCTTCTTCTGTTAAAGCCGTACCCGTCATGCCGCTTTTTTTGTCGTATTTGTTAAAGAAGTTTTGGAATGTAATGGTTGCTAGGGTTTTGGATTCTCTGCGTACATCCACATTTTCTTTAGCCTCTATGGCTTGATGCAGACCATCAGAATAGCGGCGGCCAGGCATCATGCGCCCTGTGAACTCGTCAACAATAACGATTTCGCGTTCTTTTACAACATAGTCCTTGTCCAGATGCATGTTGTAGTTAGCTTTTAGGGCGTTGTTTATGTGATGTTGTATCTCTAGGTTATCAGGGTCAGAGAGATTTTCTATTGCAAAGAAACGTTCGGCTTTTTCGATACCTTCTTGCGTTAGCGTTACGCTTTTGCGTTTTTCGTCCACGACAAAGTCGCCCTCTTCTTGCAGCTCAATTTTCATAAGGGGGTTGAGGGCTTCGTCCTCGTTGAGCAGGCGGCCTTTTTTAAGGGTACGTACGAATCTATCTGCCACTTTGTAAAGGTCGGTGGATTTGCCGCTTGCGCCAGAGATGATAAGCGGTGTACGTGCCTCGTCTATCAAGATAGAGTCAATCTCGTCGATAACGGCATAAGAAAGCTCGCGCTGAACCATGTCTTTTTCGTAAACAACCATATTATCGCGCAAATAATCAAAGCCTAGCTCGTTATTGGTGGCATATGTTATGTCGCAATTATAAGCCTCGCGACGGGCTTCTGGTTTCATTTCATTTAGTATGCAGCCCACAGTAAGCCCAAGGAAACGATGAATTTGCCCCATCCATTCGCTATCGCGGCTGGCTAGGTATTCGTTTACTGTTACTACATGCACGCCTTTGCCGCTAAGGGCGTTAAGGTATACAGGCAAAAGGGATGTATGTGTTTTGCCCTCACCTGTACGCATCTCTGCGATACGCCCTTGGTGCAACACAATGCCTCCTATTAATTGCACCCTGTGGTGTTCAAAGCCGTGGCAACGCCACATTGCCTCGCGCACTACAGCGAAGGCTTCTGGCAGTATGTCATCCAATGTTTCGCCTTTTGCCAGCCTATCTTTAAATTCAGCGGTTTTTGCTACCAAAGCCTCGTCGCTCATGGCCTTCATAGCAGAGCGCAGCGCCTCTATCTTGTCCACTGTGGATTTTAGCCTTACAATTTCTTTATCGCTATAAGACTTAAATATTTTGCTTATTACACTCATTTTGCACCTCTATCTTTTATTTTCATAAATTTGTCATTCCATTTTTGTCCATCCCTTCTAGTTTAGCAGATTTCACTATGTATATGCAAGTGTTTTTGAGAAAAAGGATTATCAGCAAAATCTCATACATATAATATTACAATTACATTACAAAATCATCATAGCTATTGCCTCCCACTCCCCCGTATTATACAATAACTATCAGAACACAAAATTCGATAAGTGCCGACAAAATATATAATTAAGGGGGGCTTTTTGATGAAGAAATGGATTATGATTGCTGCACTTATAGTGCTTACATTGACTCTAACAGCAACCGCTATATGGAGATTTACTGATAGATATTAATATCAATCTATTTCAAAACAGCAAAGCGTGCAAATTGTATTGTTAATCGCAAACGACATTCAAAATTGTTGTCGTTTGCTAAAGAATGGAGGAATAACATGGCTGTTGCTTCGTTAGTTTTAGGTGTTTTAGCTCTTGTATTAATGTGGATTCCAGTGCTTGGTATTGCTGCAATACCTGCTGCCCTTATAGGCATTGTCCTTGCTGTTGTAGGAAAAAAGAATCTTGCTGCTGCTGGTTCTCCTACAGGCATGGCTACGGCTGGCTTGGTTTGCTCAATCATTGCCTTGATAATTTCGACTATTTTCACGCTTGTTTGCGGGGCTTGTGCCGCTGTATGTGCTACACCTGCATTGTTCTTCTAACATCAGCGCAAGGTGTTTGGGTACCAATTTTTGCAAAGTTTAGTAAGCACGCTATGCTGTTTTGAAATAGATTGACCTAAATAAAGAGGAGTGCTTTTAATTGAGCCCATTCATAAATATCTTTGATATTGCTATCCCTGTATATGGGCTTCTTGCCATCGTTGCCGCTTTTGTTGCGTGGTTTGTTGCCATGCTGCTTTCAAAGAAAAAGAAATGGATAGACAGCGGAGATGTTTCCCTTGCTTTTTTGATTGGCATTAGCGGGGGTGTGGCGGGGGCTTTTTTGTTACGCCCCATAACAAAGCTTGTTGAGGTCTTTATCTTTTGGGGAAGATATGAGTTTGCTTCTGCTAGCGAATTTTTTGATTATCTGTTCGGAGAGATTGTATTTTATGGTGGTTTCCTTGGGGGACTAATTGCCATTGTAATTTTTTGCCGCAAGTATAAAATAAAAATTATTCCCCTGTTTGATATATTTGCGCCTGCCCTTGCTTTGGCACACGCTATAGGCAGGGTGGGGTGTTTTTTCGGGGGGTGCTGTTATGGTATGATAATGCCATATAGCCATCCACTTAGCATTATTTATCCTGCTGCTTCATTGGGTGCGCCATCGGGTGTGCCACTGCTTGCCATGCCCCTTATTGAGGCATCATTTTTGCTTATTTTATCCATTGTTTTAGCAATATTGCTCCTTGCCCGAAAAACCCCAGGACTTAGCGCATCAACTTATTTGATAATGTATCCCTTGGGTCGCTTTATTCTTGAGTTTTTCCGCGGGGATATAATTCGAGGGAATTACGGATTGCTTACAACATCCCAGGTTATATCGGTTTTGGTGTTTATTTTTGGTTTTGGCTACTTCTTTTATGTAAGGCGCAAAGAAAAACACTGTAGGCTTTAGCTGCATGAACCTGGCTGATGCAAAACAAGGGCGGTTCATTCTTGACTGAAGCGCAAGGCAAGAATGAACCGCCTATTTTTACATACATTCTTAATAGACCTGTCTCGAAACCTTGCTGAACCAATTTCGGGACAGGTCTAATAAAACCGCAAAGCCCCAACCATCTCATCAAACTCCCTGCCGCCAGCATAGCCTCCATAAAACCGATACATGGGTACAAGCACGCTATCTTCAAAGCCATACACAAGTTCATAGCCCTTTAGATGCACCTTGCCCTCGTCCGCATCTTCTCGCGGCAATTGTGATAGCGCAATCCTCATGGTTATCATGTCTATAATATCTAATGCCTCATATTCAAAAAAGAAATGTGATGCTTCTGTTACATTGCCGTAATTATCTAGCGTAATAATGGTCGGAAATGCTCTATTGGGCAGGCCGCCGAGTTCTCCCGCAAATTCAATTATCCAATTGTCCCCATTATGTTCTGCTGTCACATCATATGGCTTTTTGTGCAGAAGGATTTCTTCTAGGAAATCCTTTGCTATCTTCTTTGCTGTATCTTCTTCTATCAAATCGCTAATTTTGCCCTCATTGGCGTTTTCGTATTCCAATAAATCCAAATATCTATATATCCGCAGGGTCTCGCCTTCTGCGGTTGCTTCAAAGTACTCGTTTGTTTCTGTTATCTCTGCATCATCCATAGAAAAAGGCAGCATAATATCCCAAAGATGTTCTCTTTCGCGCTCCGAGTATACAGGCAAATATACTGTCCCCTGCCGCAGGTCGTTCTTTGGCATAGGAAAACCAATGTGGTAGTAATTTTTGTAGCCATTCTCAAATTTTATCTGTGAAATATTGTTGGCAATATTGAGAGGCAGGATATTTGCGTGTAACAACAGCATAGCCGATATTGCCAAACATAGTATTCCTGCTCCATAATAAACACCTTTGCGCATAATGTCAGCTCCTTTCGTTGAGCTAATATTATGCGCAAAGGTGCGGGTTATTATTGCTATAAGTTATCGCAAAAATCTTTTAGTCGCTTTTTTGTTTCCTCAGAGAGTTTGTTAAATTCGGTATCTGTAACAGCTCCCTCGAGAGCGTATAAATGCACGAGGCTCATGCCTTTTGTATCTGGATAGCGCAGTTTTAACCTGATGAAGGCTTCGTTACTGCCTATCTCTATAAGCTCTTCAGCGGTTGATATGCCTACGGATTTTAGCTTTTTTTCCATTTCTTTGCCTATGTTGCGCAGGGAGGTTAGGTTATTACACAAAATACCTCACCCCAGCCTCAAATATCTTTTGGTCATAGTTGCCAGACACATTTTTATATAGATTATCTCCAATGCGCTCGCTATGCGCCATTTTACCTAAGATGCGCCCATCGGGGCTTGTTATGCCCTCTATGCCAAACATAGAGCCATTGGGGTTGTGCGGCGTGTTTTGTGCTAGCTCGCCCGCGTCATCCACATATATTGTGGATACCTGCCCATTTTCAAAGAGTTGCTTGGCAAGAGCAGGGTTAGCTACAAATCGTCCCTGCCCGTGGGATGCGGCTACGCGATGGATGTCGCCTATATTTACGCCGCTAAGCCATGGCGATTTGTTAGAAATCACCTTGGTTTGGATAAGGCTTGATATATGCCGCCCAATAGCGTTGTAGGTGAGAGTTGGGCTGTCGTCTTGCATGTCCCGTATTTCGCCATATTGCAAAAGTCCGAGCTTAACCAAGGCTTGGAAGCCATTACATATACCTATCATAAGCCCTTCGCGCCTCTGCATAAGCTCTGATATAGCATCGGCTATGGCATTGTTTTTAAAGATGGCGGATATGAACTTTGCGCTGCCCTCTGGCTCATCGCCTGCGCTAAAGCCGCCAGGGATGGCTATAATTTGGGATTGCTTTATTCTTTGCGCCATTTGCGCAACAGATTCTTCTAGTGCGCTTGATGTAAGATTGTTAATGACGAAGATTTCGGTATCTGCGCCCGCATCTTCAAAGCTACGCGCCACATCCCATTCGCAGTTGCTGCCAGGGGATACAGGGATAAACACCTTTGGTCGGGCTATTTTGTTTTTCGCTACCAGAACATTTTTTGCTTCGTATAGTGGTGGCGTGTATTTCTCTTCTTTGGATATCGGGGCGTGGGTTGGGAAGATATCTTCCAATGGCACAACCCAAGCTTTTAGGCAGTCTTCGATGCTTATTTCTTCGCCATTTACCTTTAGCGCTTCTAAGTTTGTTGTTTTGCCTGCAATTTGTAAATCTTCGGCTTGCCCTGCTACCTCTAGCACAAAGCAACCAGCCTTGCTAACGAAGAGGTCGCCATCATAGCTAATTTCTGCGCCTATCTTGTTACCAAAAGCCATTTTAGAGATAGCCGCCGATATGCCGCCAAAGCCCACAGCATAAGCAGATATGACCTTTTTGTCAGCTATTAGTTTTTGTAGTAGTTCGTAGTTTTTGCGTAGGTCTTCAAAGATTGGCAGTCCGTATTCGCCGTGCTTGGTTTCGAGTATAGCTATGCTGCTGCCCGCCGCTTTAAATTCTGGCGATATTACATTGCTGGCTTTTGTTGGAGCCATGGCAAACGAAATCAGTGTAGGCGGCACATGCATATCGCCGAAAGTGCCGCTCATGGAGTCCTTGCCGCCTATGGCTGGTATGCCAAGTCCCATTTGCGCCGCAAAAGCACCGAGCAAAGCCGCAAAGGGCTTGCCCCAGCTTTCTGGCGTACGCAAACGCTCAAAATATTCTTGGAAGCTCATGCGTGCTTTGCTATAGTCCGCACCAGAGGCTACAATACGCGATATGGACTCAACAACGGCATGTACAGCCCCATGATATGGGCTTTGCTCTGATAGATATGGGTCAAAGCCGTAGCTCATCACGCTTGCAGTGTCCGTTTTGCCATGTAACACTGGGATTTTTGCCGCCATAACTTGTGTAGGTGTCAGCTGGTATTTGCCGCCAAATGGCGCAAGCACGGTACCCGCGCCAACAGTGGAGTCGAACATTTCTACCATGCCTTTGTTTGATGCCACATTAAGGTCGGCTAGATTTTCTAGCCATGTTTTGCTTTTTGGTGGTGCAAAGGTTGGTTGCATAACCTTTATGGTGGTTTTTTGCTGCACGCCAGATGTATCTAAAAATTTTCGGGAAATATTTACTATGTCTTTGCCGCGCCATTTCATTACGAGACGGTCTGTGTCTGTTATTTTCGCTACTTCGTATGCCTCAAGATTCTCTTGTTCCGCTAATTTTATGAATTTTGCAACATCACTGTTATTTACCACCACAGCCATGCGCTCTTGTGATTCTGAGATAGCAAGCTCTGTGCCGTCTAGTCCGTCATATTTTTTGCGTACATTATCAAGATGTATTTCTATAGAATCCGCCAGCTCGCCTATGGCAACGCATACGCCGCCCGCGCCGAAGTCGTTACAACGCAGGATGAGTTTTGCGGCATCTGGGTTGCGGAATAGACGTTGTATTTTACGCTCTGTTACAGGATTGCCTTTTTGCACCTCTGCGCCACATGTGGCAAGGGATTCTTCGCCATGCTCTTTGGAAGAGCCAGTTGCGCCGCCAATACCGTCGCGCCCTGTTCTGCCGCCTAGCAGTATCACAACATCGCCCGCTTTTGGATGCTGGCGAATCACATTTTCTTTTTTTGCTGCGGCAACAACTGCGCCTACCTCCATGCGTTTTGCTATATAGCCTTCGTGGTATATCTCACTAACAAGCCCTGTGGCAAGCCCTATTTGGTTGCCGTAAGATGAATAGCCCTCCGCCGCGCCTGTAGTTATTACGCGTTGTGGCAGTTTGCCTGCTAGGGTTTTGTTGATGGGTTTGCGCGGGTCGCCGCTGCCTGTTACGCGCATAGCTTGATACACATAGCTACGCCCAGAGAGGGGGTCGCGTATTGCACCGCCAAGGCATGTAGCTGCACCGCCAAAAGGCTCCATCTCTGTAGGGTGATTGTGGGTTTCGTTTTTAAACATGAGTAGCCATTCTTCATCCACACCATCCACATCTACCGTGATGACGATACTGGCGGCGTTTACTTCTTCGGATTCATCAAGATTATCCAAAATACCGTCTTTGCGCAGTGCTTTCATGCCTAGAACAGCCATATCCATAAGCGTTATTGGTCTTTTGGATTCATTTTCTATATATACTTTTTTGCGTGCTTGCTTGTATTCCTCAAATGCTTTTGCGAACATTTTGCTATATTCGCCGTCTTCAAAAGCAATGTCTGTAATCTCTGTATGGAATGTGGTGTGACGGCAGTGGTCGGACCAATATGTGTCTATTACAGCTATCTCTGTGGCGGTAGGTTCGCGCCCTTCCTCGTCTCTGAAATAATCGCGCACAAAAGCGAGGTCTGCTATATTCATAGCAAGCCCTAGTTCATTGTGTGCATTAGCGACTTCTTTGTCATCTTTGCGAATGATGGCTATATTGGCTATATCCGCTGGGGCGGCTAGCTCTAGCTCTAATGTCTGTGGAATCTCTAGCCCTGCCTCCATGGATTCTATGGGGTTTATGCAGAATTTTAGTATGGCGGCTTTGTCAGAATCTGTTAGCGTGCCAGAAATAATATGTATCTTCGTATATTGCGCCATGGGTAGCCGTCCTGTCATTATTTGTATGCATTGAACGGCGGAATCTGCCCGCTGGTCGTATTGCCCAGGTAATAATTGCTTGCCAAAGGCAAAATCGCCATTGTTCATTTCCAATGTGCTTGACATGCTGTCCACCGCAAGCTCCGCAAAGATGGCGCGGCTTGCCGCATCAAATTCGGCTTCATCCAACCCCTGCACATCATAGCAATGCACGATACGTACATTCTGTACGGCGTTAATCATCAAATCTTTTTTAATAGCACCAAGCAACTGCATTGCCTCGCTATTAAAGCCCGCTTTTTTTTCAATATACACTCTTCTAACCATATTCGCCATTTTCTCCACCCCGTTTTATTAAATATATCTATCTGTTAAGACTTGAAATTTCGGTTTTGTCGCGTATGAGCTATAGCAAATCTTTCCATTAAAGTTTAGCACTTTCTCAAATCTATATCTTGCAGTTGGGTTAGTGATGTATTGTAAAACTTCAGTCTTTGGTATCCACGTAGCCTTGCTTGTTTCTTCTGATGGGGTTGGCTGCCCATCTATATAATCACAGATGAAATCGAAATTTACTTTGTTGATAGATACATTTGAATACACCCCTACCAAGCATCTAACGTCGGCTTTTATACCGCTTTCTTCTAGAATTTCGCGCAACACACCTTCTTCTAGGTTTTCGCCAATCTCTATATGACCACCAGCGGCATCCCAACCTCTGGTGTGGGTTTTTACCAAGAGCAGGTTGCCTTTTACGTCTTCTACGTAGCCCGTAGCGGCCATGCTATGCGTTAGCAATGACATAGTTTCAACCTCGCTTTACATATTCCCCTCCGTGGCGGGGTCGTTTTTTGCTCGTTTTAGAGCAAAAAACGGGGGTGGTCATACCTTATAAGTGCGGTATATCTCACTTTTCGATACACCCCTATCCTTGGCTGCTTTTTTCATTGCATCCATCTCGCTATACCCCATCTTCAAATAATGTTCCACGTGGAACATTATGTCGTCGGGATAATTTTTAGCTACAGGTTCTGAGCCTTCTATAATCAGCACAAATTCGCCCCTTGGGGGATGTTCACTATAATGTATGACCATTTCAGATAGGCTGCCGCGCCTTACCTCTTCAAACTTTTTTGTAATCTCGCGTACCACAGCAATTTGCCTATCGCCCAGATTGTCATAAAGCTCCTTTAGGGCAGATGATAGCCTATGAGGAGCTTCGTATATTACAGTTGTTCGCTGTTCCTTCGCCAGATTAACAAGCACGGCGGAGCGTTTTTTCTTTTCGCGTGGCAAAAATCCTTCAAAGGCGTATTTGCCAGTGTCCATACCAGATAACACAAGGGCAGATATACCCGCAGATGCGCCAGGGCAGATGGTGACTGGGATATCTAGTTCATGGCAGAGTTCGATAAGTTCGTGACCAGGGTCTGATATGCTGGGCATACCACTATCAGATACTAGGGCTATATTTGTGCCGCCTAAGAGCTTGTCTGTTAGTTGCTTGCTTTTTGTTGTTTCATTATGCTCGTGATAGCTTGTCATTGGTGTTTTTATGTCGTAGTGATTAAGCAGTTTTAAGGTGTGGCGGGTGTCTTCGGCGGCTATTAGGTCTACCTCTTGCAAGATGCGTAGCGCACGCAGGGTTATGTCCTCTAGGTTGCCTATGGGCGTTGCGCAGATATATAGTTGTCCTTTTTTCTCATTCATAATAAATCCTGCGTACTTCGTCTGTGTATTGACCATCTTCGTCATAAATAATCAGCGGCGGCTTCATGTCCAGATGTGGTTTGCCGCCTTTTGCGGCGGCTATTAGCAATGTGTTTGGGGCAGCCCCTGCTTTTGGTTGCACGAACCTAAGTATCTTGGGTTCTAGTTTGTGCTTGCGCAAAGTTGTTATTATATCAGCTAGGCGGTTTGGTCTATGCACCATATAAAATCTGCCGCCAAAGCGTAGTAGCTTTGCGGCGGCGTGCGCTACATTGTCAAGAGTGCATAGTATCTCGTGGCGCGCTATTGCCATGTCGTGGTTTTCATTTGTAGCACCGCTGTCTGGTTGCATATATGGCGGATTTGCTGTTACTACATCATAATTATCGCTAAAGCTACTCATGCTGCGTATATCCGCGATATGCATGGTGATTTTGCCATCCAAGCCATTTAATGCGATTGAGCGTTTTGCCATGTCTACCACTTTTTCGTTTATTTCTACACCCTCGTAGGATATGCCTTTGTTTTTTGCCTCTAGCAGTATTGGTATTATGCCGTTGCCGCAGCAGAGGTCTATGTGCTTTTCGCTTTTATGCACAGTGGCAAAAGCGGAGAGTAGCACGGCATCCATGCCAAACATAAAATAGTCTGGATGCTGAATAAGCTTGTATCCATTGCGGTGCAGGTCGTCTAGTTGCTCGCCTTGCTTTAGCACAATTTCATTTATCATGACCTTGAACGCCTTGTGTATCTATCGCCATCTTCTGGCATTTCGGCTTTTTTGATTATGGTTATTTCGTCGGCTTCGTATGTGTTTATGCTTGGCGGCTCGTGCTGGTTTTTGCGTATGGCGGCGCGCAGGGTGCGGCGTAGAGTGCTTACAGACAGCACCTCGCCTTGTCCGTCATGTACTTTTATGATGTCGCCTACATCTGGCATACCTTTACTTAGTTCTTCGTAGGTTTCCTCTTCGTATTTCAGGCAGCACATAAGGCGGCCGCATATACCAGAGATTTTTGATGGGTTAAGCGAGAGGCTTTGGTCTTTTGCCATTTTCATAGAAACAGGCTGAAATTCGGATAGGAAGGTGGCGCAGCATAGGGTTCTGCCGCACATGCCTATGCCATTAAGAAATTTGGATTCGTCCCGCACACCTATTTGGCGTAGTTCTATGCGCATACGAAAAACGCTGGCTAGTTCTTTTACTAGCTCGCGAAAATCCACACGCCCTTCTGCTGTGAAATAAAAGATGATTTTGGTGGTGTCAAAAGTTAATTCCACATCTATCAGTTTCATGCCTAGGCCATGTTCTCTTATTTTTTCTAAGCAGATGCCAAAGGCCTCTTTTTCGCGCTCTTTGTTTTTTTCTAGCGTTTCTAGGTCTTTGTCATTTGCTATGCGAATGATTTTGCGTACGGGCATAAAAGCTTGGTCTTCTTCTACCGTTTTGTTTGCTATTTCGCATACGCCGTATTCCATGCCACGTATGGTTTCTACAATAATACCCGTACCGCGCCTTATTTTTCTGCCATTTGGGTCAAAATAATATATTTTGCCTGCGGGTTTAAAGCGCAGACCTATGATTTCTATCATGGCTTTTTCCATGGGGTTTTCTCCGTTTCGTTTTTATATATTAAGCCGCTCTAAGCCGCCTCGGCTAATTTTAGCAGCATAACTTCCATCGTTAGTAAAAAATTGCAATTTGCATTTAGTTTTTGTTTTGCTTTTTCTATATTGCGGATTTTTCTTATAATTGCTTGAGGGTAATCCGTTTGTTCGCCCACTAAAACATCACGGTAATACATGCACATAATGTCTAGGGCTTCTGTTATTCGTTCTTTATGATTTTCCATAGTTTTTGCCGCGGCAAATATATCCGTTATGTCTTTTTGTGCTATTCCCTGCGCTATATCCAAAATTTCATTACGAAAAGGGGTGAAGCTTTCGTCTGTTGCTATGGTCATTGCGCGACCTATAGAACCAGACGAGCTTGCGGCGGCTATGGCAGCTAAATTTGCATCTATCCCTTGCGAAACCAGATGATTTGATACTACAGAATCGCCCAGCGGAGCGATTTTATATAGCGCGCATCTGGACATGATTGTGGGCAAAAACGCCTTATGGTCTTGCGATAGCAGAAAAAAGACTGCATATTTTGGTCCGTCTTCTAATGTTTTTAGCAGGGCATTTTGTGCGGGAATTGTTAAGGTATGAGCATTTTTGATGATATACATGCGCTTTTGGGAGGAGTATGGCAGTATGGAGATATTTTCTGTAATTTGCTCGCGTACATCATCTATGCCCAAGGATTTTTTTGTGGCTTGCACATAGGTAACATCGGGGTGGTTGCCTGAAATTAAGGTGATGCAGGATATACACGCGCCGCAAGGATTGTTTCCAACTAAGTTTTCGCACAAAATAGCAGCGGAAAAAGTGCTTGCCAAAAGGTGCTTGCCGCTACCAGCCGCACCGTCTATTATATAGGCATGTCCTATGCGATTGTACTCTATTGCCGCCTGCATGGACTTTATAATAAGCTCGTTGCCCTTGATGGTGTCAAAGCTTTGTATCATACCACAATATCCAATAAAAGCCCGCGAATTTGGTCTATTTTGTCTAGGATGGCAATGTGGTTTTTCTCATTCTTTATAAGCTCTTGAGCCAGCTCGTCCAGCTCGTGGTTTATAAGTCGCACAATGCCGTAAACTCTGTGGCGGCCGCGCCTGTCTAAGAAGTTTTCGCGGGAAAATTCATGGGAATTGGTTACAACCTCGTTAATAAATTCGCCAACAAGACCGCGGTAATGCTTTAGGTCGCGGATATCGGGGTGTTCTGCAATTTTTTTGCCCCAGTCTGTTATTTCGGAGATAAGCCCAGAAAGGCGGTCAGCAAGACCCTCAGACGCTATGCGCCTAAGGGTGAAGTCAAATTCTCCTGAATCGAATTTTTCTTTTATTGTTTGAGCCGCCACATTTTGTGCGGGGGTTGTTTCGCTTACCCTGATGTCCATTGTGTCCCCCAGACTATACTCTTCTAAATTCTGATACGTCTAGCACAAATATGGTCGCGCCGCCTACTGTTACTTCTACGGGGTATGGCACATAATTTTCTGCTGTAGAAAGATGACCAGAATTTACAGATGTGATTTGTTTTCTTGTTTTACATTTCTTTTCAATGATATGGGCTAGTTCGTCTACGCGCTCGTCTTCTACGCCGCAGATAAGCGTGGTGCTGCCAGCGCGTAAAAAGCCGCCTGTGGATGCCAGTTTTGTTACTTTAAAGCCCTCTTCGCTAAGCGCATCGATAATTTGGAAAGCATCCTCGTCGTGTACAATGGCCATAATAAGTTTCATAGTCGTTTCCTCCCTATGCTGTAATGTCTTTTATGTATTTTATTATTATCTCATGGATTTTATCCTGTGGCTGTGCGCCGTCTATTGCTTTTATGCGGTCGGGGTACATGCGCAATAGGTGTTCGTAGCCTTTTTGCACTTTTAGATGATATGATAATTCTCTTTGCTCTATGCGGTCGGGTGCGCCTTGTGTAAGCTTGCGCGCCAAGCCTTCTTGCACATCTATTTGCAGATAAAAGGTGATATTAGGCACTAGGCTATCCCCTGCAAAATTGCTCATGCTGACAAGGTCGTCAATATCTAGTCCATTTCCGAAGCCTTGGTAGGCTATGGTGGAGTCCGAAAACCTATCAGATAGCACAACGCCCCCATTTGCTAAATGCGGCAAAATGACCTCATCTGCCAATTGCGCACGTGCGGCAATATACAAAAGGGCTTCGGTTTTTTTAGAAATTGAAGTGTTCTCGGTATCTTTTAGCATTCGGCGAATTTTTTCGGCTATTACCGTGCCGCCTGGCTCTCTGGTTAGTATTACATTAACCCCTTGCGCCAAAAAATAGTCATGTAATAGCTTTATTTGTGTAGATTTTCCTGCGCCTTCTTGACCTTCGAATGTGATAAACAACTTTTCACACCCCTTTGTTCATGATTATGTGAATTATTATAACACATAATATCTTTTTTGCAAATAAAATCCTTAACTTTTGTTTCATAATATGATATACTATATCTTGGGAAGTTATATATATGCTATGGAGGGCTTGAAATGGCTGACGATAACAATAAAGACTTGGAAAATTTGGACAAACTTGATAACGATACAGATACCCTCGGCAAGCTGAGCAGGGAAGACTTTGAGGACATGGAGATAATGCGTGAAGACGAGACCTTTGCCACTATGGTAGAGGAGCATATCTCTGATGAGGAAATGGACGAGCTTACGAGGGCTTTTCAGGAGCTGGAGGACCAAATAGCCGCACCCTCGCTTGACGAGAGCTTTGCATCCATGGAGCTTGACGAAGGGGAGTTCGGCGATTTAAGTGAGGATGACCTTGATGCTATGCTCAAATCCCTTATGGATAAGGACGATGAGGAAAGCGAAGATTGGGTGCCTATAGATGATGTAGATGCTGAGCTGGAGCAAGAACCAGAGATTTATGAGGGTGAAAATGCAGATACGGTTATTGACCTTTCTGTGTTGCAACCTGACGAGAAGCCTAAGCGTTCTAGACCGCATAAATGGATATCACAACAATTGCGTGAGGGTGATAAGGTTACAAAGGTTCTTGTTGTTGCCATACTTGGTATGGGTAGTCTTGTTGTGGCTTCTTTGGTGTTTTTGGCTGTGGTGTTATTTACAGGCAATGATGCTGAGACACAGGGGTCATTTAATATATCGCCCCCCTCGTATGCTTTAAATAACGCAAGACATGCGCTTGTTGGCATTCACGCACCCATGGGCGAGGATACCATTATCCTTAACAGACTTTTGCTAGATGAGGCGGCAACATCGTTTTATTTTGCGGGCGATTTGGATTTGGCTCGCTATATATTTGCTCTTGAGGATATTGGTGGGCGGGTGTATGCTAGAAATCTTACGCTATCATCTAATCCAACAAGAAATTACGCGCTTAACCAGACCGTTGTGCGTTTTGAACCTGTAGACCCTTTGGCAGGGGGCATTGTATTATCTATAACAGACCTGCACACAGGGCGTGACACAGCAATAGGGCTTACTTTTGATAGCGATGCCATTGCGCTTGGTCGCCATATTACAAATCCTATAGAGGTTGATGCAGGCTCTTCCGAAATTTCTGTGAGCATAGACCATGGCGTATTTTCTGCCGCTGCATCGTCAATTAATTTTAGCATTACAAGCGCAAGCAATAATGTTAGCCTTGTTTTTGTAGAAAATCCTATTGTGTCGCCTGTGGGTTTGAGGCATATGGGGTCTGCCATCCCTGTTGTTAGCGATATGCAGATTAGCGACTTTTCGCATAATGGTATTATGCTTGGAGCGGTGGATTTTAACCCTTTGCGCACGCTTACAGGGCGTGTGGAGGTTGTTTTTTCTTCGGTGTATATGCAATATGATATGGGTCTTTCCATACCAACGGATGGCATGTTTGCGGGTGATGATAGGTCGCGTACATTAAATCTTGCAGACCATGTTATCGCCATCCATGGCATAGAGCATCGCGGAGATATATTTGCTATGCCGCTTTTTGGGATAGCGTGGGCAGATAGGTTTGAGGAAGAGCCAGCCCGATTGCCTACCACCATGGAGGTTTCCTTGGTTGGTATAGATAATGCTGGGCGCAGGGTGAGCTTGGCTGGCACAGTGAGATATGATGCCCGTGGAACGGATGTTATATTTGATGCTAGTGAAAATCCAGCTATTCTTGATATACCGCGCAATAGCTTGCACTTGGAGTTTGGCAACATTTCCTTGCGTATACCTGAGTTTTCTGTGCTTATTGATTTAGATGAGCTGGGCTTTGAGCCTTCTATTGATGCTAATGTTGTTAAGGCTGGCATTGAATCGTTTATAGCACAGGATATGCCGCAATTTGCTAGGGATTTTGGTGCATTGCAAAATGTGGAGTACGCTGTGCAGGTTCGGCAGTTGCATATAGTGGGCAATAATGCATATGCATTTGCCATAGAGAGGTTGGCTTTTACAAATGCAGATGGGTTGCAGGAGGTTGTGCGGCATCATAACCTTGTGGTGAATCTTAATACCAGCGAGCTGGTTAGCAATGTTATTGAGATAGTAGAGTAAGGGAATGCAAAGGGGTGTATTTTGGGAGAGATAGGAAAAGTTATAGAAATAGTGGGCGAAGAGATTGTGGTAAGCCATAGGCGCACTGGCGCATGTGCTAGCTGCAAGATTTGTGCGCGTGGGCAAGATGATAATGAGATGATAATGCGGGCAAAAAATGACTGTGATGCTGAGATTGGTGACTATGTGGAGGTGGAGCTGCAAGAGGGTGCACTGCTAAAAGCGGTTTCTATGGCATATGGAATACCTCTTGTGGCTATGATGGCGGGCTTTGTCATTGGTTTTTTAATAGGTGGCGAGATTGTGGCTTTTTCTGTTGGCATTGTGTTTATGGGCGTGGCTTATGTTTTTATAAAGGTTTTGGAGAAGAGCGGCAGGCTGGCTAAGAAGTATGTGCCTGTGGCTGTAAAGAAGGTGGAGGGTTCGGAGTCTGTTTAAAATCTATCTTTACCACGACAAAAGCTGTCGGGAAATTTTGAATTTTTCCCGACAGCTTTTGTCGTGGTGTTTTTTGTAGAATTATATTATCATAAAGTTATGGTGTTGTAGAAATAATTCTCAAAATTAATTCTTGACGTTTATAAAATTTTGTTATATAATGGTTGTGCATCGAATGTATTATGGGTGGTTGATATGCCAGACATGGCATTAATACATAAACAATATCCAAACCACCTCATTATTATGAGGTGGTTATCTAGTGTCTACAATTTCGCCAAAAGGGGTATACGGCTCTATTAAGGCGGATTTCATTCCTTATAAAGAAAAGATTGTGTATTATTTCCTTTTTTCCTATCCAGGACATATTGAATCTAATATGAGTGAAATCGCAAATATAAAAGATGGACTAATTTCTGAAAGAAATATATTAAAGGCTGGGGATAGTGTGCCTATATCTCAAATTTGCTTCCAAAAAAGGTTTCTTAATGAGTTCTCTATTATAACGGATGGCTCCCATGTGAGATATGAGGGTATTAGCATAGCTTCTCCATTCATTGCTTTAGATATCCAAGATGGGGTTGATACCAAACTGCATGGATTGGGGGTTAAAATATGAACTTAATTATCAAAATGATATTGAGCGAAAGAAAAAATAAAATCATGCTTTTTATATACTTTGTTTTGTCTGTAGCGGGAGGGTTTGTAATACTGCACGCCAATTCTCTCTTGGGACAAATATTTAATTTTGAATTTTTAACACAGAACTTAAGGGACATCATATTTCCTTTTCTGTTGACGGCCTCGTTATTTGTCATTTCTTTTCTTGCGAATACCTTTAACGCTTATCTTTCCGAAAAAATGAACCGAGAGTGCGGCTCAAAAGTAAAGGAATATTTTATTTTGAAATTACTCCATGCTGATAGCAAATACTTTAAAGACAAGCCAGCACCAGGGATTTGGTCTAAGCTTAACGCAGCTGGACCGTCTGCGGTAAGTGCCTTTTTTTTGGGTGTTGACAGCATAACCTACTTTGTTAGGGCTATATTTTTAGCAATCATTGTGTTTTCTGTGAGTTTTTATGCAGGCATATTTTCTATTCTTGTTGTACCGCTGCACTTTTTTGCCATGAGAAAATTTGGAAGTGCTTTTGCAATGTACGGTAAAGATATAATGGAGGTCATGAGAGAAAAGGCCATAGTTGCTGAAGAAGCGATAACAAATGTGTCCAATATAAAGTCAAAAAATGCTTATGCTTTCTTTACGGCTCGCATAATGAAATTTCAGCATAAAAATGCTAATCTTATGAGGAAAATTAATGTTTCGCAGCATATTTTGGAGAGGTTGGGAGGGTTGTTTGCAGTTCTTGCTCCTATCATAGTTATCTTTCTCGTCGCGCAGTTTTCAGATGTTAATAATATTAGTACAGGCGACCTAATTGTCTTGTTTATTAATGTTCCGCTATTTGTGGTTTCGTTTGCGGGATTTAACAATATGCTTATTAACTACAATCGCTTTAAGCCAAGCATAGAGCATCTAAAGGAGCTAAATGCCATAGCCGAAGAGCCTAGCGGGGCTAACATTATTAATAGCTTTGAATATTTGGAATCAAAGGATGTTTCTGTGCAATATGGGGATAGGGTTATCAATGTGCCTGATTTGCGTATAAACAAGCGGGAAAAGGTTATGTTTATGGGAGAAAGCGGCGTAGGCAAGTCTACTTTGTTTAACATACTGGTAGGTATATTGCATGACTACAAGGGTAGCGTTACGATTAACGGCATGGACTTAAAAAGTATAGACCTAGCATCTTTGAGAGATGTTTTTGGCATAGCTTTTCAAAGCGTTAATGTTGCCACTCTCACATTGAAAGATAATATATTGTTGGGCATGAATGATGATTTTAATAAGATAGATGAAGTTATTGAGATATCCGAATTAAGCAAGCAGTACAATGAAAAAGGTGAGCAGATATTAAATGCTAACATTATGTCTGGCGGGGAAAAGTCCCGTTTAGGCTTGGCGCAGCTTTTGGTTAGGGACTACGACATAATTTTGATTGATGAAACATTTTCTAGTGTAGATGAGGACATGGAGGCACTTATAATTGAGAGGCTATTTGGCAAGTTCCCTGACAAGACCTTTGTGTGCATAAGCCATAGAGCTTCTAGCAAGAGATTTTTTGATAGGGTGGTGGAGTTTAGATGATGATTAAACCAAAAAGATTAACAAAAGGCGATACTGTAGCTATTGTATCGCTTTCTTCTGGGCTTGGCGGCGAGCCTGCTTTTTTGCATAGATATGAGATGGGTAAAAAGCGGCTGGAGGATGAGTTTGGATTGAATGTTGTTACTATGCCTAATGCGTTAAAAGGCATAGATTATTTATATAGCCATCCTGAGGCTCGCGCGGCAGATTTGATGGCGGCTTTTAGGGATGATACCATAAAAGCGATAATATGCATGATTGGAGGCGATGACACGATACGTTTGCTGCCGCATATTGATTTTGGTGTTATAAGGGATAATCCCAAGATATTCATGGGATATTCTGATACTACCTCGAACCATTTTATGATGCAGAAGGCTGGGCTTGTTTCAATTTATGGTCCATGCATTATGATGGAGTTTGCGGAGAATGTGGCTATGCATGGGTATACTAAGCATTACATACAAAACGTGTTGTTTGAGCCATCCTCTGAGCTTTCAATAGAGCCTAGCCCCGAATGGACTAATGAGCTTTTGGAATGGGCGGATGCGGAGAATAATGATATAGCCCGCAGGATGACGAAGGATGATAGGGGATACGAGCTGTTACAAGGTAGCGGCGTTGCTCGGGGGCGGTTGCTTGGTGGCTGCATCGATGTATTTCCTATGATAATGGGTACGAGGATATGGCCTAGCTTGGATGAATGGGCGGATGCGATGTTGTTTTTGGAGACATCGGAGGTATGCCCTTCGCCTAATGATGTGAAGTATATTTTGCGGGGGATGGCGGCGCAGGGCGTAATTGAGCGTATATCGGGGGTGCTTTTTGCCAAGCCGTATAATGAGAAATATTATGAGGAATATAAGCAGATGCTTGTACAGGTGATAGGCAAAGAGTGCGGGCGCGGCGATATGCCTATTTTGTGTAATATGAATTTTGGGCATTCTTCGCCTATATGCATAGTGCCGTATGGCGTGATGGCTGAGGTGGATTGTAGCAATAAATCTTTTAGATTGTTAGAGGCGGCGGTTGTATAGCGCATTAAAGACTGACCTTGGTTGGTCTTTTTTATTGCGCAAAAATTATGCTTGATATTGTTCTCATTTTTTGGTATAATTTCATAATATTGGTAAATACAAAGGAGGACAAGCATATATGGCTTTGGATATTAAATGCATAGAGCGCAACGGGAACTTGGTTGTGAGGATTGTGGGCGAAATAGACCATCATAGCGCGGATGATATACGCTTTACAGCGGAGCGCGAATTTTTTAAATCTGGCGCGAAAAATATGATTTTTGATTTTGCACATGTGGGTTTTATGGATTCTTCTGGTATTGGCATGATAATTGGGCGGTACAAGGAACTAAAGAAGGCGGGCGGGCGCGTGTTTGCTATAAATATAGGCCCCGAGATAAACCGCATTTTTGAAATATCGGGCTTAAAGAAGATTATACCATGTTTTTCTAGTATAGATGAAATTTCCGCGCTGGGCGAAACCAGTGTTTAGCGCAAAAGGGGAGTTATTATGAGCGAAAACAAGATGGAACTGAGCTTTCTGGCTGTGTCTCAAAATGAGGCTTTTGCGCGGGTGGCTGTGGCGGCATTTGCTGCGCAGTTAAACCCGATATTAGCGGAGATAACAGAGATAAAAACGGCCGTGTCGGAAGCTGTTACGAATGCTATTATACATGGCTATGAAAAAGCGGGCGACACGGAGCAGATGGTACATATAAAATGTGCCATTGTTGATAGAGAGATTGTTATAGAAATTTCTGATAGTGGCATAGGTATAGATGATATTGACCAAGCGCGCGAGCCGCTATACACCTCCAAGCCCGAAATGGAGCGCAGTGGCATGGGCTTTACCGTTATGGAGGAATTTATGGATGGCATGGAGGTTGTTTCGCGTGTGGGCGAAGGGACGACCATTGTTTTGCGTAAAACATTGAATCAGTAAAAGTTAGAAAGGGGGAATTTGAGGGGAGTACAATACATGGAAAATACCTTAGAATTAATTGTCGCCTCACAAAATGGCGATTATGCCGCCCGCGACCGTATTGTGGCTGAAAACACAGGGCTTGTTTGGTCTGTGGTGAAAAAGTTTGCTGGGCGGGGCTATGAGCTGGAGGACCTATTTCAGATAGGTTCTATAGGCTTGATGAAATGCATAGATAAATTTGATATAAGTTATGGTGTAAAATTTTCCACATATGCAGTTCCTATGATAATGGGCGAAATAAAGCGGTTTTTGCGGGATGATGGTATAATAAAGGTGAGCCGCCCTCTAAAAGAAATGGCAATGAAGGCAAAATATATGCAAGAAAGCTTGCAACACGCAACAGGCAAGCCGCCCACCATAAGCGAACTGGCGGAGGCTTTGGGTACAAATGTAGAGGAGCTTGCATATGCTATGGATGCGGGACATGAGGTGGAGTCGCTTTATGCTGTTGTGCATCAGGGCGATGGTAGCCCCGTGTATCTGCTTGATAAGCTGGACACCACAGGTGTGGATGATGGCGAGCGCATGATAGATAAAATAGCCCTTCGCGAAATAATACGTTCACTTGCGCCCAAGGAGCGACAGGTTATTGTTATGCGGTATTTTCAGGACAAAACGCAAAGCCAGATAGCGCAGGCTATAGGGGTTTCGCAGGTGCAGGTTAGTCGGATTGAAAAAAGGGTGCTTAACACGCTTAGAGCTAAGTTGGAGGTGTAATGTTAAATAATAATAACTGCTGTACCGCTGGGTATATTCTCAAATAACCATCTTGCATCATTGGTTATTAAACGTACGCAGCCGCTAGAGCGTTTTTTGCCCACCGTATCCTCGCCAGAGATAATGTTTTTATGCTTGTCCATGGGGATGGAGTGGAAGAGGTACTGACCGTTGAAGCGTAGCCAATATTTTGCCCCAGAGGCTAGGCGGTCTGAATAAAACCATGAGCCGCGGTCGGAGATGGTGAAAATACCGCGAGTGGTGGGTGAAGCATTGATGCCTGTAGAGCAGGAAAAGGTTCTGATGAGAGTCCAATTTTGGGATTTTTTTGTGAAAACATGGGTTTTTTGGCGGTTTATGTCTGTGATTATGAGAAAATCTGTGGATGATGTGTAGTTGTTATCATTAACAAAAGCCTCTAGGTCAGTGCGAGTTAATATGCTTGTGTCGGTTTTGGTATCTGGCGGGATATTAAGATATTCTGCTTTAAGCCAGCCCGAGATGTTTTGTTGGTCGCAAAAAACCTTATACATTTCTGTGGAAAAGTCTTCTAAAACCTCAACAAATTGACCCATTAACAACTCGCCTACGGGGAAGTTTAGGGATTTATCGCTGTAGATTTTGCAGTCCTCGGTAATTTTGGCGACAATGGGAGTCTCTTGGATTGCTGGGGGGACTATTAGGGACGATGCTAAAAAAATAGATAAGAAAATTTTTGCAAACATAAATGCGCACCACATCTCATTTTCTAATTATAGTAAATTCACTATATGTTGTGCGCATTTATGATATTATATACAATTGATAATTCTGCTGGGAAGGGTATGCCAAGGTCTGGCATCAATGCTTTGAATGTCATGCTCAAGACAGCTTTTTAGTAGCCACTCACTGTGTTTGTGACTTACATTTGCGCGAAACTGCTGTATTTCTCCTTCGCGCGCTAGATAGTTCTTTAAAATTTGCTTTTGGTCGTTTTCATGAATGAAAATAGACCTTATTCTGAGTTCGCCTTCAAATGAGGCGGCAAGCTCTGGGAGGATAAAATCACCCTCCAGAATCATTGGAAGGTCTTCGAGTAAATGGTCTTCTATTACGGCTGCCAAACCAGATGACAATGCTTGCCCTGCATCAATTAAGCGGCGAACCGCATTACCTATGCCTTCATCGCGCCAATTTGGATGTGTTGTCCAATAATGTATGGCGGGGAAGGTTTCTGGCGTTGTTGTAGCTTCCAACAAAACCTGAAAATTATCCACCCTTACAAGGTCAACCTGATAATACCTAGCTAAAGCGCGGGCTACAGTTGTTTTGCCTGTGCCTGATGCTCCGCCTATTATTAATATATCCCAATTTCTTTCCATGGCTAAATAGGTTTGTAGGAGCTTTTGATTTCCACAATTCTGTTGAAAATCAAATTATTGGGGGTTGAGGTTTTGGAATCCATGCAAAAATAGGCATTGCGCATGAATTGCAGGCGGTCTTCGGTGGTTGTGTCAAGTATTGAAGGTTCTGCCACTGCGTTTATCACAATTGTAAGAGAATTTTTATTGAATTTAAAGCCATTTTCTTCTGTGTCATCATCTATCACGAGATGGTCGTATAGATTTGCGGTGATGCGTACAGCTTGCTCACAGCTAACCCAGTGGATTGTTCCTTTTACCTTGCGCTCTGTGAAGCCGCTGCCGCTCTTTGTTGCTGGGTCGTAGGTGGCGTGAACCTCCACGACATCACCAGCGTCGTTTTTTATGAAATCTGTGCAAGTGACAAAATACGCGCCAGCCAAGCGCACCTCGCGGCCAAGGGATAGGCGGTGGTATTTGCTTGGAGCATCCTCCATGAAGTCATCGCTTTCTATGTAGACTTCGCGGGAGAAAGGTATGGTGCGTGTGCCTAGCTCTGGATTTTTAGGGTTATTTGGCATTTCCAGCATTTCTACTTGACCCTCGGGGTAGTTGGTTATTACGAGCTTAATTGGGTTAAGCACTGCCATAACAACCTTGGAGATTGGGGCTAAGTCTTCGCGCAGATAATGCTCTAACATAGCAAAGTCTACTTTGGTTTCGCCTTTGGAAACACCCATAGCATCGCAGAAATTGCGGATGGCTGCAGGCGTGTAGCCGCGGCGGCGCAGACCGCGTATGGTGATAAGGCGCGGGTCGTCCCAGCCATCCACTGTGCCGTCATCTACAAGCTTTTTGATATGCCGCTTGCCAGAGATGGTATTTGTGACATAAAATTTTGCAAACTCTAGCTGGCGCGGTTTTTTCTCAAAGCCTATTTGGTCGATATACCAATTATATATGGGGCGGTTGTTTTCAAATTCTGCGGAGCAAAGCGAATGGGTTATGCCCTCTATGGCATCTTGTAGGGGATGTGCGAAGTCATAGGTTGGGTAAATGCACCATTTGTCGCCTGTGTTGTAGTGCGTAAGATGGGCTATGCGGTACATTATGGGGTCGCGCATATTGATATTTGGGCTTGCCATATCTATTTTGGCACGGAGGGTTCTTGTGCCATTTGGAAATTCGCCGTTTTTCATTCTCTCGAATAAATCAAGATTTTCTTCAATACTGCGGTTTCTGTATGGACTTTCTTTACCTGGTTTTTCAAAGCCGCGGTATTCTTTGATTTCTTCGGCGGAGAGGTCGCAAACAAAGGCTACGCCTTTTTTTATTAGCTGTACGGCATAGTCGTAGCATTGGTCGAAATAATCTGAGCCATAGTATAGCCCGTCCCATTCAAAGCCTAACCATTTTATGTCATCTTGGATGGATTGTACGTATTCTATGTCTTCTTTGGCGGGGTTTGTGTCGTCCATGCGGAGATTGCATAGTCCGCCGTATTGTTTGGCCAGTCCGAAGTTAAGGCAGATCGCTTTTGCGTGACCTAGGTGGATGTAGCCATTTGGGGAGGGAGGCCAGCGGGTGTGGAGATTTTGGGTGTTTGCGCCTAGGTCTTCGTGGATTGCGCGTTCTATGAAGTGTAATGGTGTATTTTCGGTCATGTGTGCCTCCTTTATCGCAGTAGACCACCCCTGTTTTCGGTCTAAAACGACCGAAAACATCCCCTCCGTGGAGGGGAATTTTTTTATGAGGCTTCGTCTGGTTTTAGTTCTATTACATCTTTTGCCTTTTCCTTTTTATAGATGATTTTGGCGGGGGCTTTCTTTTCTACGGTATCCTTGGTTACGACGACTTTTTCGATATTGTCGGCGGAAGGAATTTCGTACATAATGTCTATCATGAAGGACTCTATGATAGAGCGCAAGCCGCGCGCGCCTATTTTGCGCTCTATGGCTAGTTGGGCAGAGGTGGAGATGGCTTCATCTTCAAACTCCAGCGCGACATTGTCCAGAGAGAATAGGTGTTTGTATTGTTTTATCAGCGCGTTCTTTGGTTGGGTTAGTATGGATACTAAAGCTGCCTCATCCAGCGCGTTTAGAGAAACAATGATAGGCAAGCGACCGATGATTTCGGGGATAAGCCCGAATCTTTGTAAATCTTTGGTGGTTACTTGGCGCATAACCTCGTCGCTGGCTTCTTTGTCTTTATCCTTTTTGAACTCTGAGCCAAAGCCTATTACCTTTTTGTTTAGGCGTTGCTCTATTATTTTGTCCATGCCATCAAAAGCACCGCCGCAGATGAAAAGGATATTTGTGGTATCCATCTGGATGAACTCTTGATGAGGATGCTTGCGACCGCCCTGAGGCGGGACAGAGGCCACTGTACCCTCTAGGATTTTGAGCAAGGCTTGCTGAACACCCTCGCCGCTAACATCGCGCGTGATGGAGACATTTTCGGATTTTCTTGCTATTTTGTCAATTTCGTCTATATAGATAATGCCGCGCTCTGCGCGGGCTATGTCGCCACCTGCTGCTTGGATAAGGCGCAGGAGGATGTTTTCTACATCCTCGCCTACATAGCCTGCCTCTGTGAGGCTTGTGGCATCGGCTACGGCAAATGGCACGTCAAGCAGCTTGGCTAGGTTTTGTGCCAAAAAGGTTTTGCCTGTGCCTGTAGGACCTAGCAAGAGCACATTGCTTTTTTGTAGCTCTATTGACTCTTCGCCGCTTTCTTTTTCGGATGGCTTTGCATCCAGTTTTGATATGCGCTTGTAGTGGTTGTAAACAGCAACAGAGAGAGCGCGTTTTGCGGCATCCTGCCCTATTACATATTGGTCTAGGTATGCCACGATTTCTTTTGGTTTATATATTTTGTATTCTTCTTCAAGAAAATCGTCTTCTATTTCGTCCTCTAGGTATTCTTGCGGGCCATCATACATTATTTCATTGCAAAGGTCTATACATTCGCTGCATATGAAAACGCCGCCTGGGCCAGCCACAAAGCGGCGAAAGCCTTCTTTGGGGCGACCGCAAAAGCTACAATATATCATTTTATCGTCATTTCTGGTCATAGTGTGTGCAACCCTCCTATGATTTCTTTGTTATAATGTCGTCAATTAGACCGTATTTCTTTGCATCCTCGGCAGACATGAAGTTGTCGCGGTCGGAGTCTTTTTCTATAATGTCAACAGGTTGACCTGTCATTTCTGATAGCATTTGGTTTAGCCTTTCGCGTTCTTTTAGTATGCGCTTTGCGTAGATTTCTACATCGGAAGCTTGACCACGCGCACCGCCTGATGGTTGATGAATCATTATTTCGGAATTTGGCAAAGCAAAACGCTTGCCTTTTGCACCGCCCGCAAGTAAGAAAGCACCCATACTTGCCGCAAGACCCACGCATATTGTGGAAACATCTGGTTTGATGTAGTTCATGGTGTCATAGATAGCCAAACCAGCAGAGATAGAGCCGCCAGGGCTGTTGATGTAGAAGTTGATATCTCTGTCTGGATATTCTGCGGCTAGAAACAGTAGTTGTGCTACGACGAGATTTGCTGTTACGTCATTTACTTGGTCGCCTAAAAATACTATACCGTCTTTTAACAGGCGCGAGTATATGTCATATGAACGCTCGCCGCGGTTTGTTTGCTCCACAACCATTGGCACTAGAGCCATGCTTGGGCTTGTATATTCAAAATTATTCATTGTTACTTTCTCCTTCTTTGGTTTCGGCAGGAGCTTGGGTCTCTATCGCTACTGCTTTAATCATATCTATTGCCTTTTTAGCTTTGATGTCTTGCTTTATGGCATCTTTTTCGTCTTCGCTAACAGAATCCGCTAGAGTGTCTCTTTCCATGCGGTGAAGTTCTGCTAGGCGGGTTATTTCTTGCTCGTATTCTTCGTCATTGGCTTCTATATTTTCGCTTTTCACGATAGCTTCGAGAGCTAGGCGAATAAGGACATTTTCGCGGGCTTGCTCGGCATACATGCCACGCAGACCATTAACATCCATGCCCATCATTTGCATATACGTACCGAAGTTCATGCCCTGGGACTGCACCCTGCCTGCGAAATCACGGATGATGCGGTCTACCTCTTGGTCTAGCATAGGCTGAGGAAGATTTGGTGTGATTTTCTTAGCTAAGCCAGACAGTAGCTGATTTTCGATATTTCTGTCGGCTTCTTCTATTTTTGCTTTTTCTAGCTTACCCTTGATGTCGGCTTTAAACTCATCTATAGTGTCAAATTCAGAAACCTCTTGAGCAAAGTCGTCGTCGGCTTCTGGGATTTCTTTGTGTTGTATGTCATGTAAAATCACTTTGAAGACAGCGGATTTGCCTGCTAGGTCCTCTGCGTGGTATTCTTCTGGGAAGGTTACGTTTACGTCAAAAGCATCGTCCATATTCTTGCCGATAATTTGGTCTTCAAAACCAGGGATGAATGAGCCAGAACCAAGTGTTAGCTCAAAGCCTTCTGCTTTGCCGCCAGCAAACGGCACGTCATCAGCGAAGCCTTCAAAGTCGATATTTACGATATCGCCATTTTGCGCTGCCCTGCCTTCTACAGAGGTTATTCTGGCGTTTTGCTCTCTATTGCGGTCTATTTCGGCATTTACCTCTTCGTCAGTGATAGTCACATCTGGTTGAACATATGTTATGCCTTTGTAGTCTGGTGCGTCTACATGCGGCTTTGTGTGTACTTCCGCTGTGATGATTGCGCCACCGTTTTCATCTGCTTTGATGTCCACGGATGGGGCAGAAACCACGTCAAGGTCATGCTCTTTTAAAGCTGCCTCATAGACATCAGGGAAGGCAAAATCTAAGGCATCCTCGTAGAAAACCTCTTTGCCAAACTGCATTTCTATCATTTTGCGTGGTGCGCGCCCTTTTCTGAAGCCAGGCAGATTTATTTGCCCTCTATTTTTTAGATATGCTTTGTTTAGTGCATCCTCAAAGGCTGTTGGCTCTACGCTAAGTGTTAGTTTGACCAAATTTTCTTCGATTTGCTCTAGGGTTGTGTTTTTTGTGCTATCTGCCATCAGATTTCATCTCCTTAATTCTATTGAATATAATCATCATAACATTGTATCACAATGTTGGAAGAAAGTCTATATTTTTTGCACTTTGTTGTGTATGTTTAATAAACATTCCCATGACCAGATATTTTATACAGTTTATACCAATGCTGAACCATTATAATATTGGTTTTTTGTACACATACTTGACAATACGGTAATTTTAGTTGAAAAGGGTCTTGTGTCGGGCTTTGAATGCGCGGCACCAGGCGCATTCAAAGCCTCGTTGATGCAAGAATCGACATGGGCAGAAGTCCATTTTCAAGTTAAATTACTATATGAAAATATCAGAGGTGTTTTGTATGTGGAGAAGAATAGCTAATGTATTTGCTGTGCTGTTTGTGTGCTTTGGAATGAAAGTGTTTGCGGGGCAGGCGTGTGATGGGGGCGCGGATGGCGCGGAGTATATAAAGTGGATGTCTTTTGATGTGCCTTTGGATGTGCTAAAGCAGGCGTATAGATATGATGTGGAATCGCAGGATACGGATTATCCACTAGATTTTGTGCAGCTGATTGCTTATGTTGCTGCGAAAAATTGGGGTAATTTTGAGGGGCGCGGCGAAAGTGAGAGCATGGACGAGGCAGTGGAGCGTGTGAGGAATGGGGAGCTTATGTATGAAATCACCAAAGAGATAAAGCTGTATGAGCATTATTTGGTGGCGTATTCGGCGGTGCTTGGTGGTTTTGTGGGCGAATATGAACTTTTGGAGATGGGCGAGAGGAAGTATGGCTTGAAAGTGTTTTCGCCTATGGCCAAGGGGTTTGGGTTTACACACTCAAATGACTTTGGGAATCCTAGGAGCTATGGCTACAGCAGACCACATTTGGGGCATGACCTTTTTGGGGCTACTGGCGCGCCTATTATTGCTGTGGAGGGTGGCGTGGTGGAGGCTTTGGGGTGGAACCAGTATGGCGGGTGGCGCATAGGCATACGCAGCCATTGCGGCAAGCGATATTATTACTATGCGCATTTGATGAAGGATACGCCGTATGCGGAGGGGCTCGCGCTTGGCGGAGAGGTGGCGGCTGGGGATGTGATAGGCTATCTTGGCAGTACGGGCTATTCGCGGCGGGAAAATGTGAGCAATATAAAGTCGCCGCATCTGCATTTTGGTTTGCAGATAATTTTTGATGAGTCGCAGAAGGATGGGAAAAATCAGATTTGGATTGATACTTATAGCATTGTGAGGTTTTTGGGGGTTAATCGGATGGAGGTTGAGGGGGCTTCTGGTGGGGAGTATCGGCGGGTTTTGGGGGTTGATTGTGCGCCTATGGAGTGAACCACCCCCGTCTTTGCTCTAAGACGAGCAAAGACATCCCCTCCTTGGGGGGAATTTTTATGGGTGCATCACTTTAAAATAACATATTTAGCTGGTGCTATATGTACTGTTGTGCCATTCAATGCTTTTGTCATAAACTGAGATAAAACATACAAGTCCATACGTGATTCTGCTATTCTGCCTATAATTCTTGCAAAGACACCTCTTTGTCACGTTGCCGCTTGATTTCGGCGTAGCAGCTCCAGACTTCGTTTTTAAGTACCTTTTTGCAAAAGCTGTCAAAGGGATGGCGTTTGCTTTGTTCGCGGTTGGTGGGCTTCACAGTTTCGCCCCCTTTTGCATCCGCGGGGCGGGTAATTGTTTCGCCTTTCACCACTACTACAGTTGGAAATGCAAAACTGCCAAACTTTTGGAGTGAATTTTAAAAAATATTTTTGTAGTGCTTAAAACTGCATAAAGGGCAAACTTCGTCCTGTGTATGGAGGCTGCTTACTTGATATATTGCTATCAGTTGAAATTGGTTTATGTGTTTTTACTCGAAAAGGGTCTTGTGTCGAGTCCATTTCCAAGTTAAACAACCATATATACCAGCATAGCTATAGCCTCCAAATTCCGCTTTTAGTGCATGTACATACAGCTCATTTACCGCCAGCTTACAGTGGTTGCCGAATCCCTAATCCCCCTCAAAGCGTAAACGCACTCTAATCTCCCTAGGAACTAAGTCGTCTGATGGAAAATAGCCGATGAAATTTGATATATCCTGACTAATCTCTGCGCCACTATCATTTGTCATCGTCAAAATAATCGATCCTGCGGTACTGGTACTACTTACATGGATAGCTCCTAACTCTTCGGTAGTTAGATATTGAGTTTGGCAAGGGAGGTCTTTTTGTAAAGGTGGATAATTCTTTTAATGGCAAGATTAAGTATTTTGATGGTCAACAAATAGCCACGCTTAAAAGCGGCGATGAACATGGTTATGGCTTGAAAAATATTAAGCAATCTGTAGAGAAATATAATGGATATATGAGAACCACTCACACAGACACCGTTTTTCTACAGGCGTATTTCTTTATGTGGATGATGTGCAAACATCCAAGCCTGCGTGATTTTGTCCCCAGCTTTTAGCTCTTTCGCGGTTCATCGCCCCTTTCATGTAGTTTTTTATTAACCTATGGCACTCTCTGATAACTGGGTAGATATGATTTATATAGCTGGATATTTTGCGGGAAGTTGTCTACAAAGGGTAGCACCGTGCCGCCAAAGATGATAAGCCCCTCGCCGTCACCCGCGCCTTGATTTATAATTGTTTAACTTGAAAATGGGCTTGCACCCATGTCGATGCTTGCATCAACTATGGGAGCAGTAGGAAGTCGCTATTTTCCAGAACATTTTGGATTTCTAGGCTTTCTAAAAGCTCGTTGACATTTTGTGTGATACCCGTAGGTATCACTTGTCAACCTATATTTGTTACCGAGATTTCAATTTCAAAAGTGCGTCAACCGTCCCAAAATGGCTAACCGTCCCACAAGAAACGCCTATTTTACAGGCTTTGGGACGTTGGGACGGTATTTTTCTTTATATACCCCCATACCAAGAATATTTTATAGGACATAAAAATAAGGCAGAGCATAATGCCCTACCTTAATAGTTGAATGGTTTTATCATCTACCAAGACGGTTGTTCTTCAGAAATAATTCCATCGTCCATAGTAGCTTGTTTTAAGCTGTT
>WRBK01000015.1 GCA_009784575.1 Defluviitaleaceae bacterium | reverse complement strand
CTGGTATACCAGGTTCAACCAGTGCATTTTCTGCTAGTGTGCCTACAGACTTTATTGCATTAATGATGGGCGGTGGGACACTAGGTGAAGATGTCTGGGCTGAGATGAGACGTATTATGAATAAGCCACCAACTGGTCTTGGTGGTATTAATCCTAATGAGTATGTATTGCTAGGTCAAGACAAATGAAAATGGTTAAAGTATATGATGCTAGGAGGCATAAAAATGAGTAGAGCTTTAATGATAGGTGCTGGCGGCGTTGCCAGTGTGGCGGCGCATAAATGCTGCCAAAATGACGGTGTTTTTAAAGAGTTGATGATAGCGAGCCGTACGAAGTTGCGCTGTGATGATTTGGCGGCGAAGCTGGCTAAGATGGGTACAAAAACTGTGGTGACGACGGCACAGGTGGATGCGGATAATACGCAGGAGCTTATAGCCCTAATTGAGAGTTACAAGCCTGATTTGGTGATAAATTTGGCTTTGCCATACCAAGACCTTACCATTATGGATGCTTGCTTGGCGACCAAAACAAATTATCTTGACACGGCAAACTATGAGCCGAAGGAAACAGCGAAGTTTGAGTACAAATGGCAATGGGCGTATCAGGAGCGTTTCAAAGAGGCGGGTATAACGGCTATTTTGGGTTGTGGCTTTGACCCTGGCGTTACGGGTATTTTCTCTGCCTATGCCCTAAAGCATCATTTTGATGAGATACATTATATTGATATCTTGGATGCCAATGGCGGCGACCATGGATATCCTTTTGCTACCAACTTTAACCCAGAAATCAATATACGTGAGATAACATCAAATGGTAGATACTGGGAGAATGGCGAATGGATAGAGACTGCTCCATTGGAAATAAAGCGTGAGTATAATTTTAAAGAAATAGGCGACAAGGACATGTATCTTTTGTATCATGAGGAGCTGGAGTCGCTTGCAAAGAACATCACGGGCATTAAGCGCATACGCTTTTTCATGACCTTTGGCGAAAAGTATCTGACCCATTTGCGCGTGCTTGAAAATGTGGGCATGACATCTATAGAGCCCATACAATTTGGGGGGCAGGAGATTATACCGCTACAATTCTTGCAGGCTATTTTGCCCGACCCTGCCAGTCTAGGCCCGCGCACTGTAGGCAAAACCAATATTGGATGTATTTTCCAAGGTATAAAGGACGGCAAGCCGAAAACATATTATCTATACAATATTTGTGACCACCAAGAATGCTATCGCGAGGTTGGTTCGCAGGCTATTTCTTATACAACTGGTGTGCCAGCTATGATAGGGGCCATGCTTTTGCTGGATGGCAGATGGGGCGGTGCTGGCGTGTTTAATGTGGAAGAAATGAACCCAGACCCATTTATGGATGCACTAAATGTGTGGGGCTTGCCATGGAAAGAGGATTTTAGCCCTGTTTTGGTGGATTAATATGAAAAATAAGATAAGAATATTTACTGCAATGGCTGTGGTGCTGATGATTTTTTCATCATGTGCCACGGCTGAGCCTGAAATTACAGCATCTGCAACGCCTATGCGCGGTGTATGGGTAGAAAATACCTTAATAAACCCGTTTTTTGGCATACGCTTTGATTTGCCTGGTGACTGGTGGGCGATGACCCCTGAGGGCGTTGAGGAAATGTATTTAAATGGCGGTTATGTGTTGCCGCCTATTGGAAGTGAAATTACAAGCGAGTTATATGGATTAGCCGAAACCTTAGGCATTGTGGACCTTGCCGCAGAGCATATATGTGAGATACACAATGTTAGTATAACTACGCGCATAATGCGGCTAGCAGATGATGAGGCGGATTTGACGGCGAAGGGTTTCTTGATGAATATTGTTACAGAATTTGAGGAATCGGGCATAGGCGGTGCAAATATAGAGATGTATGATGGCACTGTGCGTATAGGTTTGTTAGATTGGCACTACGCGGACTATATTGTGCCAAATATGATGCACCAACGCTATTTTGTGAATATAGACCATGGCTCAAGATTTGTGCGTGGAATTATTATCACCAATATGTTTGGTGATGAGTTTCACGATGTTTTGGATATGTTTCGGGCTTACTAGAAACTTTTGCTTTGAGGTGATGCAATGTTAAATTTTGATACTAACGCAATACAAACCCCGTATTTTATTATAGATGAAAGCCTAATCATCAAAAACCTTGAGGTTTTGGCGAGGGTTAAGTGCGAGGCGGGCTGCAAGATTTTGCTTGCGCAGAAGGCTTTTTCTATGTATGCCATATATCCGCTTATTAGCCGCTATTTGGATGGCACATGCGCCAGTGGGCTGCATGAGGCGATGCTTGCAAAGCAGCATTTTCGCGGTGAAAATCATGTGTATAGCCCCGCGTATTCTGCTCACGAATTTGCAGAAATTATGCGCGTAGCTGACCATATCATTTTTAATTCATTTGACCAATGGGCGCGATTTAGGGATGTGGCTGGTGGTAAGGTGCGTGGCATACGCATAAATCCTGAGCTTTCTACGCAAGAGGGTGCTATATATAATCCATGTGCGCCGCATTCGCGCCTTGGCGTTACTGCGGCAAACTTTCGTGCGGATATGCTAGATGGTATTAGTGGGTTGCATTTTCACACATTATGCCAGCAGGGTGCAGATGCGCTAGAGGCTACTATGGCGGCTGTGGAGGAGAAATTTGGTGAACATCTGCACAAAATGCAATGGCTTAATATGGGCGGTGGACATCATATTACGCGAGATGGTTATGATGTGGATGCATTAATAGCTCTTATCAAGCGTACAAAGGCGAAATATGATATAGAAATATACCTAGAGCCAGGCGAAGCGATAGCATTAAATGCGGGATATCTGGTGGCAGAAGTACTAGATATTATGCGAAATGACATGAATATAGCCATACTTGACACTTCTGCTGCCTGTCATATGCCAGATGTGCTAGAGATGCCGTATCGTCCGCATGTGGTAGGTTCTGGTGAGGTAGGCGAAAAGGCACACACATACAAGTTAGGTGGTCCTAGTTGTCTTGCTGGAGACATTATTGGCGACTATTCTTTTGATGAGCCGCTAAAAATAGGCGACCGCCTTGTTTTTACGGATATGGCGATATACTCTATGGTTAAGACCAATACTTTTAATGGTATGCGACTGCCATCCATCGCGCTTTTGCGCAAGAATGGGCAGATGGAGACGTTGCGCACCTTTGGCTATGAAGATTTTAAGATGCGGCTTTCGTGAGGATGTGGTATTATGACAATTAAGGTTCTCCCAAATAATTTGTATATAGCATTGCTGTTGCTAATAACCATAGGGCTTGGGTTATGTGCCATTTGGAGCAATGCCTATGGCTGGGTTTTTGTAACCATGATAGCTGTTAGCATAGCGTGCTTCGTAATTGTTTTTGCTACATTGCTGCGCTGCGATGCGACCTTTGAGGAGAGGTATTTGCAGGTCAACTATGGCTTCATAAGCCGTCGCCTGTCGTACAATGAGATAAAAAAGATTGGCGTGGTTAGAAAAAGTGTGGTAATATGGCATAAAAGCAAGTGGCCATGGAAAATAGACATGATAAGAAGCAAGCGAAACTTGTTTTTGACTGAATTGCGCAGGCGTAAGGATAAGCCAGCATTGCTAGCTGAAGGAAGGGACACCATGAGAGAAGATAAAACACTATATATCGTTGTGCCATGCTATAAAGAAGAAGAGGTGCTGCCAGAAACTGCTACACGCCTGTATAATAAGATGATAGCCCTCATGGAATTTGGGCTATGCTCGATAGATTCGCGCATATTATTTGTAAATGATGGCTCAACAGACCGCACATGGAGTATCATAAAAGAGTTGCACCGAGAAGACCCAATCTTTGCGGGCGTTAATCTCTCCCGTAATCGTGGGCATCAAAACGCGCTTTTGGCTGGGTTGATGGTTGCAAAGGATTATGCGGATGTTACTATATCCATGGATGCTGACCTACAAGATGATATAGATGCCATGGATGAGATGCTTGAGAAATATCATGCTGGTTGCGATATTGTGTATGGTGTGCGCAGCAAGCGTGAAAAGGATAGTCGCTTTAAGCGTGGCACGGCCAATAGCTTTTATCGCATTATGCGCGGTTTGGGCATAGAAATTGTGGACAATCATGCTGACTATCGCTTAATGAGCAAGCGTGCCGTGGAAGCTCTTTCTGGGTACAAGGAGGTAAATCTCTTTTTGCGTGGCATAGTGCCTATGCTGGGTTTTGAGTCTGACACTGTATACTACGAACGCGCGGAGCGTTTTGCGGGCGAAACCAAGTATCCGTTAAAAAAGATGCTGGCTTTAGCTTTTGAGGGCATAACGTCCCTTACCATACGCCCCATACGTGTCATCTCCGTTATTGGTCTGCTGTCTTTTCTTGTTAGCATAGCGTTTCTTGTGTACTTTATTGCGGACTGGGTGCGCGGCGGCACGGTGGCTGGCTGGGCATCTACTATTACGTCTATATGGGCTATAGGTGGGTTGCAGTTGCTTGCCATAGGTATCATAGGTGAGTATATAGGCAAGATATATTTGGAGACAAAGCATCGCCCGAGATATATTGTGGAGAAGATATTGATAGATGTGGGGTTGAGTGGTGAGGTGAAGGGGGAATGACCACCCCTGTCTTTTGCTCTAAGACGAGCAAAAGACATCCCTTCCTAGGAGGGGAATTTTTGGGTGCATATATATGCTACTGCATATCGCTCTCGCCATCATAGATAAAAACATGACCGCCAGAAAAATAGGCATTGAAGCCAAGCTCTTTAAATAGTGAGATGGGTACGTAAACATGAAAATCATCTGTCATAAAGGTATCGTGATGCCCTATGTCGAATCCTTCAAGTCCTGCTAGATAGTTAATAATGTTAATTTGCGGCGACATAATTATTTCGCCGTCTCGCTCGAAGGCAATCTGGCTGCCACCCTGTATGGTGTTTAGTCCTAAGACATGCACTACATTAAGCGGCACATGGGTTGGAAACATTTCGCCATCCAGTATGAAAAAATTATCCGCAATACCCATATTATTAACGATGATAGGATAATTGCTCCAATCAGGCATGTCTGGTTCGTCTGGTAGGTTAGCTAAGCCTTCTTCCGCCAACCCATATTGTGAGTTGTTGGTCACAATATCGCAAGCCGCCAGCCCTATCATTAATAAAGCTAGACTGATGGCAGCAAGCACTCTTTTTGCGTTAGACATATGAAATCCCTCCTTAATTAAAGATGTTTTCCGAGGGATTGATATTCCCGAAGCATTTTGTTACATAATTTTAATAACTGCTGAAATTATAGTTATAACTCCCTGCCAATTGGTCGGTACATATATCTTTAATGTGCTATCGCCAAGCGAACCGTGCAGACTCCGCAATGGAGACCTCTTCTTGATTGTTATACCAATTGACAGGGTGGTTTATGCCAAAATGCAAACCCTCGTCAGGACTTTTCGCTATAATGATATGCTATCTATCCCTAATGTGATAAGGGTCTATGGGCGTATCATTTAGGCGTAGCTCAAAATGCAAATGAGAGCCTATTGATGCGCCTGTTGAACCAACATCAGCAATATGTTCACCTTGATGCACAAATTGCCCCTCTGTTACGTGATTTGCCAAGTTATGAGCATATAGAGTGCTGTAGCCGTCTCCATGATAAATTATCACCGTATTTCCAAAACCCTCAATCTCGCCAGAAAATGTTACATGGCCATCCCTTGCTGCTAGTATAGGCGCGCCTTCTTGCGCGGCTATATCTAACCCTGTATGAAATTCATTTCTGCCTGTTTCGGGATGAATGCGCTGCCCAAACCCACTTGTAATCTGACCAACTTCGGCTAGAGGCCATTGAAAAGGTAGCTGAATTACTTCGTCGCTATTTTCTTGCGGTTTTTCTGTAATCGATACCTCAGAGCCATATTTAATCCAGTTAATCTCAAACTGGAGCCAAGATTTCCAAGAGGAATCTGATTCAAAGGTTATTGATGTCAGGGCTGGGGCATTATCCAAAAACTTATAAAAACTCAAAATAGCTACATTGCCGCTTTCGCATTGAACAGCAACGATAGCACCTATCATTGCGGGTTCGCCTGTTGCTTGGGTTGGGTTTACACCAAGCCTCTCAACGAGCCTTGCTCTTTTGGGTGTACTGTCCAAGAGATTATACCTTTGCGATATATCCATGGCAAGCCTTGCAAATTCATCATTTTGTTGCATTGTTGGTTCTGTGTGGTTAAAGGTTTCAAAATCAATGACATTTAACTGGTCGTTCCATGGGCTATAGTGAATGCTTATTAATTCGCCAGTTTCTGCATCCACAGAAAAGTTAAATTTCGCCCAATCGCTGCCATGGGGAGTAAACATGCCATTCCAAGTATGAGACCATGTATGATGGGAATAAGCCATCTGTATCGTAATGCCATCTAGCTCGGCACCAAACACCCTGGTAAGCATATCCGCAGCAATCTGTGCAGCTTTTTCGGCAGAGATAACATTTTCATCTGGCACACCATTAATAAAATCATACACATCAATTTCAAATTGTGTCTGGGTTGAAGCGGTCAGAGCTGATGGGCCATCGTTTTCTGCCCTGGTGGTTGCAAAGACCGTAGCTGTAGCCACTACAACCAAAACAGCCGCAATAGTTCCTATTATCGTTTTATTTTTCATTTTCATAATAGCTTTTATCCTTTCTTCGATAGCATATTTGCTAAAATAGTTGTGTAAAGCGGGCATGTGGTTTCTGCGCTGTGCCGCATTTATTAGGGTTAGGGCATAGCTTTGCTTTGAATCTTTGCCAAACATATTTATGACTGCTTCATCACAAGAAATCTCCATGTCCCTGTTAAAAAGAAAATACATCACCCAAACAAGGGGATTAAACCAATGGATGCATAATGCTGCTACTAATATAAGCTTTGTAGACGCATCAAAGCGTTTGATGTGGATAAGCTCATGGGCAAGCACATAATTTAGTTCATTTTCATTGACCCAGTCCGTATCTTTGGGTAAAATAATGGTAGGGTTAAGCACGCCATAGGTGAGGGGTGTCGTAATTTTATCAGAAATACGTATGCTTATGCGCCTTTTTAGCTTATACTTGTTTAGCCATCCTGCTATAAAACTATTTGAAATGGGCAGGGACTTTGCAAGTTCTCTATGGTTTTTGATATATAACGCAACAAAAATGACCGCTAATATAACTAACCCAGATAGATATATCACCATCAAGGGGTCTGGTGCATTTGTAACGTTTATGGTTGCGTAAGATGGTGCATTAGGTGCAGGAAAATTTGCTTGCCCCTGACCTTGGTTTTGCCAAGCGAAATCGGGCATAGCGATATGCGAAATATCTGGCTGAGGCATGGGCGAGTTTGATTGGGTGTAGGTATCGCTATTTGTGCTCATTAGGTTGAATATGCTTATTTGTGAAGGCATGGAAAGCGGCACAAGCAGTTGAAACAAAGCCACGAACCATAGCGCGACAAAGGTCTTTTTGGGCAGCCTGTGCATTAGCAATGCTCGAATAAGGATTATTGCGATAATTAGCAATGACCCTGCCAGCGACATCTCTAATAAAATATTCATTGTGGCTCACCCACTATCTTCTTTAGCTTTTCAAGCATATCATCTGGCAACTTTTTATGACCTACTAAAGATGCAAAAAGCAGTTCCGTAGAGCCGCCAAACAATTTGTTTACTAGCTCGTCTATCTCTGCGCCTTGCACATCCTCTTTGCTAACAAGGGCGCGGCAGATAAAGTTTGGCTCAACCCTTTCTATTGCCCCTTTTTCTACGCATTTTTTGATAACTGTATATGTAGTATTTTTGTTCCAGCCTATCGATTTGGCGAGGGCTTCCGCTATAGTTTTAGCGGTCACATTCTTTTGTTCCCAAACCACCTCCATTACCTTTAATTCAGAATCAAATAACTTTATGCTCATATATGACCATCCTTTCTATACTATTGCAATAGTTTGTCGACTTATTTATACTATCATAATAGTCTGGGTATGTCAAGACTTTTTTGTTGAATGCATTAGGGTGGGTTGGAGGGGGGAACTTATTGGCGAGTACATTTCGTAGGGGCGGCTCTTAGTCGCCCCTACGGGGTTAAACACTTCTTATCGTTTAGAAATAAATCCTTGACATATATGGTAAATTATTGTAGAATAAAGTCATTGTAGGATGGTATTTGCTAAAAAAGCTTACCCGCAGCCCAATATGCTTGCTATATCATCCATTACAAAAAATAAGGGCAAATAAAAGTGCTTGTCCGTCAAAAGCGACTAAACCAAGTCGGACAAGCACAAACACAGCCCTTAAGAGCCTGAGATGATTATACCCCAACTCAGGCTTATTTGTCAACGACCAAAACAGCCAAGGTCAACAAGACCAGAAAAGGAGGTATTTTTAATGGAAAAATGCTGCTCAAGAAAGATTGATGAAATAGGACGTTTAATATTACCTATTGAACTAAGAGCAAAAATGGGATTAAGTAACAAAGAAGATAAAACAAAAAGGTTCTATGCAACCAGCTAAAGAAGGTGTTGAAAACTCAAGAAAGGTAGCTGTTCGCTGGTGAAACAACTTTGCCGCGAATAATTCAGTAATTTTACTATAGAACTTGACACGGTTACATAACTATGTTATATTGGTTCTTGCGGATAAAAGGGCAATTAGCTCAGCTGGTAGAGCACATCCTTGACGTGGATGGGGTCAGCGGTTCGACTCCGTTATTGCCCATAAAAAAGCGGCTCTCGCTATGAGAGCCGCTTTTTGTTGCATATCATTATTTATACTTTGCCACTTCTGCCACAAACTTACGCGCTTCCTCTTCTACAGCTACGTAGTCGCCTGTTTTCGCGCCTGCTGTTAGGCTGCTGCCTGTACCCACGGCATATGCGCCAGCCGCTAGCCAATCTTTCACATTGCTAAGCGAAACGCCGCCAGTAGGCATAAAATTACCCTGCGGCAAAGGCCCTTTGAAGCTTTTGATAATGCTAGGGTTAAAGGCATCGCCTGGGAATACTTTAACGATATCCGCGCCCATTTCTAGGCTTTGCACCACCTCGCGCACGGTTTGTGCGCCAGGCATAATAGGTACGCGGTAGCGGTTGCACATTTTCATGACCTCTGGGCAGAAGCATGGGCTAACGATGTATGATGCGCCCGCTAAGATAGCTATGCGCGCGGTTTCTGGGTCTAGCACTGTACCTGCGCCAATGTATACTTCATCATCTTTGTATCTTTTTACAAGCTCGCGGATGATATCTACTGCACTAGGCACAGTTAGTGTTACCTCCAGAAATTTTATGCCGCCTTTTTTCACAGCATCCACTATCTTAAAGCCTTGTTCTTCGCTTTCTGCGCGGATAACGGCTACCAGTTTTTCTTCGCCTAGTTTTTTGATTATGTTGATTTTTTTGTCCATTTTTATCTCTCCTTTAGTGTTTTTATCGTCTACTCAGAGTCATCCCCAAAAATACCCATCATAAATCTGCTTACAGCCAAAGCCCTTTCCATATCCCCAGCGGCGGTTGCCAAAAAATCGTATCCTAGCTGCTCAGAAAATGCATCCAAAAAGGCAAAATCCGCTTCGGTTAGCTCATTAAGGAAAATAAACATATGCAACGAGAGAATGTCACCATTTGGCATCTCTTGAGCGGCAAAGAAGAATGTTGTAAAGATATCAGCAAATGCATACCATGCAGGGATGCTAAGGATGGCAAATGTCCCCTCTTCATTGATATGTAGCGTACTCCAAGAGCGTAATAAATAGAAGCCTAGATTTTCAAATTCCGAAATCCATACCAAAGCCTCAACAATTTCTCCAACATTAGCACCCTCGAGAATACCAACGTCAAATAAACCATACAACCCATGCACACCGTGTCCCTCTATGCCAAAGGTCATGGAATGACCAAACATTAGTGAACCATGAACCTGCCAAAGGCCACCCTGTATAACAACCCACGTAAACATTTCCTCATTGAAGGCAAGCCGCTCTAGGTCTGGTATATAGCCTTCAGCGAAGGCAAAATTGAACGAACGGTCATCTGAAATGTTAGAAATATTTCCAGAAATAGGTGTATCAGGCGAGGTTACAACAACCGTATTTGTAGCCTCATGCCAATCCACCTCATATCCTACGCTCTCCAACACGGCACGTATAGGCAACATGGTACGCCCATCAATAATTTGTGCAGGCACTTCTAGTTCATGAAAAGCTCCATTTGCAGTAAATGTGTCTCTGCCCACAAAAATAATCACATTTCTAAGGTCTGAATTCCTAAGCAGAATAACCTGTTGCGTGGACTGCTCCCAGCTTACAGTAAAGCCCAAATGCTCAAAAACACCACGCACGGGTACTAGCGTACGCCCATCTACAATCGTAGGCGGCTGCCCTTCAAAGTCTACGGCTATGCCGTCAATGGTTACACTGATTTCGTTTGCCATTACGCCCACAGCACCTGCTATACCGAAAGCAAGTAAGAGCATCAATATTGCTGTAACAGTCTTCTTTTTCATGTCGTCCTCTCCTTTTTATCTATAGGTTAAATGTAATCTTGATCATATTTGCCACTACATCTGGCGATAAATCAGAATTATCAATTTTTATGTAGTTTTCAAAAGCCAGCTCGCCATCATTACTTACGAGGCGGTAGTTTTCATCCTCGCTTTTTACATTCGTATTAGACCATTCTATATTTCTTTTGGTGGCTTTGTTTTGTAATCTATTTTCTGTTATATTTCTAGCCAGCCGCACCTCTTGCGGGGCAACAAGTTCGATATAATAAATGTCTGCGCACTCGCGCCTAAAGATATCCACAAGGCGGTCAATATAATCCCAATTGGATTGCTGGTCAAAAGCCCACATGAATGTAAAAATCATGCCATAAAGCTCGGACTTAGCAAACTCCTCAAAAACAACTTCGCGTATGTGATGACTAACTCTCGTGCGTTTGCCAAATACTGCAATATCAAGCTCTATATCCATATGCCCGTGATATAGCCGCAGGTCTGTTATCTTAGCTAGCTCTTGACCAACAGTCATTTTGCCAACAGCACCTGCGCCAATTAAAACCACCAATTTCATAAATCACTCCACCTTCACTTGATATACTACCAGTTGCCCTGCTTGCTCAAAGCCTAGCTTCAATGCCGCTTCTTGTTCTGCCAGCTCATGGCTTTCTGTATAAAAATAAATCGGAGCATCAGATTTTGTAAAGGATGTATTGGCTACGGCAGACAAAAGTGCGACTTTGTTTTCTGGGTTCTTTCCGTACGCCGCAAAGATGCTTTCGCGCGGTGGACTAAAGACAATATAGTCGCTTATCTTGCTATTTTCATATATGGCGTATATCTCCCAATTTTCTAAATCTTGGCGCAGTCTATCTCCAGTCCAATACATGTCGGTCTGCTCTGCATCATGTATCTGCGCAAAGTCTTCAAAATTTGCATTGGTGATTTTTATAATACCTTCTGGCATGGGTTGCTCTAAAAAATTTTCTGACAGTAGAGTGAGCTGTGTGGATTCTTCTAGCAAACGCGCCCCTATCTTGATAAAAAAGTCAATAGGCGGCGCATCAACATTATTAAAGCTAAAATCCACTTCATAGCCGCTATAATTCTGCGTGATAAAACCCCAAACGCCCTCTGTTGTATTAGCAGTTAAGCCTTTAACGAAAATATATTTTTCCTCATTAGTAACATTAACCTCTACGCCATCAACAAAAATTACTTCTGCCATGTATTTACCTCACAAATTCCCGCAAAATCACAGTATTGCGCTCTATAAACTTCTCCATGCGCTCTGGTGAAAGATGACCTTGGCTTAGGCTTGCCATATCCCATATATGCTCGCAAACAATTCTGGCATCATCTTTGTCCAGATTGCCTTCCGACAACAATTTTACAAGCTCATTGGTATCATTAAGAATGAGCTTTTCGTCTACTTTGCCATCGCCTATCTTCATATTAAAGATTTTGCTCATTTCTTGCACACGGCGGCTTTCTTCGGATAGAAATATCATCGCGGGTATATTTTCGCTCTTAAAGCTTTGCACCTCTACATTCAAGCCTTTTATACCTATGGCTTCTTTGAAGATTGTTATCAAGCCCTTTTTGCGGTCTTTTTCTTCTTTGGTTTCTTTTGCATCTTTACCATCCTTTTCGCTCTTCATAATGTCAGAAAGCTCAGAGTCTATGCGCGCAAAGCTAACGCCCTCTTCAAAGCCCTCTATGTGCGTGGTAAAAGGCGCATCCAGACGAGTGGTTAATAGCACCACATCTACATCATTCTCTTCAAACATGCGTATATACTGGCTTTGACGTTGCGCGCTGTTGGCATATACTATCTTTTTGCCTACCTTTTCCTCGTTGCGCTCTATATATTCTTTGAGGGTAAAAAATTCACCTTTTGTGGATTTATAAAGCACTGCATCGCGGCATTTGTCATAAAAATCTGACTCGCGCACGCAACCGTATTTAATGAATTGGTTTATGTCATCCCAGTATACATTATATTGCTCACGATTGTTTTGTGAAAGCGACATAAGTTTGTCCGCCACCTTGCGCACAATATAGCCCGAAAGCTTTTCCACATAACCATCGCTTTGCAAAAAGCTGCGCGACACATTGAGCGGCAAATCTGGGCAGTCCATAACGCCTTTTAGCAGAAGCAAAAATTCTGGTATGACCTCTTTGATATTATCTGCTACAAATACCTGGTTTGAGAAGAGTTTTACCTGACCTTCTATGGAATCCAACTCATGCTTTAGGCGCGGGAAATAAAGTATGCCTTTGAGCCTAAATGGATAGTCCATATTTAGATGTATCCAGAAAAGTGGCTCATTGTAATCCATAAATACCTGATGATAGAATTTTTTATATTCTTCATCCGTAACATCTGATGCTTTTTTGAGCCATAGTGGGTTTTTGTCATTCATTGGCTCTTTGTCATGTGTTTTTGCCGCGGCGTTTTCAAAGAAAATGTCTACAGGTATAAAACCGCAATATTTTTTTGCGATGCGGCGCAGGTTGTAGTCATCCAGAAATTCTTCGCCGTCTTCGCTTATGTGTAAAGTGACAGTGGTGCCGCGCTCATTTCTTTTGCCCTTAGAGATTTCAAATTCTATGCCGCCTTCGCATAGCCAGTGAGCAGGCTCTGCGCCTTCGCGATACGATAGGCTATCTATCTCTACTTTATCTGCTACCATAAAAGCAGAATAAAAGCCCAAGCCAAAATGACCGATGATTTCGCCCTCGGCATCCATTTTTTCTTTATAGTGATTAACAAAATCTGTTGCGCCAGAAAAAGCTATTTGATTGATGTATTTTTTGATTTCGTCTGCTGTCATGCCCACGCCATTGTCTATGAATTTTATTGTACGGGCATCTTTATCTAACACGATTTTGATGGTAAACTCTTCATTTTCTGATAAATGCGCCTCGCCTAAGCTATCTAGCCTGTTTAATTTTGTAATAGCATCTGCCGCATTAGAAACGAGCTCGCGCACAAAAATATCTGCGCTGGAATACAGCCATTTCTTTATAATGGGCAGTATGTTTTCGCTGTTAATTGACAGATTTCCTTTTTCAAATTGATTTTCCATTGTTATCCACCTCTTATATTTCGTTTGTGTATGTAATGTTGTTGTTTCCTAAAAATTCTAACACCTGCGCATCCCATCTTTCGCTATCGGTTTTGTCCATGGAAAAACCCTTTTTGGATATACCTGTAGTCAAGTTGATTTTGCCATCCTCAAAATGCAGGTTTATAAATAAGGAGGTGGCATCTTGCGCGCCTTCTGGCAATACTTCTTTGCCAAAAATGATTTTTATGCTCTTTGGGGGCGTGCCGCCCTTTATGATTCCGAAAATATGTGGCCTTACAGCACCCCACAAGGCGCAAGCCTCGTCTTTTACTCCATATATTTCAAACCGCGCAAAGGTGTTTACTACGGCATTTCTAAGCTGAAAATCGTCGAATGTTTCCTCTTTAAGAAGTTTTACCATAAAGGCTTTGACATCTGGTATGGACAGTGCTAACATTCTTTTTCGTTCCCTTCTTGGTTTGTGGTGTGGCACCTAATGCTTATTCTATCTTTGCCAAATTATGTAAAGTGGCGGGTTGCCAGCCACATTTTCTGATAAAATCCCTTCCGCTACTTGCCAGCCACCTATAGGGGTTATATTCCATCCATCGTTACTGTTTTGTCCAAAAAACATATTGCCTTGTTCATAGACCAAGTAAGCAAAAAATGGTGTGACCGACATAAAGGCGGGCAATTCTCCTTCGATTTGATGTATCATTGCCATGGCTTCCATCACATCAGCAAACTCCGAAGAATCTAGCGAAAGCAAACTAATGCTGGTAATGTCATAATTAGGCATAAGTTCAAAGTTAAAATTAGGTGCAGCACCGTTTATAGCCACTTTTGGCTGTTGGGTATTCTCAAAACCAACAGCAAGCACGCGAAAGCGTGCAAAACCCTCTTCGTCTTCTATAGCAAAAATATAATTAATAATCCCATGCCCATTGCCCGCAGTAGAAAAAGCTACAAAACCATGCGTATTGTCTACTGCTAAATAGCGAATAAATACTTCGGACTGAGGAAGTTCGCGCTGTATCATGTCCACTACGGCTTGGTATACGGTGTCATGCTGTGTAGGGCGCAAAATTTCGCCATTGCTATTGGGGTTATAGTCGGTTAGCAAAAGTTCGCTGAGATTTTCTCTAAAAATCTCTTGTTTACCAAAGCGCGAATATAATGCTATTCCCGTTGGTATTTCATACCCTAAAAACACTGTCATAAAGCCCATTTGACCTGTTGGTATACTGTCGAAAACAACCTCTTCAAATCGCACCAAATCCATTGGTCTGAGATAAAAAATCATTATATTTTCTTCCAAAAACTCTTCATCGAGATGTCTTTGCGCTACCAAAAGCTCTATTGTGATATATTCGCCTAATGCGGCATTATGAAGATAACCCGTGCTAGATATAATTGGGTTGCGGGGGGTAAAATCGCGTATATATGCCTCTACTGCCGCTAGGGTAGTTGACAGAATAGCTTGTTGTTCCTCTGGTGTTCTTCTTGTGGTTATCTCTGTACCCTGGCTATCCGCTACCTCGTCTGGCTCTTGGTTGGTATATCCTGCATCTGGTGGTATCTGCTCTTCTACTGCGGACGAACCACCGAAAATATCATCAAAAAAATCAGGACCTATTATGTCAAGGTTATAAAGCACAATATAAGCACCAAAAGCGGCAATAATCAATGTTATTACGGAAATGGTAGCAAATTTGGACCAATTTCTATTAAGTTTGCGTACAGGTGAGCCGCAGCTCTTGCATTCCTTGTCGCCTGCATCCATGGCTGTGTGGCATTTATCGCATAACATTAGCAAAACCTCCTAAACAATTCATGGCTCATCCTATAGTATACAATATTTTTTGCTACTTCGCAAGGGAGCAAATATGTGGTATAATGACATAAATCTTGTCCAAAAAGGAGATATAATATGAAATTTATATCATGGAATGTAAACGGTTTTCGCGCTGTCATGAAAAAAGGCTTCATGGACTTTTTTACAGATATAGATGCCGACTTTTTTTGCATACAAGAAACTAAAATGCAGCAGAACCAACTAACCTTTGAATTTCCTGACCATCATTACTTTTTCTGTGATGCTGAGAAAAAGGGATACTCTGGTACGGCCATTTTTGCTAAAAAGCCGCCACTATCTGTGGTATATGGTATAGGCATAGAGGAACATGATAAAGAGGGGCGCGTTATCACTCTTGAATACGACAATTTTTATCTGGTAAATGTTTATACGCCAAATTCTAAAAATGAGCTGTTGCGCCTGCCATACCGCATGGAATGGGAGGATGCTTTTCGTGAATACCTTCTTGCCTTAGATGCAAAAAAGCCCCTAATCCTCTGCGGCGACCTTAATGTGGCTCATAAAGAGATTGACCTAAAAAATCCGAAAACAAACAAAAAAAGCGCGGGCTTTACTAACGAAGAAAGAGAAAAGCTAACAACTCTGTTGGATGCTGGATTTACGGACACCTTCCGCCATCTCTACCCCGACCTTGAGGGTGCATATACGTGGTGGTCCATGGTTAGTCGTGCCCGCGAAAGAAATGCGGGCTGGCGTATAGATTATTTCGTGATTTCTGCGCGTTTAGCGGATAAAATAAAAGAAGCAACGATTCATGCTGATATTCATGGTTCAGACCATTGCCCTGTGGGGTTGGAGTTGGAAATGTAAATTGCCTTATTGGGTAGACCGCCACAAGACTAAAGCTAGCCCGACAGAGAACAATGTCGAAAAAATCACCTTATTGTACTTTGCGAGCCATGTAGGCAAAAATATATCAAAGCCAATATATTGGTTATCTGTGTATTTGCGCGCCAGCAAAGTCAGTGGGCATTTCCATTTGCATACCTCCAAAATCACGCCCTCCACGATGACCAGTCCCACACAGAGCCAAGCCAACAAACCAACACTATCAAATATACCTGCATAAAGCACATACAAAATAGCGGCAACAAGAATAGCCCATATCAATGTATGCGCGAGTTTTATCAAGATTAGTTTTGTGTAATCATCCGACTTTTTCATATCTATCATAAAAAACAAGGTGTCGTCATTTTATGACCACACCTTGAAAAATTTTCCAAAATTATTGAGCCTGAGCCACAGGATACACAGAAACTTTCTTTTTATCGCGACCCATGCGCTCATAGCGCACGCGACCATCTACTAAGGCAAAGAGGTTGTCGTTGTTACCGCGACCAACATTGTTGCCAGGGTGGATTTTTGTGCCGCGCTGTGTATAAAGGATGTTGCCAGCACGTACTACTTGACCATCAGCACGCTTTGCGCCCAGTCTTTTTGATGCAGATTCGCGACCGTTTCTGGAGGAACCAACACCCTTTTTACTAGCAAAAAATTGCAAATTCATTTTCATCATATTAAGCACCTCATTTCATGTCGTTGTTAAGCATGTTTTGCCCGTATCTGTATATCATCGCCATAGCTTTCCTCAATCAAGCGCAGACCAAAAACCATATTGTCTATGATGAGGTTTGCGGCATGGTTGCGACCGCCACGCTTTATTTCGCCTATTTCGAAGTCTATATACCCCGAATCCCTATGCTTTTGTACCACATCCAAGCTAAATTGGCTTTGGATGAAATTGGCACATGTAATAACAAGGGCGGAAACACCAGCGCAGACAATATCCTGACCATGGTTAAGCACCTTAAAGCGATAAATGTCTTTATTTTTGTTGTAATACAGCAATACTTTAATCATCTTATTGCATTAACCGTTAATAGCCTCTATTTTAAGGCTTGTAAAAGGTTGTCTGTGGCCCTTTTTCTTATGATAACCTTTTTTTGACTTGTACTTATAAACTATCACTTTATTTGCCTTGTCTTGTGCTACCACGGATGCAGACACACTAGCACCCGCCACATATGGCACGCCTACTTTAGGAGCATCTCCGCCAGATACCAAAAGCACTTTATCTAAAGTAACCTTTTCGCCCTCGGCAAGTTCAATTTTTTCTACCTTGATTGTGTCGCCTATGCGCACATCATATTGTTTGCCGCCAGTTTCAACAATTGCGTACATTTTTCTCTACCTTCTTTCAATTATACTCGCCAACATTAGGTTCTGCTATGCAGATTTAAGACCTATGCTGTGCGGTTACTGCTCGCAACTTTACACGAACAGCCATTATACCACACTTGTTCTTGGTTTGTCAAATTATTTTTTGTTGCAAAATAATATCACGCAATTCCAACGCATTTTTGCTATCTGTCCTACAAAACACAGGCTTATTGTATGGTGTAGCTATTGTCACCTCAAGCATACCATTGCTTTTTGCTCTCGCGGTAACCACTTGAACAAAATCCACCCTTGTCTCCTCTTTTGCCATCAGCCATTTTGCCATTATGTGGTCTTCGTATATACGTATATACGTATTGCCCCTTTTGCGGAAAGGTGCGGCAAAAACAAGCATGAACACGCCAAGCGTGGCATAGATTATGCCTTCTATTACATGAAACATGATAATGTCATCATTATACTGCGACGCCTCGGCAAATTCTAGCACCACAAGAAAAATACCGATAGCGATTATCAGTGTGCCGCATATCAAAAGGATTATAAAGACTATTTTTGAGAGCTTTATGCCCTCGGCAGATGCTAGTAGTTTGTTTTCGTTCATAATCTACCTACCCCCCTTTTTTTGATAATCAATTCCATATTAACTTCATGAACATCATCTTCACACACCACATCTGTTTCTGCAAATCCAAATGATTTAAAAAAATTCTTTGATACTTCGTTTCCGTAAATGTAAGTGGTTGTGATTACTTTAGTTGAATAGGACTTCTGCAACTCATCAACAAGTAATTGCAAAAACTTCTTGCCCTTACCTAAGCCCTGATACTTGCTATCTATCAGAAAATTCCACAAAAAGTAGCTATCCTCATCAAATTTCTTTACGAGGGCAAAGCTGATTCTTGTGTTATTTTCTATAGCATAAAAGCCCATGCATCTATCATTTTTTAATGCTTTCTGTATGACTTTTGCTGAAGATAGGTATTTTGTTTGGTATGGTTTCATATTTAACGCATCATAATGGCTCGTTTTGAGAATCTTCATGCTTTTTTATGCGTTCCATAATTAGATTGCGTATTTGCGCTGCTTTTTTCTTGTTCAGACCCGACATTCTACTGCCTATTATGTATGTAATTTCTTCTGGCTTGCCTTTAGATTTGTGGAGTTTGATGTCCAATGTTTTAACCCAGAAAAAAAGGATGGCAACAAGTGCGCCAATAAGCCCTCTACGTACAAAATCATTACCAGAGTACATTTTGCCTATTTCAATGCTTTTGATTTGGCTATATTCAACCTCGGTAGCCTTTACTAAGCGAGCCCATTTGAACACAACACGGCTTTCGTAAACATGAATGCTTATTCGCGAAGCCACCAAAAATAAGGGTACGAGAACTATTATTGAGCCAGTTGCAATAAGAAAAATCAGCCCATCTTCGTCCGCTAGTATGCGGTCAATCACATTGCCATCATAATTTAGAAAGCTATTAAAATCACCAAAAATCATCATTATTGTAACAACGGGTAACGCCAGTCCAATGGCGGCAATGAATATACAAAGCCACTTTACAACAGGATTACTGTATGTTGCAGAAGCTAATAAATTATTTTCCATAACATTCCTCCAATTTACATGCCCGTAGACCCAAACCCGCCCTCGCTACGTTCGCTATCGGGCAAGCTTTCCACCTGCGTAAAGCTTATAATCTCTACTTTATTAATAACCATCTGCGCTATCCTATCGCCTCTATATATCACAAAGTCCTCATCACCATGATTTATCAAAAGCGCATGAACCTCCCCACGATAGTCAGCATCAATAGTGCCAGGCGAGTTTGGCATGGATATACCATGCTTTAGCCCAAGCCCGCTTCTGGGGCGTATCTGTGCTTCATATCCCAAAGGCATAGCCATTTTAAAGCCACAAGGCACAGCAGCCCTCCGACGTGGTTTAAGCGTCATCGGGCTGTCGTTGGGTACATGCGCATACAAATCCATGCCCGCCGCACCCTTGGTCATATACCTTGGTAGCGGTAGGTCTCTCGCGCTATCTAATTGCTGAATATAAAAACTGTCCATTATCTTCTGTTTCCGTTATTATTTGGTCTATTGACACTTGGTCTGCCGCCTCTATCGCCACCGCTTGGTCTTGATGGACGGCTAGGGCGTTTCACGATGAGGTCTTCTGGTTTAACGCCTGGCAAAGTCGCTTTATGAGAAAGATTCAGTCTGCCTTGGTCGTCAATTTCCATCAGCTTAACCTCTAGCGTATCGCCAATTTTCACAGCATCTTCAACCTTATCTAATCTCTCCAAAGAAAGCTGGGATATATGGCAAAGCCCGTCTTTTTCTGGAGCAATTTCTACAAAAGCACCAAAATCCATTATACGTACGACCTTGCCTGTATATACCTTGCCTACTTCTGGCTCCATTACAATAGCATTAATGGTGTCCACAGCCTTTTGGATATTATCCATATTGTAGCCAACTACATATATCTTGCCATCATCCATGGTGTCTATGGTTATGCCGCCTTTTTCAAGCTTATCGCCGCCGCATTCTTCGATGATACGGTGAATAACCTTGCCGCGTGGTCCAATAACCTCGCCCATCTTCTCTGGGTCGATTTGCACCATAACAATCTTTGGTGCGTATTGTGAGATTTGTGGGCGATGCGTGTCTATAGCAGGATTCATAGAGTTATCCAAAATTTCTATGCGGTATTGATGGCATTGCTCCAAAGAAGCTTTGATGATTTCTGGTGTAAGACCATCTAGCTTAATATCTACCTGTATAGCCGTAATGCCTTTGGTAGTGCCAGCCACCTTAAAGTCCATATCGCCAAAGAAATCTTCAATGCCTTGTATGTCCGCCAAAAGTACAAAATCATTTGGGTCGTTTTCATCTGTTACAAGCCCAACAGATATACCAGCTACAGCGCGCTTTATAGGCACGCCCGCTGCCATAAGCGAAAGCGAACTTCCGCATACACTGGCTTGGGATGTAGAACCATTAGAGCTAACAACCTCCGAAACGAGGCGGATAGCGTATGGGAACTCTTCTTCACTAGGTAAAACAGGCAACAAAGCGCGTTCTGCAAGTGCGCCATGACCAATCTCGCGACGACCAGGGCCGCGCGATGGACGTGTTTCGCCTACAGAGAAGCTAGGGAAGTTATAATGATGCATATAGCGTTTCATTTCCATATCCAAATCCAAACCATCAAGACGCTGTACATTGCTCATAGAGCCAAGTGTCGTAACGGTCATAACCTGCGTTTGTCCGCGGCTAAAGATGGCAGAGCCATGTACGCGCGGCACAACATCCACATGAGACTCCAGCTTGCGTATTTGGTCAAGCCTTCTGCCGTCAGGGCGTTTAGATTGCTTTAAAATCATACGGCGCACTGTTTGTTTTTCGAATTTGTATATAGATTCGCCTATCCATCTAGCAACCACATCTGGCTCCATGTCCTCAAATTTAGGAACAATAGCCTCAAGCGTTTCTTCTTTGATTTGTCCAACAGCCGCATCGCGCAGCTGCTTTTGGTCAAAAAACACGGCTTCTTCCATGCGAGCATCGCCAATGAACTCTTTAACAGCTGCAAAAATATCTGCTGGTATCTCTATTTTTTCAAACTCACGCTTTGGTTTGCTCTCAACCGCTGCCACTTTTTCTATAAACTCTACAATGCGTACATTTTCGTCATGAGCGCGCATAATAGCTGTGTACATAAGCTCTTCTGGCACTTCATTTGCGCCGCATTCTATCATCATAACCTTATGCTTTGTAGATGACACAGTAAGTGCCATGTCGCTTTTTTCTCTTTGCTCTGCATTGGGGTTTATCACAAGCTCATTATCCACCAAGCCCACATTAACAGAACCCACAGGACCATTAAAAGGAATATCGGATATGGCAAGTGCGATATTCGCGCCTATCATTGCGGCTACCTCTGGCGCATGGTCTTGGTCTACGGCCCATACAGTAGATACCACCGCAACATCATTGCGCATATCATCAGGGAAGAGTGGTCTGATAGGTCTGTCTATTAAGCGGGAGGTGAGAACCGCGTTTTCTGTTGGCCTGCCTTCGCGCTTAATAAAGCCGCCAGGTATTTTGCCCACGGCATATAGTCTTTCTTCATAATCGCAAGATAGCGGGAAAAAATCTATGCCCGCCCGCGGCTTTTCGGATGCTGTGGCGGTACATAGCACCACCGTTTCTCCATAATGCACAACGCAAGCACCGCCAGCCAGCTCGGCCACACGACCAATCTCGACTTTTAGCGTACTGCCTGCTAGTTCTAATTCATAAGTTCTATACATATTTTTCTCCTATATTCTTCTGCTTTTGTGCATTACTTTCTGATTCCAAGTGCCGCTATAAGCTCACGATATCCTTCGATATTCTTTCTCATGATATAATCTAAAAGACCGCGCCTTTGACCAACCATCATCAAAAGCCCTCTGCGGCTATGGTGGTCTTTTTTGTGGGTTTTTAGATGCTCTGTTAGATGGTTAATGCGCTCTGTTAGTAGAGCTACCTGTACCTCTGGCGAACCTGTGTCTTGTGGGTTTCTGCCAAATTTTTCGATGATTGTCTTTTTGTCAATTGCCATTTTTCTTTCCTCCTAAGAAAATTATTATTATCCCGTATATCAAGAAATGGATGAGGAGTTTCTCCCAATTTCCTAATATCGGCTTTATAGCTTTGATATTTTACCACACGTCGCCGTATTATGCAAGCTTTTTTTGATAATTCAATACATTCCTGAAGCTGCAACCACAATATTACACGTCTTGACTTTTAGCAGAACCTCCCATATAATTATCCTTGTAGGAGGGGAGCTGATGCAATCCACAACAAGGCTAAAGGGTAATTTGATGATAATAGCCGCAACCATTATCTGGGGTGCGGGCATGTCGGCACAATCTGCGGGTATGGGCTATGTTAGCCCGCTTACTTTTAATGCGGCGCGTTTTTTTATCGGCGGCACTATGGCACTTTTTCCTGCGCTGTATTTTTTGCGGCAACAAAAGGTGCAGCCGCAGGATAATAGCGTACCGAGAGCCATAAGTAGCAAAACTATATTTGCTGGGCTTATTTGCGGCCTGGTGCTTTGTCTTGCTATCAATTTACAACAATTTGGCATAGTGTTCACCACTGTTGCCAATGCCAGTTTTATTACATCCCTATATGTTATCATGGTTCCGATAGTGTGTCTTGTGGTTTTTAAGCAAAAAGCCCCCATTTTTGTATGGATGGGCGTTTTAGTTGCTATTGCGGGCATGTATTTTCTTAGCTTTTCTGATGGCATTAATATTAATATTGGCGACATACTTATCTTTCTTTGTGCTATGGCATTTACTGCCCAAATCCTTGTTATCAGCCATTTTTCGCCTAAGCATAATGTGCTAGCTCTGGCTTGCGTGCAGTTTTACACGGTATTTGCTGTATCGCTCATTCTTGCTTTTATCTTCGAGACCCCATCTATGGCAGACCTTGTAGCTGCCGCGCCCTATGTGTTATACACGGGTGTGCTTTCTAGCGGCGTGGCATATATATTGCAGATGAAGGCACAAAAGACCACAGAACCTATGGTGGCAGCTGTTTTGTTTAGCTTTGAAAGTGTTGTAGCTACCGTTACGGGTTGGTTTGTGCTTAATCAGGTATTAACACCTGCTCAGATGTTGGGCTGTGCGCTGATTTTTGTAGCTATTTTGGTGGCGCAGATACCAGCGAAAACGAAAAATATACAAAAGGAGCTGGCAAGATGAAAATAGGCTTTATAGGCGTTGGAACTATAGCGACGTGCATAATAGAGGGCTTTTGCGGGTTCGGTGAAGAGCATTATTTCTTTTTATCTCCGCGGAATGCCGCAAAAAGCGCGGAACTGGCGGCGAAATACGGTAATATAACAGTTTGCGAATCAAATCAGAATGTGGTAGATGAATCTGATGTGGTATTTATCGCCATGCTATCCCCAAATTGCCCAGAAATCTTGCGTGGGCTTGATTTTCGTAGCGACCAGCAAATAGTAAATGTGGTGGCAAATATACCGCCAGAGGATATCCGAGATGCCATAGGCGATGTGGGCGGCTTTAGCCATGTTATTCCCCTGCCTGCCATACAACACCGTGAAGGGCCGATAGCGGCATATCCAGAAAGCATGTTTTTGCGTGAGCTTCTTTCGCCGCTCGGAACATTAGTTTTTGCTGATATATTGGACGATATACGTACAATGCAGTCCATAACAGCTTTGATAGCCGCATTTTACGATACGTTACATAATCTAACGATATATGCCGAAACACAAGGATTAGCGCGGGATAAGGCGGCTTCCTTTATGTCGGCATTTTTTTCATCCCTTTGCAAGAACTTTGAGAAAACAAGCTATGAGGAACTTGCCGCTGAAATGACACTAGGCGGGCTAAATATGATGGCTCTTGATTTGCTGAAAAAAAACAATGTAACCAAGGCATGGGCGGATGTTATGATGCCTGTGATGGAACGTATAAAGAAAGCCTAATGGCTAAATGAGGAGGATTTACCATGGAAAACTTAAAACTCGACGATTTTAAGAATTACACATTTCTAACCAATCTGTTTTTGTCACAATCTGGCAAAAATGCTGCTGTTGTGGCTAGCAAAGCTAATGATAAAAATGGCTACAACAAAGCGATTTATGTAAACAAAGGCGAAGGATTTTTCCCGCTTACGCCTATTAGCGGCAATGTTGGCACGTATATTTGGTTGGATGATGATAATATCTTATTTTCTGAGACGCGCGATAAAGATGTGCAGGAGAAAAAGGATAGGGGTCACGAAATCACTAGCTTTTACAAAATATGCATAAATGGCGGCGAGGCAGCAGCAGCCTTTGATGTGCCAGCTAATGTGACGAGCATAAAGATATGCCCAGATGGTTCGTACATACTCACGGCAGGCTATGATAACTCCAGACCAAATCTGGATGGAAAAACGCCAGCAGAGGTGGAAGATGCGCTAAAACAGTGGAAAAAAGATGGCGCAAGCTATCAGGTGGTGGATGAATTGCCGTATTGGTTTAATGGCGGTGGCTTTACGAACAAAAAACGTAGTCGTTTGTATAAATATAGCGCAGGCGGCGAACTTGCGCCGCTAACAGGTACGCTTGACAATGTATCAACTTACAAACTATCGTCATGCGGCGGCTATATAGCCTTTACGGGCGAGCTTGCGCCATTTGAGATAAGTAGCATTAAGACTAATCTGTATCTACTAGACCTAGCGAGCGGCGAAATTAAGAAAATTCTTACTGAAAACCAATTTATCAAGGCTTTTGACTTTTATGGCGACGGCTTTGCTATAGCGGCTACAAAGGGTGAGACTTATAATTTCCATGAGCATCCTAGCTTTTATACTGTGGATAGAAGCGGCAATATGACCAAGCTTTGTGATTATGATTATTCCATAGGTTCTTCTGCTGGGTCGGATAGTAAGTTTTCTGGTGGATATACAAGCATGGTGCGTGGTGATGCGTTTTATTTTATATCGCTACAGGGCTATGAGGGTGATGTTTTTAAACTTTGCCTAAAGAGTGGCGGGATAACGAACGCTACGGCTTGCGGCGGCAATATAGAATGTTTTGATATGTCGCCTAGTGGTGATAGATTTGTCTATAATGCTATGATTGGACTTGACTTACAAGAGATTTATGAAAAGGGCGATAAAATTAGCAGTTTTAATGATGATGCTTTGGCAAACAAGAAGTTATCCACGCCGATATATCACACAATTACCGATAAAGATGGCTATACCGTAGATGGCTGGGTGCTAAAGCCTACAGACTTTGATGCCGACAAGAAATACCCCGCTATACTCAATATCCATGGCGGGCCCAAAGCTGCCTATGGCGAAAGTTTCTTTCATGAGATGCAGTATCTTGCAAATCATGGCTACTTTGTGCTATTTAGCAACCCTCGCGGCTCGGATGGCAAGAGCAATGATTTTGCTGAGATACGCGGCAAATACGGCACGGTGGATTATGATAATTTGATGCAGTTTACCGATGAGATGTGTGCTATATACCCCGCTATAGACCAGGCTCGCATGGGCGTGATGGGCGGCTCGTATGGCGGCTTTATGACCAATTGGGTTACCGCCCACACCAACCGCTTTGCCGCCGCTGCATCCATGCGTGGTATATGCAATTGGATTTCGTTTTCATACATAAGTGACATTGGCTATTTCTTTGGTCCTGACCAACAGCAGGCATTGGAGGTGGAAGACCCTGCCGCTGTGGCGGATAAAATGTGGCATCACTCGCCGTTAAAATATGCGGCAAATGTGAAAACACCTACGCTTATTCTTCATTCTGATGAGGATTTTAGATGCTGGATACCTGAGGCGTATCAGTGGTTTACTGCGTTGAAGATTAATGGGGTGGATACGCGGATGCATATTTTTAAAGGGGAGAATCATGAGCTTTCGCGGTCGGGCAAGCCTGAGCATAGGGTTAGGAGGCTGGAGGAGATAGTGGCTTGGATGGATAAGTATTGCAAGTAGGAATGTGAATGGATTTCTTCGCCTGCGGCTTGCAATGACGATTGTGATGTTATATCGTCATTGCAAGCCGCAGCGTGGCAATCTATGGACATGAAAACATCATATGAGAGGGGAACAAAATGAACATAAACGAATTAATTGAGCAGGGATATAATGTAAAAAATACTTTATATCGAGAAAGTTCACATAGTAGCGAAGGCTTTATTAGCGGTGAGGAATATGAAAAATGGATTCAACTATCCATTAGATATTTAAGACAAAATCATATAGGTGAAGACTGCTACTGGAGGTTCAAACAAGCAGGGGAAAATGCCAACGGAAATGGCGTAAAACATTTTCATACAATGATTGGAATACTTGAAGCACTTAGCAAAATACCTCTTATACAAACACCAAAAAGCGATACCGACATCGAGTGGATCATCAATAAAATTTGCACCAATTTTAACAAATGCGCAAAAACAATCTTGAACAGAAGAAAAGATAAAGGTGTCCCAAGGGAAACCATAAAAATTCAAGATGAATACGATGTGCAAGACTTATTGCACGGAGTTTTACGATTATTTGTAAATGACGTTAGACCCGAAGATTACGTTCCAAGTTGTGCTGGTAGTAACTCTCGTGTAGATTTTTACTTGCCAGAGCATGAAATGTATATTGAAACAAAGATGACACGAGATGGGCTGGATGATAAAAAAATAGGCGATGAGCTATCGGTTGATATCACTCATTACAATGGAAAATGCAAAGTATTGATTTGTTTTATATATGATGGTGATGGACATTTGAAAAACCCTTACGGTTTGATAAATGACCTAGAGAGCTTGAAAGTAGATGGCTTGGAAGTGAAGGTCTATATTTCGCCACTTTAAATAGAGCATTATAAAAACACAGTTCTAGGAGGAATCCCCATGCCAACCCCCAACCAAAACCACAAAAAAGCAATAACCCTATTCATGATTCTAGTAGCCCTATATGGTCTAGGAATGGGCTTTTCTGACAGCATCTTCTCCGTCTACTTCCGCGAGGCATATGATGTGGATGCTGTGGGGCGCGGCTGGATAGAGCTGCCGCGGGAGCTGCCAGGCGTTTTGGTTATGTTTATTGTATCGGGTCTGGCGTTTCTAGGTGATATCAAGCTTGCCTTGGTAGCTCAAGCCCTAGGTATTGTGGGCATATTGGCTCTGGGGCTTTTGTCGCCGCCATTTGAGTGGATGCTTGTATTCTTATTTATTAAGTCGCTTGGGGCGCATATGTTTATGCCGCTGTATGATAGTATTGGCATGTCGCTTGCTAAGGGCGGCGGCTATGGCACTACCATGGGGCGGTTTAATGGGTTGCGCACGGCTTTTGGTATGTTGGCGGCAATTGCGGTGTTTTTTGGCTTTAGGTCTGGGTTTTTCTCATTTACCACGCCTGTTGTTAGCGTATTTCTTATTGCGGGTGTGATGTTTGCTGGTATTTTTGTATTATTGCTGATGCTAAAGCGCAATACGGATGAGGTAAAATCCGACAAACCCCGCTTTGTGATGAAAAAGGCATATACTAAATATTACATACTTGCCATGCTTTTTGGCGCACGCAAACAGATTATGTATGTGTATGGTCCGTGGGTACTTATTGAACTTTTGGGCTTTGGCGCGGACAATATGGCGCCGCTAATGATAGCTGGCTCTGCCATTGGTATTTTCTTCATTCCGCTTGTAGGCAAATGGATAGACCGCTTTGGTACATCACGTATAATGATGATAGAGGCAGGTATATTTATGGCGGTATACCTTGGTTATGGCATAATCAGCGCGGGTCTGCATGATGGGTGGTTTGCGGGCATGGCGGCTGTGGTGGGCATAGCCATCGCTGTAAACATTGCTGACCGCGTAACTATACACTTTGGCATGGTACGCAATATATACATGCGTTCCATCGCGCTTGCGCCAGAGGATGTAACACCTACGTTGGCTACAGGCATGGCTCTTGACCATGTGTTGAGCATAACAAGTGCCATTGTTTGTGGATATCTTTGGTGGGAATTTGGGCCGCAGTATGTGTTTGTGTTTGCTGGGGTGCTTGCCGCGGGGAATATGATTGTGGCAGGGAGCATCGGGAGAGAGGCGAAGGCGAAGTAATTTGCTATAGCTCTTCGCCATAAAATCTGCTATAATTAATTTGTAGGAGGTGTTTTTTGTGGCTGACTTTACATTTATTGATTTATTTGCTGGCATAGGCGGCATTCGCTTGGGTTTTGAATCCATCGGCGGTCGCTGTGTTTTTACAAGCGAATGGAATGATTGGAGCAAAAAGACCTACCAAGCTAATTTTGGAGAAGAAAAACATTTTATTGGTGATATTGTCCCGTATCCTGCTGAAGATGTGCCAGACCATGATGTTTTACTTGCAGGGTTTCCCTGTCAGCCATTCTCTATAGCTGGGGTTTCGAAAAAGAATGCGCTTGGTCGCCCTCATGGCTTTGAATGTACCACCCAAGGTACACTGTTTTTTGATGTGGCGAGAATTATAGCAGTCAAGCATCCAAAAGCATTTTTGCTAGAAAATGTAAAAAATCTCATCTCACACAATAGCGGGCATACTTTTGAGGTGATTAAAAATACTTTGGAAACAGAACTAGGGTATCAGATTTTTCATAAGGTGATTGATAGCAAGCCATGGGTGCCTCAAAATGGAGAGCGTATAATAATTGTAGGATTTAGGTCTCCTGTTGATTTTTCTTGGGATTTGCTTGAGATGCCCAAAGATCGTCCTGCCTTAAAAAGCGTACTGCATCCAGAAGATGGCACAGAAAGCCCTCAAAGGCCCTACACCACAGCAAATGGTAAAGTTCATCCTAAATACACACTATCCAGAAAATTATGGAAATATTTAAAAGATTATGCCGCAAAACATAAAGCAAAAGGTAATGGTTTTGGCTATGGACTTGTAACAAGCGATAGTGTCGCCCGAACCTTATCTGCAAGGTATTACAAGGATGGTTCGGAAATATTAGTGTCTAGGGGGAAAATGGGCAGGGGTAATCCACGCAGACTAACTCCTAGGGAGTGCGCCCGTTTGATGGGGTATGATGATTCATACGAAATTGTTGTGTCTGATACGCAAGCGTACAAACAGTTTGGTAACTCAGTTGTTGTGCCAGTGATAAAGGAAGTGGCAAGAATCATGGAGCCGTTTATTGAAGAGTTAATCGAAAGGACGGAAAACGAATGAAGAAAGGTTGTCTTTCTCAATATTTCAAAGGTGTAGCTGCTAAAGTATTGAGTGCCGTTGAGGCGGATATGGCAATCAGTAATCAACATGAATTCAATGTCACAAAACCCATGAGAAAAGTATTTGGAACATTCGAAAGGAAATTTGATGCTCGTTTTGTATATTTGAGTGATAATGATGATGAGCCACCTGCCGCTGATGGAACATTAACTCTGTATGATTCACGAAAAAATCAATCACACCGTTCACCAGAGTTTAGGATGTACTTTACAGCAACGTCCGTTTCCATGTGTGCATCTGCTGGAGATGATTTATTTGTATGCTTGAAACATGATGATAGCGTATTGGTGATAGTTGCGGAAAATGGCTCAACTATTGCCAGTCAAATCCGCTGGCTCTTTGGTGTAATCGAAACCCAGCACCTAGGGTTTTCAATAAGGGAAGAACTAGAAAGCGAGCAAGACCGAGTCGCTTTTGCTTCTCGTTTTATTCTTGCGCAAATAGGAATCGAAGTGGAAGAAAGAGAAGAATCATATCTTGATGATATGTTGCGCTCATTTGGAGGAGATTTCCCTAAAACTAAAGAATTTTCTGAGTATTCTCGCTCGACAATTACAGGTCTTTCCCCCTTAGATAATCCCGATACCGTGTTGATGACTTGGATGGAAAGGGAAGAAATTTTATTCAGAACATTGGAAAAACATCTTGTATTGGAGCATTTGACAAAAAAGTTAGAGGATGGCTTTGATGGCGATGTAGAGAGTTTGTCAAGCTATTTTCTTTCTATGCAAAACAGGCGCAAAAGTAGAGTTGGTCATGCACTCGAAAATCATATTGAGGAGCTTTTTAGACACCGTAACATACAATACGACCGTGGTAAATTTACAGAAAATAGAAAAAAGCCCGACTTTATTTTTCCTAGCATAAATAGATATCATGATAATTTATTCAATATAAACTTATTAACAATGTTAGGTGTTAAAAGCACATGCAAAGACCGCTGGACACAGGTTTTGACAGAAGCGGACAAAATTCAAAATAAACATTTGCTAACTTTGGAAGCTGCTATCAGCGAAAACCGAACGTCAGAAATGCAGAGCCAGAACCTGCAATTAGTAGTCCCTTCTGCCATATGCAAGACATATTCGGAAAGTCAACAACGATGATTGATGAGCATGAGCGACTTCATTGAATTAGTTAAGGCAAGACAAGAGAGCGAATGACCCTACATCACACGCCCAATCTCCTTTTTCAACCGACAAATTATTTTCTTCTCAAGCCTTGATATGTAAGACTGCGAAATGCCCAGCAGGTCTGCCACCTCTTTTTGTGTCATTTCATCGCCGCTGGCGGATGTTAGTCCAAAGCGCAGTTCTATTATTTTTTTTTCGCGGCCGTTTAGTTTGGTTAGAGCCATATGTAGTAGGTCTCGGTCTACTTCGTCCTCGATGTCGCGGTAGATGACATCCACGTCTGTACCTAGGATATCGGAGAGCAGTAGCTCATTGCCGTCCCAATCCACATTTAGCGGCTCGTCAATGGATACCTCGGATTTTATGCGGCTATTACGGCGCAAATACATAAGTATCTCGTTTTCTATGCAGCGCGAGGCATAGGTGGCGAGCTTTATTTTTTTGTCGGCCTTGAAGGTATTTATTGCCTTTATGAGACCGATAGTGCCTATGGATATGAGGTCTTCCACGTTTACACCTGTGTTTTCAAATTTGCGGGCTATATAGACCACAAGACGCAGATTATGCTCTATCAGTGTTGCCTTGCCTTTCTCGTTTTGCTCTGTACCTAGCATGGCCACCATGCGCGCCTCTTCTTCGGGCGGCAGTGGGGCGGGTAATACATCACTGCCGCCGATATAATATATGGTTTTGACAGCATCACTTCCGCGTAAAAAGATTCTGATTTTTTTAATAATTGTCTTTATCATGATTATACCTCCAGTTTCTCTAATCACACAGCAATGGGTTCATTAGGGCATGGTACTCACCGTTGCTTGATAGCGGAAAGTCGCATATGCCTATAATTACGTTTTGGACAGCGGGCGGCAGAGTGCCTCCCCTGCAAGAGTCTATCAGCTCCACCTTATCTGGTCTAAAGCCGACTATTACGCCGCTTTTGCCTATTGCGGAATATGGTATCATGCGTATGCGGGTGTTGAAGCCGCCTTCGCTAAAGCTTGCGGCAAGGGCCAGCAGGTCATTTTGACCTTCCTCGCGAAACAGTGTGGCTATGGGGGCTGGCAAAAGATGCTCTATTTTATTAAACTCCGCTATAATTACGGGGTTTTGGCTAATGGGGTCTATTAGACTATTGCCCGTGTCCACGAGGGCATTAAGCTCTATTTCTTTATCTAGCAAATGTATTTTAAATCGGCAGAATGCTTGCTTTGTTAGATGTTTTTTGAAAATATATTTTTGCGCCAGCTTTAATACAACAAAGCTGGAAACTACAGCCATAATAAGATTTTGTGGCGTAAAGCTGCGCGACACACCAAAGGAATATGTGGACCAAAGAATATCGCGTGAGCCGCTATCGAAAATGCGCATTGCCGCCATGCCCAAGCCGCCCATAGCAAATGCGGTGAGGTATGCCGCAAGCAATGTCACGCAAAAATCCTTGATATTTACGGGTTTTAATGAAATAAATATACCTGGCGCAAATATTATGAAGGATGTAAAGATATTAAGCCATGCTGCTATGGGTGTGAAAACCAAAACAGTATATAGCCCCGCTGTAGCTGTGCCGCCAGCTACAATGCGCCATAGCCGCGCGTTTTTGCGGCAAAGCACGCCAGCAATATAAAGCACCGCGCTATTAACCAGAAAATTTATTAAAAACACAATATCTGCGTATATCTCGACTATCATAGCGCAGCCCCTTTCATCAAAACAATGAGCTTGGTAACATTATACATAATTGCCAATATATATTTTGTAGATTTTGAAAGATTATGCATCTAAAAATTGCGACAAAAAAACCCGAGCCAGGGTGGCTCGGGGTAAACTTACTATATTGAAGACTATCTAGGCAATAATGTTTCTAGTTCCTTCATAAGCAAATCAGCATCGATTATTCTGTACACAATCCTATCATTTGCGCTGACGTAAAGAATGGAATCCAAGCCAAGTGAGATATTTGCATGACTTGAACCTCGCGTAAGAGATATCACCCATTCCACATCGGCTATCAAATTTGGGAAAGGATTGTCAAAACTCCTCCTAGCATAGTAGCTACTCAATATACCAACCATCCTTTCTAGGTCTATCTGGTCATTAATGACCTCAAAGTCACGCCAAACAGTTCGTATAACAGCTTCAGAGCCAGATGGTATGATAGGGAGTGGGCGGAAATATATAAGACCAAATGCTATAGGAACAAACAGGATAGACAAGAATGTTGCACAAATGGCTATTTTTCTTTTCATTGTCTTTGTCTCCCACATAAAAGCAATTATATTATTGAAAAATAAAGGTTGAACTTCTTACTCTCTAGTTCACAAACTGGCTCTGAGGAGTTGGTCTAAGCACATTTGCTGTATTTTGAAAAGCACGTGACCATGGGAAATTAAAATCTTGGGTTCTATATATTATTTATATCCCTAAAGCTTGTTATATTTATACCATTTCCATTATTGGCATAATGCTGCTCGCTTCCAATGTTTCTCATTGTTATTTGTTGGGTAGTTAAGCCCCATACCCAGCCAGTAGAACCAAACTCGCGGTACGTACGTTGCCTTATTTCGTCAAAAATTATCCTGACTTGTAAAAAATCACCAGAATGAGGTACTATGGTATGTGCTTGGTTACCGAAAACATTTACGGCATGTTGCCAAAGAGAGATCGCTGAACCCAAAAAACCTACAGTAGCACTAACGTTGCCTGCCACTATTATGCTTGCTGTTGCCACGTCTTGCGCTGCATTTCGAGTAGAAACTCCCGTTTGTATGCGTTGCCAAGCAGAGTTTCCGCCATTTATATGAGTTCTAACATTTCTCATGCGATGACCGTTATAAGTAAAGTATGTTGTGCCAAACGGCGTTATTGCAGAAGGTGGTAGCAGTGCTTCACAGAATATAGCAATGGTCAACTCATCAACCATACCATCTAGTACGCTTTGTCGGAACTCTAGTATATCCTCCTTGATACCTTCCGTCAAGTCGTCTCTTAGCAATGCTTGTCTGACTGCGCCCTCATCAGTTAGGTCGATTTCAAGCTTTCCTACAGGTATATGCACAATTCCAAAGTCTGTGTCAAATTCCATAGCATAAAAGCCGTCAAAAGTTGACACCATTCCCTCATATTCCAAGGATGCCGAAAAGGCAACAAATGGTTGCATTTCGGTTTCTCTTACAACGCGCAATCCTTCGCCATTGCCATTCAAGTCAATATATTCATCCATGGAAATAATGTTGTGGGGGTGATAGCAAAAACCATCACAGTAATTAACATTAAAGCTACTAGCCTTTTCAATTTATTCATAATCATTCTCCTTTTTGTCCGAATTGTCAAGTAGAAAATAACCCTAGGTGTATTTCTGATAATATCCCAACGGTATCACCCTCTTTGGCAAATTCACCATTACCTATATAAGCCAATTGTATCATGTATACACATATACTGCAACTATATTTGCTGAATGTAACTCAAATATCACATTGCGCATAGTGCAACAAAACCCCGAGCTGGGGTGGCTCGGGGCGAGTTGTACTACATAATCAATTTTGTGAACGTTGCTGAACGATAGGGATAGTAAAATCCTCAAAATCTTGTATCATCTGTGCCAGTATTCTTTGTGGGTCATCTGGCGCAAATTCGGTGGGTATTCCAAGTTGCTTTTCCCTTGTTAAGCTCAGTCTTATTTCTCTTATGATGCCTTGCGGCTCGGCTACCCATGGGTAAAGATGAATTAGCTCATCAAAAAACATATTTGGAGCTATGCCTAAATAACTTATCGCTATTTCAAATTGCTCTAAAGTGACAAAATCTAGCCAACTAAACAGGTTCTCGCCTAAATGTTTGCTAATTTCCTCAGGGGCAATGTTGATTCCCAAGTAGACCGACATTCTTTCGGATATGATGACTGCATGTTCATATCTTTGCTCATGAGTAAGCATATGTTCCAAATGTTCTAAGGAAATAAATTCTGGACTAAATGTATCGTCCATATACAGGGGAAAGAACAACGAAACATCATGCTCCTGAAAATACTTGGTGTTTTCTTGCATATCGTCTGACGATAACAGAAGAGAGTGCCGGTCCCGTATTATTTGTGTTAAACCGTCAGCTGCTATGTAGTTATTGATACTATACAGTTCGTACTCATTTTCGCTGTTGCTATTATTGCTGCATGAGGTCAGCAAGAAAATCAAGGCAATAGAAATAGACAAAAGACAAGAACATGTCTGCTTTAGTTTTTGATGAAAATTTGCTACAATCATAGATGAATCCACCATGCTGGAGGAATAACCACTAGATGCCTTATGCTTTCGCCAAATGCATTCTCCACCGAAAAAATTACGAAACAGTCTGGACAATGACGTACCCATGCTGTACGAATTTGACTAGAGTTAATGGCGCACTGAAAACGAAGCAGACTAAGAGCTGTCCATGTAGAGCCGCAACATGGATTGACTGGGAAGGCGTTCCTTGAAGAAACTGAATGACCCACGCTCTCCATTAGTTCTTGAAGGTCTAAATGTCCTGAAAGAATCATTAACTCAAGCTCTTCCGTTGTTTCAATACCAGTTATTTCAAGGAGTGTTTCGATAAGTGTTGCAAGGTCATAATTGATGTCTACATTTTTTTGAGCGCGTATACCATTCTCTGATGCCGATAATGTTGTAGCGGGAGTCAAGGTGAAAATCATTATTGCTGACAATGCTAACGCCAAATATCTCTTAAATTTATTCATAATCATTCTCCTTTTTGTCCGAATTGGCAAGTAGAAAATAACCTCTGGTGTATTCCTGATAGTATCCCAACGGTATCACCCCCTTTGGCAAATTCACCATTACCTATATAAGCCAATTGTATCATATATATACATATATTGCAACTATATTTACTTAATGTAACCCAGATGTCACATTGCACATAGCGTAGCAACAAAAACCCCGAGCCTCAACTAGGCTCGGGGCAATATTACAAAATCCTAATCCTCATAAATCTCCCTAATAATTTCAAGCAAGCACTCGCATATCTTATCATGAGCATCCTTATGCCCATCAAAGTCGGTATCTATCACAAGTTTAGCATAAATACTCTTTATAAAAGCCTTGCGGTTGGCGTTTATGTTATAGTCGCGAGGCATAACCTCTCTTTTTACCATTTTGCCCACATTTTTTAGCCAACCACAAAATACCTCTGCCTCTATTATCCCGTGCTCTACAATTGCTGTGTGTATGCAGGATATTGAGGCATCTGCTAGGCGTTCATCTTCCAAGGCTGTGTAAACAAGATGTCCATTTGACACGGCTTGTGCTACGGCATCAAGAACATGCAGTATTCCTTCTCTACCTACGCAATATGCAATATTGTTCAGCATATCTGCCGCATGAGCGATGGCGTGCGCCCAGCCCCTGCCTTCCACATAGCCGCGGAAGTCTTTTTCTTCGCGGACATAGCGCAGGATTTTATCCTTTACAGCTGATATTTCCGCTTCGGATAGATATGGGTCGTCTTCAAATTGGCTAAGAACCGCGCAAATCACTAATGATGAGAAAGCTCGTGTAAACACAGTGTCTGTGCCGCTTTCTCCTAAACCCAAGAACAAGTGTTCATTATCTAAGGCAACTGTTAGTATATGACGTAGTTGCTCGTGCGAAAAAATTCCATTATCTTCCCATTCGGCAAAAGTGGAATATATGCCTTCGCGCAGGTTAGAATCGGTAGTGCCTATGTGCTTTAGCATATCGGCTATCGTAGTATCCATATCAATGCCAACTGGAACAGCAAAATCTGCATCCTCTATTGATGCAATAAATCGTTTAATTTCCTCAAAATTTCGCATAAATTTTTATCTCCTTAAATTATAAAGCTTTGCCCATAAACATCTCTAGGGGCTGCTCATATGGTGGTATGTCCATTACTATCGTTCCCATGTCTTTGTAGCCTAGTTTGCGATAGAAATGTTGGCCATCCTCATCCACTTGGGTGGATATCATTATCATTTTGTACCTTGTTGCACGCATTTCGTCTTCCCAATGTGCCATAGCTAGCCGACCATAGCCCTTGTGGCGATGTGGCTCTTCCAAATACATAAGCGATAAAAACGGTATAAACTCAAATATCATATTCCAACGCATAATGCCGATAAATTCGTCGCCTTCACGCAAAATATAGCATCGCTTGTCTCTTATTTTGAGGTCGACCTCGCTTTCTGCAATTATTCCGTAGGTTGCTACATATTCTCTGTCTTCCATAGTTGCATATGAAATTTTTAGCTCATTCATATTTAATCTCCTCCTATAAAGCAAGCCGCGCAACAATCTCGCTGTCTTCAATATCGCCCGTTTCCACAAAACCAAAGCTTGCATAAATTTTACGTGCTACATTATTTTCGGGCATATAGGATATTGAAATTGCATCCGCCCTACCTTGGGGCTGGGTTTTAAGGTATTCCAACACCTTCGCGAATGCTAGTTTGCCATAACCCTTGCCCTGATGCTTGACATCAATCATAAAGCGGAAAAAGTTGTAAATCGCCCTATCCTTAAAGCGCACCCATAGAGGTTCATCATCATCGTCTTCAATGTCGCAGTATTCCATCATGGCAAAGCCTATAATCTCATCGGAATTATAAATGGCAAAAGGCATTGGCGGCGTGTCGTTGTTCATATGGTCTACATATGCTTCCGCAAGGCTGTAGATATTTTGGGCTACCCAGTCTTTTTGTGCTGGGTCAAGCTCTAATTTTAGAATCGCGTTAAAGTTGTCATGGTCAATTTTTCTTAATTCTATCATAACTTTCCTCCAGATTTTTTTCGAGAATTTTGCCGCAATAAAAAATCCTTTTCCGTGTTGGAAAAGGATTGTAAGCAAAATTAATAGCAACACAACAAAAATGCCGCATTAGATGCCACAAAATCTCTTATAATCCAATTCCAACACAAACAAAGCCATATAAAACTACGGCTTTATGCTATTATAGCAATGTGTAAAAATCAGATTATATTGTCATTGGCGCACCTTCTTCACATTATAGTGTCCCTATTCTAACATATAGCAAAGGTAAATGTCAATCACTTTTCTTTTGAAAGGTCACTGCTATGCTAAATAGTAACGGCTGTACCAATGTCTGCGCTAAGGGGCATATCTTCGATGGGGCAGATAGACTAACCCTTGGATGGAGCCGTGTGTAGGCCCGTAAGTATTGAAGATACCGAGTGTTACAAGAGTAGCTAAAGGTCTAAATCCCATTAGTTCAATTACGCTTTCTGCGTAATTAATAATATGAACCATTATTTTTGTCCACTTGTCCACTTTCGTTTTTGTATAACGCACCAATCGCTATGACTGCGCTCAGGACAAATAAACACATTGTCTTTTATAGTGTTTTTGCTTGAAAAGGGTCTTGTGTCGAGTTCGCATCGCGCGGCACCAGGCGCGTTGCGGACGATGGCAGAAGCCCATTTTCAAGTTAAACAACTATAGATGAAAAGCTGAAATCGACAGACCGATTATGGGTCACGGCTATAAATGTCGCAAGCTCCCACCAAATATAGTAATTTAAAATGAATATACGTGATAATGCAAGCCACGCCATTTCCTAAGTAGTGTATTTTGACATAGATTTTACTCCCCTTGCCCTAACTTTATAACATCACGTTGCATCATGAGCAATAAGGTTACGTTAGTGGCTTTTTTAAAAACAAAAGATGTGGTAGAATCGTGAAAACACAGCTCTGCCACATCTTTAGGTGCTATAAAAGTATATTTTATACCGTTATTACATAATCTCCGCCAGCAAATTTTAGCTCGCCAGAAAGCTCGCCGCATTTGGTCATTTCTAGGTATTTATCGTAGTCTAGTTCTGTGCAATGTACGGTTTCTTCGCAGGCAGGGCACACAGTGTCGTAAAGAAATTCACCCTTGGTCAATATGCCGTCATACAGGTCTTTTATTAGCTTTTCGTCGTGGCTGTCAAAGTTGTATGTTTTTTTAATGCCCATAGAGTAGTCTACCTTAAATTCTAGGCAATGTAGGGTTTTGCCTTTTTTCTCCTTGGTGCGTACGCAAAAATCTGTTGCTGTCATTAGTGGCTCTGAGATTTTGTTTTTAAACCTGACTTTTACTTCCATAACTTCCCTCCTTTAGCATCTTGTAGCCTTGACGTGGATTACAATTATCTACTGATATTTTATCATGCCGTCACGCGCTTTGCAACACTATTTCATAAATGCAAGCACATCTAGTAAAAATTCGTATGTATTTTGTGTACTGCTGATAGACAATCTTTCATCTGGCGTATGAACATCATGCATATTTGGGCCAAATGATATCATATCAAGCCCTGGCATTTTGTCGGCAAAGATGCCGCATTCTACGCCCGCATGTATGGCCAATATCTGCGCATCTACACCATATTTCTTTTTATATACGCTTGTGAAAATATCACGTAGCTCACTGTTTGGGGTATATGTCCAGCCTGGATAGCCCTCGGATACGCTGAACCTTGCGCCAAATGCTTCTGCTATGATGGCGATACGGCGACATAATGCCCATTTGCGGCTTTCTACAGAACTACGGCAAGCACAGGTGATTTGCAGTTCGTTATCCACGGTTTTCACAACACCAAGGTTGTTTGAGGTTTCCACCAAGCCAGCTAAGCTAGCACTCATGTGGTCTACACCAAAAGGCGTGGTAAGCAAAAGTGATATCGCACGCCCTTTTGTATCATCATCGAAAACTTGTGCTGTCGCCTCGGTATCTTCAAGCCTTACAAATACACCAGCATCGCTATGTGCTAGCTCTGCCGAAAATTCTTTTTCTAACTCCGCAACTTCTTTTGCGACCTGCTCTACATAACCTTTCGCAACATAAATTATCGCAAAAGCTTCGCGAGGTATGGCATTATCCTTAGAGCCGCCATCTATAAGCCCAAGATGATAAGGTGTTTTCAAACTATCTAGCGCGCGTGCCAAGAGCCTATTGGAGTTTCCGCGCTCTTTAGCGATATCCATGCCGCTATGACCGCCTTTTAAACCGCCCACAAACAACTTTTGTGCAACAAAATCTCCAGCAGGGAGTGGTTGCCATGCCAAATCTAAGAAAATGCGCACAGTAGCACCACCCGCACATGATGACAAGAATACACCCTCGTCTTCACTATCGATATTGATAAAGCGCGTACCTTTTAGCACAGAAGTATCTATACCCTTTGCGCCATCCATGCCTGCTTCCTCCACGCTTGTTAGCACAACTTCAAGCGCAGGATGCTTCAATGCATTATCCGCCAAAATAGCCATGCCCATAGCTACCGCAACGCCATTATCTGCGCCAAGTGTAGTCCCACGCGCCCTAACATAGTCGCCGTCTATATAAATATCCAGCGGTTGCGTTAGGAAATCAAATTCCACATCGCCATTTTTTTCACACACCATGTCTGTATGCCCCTGAATAATAACGGTTGGAGCATTTTCATAGCCCGCCGTGGCGGGCTTCTTAATGATGAGATTATGCAAATTATCTTGAATAACCTCAAGACCAAGTCCTTTCGCCCAATCGCGAATATAGTTGCTCAATGCCTTTTCATTGCGCGAGCCATGGGGTATGCTGCATATCTTTTCAAAATAGGCAAACACATCTGTTGGTTTGCAATTTGCTAGAACTGCCATTTGTTGTCCCTCCTGTTGTATGTTAAGCATTAGTTGCTTTAGGTTATTCATTGGTTCGCAGTTGAAGTTGAAAGCATTTGCTTTTGCTGCCAAATTAAGTGACTTTGATACAAATTTATTTTCTATCGAAAAATATGTATATAGTCTTGATTTATGAGGCTGCTTAAAATTTTTGCCGTTTGCTCTTAATTTATCTATAAATGCATCAACTTCGCATAATGATTGCGCCGCATCTTTTCTAGCAAGATTGTCAAGAAAAAGGTCTTCTAGTGTACCAGATACGACAACATCTGAAAGTGTTGGAAATAATGAGAAGGCAACCTTTACGTCCTTTTTATTAAAAACGCCTTCGGCTATTTTGTTTGCCCTAGAAGGACAAGGGAATCCGGCATTCTTTAGATGCTGTATTACTTGCATAGATGCGGCATTTGCGTCTTTTTCTGAATCACGAAGTATTATTATGGATTTAACGATATTAAAGCCGACTTCATCGGGCAAATCTTCTTTTAGGTAAGTTGCAAGCTCGTCATTGCCACCAAAATCAAGAGCCAGAAAATTGTTGAACTTTTCTTCGTCTTTACGAAGGCGAGAAAGAAGCTCAATAACAAATAGCACTTCATCTTTCCCCTCACACAAAATCAGATGTGGCTTGTCAATCTCTTTATTTTCCTCGCGCTTTGCCATCTATCTGACCTCCCTATCTTTTTCAAGAAAGCGTTCTAGCTTTTCGGCATCAAATTTCTTAGCCACAACCTGTCCATCATCAGTTCTATCAAGTCGCACATAGGCAAATCGGTCTTGCAGCCCTGCCGCCTTTACGCCATCCAGCGCGCCCTCTATGCATTCGTCGCTATGGGTTGTAGCTATTATTTGGCGATTTTCTTGTTTTGCAAGCGCAGAAATAAGCTCCCAGAACTTGGCGTGTAGGGAGTGATGCAAGCCATTTTCTACTTCATCCAACAGCAATGGTTTTTCTATGCCTGCAAACAAATATGATGCTACATGCATTACTTTTCTAATGCCATCACCCATCACTACTAGTGGCAATTTTGTTCCTGCTTTGTTGGTGATATAGAATTGCGGCACAGCTCCAAGGTTCTCTATTTCGACAATATCACTGTCAATTATCTGCAAAAACTTTACGAGGTCTTTTTTTCTATTGTTAAGCGAAAGCTTTTCAAACCAATTTGCTACTTCCATATCAGCGGTAAGTACATTTGGACCGAAATAGTTGGCAGACCGATAATCTTTTGAACTATAAGGAATGTTTGCAGAGTTTCTGCCAACTGCATTAATGCCTTGGTTACCTACTTCACCATCCACAAAATAATCAAACTCTGATACAATTCCTTTGTCAGTGAACTTGCATCCTAATAAATAGCTCGTTATTGAAAGACCCGTGTTTCCAAACTGATTAAGCACATTTTCCATTGTAGTTCTGGTCTGTGCAACATTGTCATTTTTTTGAAGCTCCATGATTAGCATATCGTCAAGAGAAACTTTAAGGACATTGTTTGGATTCATTTCATAAAATAGAAGCTCCCATAAGTTTTGCGCAGAAAAGTTCGTAGGAACATATCCGCGTATCATCGGGAGATTGCGCAGTGTTTCTGTATGTCCATAGCGATACAACATAAATATAGCCTCAAGCACAGATGTTTTACCCGTGTTATTCCTGCCCGCAATAAGCGTAACGGGTGCTAAATCCATAGAAAAATTCTTGAAGCCACGAAAGTTGCTAAGTGTCAGTTGTTTATGCATATTACACACTCCCTAGCGGTCAGTCTATATTATCATTATGCCATTAAATTCAAGATTTTACAAGTAAATTATTAGAGGCACTAAAAAGGCGGCTAAGAGCCGCCCCTACGATATTATTGTCAATTACTTTAACTCCACATATCCACCGCATCTTCTTTGTTCCGCGCCATCTTTGAGAAGTCCACACGAGTAAAGGTTATGGTTGATAAAATCAGGAAGATTACGCCAAATGCCACCAAAATAAATATGGATATCAGCGGTGTGATGGTCATTCCCCAAAAGGTGAAGATGGTTTCTTGTTCTGTTGTTAGTACCCAGATTGTTGATGTGTCGGGGTTTGCTATGGCTATGTCTCTAAAGAAGTGTACTGCATAGCTCATAGGGTTAAAGCGGCCCACCCAATGTAGCGGCTCTGGCAATTGTGAAAGTGGGATGTACGCGCCAGAGATAAAGGTCATGGGCATGGTGATTGCCATTGAAACGGCTTGGAAGGTCTGCATATCCTTAGCTTTGGAAGCTATTAGCAAGCCAAAGCCAGCGAAGATTAGCCCTACAAAAATCATGGCGGCAATGGCCAAGATGGCTGTGAGGGCGGAATCTGGTCGCACTTCTGGGAAGATGATCATGCCTACAATGTAAATCAGCAGCCCCTGTAATGTGCCTACAGTGGCAGATGATAAGAATTGCCCCACAGCTATAGTTATGCGCGGTATAGGCGACACAAGCACCTCTTTCATAAAGCCGCTGGTCATGTCATCTATGGTTTTTGAGGATATGCGCAAGCTAGAGTCAAAAACGGTGGCTATGATAATACCTGCTATCATCAGCACTTCTGCGCCTTGGAAAATGCTGCTAAAAACGTAAACAAAGAAAAATGGGATGACCAGATTAGCTATTAACGCAGGCTTGTTGCGCCAAAAAGCGATTATATTGCGTACCCATAGAGCTCCTACGACTTTCATTACGCGCCACCTCCTTGTCTTATTTCTCTGCCAGTGATATCCAAGAACACGTCATTTAGTGTTCCTTTGCGCAGCTCCATATCCGTTATGCTTTCGCGGCATTCTGCCAAAACATGAAGGAATTTTGAATTGTCGTCCACATCCACGCGATGGTATTTCTCCCGTGTCTCAAAATTTATACTTTGTTGTTTAAGAAGACCCTCGAATTTTGCGGCATCTGTTGTAGTGACATATGCCCTGTCTTTGGTATATTGCTTTTTTAGTCCAAATGGTGTGTCGTGCGCTATTATTTTGCCATGGTCCATTATGGCCACATCATCCGCATGTTCTGCTTCATCCATATAGTGCGTGGTCAGAAAAATTGTGATATCTTTTTCTTTTTGCAACTTTAGCACATATTCCCACACATGGCTACGGGTTTGTGGGTCTAGCCCTGTTGTCGGCTCATCGAGGAATAACACTTTTGGATAATGCATAAGCCCACGTGCTATCTCAACGCGGCGCATCATGCCGCCAGACAGCGTGCTAACAGATTTTTTGCGCCAATCTGATAGCTCCACGAGTTTTAGCACAAAGTCTATACGCTCATTTACCTCGCTTTTTGGAACTTTATAGAACACACAATGCATTTTTAGATTTTCTTCTACCGTCATCTTTTTGTCCAATGTGTTTTCTTGAAAAACTACACCAATGGTTTGGCGTACAGCATTTTTCTCACGGCTAACGTCCTTGTTGTCAATAATTAGCTCGCCAGATGTTTTTTCAAATATGGTACAAAGGGTATTTATTGTGGTGCTTTTGCCTGCGCCATTTGGTCCTAGAAAAGCAAAGATGCTACCCTTTTCTACATCAAAGCTGATATTTTTCACAGCTTCAAAATCCCCATATCGCTTGACAAAGTTTTTTACCTGTATGATAGAGTTTGCTTGTGACATATATACCTCCTTAATTGATTATTTGAAGCGGATTTGTAGTATAGCATATTTTAAAACGGAAAATCAAGTACGAATTGGGCTGTTTGCACAACTTTGTGAAAAATTGCCATTAGAGACCGAGTATGTCAGTGGCAATTATGCATAAAAAAAGGCGACCAGCGGTCGCCTCTATGAGTAATATTTACTCATCATCCTCATCAATATCATGATGATGGTCATGAGAGTGGTCATCATCACTTGGCTCTTGCAAACCCTCTATGGCTATACCCTTCTTTTGGCTATAATCCCAAAGAGCAGCATGTATCGCCTCTTCTGCTAGCAAAGAACAATGCACCTTTACGGCTGGAAGACCATCCAAGGCTTCTGTAACAGCAGAGTTGGTTACTTTCATCGCCTCTTGTATGGTTTTGCCTCTTACAAGCTCCGTAGCAATAGAAGACGTAGCTACAGCCGCACCGCAGCCAAAAGTCTTAAATTTTGCATCTTGCACTATGCCATCGTCATCAATATCCAGATAAATTTTCATAATATCGCCGCATTTAGCGTTACCTACAGTGCCTACGCCAGCGGCATTTTCTATCTCGCCCATATTGCGTGGGTTCATAAAGTAGTCCATTACCTTTTCGCTGTATTGCATAGCTTCATCTCCTTTTTTATTATATCCTCAGTTATAATAATTAGAATAGCCCGAACCTATTCGTTCTGCGCTCCCTGTTCTGCATGGTGACGTTCTTGCACCTCTGCTCCTATCTCTGATATAAAGTCAGTTAGGATTTGCCATTCGTGCTGGGGTGGGAAGAAGTCGTTACGAAACTCAATCCCTGTGCCACTGCTTCGGAACATTGTGCCGTCAGAGAAAAGGATACCTAATGTCCAGTGACGACTAAGATCTCCTTCAATATTAGTTGGCTGAGACCTGCCTTGATAATGGCTATTCCAGTTGAGCATATTTGATTCTTCTATTGCTTGGATTAAGCGGGTTAGGTCTTGTTCTTGGAATTCGGAGGGGTAGCGAAAATGTGCAAGTGTCAAAAAGCCAAAAGCAAAATTATCACAAAAATATGTTCTATCATGCATTTTATCCAATATAAAACCACGATTAACCTGCCAATCAGCTATTTCTGTGAACACAAATCGTTCTATAGTCTGTAGGTTTACATCTCTGGGGGCGGGGATGAAGTCAACATTCATCATATTGCCTAAATTATTTATTCCTCCGCCCTCCCTATTCCAATATAAAGACCAGTCCTTTAACGACTGCATCTCCTCTTCGGTCATAGCATTATTATTAGTTGTCATTCTTCCATCTCCTTCTTGTATACATCCAATCATAAATAATAGCGATAATAAAACAGTTGATATTCGTAGTGTCATCTTCATCTTAACCTCCCATCCTTGATTCCAAGTATGGTATTATTTCTTGTCTCATAAACTCTGTTGCATTTGGCAAGAATTGCTCTTTATTGTCTAGCATTGCTTGGTTACCAAGTGATGTTGATGCAAAGTAGTTTGCGAAGAATTCGCTGGCTTGGCGGTATGTAGGCGTTTCTTTGTTGTCATTATGGTAATGATAGCCGTGAGTAGTATGCGCCCAATTGCCACGCACTACATTTAATGTTATAGACCCGAAAGCACTGCCAGGAACTACCATGTTGACTTGGGTTTGAGTGTCATTTAGAGGTCTCAGTACTATGTTCGCAACTTCTTCTAATTGAGACTGAAATTGTTGCTCAAGTGAAAGAAATGATAATCCTTCTACTGAAATCCCATTAATAATATTATTAACCGACCTATCGATCATGTCCTGAGTTACACCAGGTGGCCTTGGTAATCCATTAGCTATATTGTGCAAGCCTTCACTAACATCCTTTGTTAAAGCACCATAAAGCCTTCCTCCAAACACGCTTCCCCTAGTTAGCATGTCATCGCCACTAGGGTCTCTGGGGTCACTAAACACCCAATCCACTAAATGACCTACTTCGTGGAAAAAAGTATAGAAACTTCCGCGAGGATTAGCTCTATCTGCCTCTGGACAAAATACAATTGTTGGTTGGAAACCGTTAGTTATATTGGGTCTTTGGAAGACACCGCTTGCCCCCGATATAGCATTAATGTTCAATTGATTTGCAACAGCAAATATTAGGTTTTGATTCACTATCGGTGCATCAATCATTATATTCAATATCGCGGTGCGGTCTGCAATATTAGGTATGGAATTTAACGCTCTTTGTAGCTCTGTTGCAACATTAGGGTTCATACTATATGATAGCTTGCTAATTTCAGCTAGAGCCATGATATAATCCCATAAATCTTGATGGTTGGTGCTTGACGGACTTGTTAATCCTGGGGGCATAGCTGATGCTGAACCGGAATCCATGTCGCCTGCTAACGACAAAAATCCCATACTAAACCCATCTCTAATAGCCTCCATTTTCTTTGTATAAGCATTTATCCTCCACTTCATCTCTTCCATCCGTCTTGCATATCTACCATCTATCTCCTGTGCCATTCTGTGCATTTCTCTAAATTTTGCATTGGTGCTAGCTATCATGCGCTCTAGTT